>NZ_JAUETE010000002.1:150000-722996 GCF_032484535.1 Bradyrhizobium sp. SZCCHNS3016
GCGGCCATCTCGATGGCCGACTTGGTGCCGTCGAGGAAGGAATTGAACATCTGCGGATTCATGCCGGCAGACTGTGCTTCGCCCGCCGTCAGCCCGTAATGCTGCCAGACGCCGTCCGGCGTCACGTCGTGATAGGCCGGCAGATATTTCGTGCCCTTGCCGGCCGCGACGACGTGGAAGCCGGTCGCGCGTGCCCAGTCGACGAGCTCGGCTGTCAGCGCCGGCTGGTCGCCATAGGCCAGCGAATAGACCACGCCCGCCTTGCGCGCCTCTTCCGCAAGAAGCGGCCCGGCCAGCACGTCGGCCTCGACATTGACCATCACGATGTGCTTGCCAGCCTTGATCGCGGCGCGCGCATGGCGGATGCCGGCAGCAGGATTGCCGGTCGCTTCGACAACGACATCAACGCCGTCACCCGTCGCCTTCGAACCATCGGGGCTGAAATTCGTGCGCGCGATTAGCTCGGCGCTCCAGCCGACCGTCCGGCACGCGTCGCGGGCGCGCTCGGGATCGAGGTCGATGACGACGGGGACCTCGAGGCCCGCGACGTGCGGCACCTGCGCCAGAAACATCGAGCCGAACTTGCCGGCGCCGATCAGTGCCACGCGGACGGGCTTGCCGGAGGCATTGCGGGCTTGGAGGAGGGCGTGGAGGTTCATTGGAGAATTCCAGCATTTCTTGGAGGCGCGGTAGGGCGGCTATCAGTTTCCCCGTCATGGCCGGGCTTGACCCGGCCGTCCATCTCCAACGGGGGTCGTAGTCCTGATTGATGGATGCCCGGGTCAAGCCCGGGCATGACGACTCTCTTCGTAGCGCGATTGTCTGCCTCTACTCCGCCGCTTCGCAATGCGCCCGCGCCAGTTGTAGCAGCGCATCGTCCGGCAGCGTCACAATCGGCGCGAAATCGCGATGCGCGATGTAGTCGGGCCGCGTGGGCGTGCGGATATGGTTCGAGACGGCGTTGAGTGTGAGGTACACGATCTTGCGCGGATAGGGTGTGATGTTGCCGGCGGAGCCGTGCACAAGATTGCCGTGGAACATCAGCATGCCGCCCGGCTTTCCGGTTGGCGCGACGATGCCGCCTTCCGCGACCAGCCGCGTCACCGTCGCCTCGTCCAAGGTCCACAATGGATAGGACGTCGTCGCGAGATCGTGCGACGCCTCGAGGTCGCCGGCATGCTGGCTGCGCGGCACCAGCATCAAGGGGCCGTTGATCGGCATGACCTCGTCGAGGAAGATCGCGATGTTCATCGCGCGCGGTTCCGGCATGCCGTCGTCGCGCTTCCAGGTGCCGTAGTCCTGGTGCCATTGCCAGACATCGCCGGTGAAGGCCGATTTGGCGTTGATCTTGAACTGATGCATGTAGACCTTCTCGCCGAAGATCTGCTCGATCGGCTCGATCATGCGCGGATGCGCCGCGAGCACGCGGAAGGCGTCGTTGTAGAGATGGGCGGCAAACGCCGTGCGCGGCGCGCCGCTCCTTTCGCGCCAGACCTCGGGCCTGTTGGCGGCGTAGATCGCCTCCGCCTCGTGGGCGAGGAACGCGGTCTCCTCCGGGCTGAACAACTCGGGCAGGAACAGCCAGCCCTCGCGGTTGAAGAATGCAATCTGCTCCGGGGTCAGCTTCATGTCCTTCTCCCTCGCCTTGGCTTCCTCGGACGGGGCGCCCGCTCTTTGCGCCGGGCTGCCTCTGCGTCGTGCTCCCATCCTCTCGGCCTGCCGATGGGCGTCACGGTGCTTCCGCTGTCGACATTGGCAGAATCCGGGTGGATCGCAACATTCTCCAAGCCTATTTTGACTGGCAGATGATACGGGGCAGATCGACGATGGAGCCCGCCATGTCTGACCACTTCTACGCACTTTTCGAGACCGCGATCGGCACTTGCGCGATCGCCTGGGGACCACGCGGAATCAACGCGGTGCAACTGCCGATGGGCGGCGTCGCGCAGACCCGGACCCGGATGCAGCAGCGCCACCCGGGCATCGCCGAGGATGAGCCGCCGGCGCATGTGCAGCGCGTCATCACCCGCGTCAAGGCGCTACTGGCCGGAGAGCCGGATGATCTCACCGACGTGGCTCTCGATCTCGACGGCGTCAGCGCATTCCAGCGCGGCGTCTACGACATCGCGCGCCGGATCCCGCCGGGCCGGACCCTGACCTATGGCGACATCGCCAAACAGCTCGGCGGCGTCGAGTTGTCGCGCGAGGTCGGTCAGGCGCTGGGCCGCAACCCGTGTCCCATCGTGGTGCCATGCCATCGCGTGCTCGCGGCCGGCAACAAGCCGGGCGGCTTCTCCGCCAATGGTGGCGTCGACACCAAGCTGAGGATGCTGGCGATCGAGGGCGCCGCGGTGAACCATACGCCCAGCCTGTTCGATTGACGGCAGAACGCGACTGGAAGGCGGGTTTGATCTCCGGCGCGGTTCGCTCTATGCGGTGGCGCGGTCTCGACCCCGCCAACCCATCTCCGAGCAGAGCGCGCCGATGAAAATTCCGACCCTTCCCTTCACCGTGACCGACTGGTCGGCCGTTCCCGTGACCGAGCATCCGGGAGAGCAGGGCACGGCCTATTGGCGGACGCTGATGATCGGCGACATCCGGGTGCGGCAGGTCGAGTACACGCCGGGCTATCTTGCCGATCATTGGTGCGATCGCGGCCACATCCTGCTGGTGCTGGAAGGCGAGCTCGAGAGCGAGCTCAAGGACGGCCGCAGGTTCACTCTGTCGGCGGGCATGAGCTATCAGGTCTCCGATTTCGGCGACGCTGCCCATCGGTCCTTTACGCCGAAAGGCGCCAAGCTGTTCATCGTCGACTGAGATCTGCGAGCGTTACACGGTCTCGCAGGCGAAGCCGTTGCCCTTGCGCCTGATACGCCCGACCGAGGGCGAGGGAAAATGGGCCGTGCAGCACAGCGTCGCCGTGTCGCAATAGCGATCGAGAAAGGTGCGCCGCGTCGCTGCGGCCTGCGCCGGATCGACGTCGAATTTCGGCGACAGCTCGGGAAGCCCAAGCTGCAGCGGCGAGTGCATCAGGTCGCCGGAGAACACCGCGTCGTCCTTGCCCTTGCCGACGGCGACCGCGACATGGCCGGGCGTGTGCCCCGGCGTCGGCAGCAGGCGGACGTGATCGCCGATCGCGAATCCATCCTTCACGATGTCGGCGCGCTTGGCCTCGACCACCGGCAGCACGCTGTCGGCGAATGGAGGCACCTCGGCCTTGGCGTTCTGCGCCACCCAGTAATCATATTCGCGCTGCGCGAAGACGTAGCGCGCATTCGGAAAGGTCGGCACCCAGCGGCCGTTGTCGAGCCGCGTGTTCCAGCCGACATGATCGGTGTGCAGATGGGTGCACATCACGACGTCGATGTCGTCGACCGACACGCCCGCAGTCGCAAGCGCCCGGATGTAGGTGTCGTCGGTCTTCATGTTCCAGACCGGCCGCGCGCGCGGCTTGTCGTTGCCGATGCAGCTGTCGATCAGGATGGTGTGGTGAGGCGTCCTCACCACGTAGGACTGAAAGCACAGGATCAGCGTGTCCTGCGCATCGAGGGCACCGGCCGCCTGCAGCGCGCTGCGTTCCGCTGCCAGCATCTCCGACGTCAGCCCCGGAAACATCTCGCGCGCCGGCAGGAACGTGGTTTCCTGCTCGATGATGCGATAAATGGTCGTGTCTGCAACCGAGAATGTCAGCGTCACGTCAGCTCCTGTTCGGCGATCAAGCCGCCGGCGGCACCGAGACCTTCACCGATTCCCGCTCCAGCATCTTGTTGTGGAACGCGTCGAGCGTCGGAAACGCCTTGCGCCAGCCGCAATCCGCAAACCGGAAATCAGCATAGCCGAGCACGCAGACGAGTCCGATCGAAACGATGTCGAACGGCCGCGTCATCAGGTCGCTCTGCGCATTGAAGCGGGCCATGCCCATCCAGGCGCGATTCCAGTGGTCGTCGGACCACGCCTGCCAGCGTAGGCCCTCCGGGCGCACCATCGCCTCGTAGCGGCATAGCAGCATCGAATCGAGCATGCCCTGCAGCATCGAATGCTCGCTCTTCACCTTCCAGCGCGAGGGACCCGATGCCGGAATGAGCTTGTTGCCGCCGGCGAGCTCGTCGAGATACTCGACGATCACATAGGAATCCAGGATCACGTCGCCGTTGTCGAGGATCAGCACCGGCAGCTTCTTCAGCGGCGTGATCTTCGAATACTCCTCATTGGCCTGGCCCGGCGTCACCGCTGCGGCCATGAATTCGATCTTGTCGATCAGCCCGAGCTCGATGGCGGCGATGCGCACCTTGCGGGCGAACGGCGAGGCGGGCGAGAAGGTGAGTTTCATCGGTAGTGTCCTCTGGCTGGTCATTCCGGGGCGATGCGAAGCATCGAACCCGGAATCTCGAGATTCCGGGTCTGGCGCTACGCGCCATCCCGGAATGACTCACAAGTCGATATCGCGCCTTACGCCTCGATGATCTCCTGGCGCTGCTCGCCGAGGCGCTCGATGCCGAGCGTGACGACGTCGCCGACGTTGAGGAAGGTCGGCGGCTTCATGCCCATGCCGACCCCCGGAGGCGTGCCCGTGGTGACGATGTCGCCGGGCAGCAGCGTCATGAACTGCGAGACGTAGGAGATGCACTTCGCCATCGAGAAGATCATCGTCGCGGTGGTGCCGGTCTGGCGGCGCTGGCCGTTGACGTCGAGCCACATCGACAGGTTCTGCACGTCTGGAATCTCGTCCTTGGTGACGAGCCACGGGCCGACCGGGCCGAACGTGTCGTGCGACTTGCCCTTGGTCCACTGGCCAAGCCGCTCGATCTGGAAGTTGCGCTCGGACACGTCGTTGCAGATCGTGTAGCCGGCGATGTGGTTCAGCGCCTCCGCCTCGGAGACGTATTTGGCGCGGGTGCCGATGATGGCGGCGATCTCGACCTCCCAGTCGAGCTTGGTCGAGCCGCGCGGCTTCTCGACCTGATCATAGGGGCCGCACAGCGCGGTGTTGGCTTTCAGGAAGAAGATCGGCTCGGCCGGAATCGGGTTGCCGGTCTCCTTGGCATGGTCGGAGTAGTTGAGACCGATCGCCACGAATTTCGAGATGCCGGTGACGGGGGCGCCGAGCCGCGGCTTGCCGGAGACGGCGGGCAGGGAGGCCGGATCGAGCGCGGCGAGCTTCTTCAGGGACTCCGGCGCATAGGCGGCGCCGTCGAGGTCCTTCACATGCGCCGACAGGTCGCGCAACTGGCCGGATGCGTCGATCAGGCCCGGCTTTTCCGCGCCCTTCTCGCCGTAGCGAACAAGCTTCATTGGTTTCTCTCCCTCAATTCCTTGGTATTCCAGAGCCCTGTCATGGAGCATGGCGGGAGGAAATTCAACCTCGCGGGCTATGCGTCGCCGCTGCCCTGTAATGCCTCGAAGCGGAAGGCGGCGCCGTCCCGCCGGATATGGCCGGCATGGAAATGGCCGCCGATCACCAGCGTCTCAGTGTCGGCAAAACGCGAGAACAGCGCCCGCCGGGTCGCGATCGCCTGCGCCGGATCGGAATCGACCGTCGAGCTCCAACCGAGATGCGCCATCTGGCAGGGATGATGGGCGACGTCCCCGGTGAGCAGGGCCTGCGCGCCATCCGAGCGGATGTGCAGGCTGACATGACCGGGGCTGTGGCCCGGCGTCGGGATCAGCGTGATCTCGTCGGTGATCACAGCCTCGCTTCCGACGAGCTCCGCACGTCCGGCCGCAACGATCGGCTGCACGGAATCGGCGAAGGTCGCGGTCTCGTCGGCGGCCTCGCTGTGATCGCGCCAATGCTCATATTCGCTGCGGCCGAAGACGTAGCGCGCATTGGCAAAGGTCGGGACCCAGCGGCCGTCGACCAGCCGCGTATTCCATCCGACATGGTCGACATGGAGGTGGGTGCAGATCACCATGTCGATACTCTCAGGCGGGAGGCCAGCAGCGCTCATCGTCTCCAGGAACGGTGTCGCGCGGTTGTTCCACATTGGCACGCTGCGGCCCTGCTTGTCGTTGCCGAGCCCGGTGTCGACCACGATCCGCATCGTCGGTGTTTCCAGCACCAGGGTGTGGATCGACATCTTCAGCCGGCCTTCATCGGTCGCAAAATCGGGCGCGAGCCAGGACAGCTCGCGGATCGCCTCGGGCGTTGCCTGCGGCAGGATGAAGCGGGTGCCGCCGACAGTCTCCAGCTCGACGAATTTGGTGATCCTGACCCGGCCGATCGTCCAAGACATGCGCGCTTCCTCGTCGTATTCTTGATGCCGGTCACGATGCCGCGTGGCTTATTCCGGCGCAATGGATCAACTGCCCGGAACAAGCGTTGCTGCATTCCGTCCATGAGGAGAACGCCATGCCAGAGCTGACGATATCGCCCGAGAAGGTCGCCTTCCTGATCGAAAAGGCGCGCGAGTTCGACGTCAAGGAGCAGGCAACCGATGAGGAATCCGGCTCGAATGCTGTCGATGACGACATGGTCGACGTGCTCCAGGATAGCGGCGATGATCCTGTGGTGCGCGAGATCACCGGTTTCATCAACGCGATGACCGAGGACGAGCAGACCGATCTCGTCGCCTTGATGCGGCTCGGCCGCGGCGACGGCGATATCGACGAGTGGGACGATCTGCGCCGCGAGGCCGCCGGCCAGCGCGACCGCCACACCGCGCGTTATCTGCTGGGCGAGCCGATGCTCGGCGACCTGCTGGCGGAGGGCCTCGATGCGTTCGGCATCGATTGGACCGAAGGCCGCACCACGGCGGATTCGTCGAGCCCAAGCCAGCGCGACGAGGACGAGACCACGAAGCGGTAGGTCGTTCGGAAAGGCAGAGTCGCTGTATTCATAGCGCGGATGGCAAACAGAACTCACAGCTTTATTAGTTGGATTCGAATTCCTATTGCGCCGGCACTGCGCTCCCTCGCCCCGCTTGCGGGGAGAGGGTTGGGGTGAGGGGGACTCTCCACAGACACCGCGTTCGCGGAGAGCCCCCTCACCCGGATTGCATCTCGCGATGCAATCCGATCTCTCCCCGCAAGCGGGGCGAGGTGAAAGCCCGGGATCGGCGTAGCAGGTTTCCGCGCCAGACCGCCCAAGGAAGTCTGTCTTACAGCGTGCCTGGGAAGGCGCCGCCGTCGAGCAGGATGTTCTGGCCGGTGATGTAGCCGGCCTTGGCGCCGCACAGGAAGGCGCAGGCGAGTCCAAATTCCTCGGGATCGCCGAAGCGACCTGCAGGGTTCGTCTTGGCGCGGTCGGCGAGGATCTGCTCCGGCGTGACACCGCGCTTCTCGGCCTCGCCCTTTGCCGTCGAGAGCAGGCGGTCGGTCTCGAACGGCCCCGGCAGCAGCGCATTGATCGTGACGTTGTTGATCACGGTCTTGCGCGACAGGCCGGCGACGAAGCCGGTGAGGCCGGCGCGGGCGCCGTTGGAGAGGCCGAGAATGTCGATCGGCGCCTTCACCGCGGCCGAGGTGATGTTGACGATGCGGCCGAACTTGCGCGCCATCATGCCGTCGACGGTCGCCTTGATCAGCTCGATCGGCGTCAGCATGTTGGCGTCGAGCGCCTTGATCCAGTCGTCGCGGGTCCAGTTGCGAAAATCGCCGGGCGGCGGGCCGCCGGCATTGTTGATCAGGATGTCCGGATCCGGGCAGGCCTTCAGCACGGCGGCGCGGCCCTCGGGCGTGGTGATGTCGCCCGCCACTTCCGTCACGGTGACGCCAGGATTGGCAGCGCGGATCTCGGCCGCGGTCTTCGCCAGCACTTCGGCGCCGCGCGCCGTGATCGTGACATGTACGCCTTCATTGGCCAGCGCGATGGCGCAGGCGCGGCCCAAGCCCTTGCTGGAGGCGCAGACGATGGCGCGGCGGCCCTTGATCCCGAGATCCACGATTGATCACTCCGATATGTCAGTGAGGCTGGAAGAAAGATAGGCGCATTCTAGCCAACCGAATTGCCGCTGATAAGAGCAGCCGGCCTGTGCCGAATTGCATGGCTCGCTATGACGGGAGAGGCGGCGCCGCCGTGTCCGTCAGATGCGCCGTTCCTGCTTCAGCCGGTCGATCAGGCTTGCGACCTCCGGAGGCAGCGAGCGGAAGCCGTTTGCGCCTGCGAGCGAGAGCATCGGCCGCAGGCGTGATCCCTCGAGGAAGCGCGGCTGACGCTCGGGTGGAACGATCCTGTCGAACACCAGAACCAGCGTGGTCGCGACCATGCCGGTGCGCACTGCGCCCAGCAGAGCGCCCCCGAGCCGATCGCCGAAGCCGGCCTCGGAACCGATCGCTTCGTCGAGCAGGATGCGGCCGATCTTGCCCAGCGCCATGCCGATGACGACGAAGGCGGCGAAGAACTGCAGCCAGTTCTGTGCCAGCGGAGTCCCGTGCATGTCGCGCAGTTGCGGGCTCATCGCCGCGACAGCGCCCATCGCCAGCGGCATCGCGAGCAGGTAGGCCAGAATCGTGATGGCGCTGCGCAACAGCCCGGTCGAGAAGCCGCTGTAGACGGCAACCATCAGTGCTGCACAAGCGGCGAGGTCGAAAGCGTTCATGGGTGCTCCGCCGCGGTTGTAGGCCGGTCCGGTAAACGATTCCGGTTTGCGCTGTTTCAAATCGTCTGTATCAATGCGCTGCAACAAATGAGGAAGCTGTGGGAGGGACCATGTCCGACCTGTTCGATGTCAGCCGCGAGGTGATCCTGATCACCGGCGCGAGCCAGGGACTCGGCCGGCAGTTCGCGCGGGTTCTATCGGCGCATGGCGCCGCCGTTGCGCTCGCGGCGCGCCAGACCGGCAAGCTCAAGGCGCTGGAGGAGGAGATCAGGGCCAGGGGTGGTCGCGCCGCCGCGGTCGAGATGGACGTGACGAGCACGACGTCGATAGCCAGGGGCATGGATGTCGCCGAAGCCGCGCTCGGGCCCGTCACGGTGCTGATCAACAACGCCGGAATCGCCGTGGAGAAGCTCGCTGTCGAGCAGAGCGAAGCGGATTGGGACGCCGTGATCGGCGCCAATCTGAAGGGCGCCTATTTCGCTGCAACCGAAGCGGCGCGGCGCATGACGGCGCGCAAGGCCGGCGGCAACATCATCAACATCGCCTCGGTGCTCGGCTTCAGCGTCGTCAAGTTCATCTCGCCTTATGCGATCTCCAAGGCCGGCGTGGTGCAGGCGACCAAGGCGCTGGCGCTGGAGCTTGCGGCGAGCGGCATCCGCGTCAACGCACTGGCGCCCGGCTATATCGACACCGACATCAATCACAACGTCTGGGAGACGCCTGCGGGCGAGAAGCTGATCAAGCGCATCCCGCAGCGGCGCGTCGGCCATGAGAGCGATCTCGACGGCGCAATCCTGCTGCTGGCGTCCAGCGCCTCGCGCTACATGACCGGCAGCGTCGTCACGGTGGATGGCGGCTTCCTGCTGACGTGAGGCCCTGCTGATCCGCAGGTTGATATCCCTCGATGGCAAGCGGACTCAGCCTTTCAGCTCGCTCCTGATCATGTCGGCGGCCTTCTCGCCGATCATGATGGTTGGCGCATTGGTGTTGCCGCCGATCAGGGTCGGCATGATCGAGGCATCGACCGCGCGCAGGCCGGAGAGACCATGCACCTTCAACTTGGGATCGACGACGGCGAGTGGATCGTCGACGCCCATCTTGCAGGTGCCGACAGGATGGTAGACCGTATCGACGCGGGCGCGCATGACGGCGCGAATGTCGTCGTCGGTCCTGACGTCCGACGTAAACAGGTCGCGCTTGCCGAGGCTGCGCATCGCCGGCGTCTGCATCAGCCGCTGCGTCGTCTTGTAGCCGGCCACCATGGTCTCGAGATCCTCGGCCTCGCCCAGGAAGTTGGGATCGATCAGCGGCGCGGCGAGCGGATCGGCATTCCTCAAACCGACCGTGCCGCGGCTCTTCGGCCGCAGCAGACAGAAATGGCAGGAGAAGCCGTTGCCATGGCGCTTGCGGCCGTGATCGTCGGTGACGGCCATGCCGAAATGCAGCTGGATGTCGGGGATGTCGAGATCGGGCCGCGTCTTCAGGAAGCCGCCGCATTCGGCGAAGTTCGAGGTCAGGACGCCGCGGCGCTCGCGGCGATATTGGCCGATGCCCGCCAGCAGCCGACGCAGGCCTTTCGGCGACAGGGAAGAGAAATTGGGGTTGTCGGAGGTGTAGGCGAAGATGAAATCCGGATGATCTTGCAGGTTCTGTCCGACACCCGGCAGATGGTGGATGCTGGCGATGCCGAGCCGCGCCAGGGCGCTCGCGTCGCCGATGCCCGACAGCATCAGCAATTGCGGGGTCTGGAACGCGCCGGAGGCGAGGATCACTTCACGTCGGCAGCGGATCTCCTTGACCTCCTTGCCCTGGCGATACTTCACGCCGACCGCGCGCTTGCCCTCGAACAGGATCATCGAGGCATGCGCCGAGGTCTCGACCCGCAGGTTGCTGCGGCTGCCGAGATGCGGCTGGATGTAGGCCCGTGCCGCGCTCCAGCGCTCGCCATTGGCTTGCGTGACTTGATAGAGCCCGAGCCCTTCCTGCGTCTCGGCATTGAAGTCGTCGCGGATCGGAAACTGCGCTTCGCGCGCGGCCTGGAGGAAGATCTCGTGCACGGGATTGTCGGTCCGCAGCCGGTTGACGGGCAGCGGTCCCGATCGCCCATGATACTCGCCGTCGAACTCGGCATTGTTCTCGGAGCGCTTGAAGTAGGGCAGTACGTCGTCATACGACCACCCGGGATTGCCGAGTGCAGCCCAATGATCGTAGTCGGCGCGGTGGCCGCGGATGTAGACCATGGCGTTGATCGCCGAGGAGCCGCCGAGCCCGCGGCCGCGCGGCTGATAGCCGCTGCGCCCGTCCAGGCCCTTTTGCGGCACGGTGGTGAAAGACCAGTTGTTGACGGGCCCCGCGACCATCAGGAACAGCATGTAGGGCGTGGTTACGATCCAGTTGTCGTTGCGTCCCCCGGCGTCGAGCAGCGCCACGGATGTCGCCGGATCTTCCGACAGGCGGCCGGCAACCGTTGCGCCGCCGCTGCCGCCGCCCACGACGATGAAATCGACCTCGTCCGTCACGCATCTCTCCCTGATGTTGTCTTGCTTGTTGTTTGAATGTCATTCCAAGGGGCGGCGCCGCGCGCAGCTGGCGAAACCATTGGGCTAGGCTTGCACCCCATCATCTCGGGGTTCCGGGTTCGCACTTTGCGCGCCCCGGAATGACGATTGGTGTGGCTAGGACAGGAATCGCAGCAGCTTTTCGATTCGGGCGATGCTGGCGCCGTAGGGAGGATAGAGATCCTTCATGCGGTTGAAGGGCGAGCGGTAGAACACCGGCTTCAGCTTGCTGAAGCTGTTGAAGCCCCATTCGCCGTGATAGTGGCCGGTGCCGGAGGCGCCGACGCCGCCCATCGGCTGGTTCATCTGCGCAAAATGCAGCAGGCAGTCGTTGATGGTGACGCCGCCGGAGACGGTGCGCGCCAGCACCGTGTCACGGGCCGCAGCGTCACTGCCGAACCAGTACAGCGCGAGCGGCCGGTCGTGGGCGTTGATGTGGCGGATCACCTCGTCGGACTGGCGATAGGTCATGATGGGCAGCAGGGGACCGAAGATCTCCTCCTGCATGATCGCCATGTCCGGGGTTGCACCGACCACGACGGTCGGTGGAAATTTCCGCAGCTTCTTCCAGGCCGGATCTTCCGGACTGGTCGTGCTCAGCGTCTTGGCGCCGCGCGCGATCGCGTCGCGCAGCAATCCTTCCAGCCGGGCATAGTGCCGCTCGGAGATGATCGACGTGTAATCGGCATTGGCCGGGTTGGTGCCGAACATCTGCAGCATGTGCCGGTGCAGCTTGCCCGCGAATGCGTCGCGTTGCGGCTCGGGCACGAACACGTAGTCCGGCGCGATGCAGGTCTGGCCGGCGTTGAGCAGCTTGGCATAGGCGATCCGCTCCGCGGCTTCGTCGATGTTGGCGGAGACGTCGACGATGGTCGGTGACTTGCCGCCGAGCTCGAGCGTCACCGGGGTCAAGTTGCGTCCGGCGGCCTCAGCGACGATGCGGCCGACGCGGGTCGAGCCGGTGAAGACGAGATGATCGAAGGGCAGCGCCGCAAAGGCCTCCGCGATGCCGTTGTCGATGCCGGTGACGGTGAGCTGGGCCGGGTCGAAATTCGCCGCGATCAGCTCCTTGAGCAGCGCCGAGAAGTGCGGCGTCAGTTCGCTCGGCTTGATCATGACCCGGTTGCCGGCGGCGAGCGCGCCGATTGCCGGCGCCAGCGTCAGCTGCAGCGGGTAATTCCACGGCGCGATGATACCGACCACGCCGAGCGGCTGCGGAATCAGGCGGTTGCGCGCCGGCCAGAACTGCAGCGCGGTGGCGATGCGCCGCGGCGCCATCCAGCGCGGCAGCACCTTGAGCGTGTGCCTGATCTCGGCCTGCAGGAACAGCGTTTCGGCAATCGTCGTCTCGACGGCGCAGCGGTGGCCGAAATCGGCCGAGATCGCCTGCTCCAGGCGCTTCTCGTTGTCCGACAGCATCGCTCGGAGCCGCCTCAGGCCGTCCAGCCGCGCCGCGAGGGCGGGTGGAGGCGCATTGCGGGAGGCCTCGACCTGCGCCTGGAACGCGTCGTCGAGTGCCGAGAGGGCTGGGCTCTTCACGGACTGGTCCATGGACGTCTCCTCGCGTGTACCGCGGCCGCGTGCAGGGCCGTCATTCTGGTTGGCTTAAAGCTGCCGCGTTGCGGAACCCTTGGCAAGCACGGCATCGGTTTTGCGCCGCCTGGCGATACCGTAGAACCAAGCCGTTTGGCGGGTGTGTGGTTCGTCGATCCCTGCCGCCGCCCTTCGAGGAACTTTGTCCTTGTTCCCAGCCTGGGCCGTGCGCCTCATGCTGGCGGGCAAACAGGCCGATCTCATAAGAGATTGGATTATCGATGTAATTCGAGCAACAAGGCTCGTAGCGGGCGGTGTCACAATCCGGCAAAAAAACTTGCGGAAAGCCCTTTCCAAACCGGCCTCGCATTGGTACATACCGCCCGCACCCGATGGCCGACCCGGCCGGCGGGCTCAAGCCTTCTCAGGAAGCCTTTGGGATGGATCGGCAGCGCCTCAGGCGTCTGCCAGGACCGCCCGGCGCTTCTCTGAAGGTGACGCACAAGTTAACGCGGGGTGGAGCAGCCCGGTAGCTCGTCAGGCTCATAACCTGAAGGTCATAGGTTCAAATCCTATCCCCGCAACCACTGAGACCGACACTCCCGTAGCCGATAAGGCTGCGGGAGTTTTGGTTTGTGCCGCTTCCTCCCTGTGAGCTGCTGTGCAGCTGAGGACAGTGCCGTCTCCCCCTGAAGCGTGGCATCGGAAGATCCGGGGATTATCAGGGGGGCGGCGTTCCAGACGACCGTGTAAGTCGGCAGACAATTTGCGATGCTTGCATTGAATCTGAAATATTGAGGTAACGGGCGAAATCCACAGTCCGTCTGCCTGCGGCACAACGCCATTGGCCAAGCGTGGGAGCAAGCTCGCACCTTGCGAGAGCGTAGCCACCCGTCACGAAGTCAGACGCAGCAGGTTGCGCACGGCAGGGCGCCATTCGCCGGTCATGGTGTATTCGAGGCCGAGCCGTGCGCCGCAGGTGATCGCCAGCATCGTCAGCGGCGCCGAGACCGCCAGCGTCGAGAATGCCGACAGGCCCTGTCCGATCGTGCAGCCCATCGACATGATGCCGCCGGTGCCCATCAGCAGCGCGCCGGTCATGTGACGCTTCAGCTCGCGCGCGTCATCGCAGGCTTCCCAGCGGAAGACGCGCGAAAACATTGCCGCGACGAACGAGCCCAGGATCACGCCGGCGACGGAGCCGATCGCAAAATCGGCCCGGCTGCCGGACAGCGTGGCGATGTAGAGCACGGTATTGCCGAGCGGGGCAACGAAGGTCAGGGATGCCACGCGCGCCGGATCGAAATCGTCATTGCCGAGCCAGCTGGTAGCGAACCAGCCGAACGCCACCGCACAGCCTACGGCGAGGCCGGAGAGCAGCAGGCGCGGCGATCTCACGAGGCGCCCGTCGGCCAATGCCCAGGCCGCGAGCGCGACCGCTGCGACGGAAACGGTTGCCGGCCGCGCATATGAGCCAAGTGCGGGCGACAGCAGCATATCCATGCCCTGGGTCATCGTTTCGGGCAGGCGTATGGAGAGCGGCTCGATCAGCGAGATGCGCAGGAATCCCGTGAGCCCGCGCATCGCGGCCAGGGCTGACACGCCCAGCACCAGAAACACGACGATGGCGCGCAGATCACCGCCGCCGATACGGACCAGCGTCCCGAAGCCGCAGGTGCCGACCAGGGCCATCCCGATGCCGAACGACAGGCCGCCGAGGATGGCGCCGCCGAGCGGAATGGACGACGTCAAGTAGATCGAGCGCGACAGGTCGATCAGGCCGAAGCTGGCGAGCAACTGGGTTGCGACCAGCGCGACCGCCGCCGCCAGAGCGAAGGATTTGAGTCGTCGGGTATCGGCGCCGAAGAACGCGTCCTCCAGCATCGCGAGCGTACAGAAGCGGCCGGCACGACCGGCGACGCCGAGAACGGCGCCCGCGAGCAGCCCACACATGAACGTCAGTGCTGATGGGCTGAGCATTCCTCTCCGACATCCTCGTTGGTTTCCCGGCATTGTGCGCCAGGAACGGCGGGGACGCCAGACCTCTTGCGCCCCTACGGGGCGCGCCGATGCGAAGCCCGAGACCGCGAGGGCCAACCTGTCAGCGGCGGCGCTTGCGGACCGGCTCGCAATAGACGTCGTAGATCGCCGTCAGGATCTTGCGGACATCTTCGCTCGCAAGGCTGTAGTAGATCGTCTTGCCGTCGCGCCGCGTCGTGACCAGCCGGTCGAGCCTGAGACGGGCGAGCTGCTGCGAGACCGTCGACTGCCGCTCGCCCAGGAACTGCTCGAGCTCGGTGACGGATTTTTCGCCTTCGGCGAGGATGCAGAGCAGCAAAAGCCGGGACTCGTGGGACAGCGCCTTCAGCATCTCGCTGGCTTCCCGCGCCTTCTCGATCATCTGCTCGAGCTCGGCAGAGGTTTCGATGTCCTTCAACTTCGGCAGCGGCATGAATTCTGAATCCCTCGGTTGGCGTCAGGAGCGGGCCGGAGCCCCGCTTGTAGCATTCATTATGCGGCCGAGCAGCCCAAAGAAGAACGCATCGCCGGGATAACCGCGGATGCGTCCGATCTCGCGGCCCTGCTCGACCACCACGAAGGTCGGGGTGAACGCTCCCGGATCGATGCCGGAAAGATCCGTCGGCAGCGGCTTGGCAAGGTCGACCCGTCGCAGCGGCAGCGCGCGCCCTTCGTCGGTCTTGTCGTAGATAGGACCGATTTCTGCGTTGAAGCGGGCGCACCAGCCGCAGCCCGGACGTTCGAACATCACGAGCTCGGAGGCGAACGCCGGGGCCGAGAGGCAAATGCCGGTCACCACCGCCCCTGCGAGCGTTGCGAATCCGCGCGATGCACTTCTGCTGGACATGCCGAGATCCTCTCTGGACTTGTCGGTCAATCTATCATTAAATTCGAATATGTACTAGTGCGCGATTTCCGAATCCTGCCCGGCAGGCCGGGCACGTAGCGCTGGCCGACCGGGAGGAAAGATGGATCTCGACGTCACGCTGGGTGCCGCGCTGGCCGCGGGTCTGTTGTCGTTTCTGTCGCCGTGCATTCTGCCGCTGGTCCCGCCGTTCCTGTGCTACATGGCCGGCGTCTCGGCGGCCGACGCGATCGGCGAAACCAGCATGGCCCAGCGGCGGCGGACGGTGCTGACGGCGCTGTGCTTCGTCGGCGGTTTTTCGCTGGTGTTCGTCGGTCTTGGCGCCACCGCCTCGGTGTTCGGACGGTTCATCGCCGGCCATCTCAGCCAGCTCGGCATCCTCGCCGGCCTCGTCATCATCATGATGGGGCTGCATTTCCTCGGGGTGCTCCGGATTCCGCTGCTGTACCGGAGCGCGACGATCGACGTCGGAAGCAAGCCGGCCGGCCTGCTCGGTGCGTTCGTGATGGGACTTGCCTTCGCCTTCGGCTGGACGCCGTGCGCGGGGCCGGTCCTTGCCGCCGTGCTGATGATGGCCGGCGCGGAGGCGACGGTCGGCAAGGGCGCGCTGCTGCTCGCCGCCTACTCGGTCGGGACCGGCATCCCGTTCCTGATCGCCGCGGCCTTCACGGGGCAGTTCATGACCATGCTCAAGGGTATCAAGCCGTATCTCCCCCTGGTCGAGAAGACGATGGGCGGCTTTCTCGTCCTGACCGGCGCGGCCTTTCTCGCCGGCGTGATCCCGCGGATGTCGGAATGGATCTTCGAGCGCTTTCCGTCGCTCGCCACCATCGGCTGATCAGCCGAAGCGGAAGTCCAATAGATTGACGAAGGACTGCAGTTCGATCTCATAGCGATGCACCAGGCCGGCGTCGCTCTCGCGCGCGGCGCGGCCGATTTCGCCGGCGCTCGTCGTGGCGCCGTCGATCAGGCGGCGGAATTCGGCCTGGCGCGCCACGTCGGGCGCGGCGAGGCCGTTGCAGCGTTGCAGCCGGTCGCGCAGCGCTGTGCCGGCCTGGACGACCTCGCCAGGCTCGGCCTTGCTCGCTGCGAACCGCGCAGCTGCGTTGCGCAACGCGTCCATGACGGGTGACAGGTCGAACACGCAATCGCTGAGCTCGACCACGCCGGCGTCCTGCCTCAGGGCGTGAAGCGACCGGCGCAACGCGGCAATGGCCGCCGCAGCGCGTGCCCCGTCACCTGCGGTCAGCGCTTCGTCCGTCTGCTTCAGGCGATCGTTTCCGGTGGCGATCAACTCTGCAAAGGACTTCGCCGAATAGGGCGCATTGGAGTGCTCGGCGAGCCGGCTGAGCCTGGCCCAGGCGGTCCGGGCGTCGTCGAGCTCGATCTGGGCCAGGCCCACATTGCCGGTGCGGCCATAGCTCGCGGCTGTGCGCAGGCTGGCCATCGCCGAGCGCATGAAGGCAGCAACGTCCGCGTTCTCTTCGGCGTGCCCACGGACGCCATGCGTGAGGCATGACAGCACGAGCGACAGCATGATGACGCGGCGCAGCATCGAATGTCCTTTTCACATTCTGTTATTCGAATATCATGTATCGAAATTCCGTGGACTTGGCAAAGTGGACTTGGCAAAGCGCGCGAGCAGGCTGATGACGACGAACCGGACGATGACGCGGCGCGATCTGGTTGCGCTGCTCTCTGCTGCGGCGGCCGTCGGCCCGGCGTCAGCGCCGGCGCAGGCCGACGCGGCGCTCGGCGACGACGGGCTCTATCACCAGTCCTGGTTTCTCAACAGCTTCCTGGACCTGCGCGAAGATCTCGAAAGCGCGGCGTTGGAAGGCAAGCGGCTTGCGATCATGTGGGAGTTGCGCGGCTGCCCGTATTGCCGCGAGACTCATCTGGTGAACTTTGCCGACCAAGGGATCACGGACTACATCCGTGCCAATTTCGAAGTGCTGCAGCTCAACCTGCTCGGCGCGCGCAAGGTGATCGACTTCGACGGCAAGGAGCTCACCGAGAAGGACCTCGCCGAGCGTTACGCGATCCGCTTCACGCCGACGTTCCAGTTCTTTCCGCCATCGGCCGAGGGGGTCTCTGCGAAGGAGCCGCTCGCACGCGAGGTGGCGCGCGCGCCGGGCTATCTCAAGCCGCCGCATTTCCTCGCAATGTTCCGCTTCGTGCGCGAGAGGGCGTATGAGCGCGGTACATTCCGCGACTATCTCGCTTCGACCAGGGGTTGAGTGCAGTGCGGCATCGAAATACGCTTGACACCAATCACATTATCAAATCATAATTCTTGAATATGATGGATCGTAAGTCCGTCGTGTCATCGTAAGGCGAGGGGACGCCTCGTCGGTCAGGGTGGAAACATGCGCCGTTTGATTCCGGCCGCCTTGCTCTGCGTGTTGCTGTCGGCAGCCGCGCGAGGTGACGAGCCGATCAGGCTCGATGTCGTCGACTATGCCATTCCGAAATCGCTGACGGGCGCGCCCGGCAATGCCGATGCCGGCAAGAAGGTGTTCTTGACGCGGACGCTGGGCAATTGTCTCGCCTGTCATCAGGTGTCGTCGCTGAAGTCGGAAGAGTTTCACGGTGAGTTCGGTCCGTCGCTCGACGGCGTCGCGACCCGCTACAACACGGCGCAATTGCGCCTGATCGTCGCCGATCCCAAGCGCATCTTCACCGACACGGTGATGCCCGCCTTCTACAAGAACGACGGACTCAATCGCGTCAGGCCGGAGTTCGTCGGCAAACCCGTCCTCACCGCCGCGCAGGTCGAGGACGTCGTCGCCTTTCTCGAAACATTGAAGTAACCGCCTCTGGAGGATGATGCATGGGCGCAATCAACAGACGACAGGCGTTCCTTCTCGGCGGCGGTTTCGTCGCCCTGACGGTGCTGCCGATGGCCGCCAACGCCGAGCCGAGCAACGACGCGGCCGAGATGATCAAGAAGTTCACCGGCGGCAAGGAAGCGGCCAAGGGCAAGATCACGCTCGATCTGCCTGAGATCGCCGAGAACGGCAACACCGTGCCGCTCGCGCTCTCGGTCGAAAGCCCGATGACACCAGACAACTACGTCAAGGAAGTGCTGTTCGTGGCCGACGGCAATCCGAACGCCGGCGTCGCCACGCTGATGTTCACGCCGATGTCCGGCAAGGCCGAGGCGTCGATCCGCATCCGTCTGGCGCAGACCCAGAACGTGATCGCGGTCGCGAAGATGAGCGACGGCTCGCTCTTCACGGAGCGCAAGACCGTCAAGGTCACCATCGGCGGCTGCGGCGGCTGAGACAGGGGAGAGACGAACATGGCAGACAAGCCGCGGATCAAGCTTCCGAAGGAAGCCAAGAAGGGCGAGATCATCCAGATCAAGACGCTGGTCTCGCATCTGATGGAATCGGGTCAGCGCAAGGATGCGCAGGGCAAGCCGATCCCACGCAAGATCATCAACAAGTTCACCTGCGAGTTCAACGGCAAGCCGGTGTTTGCCTGCGCGCTGGAGCCGGCGATCTCGGCCAACCCGTACATCCAGTTCGACGCAAGGATCGACGAGGAAGGCACGTTCAAGTTCGCCTGGACGGACGATGATGGCTCAGTCGTGACGGCCGAAGAGAAGATCTCGTTGAAGGCCTGATCGGCCGCGTGTGATCGCTAGGAGGAGTGACGGATGTCCATTCGCTACGGTTCTCTCGCCGTCCTGGCTTCGGCCGCGCTGGCTCTGTCGGCAGCCGCGACGTTCGGCCAGGAGGCCGAACGGAAGGGCATTCCGGCGCCTCCCGGTCACGTCTTCAAGACCATCATCTCGGGCTATCAGTTCCGCACCAAGGAAACGCGCGCGCTCCAGGATGACGACCTGGAGAATCCCGGCTTCCTCGCGGTGGAGCGGGCCGCCGACGTCTGGAAGACGGTCGACGGCAGCGAAGGCAAGTCGTGCATGAGCTGCCATGGCGAGGCGGAAAAGACCATGAAGGGCGTCGGCGCCGCCATGCCCAAATGGAGCGATAAGCTCAACAAGCCGGTCAATCTCGAGCAGCAGATCAACATCTGCCGCACCGAGCACATGAAGGCGCAGCCCTGGGCCTTCAAGTCGAAGGAACTGACGGACATGACGGCGTTCGTCCGCTATCAGTCGCGCGGCATGCCGGTGGCGGTGAAGACCGACGGTCCGATGTCGCCATGGTTCGAGAAGGGCAAGGAGATCTACTATACGCGGGTCGGGCAGCTCGATCTTGCCTGCGCGTCCTGCCACGAGAAGAACAACGGCAAGTTCATGCGCGCCGATTTTCTGAGCCAAGGCCAGACCAACGGCTTTCCGACCTACCGGCTGCGCGATCAGCGCCTTATCCCGCTGCACGAACGGTTCGAGGGCTGCATGTTCGACGTTCGCGGCGTGCCCTACAAGCCGCTGTCGGACGAGTTCCTCGCGCTCGAAGTCTACGTCGCCTGGCGCGGCATTGGGCTGCCCGTCGAGACACCGTCGGTCCGCAACTAGCCGCGGACACAAGGAAGATACATCATGATATCGCGTCGCGAATTCGTTCAGGTCGCATTGGCGGCGGCTGCCTTGACGGGTGGCTCCGGTCTTGCGGGTGCGACCCGCGCCTTTGCTCAGCAGAAGCTGACCGAGAAGGAGCTGCTGGCGTTCGATCCGGTCGGCAACGTCACCTTGGTGCATGTCACCGACATCCACGGCCAGCTGATGCCGCTGTATTTCCGCGAGCCGTCGACCAATCTCGGCGTCGGTGACGCCAAGGGCCAGCCGCCGCATGTCACCGGCAAGGATTTCCTCGCCCGTTTCGGCATCGCGCCGGGCTCATCGTCGGCCTATGCGCTGACGTCGGAGGATTTCGAGGCGCTCGCCAAGACCTATGGGCGGATCGGCGGGCTCGACCGCGCCGCCACCGTCATCAAGGCCATCCGCGCGGAGCGCGGCGACAAGGTCGTGCTGCTCGATGGCGGTGACACCTGGCAGGGATCATGGTCGTCGCTGAAGACCCGCGGCCAGGACATGATCGACTGCATGGCGCTGCTGAAGCCGGATGCGATGACGGGGCATTGGGAGTTCACCTACGGCACCGAGCGCGTCAAGCAGGCGGTCGATGGTCTCGGCTTCCCCTTCCTTGGCCTCAACATCCGCGACACCGAATGGAACGAGCCGGCGTTCGAAGCCTCGACGATGATCGAGCGCGGCGGCGTCAAGATCGCGGTGCTCGGCCAGGCCTTCCCGTATACGCCGGTCGCCAATCCCCGCTGGATGATTCCGAACTGGTCGTTCGGCGTGCGCGAGGAGGATGTTCAGACCCAGGTCGACAAGGCGCGCAAGGACGGCGCCGGCCTCGTGGTGCTGCTGTCGCACAACGGCTTCGACGTCGACCGCAAGCTGGCCAGCCGCGTCAAGGGTCTCGACGTCATTCTCACGGGTCACACCCATGATGCGCTGCCTGAGGCCGTGAAGGTCGGCAAGACGCTGCTGATCGCGTCGGGCTCCTCCGGCAAGTTCGTCTCGCGGCTCGATCTCGACGTCAAGGACGGCGAGGTGAAGGGCTATCGTTACAAGCTGATCCCGCTGTTCTCAGACGTGATCACGCCGGATCCGGCGATGGCGGCCAAGATCGCCGAGGTGCGCAAGCCGTTTGCCGCCGATCTCGCCCGCCCGCTGGGCCGGACCGAGACGCTGCTGTATCGCCGCGGCAATTTCAACGGCACGTTCGACGACCTCATCTGCCAGGCGCTGCTGCAGGAGCGCGATGCGGAGATCGCGCTGTCGCCGGGCTTCCGCTGGGGCACCAGCGTGATGCCGGGCCAGGACATCACCTTCGAGGACGTCACCAACGCCACCGCGATCACCTATCCGGCGGTCTATCGCATGGGCATGACCGGCACTCGGCTGAAGGAGATCATCGAGGACGTCGCCGACAACCTGTTCAACGTCGACCCCTACTACCAGCAGGGCGGCGACATGGTCCGCATCGGCGGCATGTCCTACGCCATCGACGTCAACAAGCCGCAGGGGCAGCGCATCTCCGACATGCGCCTGATCAAGACCGGGGCCGCGATCGATCCGACGCGCGAGTATCAGGTCGCGGGCTGGGCCAGCGTCAACGAGGGCACCCAGGGGCCGCCGATCTGGGAGGTCGTGTCGAGCTATCTGCAGCGCCAGAAAACCGTGCGTCTCGAGCCCAACCGGGCCGTCAAAGTCTCTGGAGTGTGACGACGATGTCCAAGGACAAATCTCTCCCCTCAGCCCCACGTGCGTCGCGCCGTGGTTTCCTGACCGCAGCCGGCGGTCTTGCCGCCACGGCGCTGGCCTCGCAGGCGCGTGCCGGCGCCGGCAATCCCGCCAACCAGCCGCCGAACGTGCCGGAATGGACGCGCACCCTCGGCGAGGGCGTCGCTGTGCGCCCCTACGGCAAGCCGTCGAAGTTCGAGAAGGACGTCGTCCGCCGCGACGTCGAATGGCTGACGGCTTCGCGCGAATCCTCTGTCAGCTTCACGCCGCTGCATGAGCTCGAAGGCATCATCACGCCGAATGGGCTGTGCTTCGAGCGCCATCACGGCGGCGTGGCCGACGTCGATCCGGCCGATCACCGGTTGATGATCCACGGCCTGGTCGAGCGGCCGCTGCTGCTGACGCTCGACGAGCTCAAGCGCTACCCGCGCGTCAACCGCATCCACTTCATGGAATGCGCCGCCAACTCCGGCATGGAGTGGCGCGGCGCCCAGCTCAATGGCTGCCAGTTCACGCATGGCATGATCCACTGCGTGCAATATACCGGCGTCTCGCTGCGCACCCTGCTCGAAGAGGCCGGCGTCAAGACCAACGGCAAATGGCTGCTGGTGGAGGGCGCCGACTCCGCGTCGATGGATCGCAGCCTGCCGATCGAGAAGGCGCTCGACGACTGCATCATTGCCTACAAGATGAATGGCGAGGCGCTGTATCCCGAGCAGGGCTATCCGATGCGCCTGGTCGTGCCGGGGTGGCAGGGCAATCTCTGGGTCAAATGGCTGCGCCGCATCAAGGTCGGCGACCAGCCCTGGCACACCCGCGAGGAAACCTCGAAGTACACGGACCTTTTGCCGAACGGCAAGGCGCGGCGCTTCACCTGGGCGATGGATGCCAAGTCGGTGATCACCAGCCCGAGCCCGCAGGCGCCGATCAAGCATGGCAAGGGCTTTACGATCGTCTCGGGACTGGCGTGGTCGGGCAACGGCAAGGTCAAGCGCGTCGACGTCTCGCTCGATGGTGGCCGCAACTGGTGGCCGGCGCGGATCGACGGCCCGGTGCTCGACAAGGCGCTGACCCGTTTCTACTACGAGTTCGACTGGAACGGCGAGCCGCTGCTGCTGCAGTCGCGCGTCCAGGACGAGACCGGCTACGTCCAGCCGTCCAAGGCCGAGCTGCGCAAGGTCCGCGGCTACAACTCCATCTATCACAACAATGGCATCCAGACCTGGCATGTGCAGGCAAACGGTGAGGTCGAGAATGTCGAGGTCGCCTAAGCTCATCATTGTCGCCGCAGCGCTGGCAACGCTTGCGGGCTCGGTGGCGTTCGCCGGCGGTCCGAGCGAGAAGACCGAGGCCAAGTCCGATGCCAAGCCGGCGCAGCGCTTCAACATCGGCCGCGCGCCGAGCGCCGAGGAGATCCGCGGCTGGGACATCGACGTCCGTCCGGACGGGCAGGGGCTGCCAGTCGGCAAGGGCACTGTCGCCCAGGGCGAGAAGCTGTTCATGGACAATTGCGCCAGTTGCCATGGCGAATTCGGCGAGGGTGCCGGCCGCTGGCCGGTGCTCGCCGGCGGCAAGGGATCGCTGACATCAGACAATCCGGTCAAGACGGTCGGTTCCTACTGGCCCTACGCCTCGACGCTGTTCGACTACGTCCGCCACGCGATGCCGTTCGGCAGCCCGCAGTCGCTGAAGGTCGACGAGTACTACGCGCTGGTCGCCTATGTGCTGTATCTGAACGACGTGATCACCGATCAGAACTTCGAGCTGAGCAACAGCAATCTCGCCACGATCAAGATGCCGAACGAGGGCGGGTTCATCATGGATGACCGGAGCACGAGCGAGAAGGCGTTCTGGCAGAAGGACCCTTGCATGAAGAACTGCATCGCGCCGGTCAAGATCACCGGACGCGCGACAGCGGTCGACGTCACGCCGGAAGACAAGGACGGCAAGCCGCGAGGCGTCGAGTGAGGATTGCCGGATGCAGCCGCCGCCAGATGCTGTTGGCGGCCGCATCCGTCGCCCTGGCCGGAAGCGGGGTTGCGTCCATCGCCACTGCAGCCGAGCCACATAGGCTCGCGTTGCAGATCAGCGACGAGGATCCGGCCAAGATGCGCGCGGTGCTCGACGTGGCCGCGAATGTCTCCCGCCACTATTCGGGCGAGGGCGCGGAGGTCGAGATCGTGATCGTCGCGTTCAATGGCGGCCTCGACATGCTGCTGGCCGACCGTTCGCCGGTGAAGGAGCGGGTGCTCGGCTTCGCCAAGTCGATGCCCAATGTGAGCTTCATCGCCTGCGGCAATACCTTGGAGACGCTCGCGAGCAAGGAGGGACGGCAGCCGCCTCTGCTCGACGGTGTCACGGTCGTCAAGACCGGGGTCGCGACCCTGCTGGAGCTGTCCGAGAAGAACTGGACGATCGTGCGTCCCTGAGGAATTTGCGATGCGGTGGTGGCTCGCTCTTGTCGTCTCGTTCATTGCGTCGATCGCCTTCGCGGCCGAGGAGCCGCGCGAGCTCACGATCGGCGGGCGCACGGCGCTCGGCACGCTCCGGCTGCCGGCGCAGTCTGGACCGGATGTGCCGCTGGTGCTGATGACGCACGGCACGCTCGCGCACAAGGACATGGAGACCATCCAGGGCCTGTCCAAGGCGTTGGCCGAGCGGGGGATCGCCTCGCTCGCGCACAATCTCGTGCTCGGTCTCGATCGCCGCACTGGCATGTACGATTGTGCCAAACCCCATGACTATGTGACGGACGATGCTGTCGTGGAGATCGCCGCCTGGCTGAGTGAAGCGCGCAAGACGTCGTCGCACGTCTTCGTGCTCGGACATTCGCGCGGCGCCAATCAGCTCGCGCGCTATCTGGCCGCCAATCCCAAAGCGGCGGTCGACGGTGCGATCCTGCTGGCGCCGGCGACGGCGAGCATCGAGGCCGGTTTGAGAGAGGCCTATGCGGAGAGCTACGGCCAGCGATTGGCGCCGCTGCTCGACAAGGCTGAGGCTGCGATCGCCGCCGGGCGCGGCGGTGATTGGATGTCGGTGCCGGGCTTCATCTATTGCCGCGATGCCAAGGTGACGGCGCGCGCATTCGCAGCATTCTATCGCGCCGACCGGCGCCAGGATACGGCGGCGCTGATCGCCGATGTGAGCCTGCCGGTTCTGGTGCTTGCGGCAGCGCAAGACAAGACGGTACCGGACGTGGCAGCGTCGTTCGCGCCGCTGGCGTCACGCACCGGCAGCCGTGTCCGGTTGGAGACGATTGACGACGCAGATCACTTCTTTCGCGATCTCGCCGCCGAGGATGCCGCTGATCGCATCGCAGGATTCATTGCAGCCACGCGTTAGGAGTCACCATGGAACGTCGATCTTTGATGCAAGCTGGTCTTGCCAGTGTGTTTGGAATCTTCGGTGTCAGCCGCGCACGCGCGGCGACGGAGTCTCCGCGCCAGCGCGTCGCCTATCATCTCGCCGATCAGGACCGCGCCCTGTTCGTTCTCGGCAACCTCCAGAATCACGTCGATGGCACCGGAGGACCTGGACGCGCAGACATTCGCCTGGTGATCCACGGCCCGGGGTTGCGGGCCTTTCATGCGATTTCGGCCGACCAGACCATCTCGGCTCTGGCCGAGCGCCTCATGAAGGCCGGCGTCGGCTTCGAGGCCTGTGCCAATACCATGAAGGCGCAGGGTGTGAAGCTCGACGATCTCTTGCCAGGCTTCGCGGTGGCGGAGAAGGGCGGCGTCGTGCGTCTCACCGAGCTGCAGCAGAGTGGATACGCCTACCTGCGCCCGTGACGGGCGCATGCGTCCTTACCGATGCCGCCCGGTATGTTGAGCGGCAGGCCTGAACGACGGGAGCGCCCGTGCTCACCGCATTGATCGACCTTCTGGGTGAGGAGCTGGTGTCGCTGCTGTGCGGGCTCGCGGCCGGTGGCGCGTTCGGCTTCTTCGCGCAGCGCAGCCGCTTCTGCCTGCGGGCGGCCACGGTCGAGTTCGCGCGCGGGCAGGGCGGTCCGCGGCTGGCGGTGTGGCTCCTCACCTTCGCCTCGGCGCTGCTGGGCACCCAGGCGCTGGTGGCGATGGGCCTGCTCGACGTCTCTGAAGCGCGTCAGCTGGCGCAGCAGGGCAGCATTTCCGGCGCGATGATCGGCGGCACCCTGTTCGGCTGCGGCATGATCCTGGCGCGCGGCTGTGCCAGCCGTCTGCTGGTGCTCTCGGCCAACGGCAATCTGCGGGCGCTGCTGTCCGGCCTGATCTTCGCGGTGACGGCGCAGTCCGCCTATCGCGGCCTGCTCGCGCCGGCGCGCGAGTGGCTCACCAATCTTTGGCTGGTCGACGGCGGACCGTCGCGCGACATCATGAGCCTGTTCGGCGGCGGCACGCCCGAGAAGCTCGGCTTCGGCATGCTGTGGTTCCTGGCCGGGCTCGCCGCCGTGTCGAAGTTTCAGGTCGGCCCGAAGATCCTGCGCTCGGCGGTGGCCGCGGGTGCGGCGGTCGCCGGGGGCTGGCTCCTCACCTATCAGCTCGGTCAGGCCTCGTTCTCGCCGGTGCCGCTGAAGAGCCTCACATTCAGCGGTCCTTCGGCGGAACTGCTGATGCAGGTGCTCGCCAGCCCGCAGCTGAAGCCGGGCTTCGATCTCGGCATCATTCCGGGCGTGTTCATCGGCTCGTTCGTTGCGGCCGCGCTGGCGCGCGAACTCAATCTCGAAGGCTTCTCGGATGGGCGCGGCATGCGCCGCTACATGATCGGCGCCGTCCTGATGGGATTCGGCGCGATGCTGGCGGGCGGCTGCGCCGTCGGCGCCGGCGTGACCGGGGCATCGGTGTTTGCGCTCACAGCGTGGATCGTGCTCGGTGGAATGTGGTTGGGTGCGGCCGTCACCGATTTTGTCGTCGACCGCTGGCTGTTCGCCGCCAAGCCGGCGCAGAGCCCGGTTCAGTCGCCCTCCGTCATGCCTTCATGAGGCATCTTGCGGAAGCGAGCCTGCTTCTGCTGAGCGGCATTGAAAATGCAGCGTCAAAGAGCAGCATCCATCGATCTCCGGGACCTGTCTGTCACAGGCTCGTCGACGCCTGGCGTGTCGGCGCACTCCAAGCCTCTGACGAAGAATATTGTCTGATCAGATCGGATCGAACCTGAAGACACGCATCTTTGCGTCGTCACGCCGGAGCGCAGATCGCGTAGTCCGCGGATCGGCCACAGGAGATGCGTGCCGAACACGGCATCCGGACCATCGCGCCCTAACATGATCTTGGTAGATCCCAGTCTGGAAATCCCGCCCGTTAACCAATTTGCGAAGGTCGGGTGTTACCGTCGCGAGGGGGACGGTGCAATCATGCGGCGGACCGATACGAATCGCCGGGACTACGAAAGGCACGCGAGATGTCGCAACTCTCCATTCGAGCAAAAATGGCGGCCGTCATTGCGCTGCTGCTGGTGGCGATGACCATCGTCGGATTGCTGGCCGTCCGCGGCATGCAGACAATCAACACGCATACCGAACAGATCGCCAAGAACTGGCTGCCGAGCGTGCGCGTGCTCGGCGAGTTGCGTTCGGCGATCAATCTCAATCGGGCGCAGCTCCGGGCCTACATGACGGCTGATACGACTGAGGAGAGGGACAATCTCGACCGCAACATGAAGGCAACGCTCGCCCTGATCGCGACGGCGCGCCGCTCCTATGAGGCGATGATCTCGTCTTCCGAGGAGCGCATCCTGTTCGAGAGCTGGTCGCGGGGCTGGGAGCAATATGTCAAGGCTGCCGATGGTGTGCTCGAGGTGCTGCGCGCAGGGAACGGCAATGCGACCAAGCAGGCAAGCGATCTGTTCAACAAGACGGTCCGGAGCGTCGCCAATCAGTCGGACGAATATCTTCGAAAGCTGATTGACCTCAACAATCGTAGCGCCGACGCCGAGACGAAGATCGCTGCGGATGGCTATGCCGAGGCATTTGCATTGATGTCGACGGTCATCGTCCTTGCCGTTCTCGCGGGCATCGGCGTCGGAAGCTGGTTCGTTCGCGACATTTCCCGGTGCATCGCTTCCATCATCAGGCCGATGCAGGCGCTCGGTGAGGGCAACCTGGCGACGGAGATCCCCTATCGCGGCCAGAAGACCGAAGTAGGCATGATGGCCGACGCCCTGGAGGTCTTCAAGACCGCCTTGATCGCGAAAAAGCAGGCCGACGATATCGCTTCGAAAGAGGCAGAGGTGAAACTGGAACGCAGCCGGCGGCTTGACGAGATCACTGGCCGCTTCGAGGCCGTGGTCGGCGAGATCGTCGACACCGTGTCCACGGCATCGAGCACATTGGAGGGTCACGCCGGCGGACTCAGCAACACGGCGAGTCGCGCACAGAACCTGGCCACGTCCGTCACCGCGGCTTCCGAGGAAGCCTGCGCCAATGTGCAGTCGGTGGCATCTGCGACCGAGGAGCTCTCCGCGTCCGTCAACGAGATCAGCAGGCAAGTCCAGGATTCGGCCCAGATGGCCAATGAGGCGGTGGCGCAGGCCCGCAAGACCAATGAACAGGTCAGCGAGCTTTCGAAGTCCGCTGCCCGCATCGGCGACGTCGTCGAGCTGATCAATACGATTGCCGGACAGACCAACCTGCTCGCGCTGAATGCAACGATCGAGGCCGCGCGCGCCGGCGAAGCCGGCCGCGGATTTGCCGTGGTCGCATCCGAGGTCAAGGCGCTTGCCGAGCAGACGGCGAAGGCCACCGGCGAGATCGGCCAGCAGATCTCCGGCATCCAGTCCGCCACCCAGCAATCGGTCGGTGCGATCCGCGACATCAGCATCACCATCGAGAAACTGCAGGAGATTTCGTCGACGATCGCATCGGCCGTGGAGCAGCAGGGCGCTGCCACGCAGGAGATCTCGCGCAACGTCCAGCACGCGGCGGCGGGAACGCAGCAGGTCTCAGCCAACGTTGCGGATGTGCAGCGCGGCGCCGTTGATACCGGAACCGCGGCTTCCCAGGTTCTGTCCGCCGCGAAATCGCTGGCCGACGACAGTGCCAGACTGAGCATGGAAGTGAAGAAGTTCATCGCCGGCGTGAGAGCCGCCTAGGGTTCGTAGCGACTGAGAGCCGCGCAGATCCGATCTCGCCGCCATTTCGGCCGGCCCGCGTCGGGTGTGCTGACAGGTGCGCCGGCCACGCTGCCATCGCTTCTGCGGTGGCCTGCGAGCCTCATCTCGAGGATCTTTCGCGCGGCCGCGGCAAGCTGCGTGACCGAGTCGCCTGGTGACGATGGGCTTGCGAGGCCCGCGCCGACATGAACAGAGCGTGGGGCGCGGCGGATCGTGCTCCGCCGCGGCTTGCTCGGGGCTGCCGTCCCCGAGTTCGTCAGTGCCGCTGTTTCCTCGCAGTCAGGCTGCCGCAGAGCCCCGCCTTTTCACCTCACCTGTCGGCATCGGCTGAATTATAATTGCATAAATTCGAATATATGCATATAGTAACGTAAGTCGGTCGCGGCGCTGGGCCGCGTCAGCAGGGAGGACCCGTGGTGGCAATGATGAACGACGTCATGGTCAAGGATCTGGGCAAGTCCAAGCGCATCGACTGGTCGCCCTATCTGGTCGGCGCCGGCATCGGCGTCCTCAGCTGGGTGGCCTTTGCCGGGTTCGGCGACCCGCTCGGCGTCACGACGGCGTTTTCGCGCATCGCATCGCTGTTTGCCGCTCCGGTGATCGGATCCGACGCCGTCGCCGCCAACAGCTATTGGAAGTCGATGCCGTTGAAATGGGACTATGGCGTCTGGTTCCTGGTCGGCATTCCGTTCGGCGCATTCCTGTCGGCGATCATCTCCGGCACGTGGCGCCTCGAACTGGTACCGGAGGTCTGGAAGGAGCGCTTTGGCCCGTCTGTGGTCAAGCGCTTCGTGGCCGCGTTTCTCGGCGGCATCGTCATCATGTATGGCGCGCGTCTGGCCGGCGGTTGCACCAGCGGACACGGCATCTCCGGCGGTCTGCAATTGGCGCTGTCGAGCTGGCTGTTCCTCGCCGTGATGTTCGCGACCGGCCTTCTGGCGTCGCGCGTCATGTTCCGCAAAGCATAGGAGAAGGGCCATGACGTCATTGATGAGCATCGCCGGCCCGCTGCTGATGGGCGCCGTGTTCGGCTATCTGCTGCAGCAGGGCAAGGTCACGAGCTGCAACGTGATCGAGAACCAGTTCCGGCTGCGCGACTTCACCGTGCTGAAGGTGATGGGCACGGCGATCGTGGTCGGCGGCATCGGCGTGCTGCTGCTGGTTGATACCGGCAACACCAAATATTACGTCAAGGACGCCAACATGCTCGCGGTCGCGCTCGGCGCGGCGCTGTTCGGCGTCGGCATGGTGGTCTACGGCTACTGCCCGGGCACCGCGCTCGGCGCCATCGCCAGCGGCAGCGTGCATGCCGCAGTCGGCGCTTTCGGCATGATTGTCGGCGCGATCCTCTATGCGCTGAGCTTCGACTGGGTGAAGGCTCACGTCCTGAATGTTTGGGCGCTCGGCAAGGTGCGGCTGCCCGACATCACCGGCGTACCGGATGGCGTTTGGTTCGCCGCGCTCGCGATCGGCGCAGGTGCGTTCTTCTTCTGGGTCGAGGCGTCCGAGGCCAAGGCGAAGCGGACACAGGGGTAGGCGGAGTCGCCCGAGTGCCCCCTATGTCAATCAGTGAGAGGTTCCTCCCATGCTATCAGGACTGTTCAGCAAGTTGACCGGATCGACCAGCGTGCCGGCGATCGAGCATGACGAGCTGGTGCGGGCGCACCAGCAGCGGAGCTGCGTTATCGTCGACGTGCGCGAGCCGCATGAGTTCAAGGGCGGACACATTCCCGGCGCCGTCAATCACCCGCTGTCGCGTTTCGACCCGGGCAACCTCGTGCACGACAAGCCGGTGGTTCTGATCTGCCAGGCCGGCGGCCGCTCGGCCACCGCGCTGCGGCGGGCGCTGTCGGCGGGGCGGCAGGATATCCGCCACTATGCCGGCGGCATGAGCCGCTGGCGGGCGCGCGGCGGTCCTGTCGCCTGAACGCGCCCTGCCGGACAGGTCGGACCTCCTGCTCTGTCAGGACGTTCCCAACGGATCTGTTCTGGTTGAGATGAAATGACCTGCAACCAGCGTGGGTTGCGGCAGGTTAAGAGCAAAGTGTGCGGCGGAAAGCTTCGATAGCCGTTCTCGCCCGCAGCATCTAATTTGTTGTTGGTCCACTCCATTGGTTGACTCGTTCAGGAATAATTAGTTGCAACGCTGCAATACTCGAACACCGGTCGACGTTCGAGGATTGCATGTTGAAGCTTGTTGGCTTGAGAACCCGGATCACCCTTTCTCTGGTGATCGGCGCGGCCGCGACGGCCCTCTTCGTGCTGCTGGTCGCCATGTGGATCATCGGCGGCATCATCGACCGCGCCAATGAGCGTGAGCTCCACGCTCAATATGACGCCTTCAATTCGCGCCTGCAGCTCGAGTCGACCCGCGCGGAAGCCATGAGCGCGGTGGTCGCCAAGATCCCCGCCGTCCAGGACGCCATGGCGCAGAACGACCGCGACGCCTTGATGCGGCTGTTCGGCGCGGGCATGGCCAGCATGAAGTCCGATTACGGTGTCGACCAGTTTCAGTTTCACACGCCGCCGGCGATGTCCTTCCTGCGCGTGCACCAGCCGGCCAAGTTCGGCGACGATCTGTCGGGCTTCCGCAAGACGGTGGTGGCCGCCAATACCGACCGCAAGCCGATCGTCGGGCTGGAGGGCGGCGTTGCCGGCCTCGGCCTCCGCGGCGTCGTACCGATCGTTTCCGCCGGCAAACATCTGGGCTCGGTCGAGTTCGGCCTGACCTTTGGCCAAAACTTCTTCGACGAGTTCAAGCGCAGCCGGAATGTCGACGTTGCGTTCCGCCTGGCTGGCGACAACGGCTTCAATCTGTTCGCGACAACGATCGGGGAGACCTCCTTCTTCGCAAGCGGCGACTATCGCGAGGCATCGGCCGGCAGCTTCCTGTCGCGCCAAGGACAGCTCAAAGGCGTTCCGGTGGTCGCGCTGCTGGGCCCGATCAAGGATTTCTCCGGCAAGCCGATCGGCGCCGTCGAGATCGTCATGGACAACAGCGAGTTCATCCAGGCTCGCAATCGCGCCGGGGCGCTGGCGATCGGGATGACGCTGGCCGGCCTCGTGCTGATCGCGCTCGCCGGGCTGTTGATCGCGCGCAGCATCTCCCTCCCGATCGTCCAGATGACGAGCGCCATGCGCGAGCTCGCCGATGGCAACCTGGACGTTCGCGTCCCGGCCGACTGGCGCAAGGACGAGGTCGGACAGATGGCGCGCGCCGTTTCGGTCTTCAGGGACAACGCCATCCGGATGAGGGATCTGCAGGCGGAGCAGGAGAAGGCCCAGGCTCGTGCCGAGGAGGACCGGCGCCGCATGCTGATGGAGGTGGCCGATGGCTTCGAGGCCAGCGTCCGCGGCGTTGTCGACGCAGTGTCGGCTGCGGCCATTGAAATGGAGGCGACCGCCCGTTCGATGTCGGTGACGATCGATCAATCGAAGCAGCAGGCCCTGACAGTGTCGCAGGCGTGCGGCTCCGCATCGGATAATGTCAACACCGTTGCCTCGGCGGCCGAAGAGCTGTCATCCTCGATGAACGAGATCAGCAAGACGCTCGAGCGTGCATCGTCCGTGGTTCGCAAGGCCGCGGACGAAGGGCAGCAATCCAACGACAAGGTGCAGCGGCTCAACGTTGCCGCCAGCAAGATCAGCGAGGTCGTCGCACTCATCAACCAGATCGCCAGCCAGACCAATCTGCTGGCACTGAATGCGACGATCGAGGCCGCGCGCGCCGGCGAGTCGGGCAGGGGATTCGCCGTCGTCGCCAGCGAGGTCAAGACGCTGGCGACCCAGACGGCCAAGGCGACCGAAGAGATTGGTGCTCAGATCGCCGCGGTTCAGGCCGAAACCGCCGCCGCGGTCCAGAGCATCGGCATGATCTGCACCACGATCCAGGAGGTCGACGAAATTTCGACCATCATCGCCTCATCGATCGCGCAACAGGACGCCGCGACCCGCGAGATCGCCGGCAATGTGAACGTCGTCGCCGGCAAGACCCAGGACGTCACGCGCAACATCGCGGGCGTCACGTCCGGGGTCGTGCAGACCGGCCACGCCGCCAACGAGGTGCTGTCGGCGGCCGGCGAGCTCGCGCAGCAGTCGACCCGGCTGCGCAGCGAGGTCAACCAGTTCCTGGCCCATATCAGAGCGGCCTGATCGGTCGTTGGTGGCTGAAGTATCAAGCTCGCCGACACGCCCATCGCCCCGGCCGTATCCGCCACGGGGTGATTCCCGTGTCCGACCGGCATGAGCTGTGTCCTGGTGCCGTGGTCTCGAGAGCGCGAGGCGGGGCGGCGCCTCCTGTCCCGTGGCTCACGCCTGCTTCGCGGCCGCCTTCTCGAGCCGCTTCGCCATCACGCGCCAATAGGTGCCCGGCATGAACCGCTGCAGGAGATCCATGAAGCGCGCATCGCCGCCGATCAGGATGCGGGGCTCATTGCGCTCGACGCCCTCGATGATCCGCAACGCGGCGTCGCGCGGGCTGGTCCTGGCAAGCCGCTCGAACCGCTCGATGGCCTGCACGCGGCGCGCATTGTCGGTCATGCCCTGGCCGGCGCGGGCATTGCGCGCAATCGCCGTGGCGATGCCGCCGGGATGCACGACCGACAGCCGCACGGGACTGCCGGCGGCTGTGAGTTCGTGACGCAGGCTCTCGGAAAATCCCCGCACCGCGAACTTTGCCGCGGCGTAGGCCGATTGGCCGGGCGGAGCGATGATGCCGAAGATCGAGGACAGGTTGACGACATGCGCTTCGCGCTGGCGCGAAAGATGCGGCAGGAACGCGCGCGTGCCGTGCACGACGCCCCAGAAATTGATGTTGAACAGCCACTCCATCTCCGCCTGATCGATCTCGGCGAAGCTGCCGAACAGTGCCACGCCGGCATTGTTGACGATGATGTTGAGTTCGGGATGCGCGCGGGTCGCGTCCTCGGCGAACTGGGTGACTGCAGCAACATCGCTGACGTCCAGCCGGTGCGTGGTCACCTTGCGGCCGCTCGCGGCGAGCTCGGCGGCGAGGCTTGCGAGGCCCGCCTCGTCGCGGTCGGCGAGCGCGAGATCGCAACCGCGCGCCGCCAGCTCCTGCGCCAGCGCACGGCCAATGCCGCTGGCTGCGCCTGTCACGGCGGCAGATGCGCCTCGAATGATCGTCATTGTCGCTTCACTCCCCTGATCGACCGGATCTACGTGCCTGTTCCAATTGCAGCTGGGTTTTCTGCCACTTTTTCTGATTGGAACCGAACCATCCGGCCGTTCAGCTTTTAACTCACATTACTTTACGAGCACACATTCGTGGAGGACCTGCATGGGACAGTCGCAACCTTTCCGTGCCACCGCACTGATCGTGGAAGACGATCTGGCGCAGCGCGAGATGATCACGCTGCTGCTCGAAGAGAGCGAGTACGACGTGATCGCGTGTGAGAGCGCGGAGGCCGCCGAACTCGTCCTGAACAAGCCGGGTCATCGCATCGTCCTGCTGATGACCGACGTCAATCTGGCGGGCCGCATGAACGGGGTTGAGCTTGCCCATCTCGCCAAGGCGCGTCACCCCCACATCAATGTGGTCGTCACTTCTGGCCGGCCGTTGTCGCAGCCGCTGCCGGGCGGCACGAAGTTCTGGAGCAAGCCGTGGGCGCCGCTCGATGTGCTGCGCGAGGCCGAGGTGACGCTCGAGCGCGCGCCGGACGTCGGGTAAGGCCCAGGGGCCGACCTAGCCAGCGTCGAGCAAAGGGTGATGCGTGGCAAATGCCGACCGGTGGAGACGTGGGATCGGCTAGCGGCCGAGCCGACTGAGAGCCGGGTGGAAGCCGCGCTCCCACCCGGAAGTGCAACTACTTCTTCTTGGCAGCCTTCTTGGTCTTCTTCGCAGCTTTCTTGGTGGCCTTCGCGGCCTTCTTCGCCTTCTTCGCCATGGCATCCTCGTCAGGAGTTGATGGATTGCAACGCGACTTCGAGGCTTCGCTGGCGCACGCCAGCCATGCATCAGCCTCGGGTGTCGATCCCAGCAGATTCGCGAAGCTCTGCCTCACGCTGTCACCAGCGCGGTTGCGCTTATCCACAGCTCGATGCATTCGCCGGCCAGTTGCGCCGTTGGCACGCAGGTCGTGACAAGGTTAGCGGATCGTAAAAGGTGTCTTCATTGATTCAAAACCAAGGCGCAATCTTGGTTGCGACCTTGAGGAACCGTTAACTGCGCCGCGCCCATGTTGCCGCGAACAACAGGGTAGCTCATGAGCGCGGCGCTATTGAACATCGAGGACAGGAGCTGCGGCGTCCTGCTGTCGGGATGCTGAACGTTCCGACGCTGTGGACCGCCTTCGTGGTCAATTTCCTCGCGCTGGGCCTGATCTGGGCCTACGTGATGCGCAGCTATCCCAATCTGGATTCGGCGCGGTACTGGACGGCATCGGCGTTCATGTGCGCGCCGGCGGCGACGTTCGCGCTGACGCGGTTCTATTTCGGCTCGTTCGTTCCGCTGCTGGCCGGCGGCTCGCTGATGACCTTCGCGATCTGCCTCGCGGCGATGGGCGTCGAGCGCTTCTATGGCTACAGGGCGTCGTGGCGGCTGAGCTTGATCGTCGTCGCGATGACCTGCGCGTCGATCGCATTCTTTCAATACGTGTACGACCACGGCCCGCTGAGGATCCTATGCTACTCGATCGGGCAGGCGGTCCCCATGGCGATCATCGCGCGGCTGGTGCTGGATGCGAGGCGCGGGCCCGTCAATCCGGGAGCGCGGCTGGCCGGCCTGCTGTCCGTTCTGATCATCGCGGTGTTTGCCGCGCGGTCGATCGGGGCGTTCGTCGGCGCCGATTTCAATTTCAGCCACTCCACCAGCGGCCAGGCCGCCGCGGTGCTGCTGCTGATCTTCCTGTCGATGTCGCTCAACTTCGGCTTCCTGCTGATGGCGGTGGACCGGCTGCGCAACGAGGTCGCCGATCTCGCGCTGCTCGACGATCTCACCGGCGTCGCCAACCGCCGTCACCTGATGCAGCGCCTGAGCGAGGAGTGCGCGCGCGCCGAGCGCTCGCGGCGGCCGTTCGCGCTGCTGGTGATCGACCTCGACGGCTTCAAGATCATCAACGACACCCATGGCCATGCCGCCGGCGATGCCTGCCTGCAGCACTTCACGCTGATGGCCCAGACCCGGCTGCGCCCCGGCGACATGCTGGCGCGCACCGGCGGCGACGAATTCTGCATCGTGCTGCCGGCGTCCGCCCTGCGCGAAGGCGCGATGATCGCGCGGCGCATCCTGCAGGTCTGCCGCGACGATGCGGAGGCCTGTGCCGGCGCCGAGGTGCCGATCGAGGTCTCGATCGGCATCGCCGAATGGACCGAGGATGTCGGCGCCTTCCCCGACCGGCTGATGGCGCGGGCGGACCAGGCGCTCTATGCCGCCAAGAAGGAGGGCAAGAACCGCTATGCCGTCTTCGCCGCCGACCACGAGACGCCGGCATTGGCGCCGGACCAGATCGAGCCGATGATCGCACCGCCGCGCCGGCAGGATGCCGCCGCCGGGTAGCCGGTGCTATCGTTGCCGGCCATGAGGCCGGTTCTGTTCTCTCTCCGCGCAGCGCTCGCGCTGCTTCTTCTTCCTGCGCCGGTCTCGGCCGAGGATCTCACGTCGCTCGCCCGCTCGTCCGGCACGCCGGACATCCCCGGGCTGAAGATGGTCTGGCTGGCGCCGTGGGGCGATCCCGCCCAGGCCCATCCCTGGACCAACATCATCGTCCACCAGACCGAAGGGCCGGCGGGATCGGCGCGATCAGGGGCGCTGGCGCAAGCCAAGAACCCGAAACGGCGCGGCGTCACCCTGTGGGTGGAAACCGACGGCACGGTGTATTGGGCGGTGCCGGAAACCTTGGTGACGCTGCATGGCGACGGCGCCAACCGCAGCGACAATCGCTATATCGACAACGGCCCGACCTATCGCAAGGTCGTCCGCGACAATTCCATCGGCGTGGAGTTCGCCGGCAACTATCCCGACGTCACCCGGCCCGCCACCGAAGCCCAGATCGCCGCGTGGCGCATTCTCTCGAAGCTGCTCCGGCTGCGCTATCAAATTCCGCGGGAGCGGATCTATGCGCACAACTGGATCGACTACAAGGATGCCCGTTATTGCGAGGGCTGTGCGCTCGCCGGGCTCGCCCGCGCTGCGCCGGACTGATCACATATCAACTGATCACATAACAAGAAGCCGGCGTCTCCGCCGGCTCCGATCGCATCCAAAGACCACCTTCAAGCCGCAAGCCGCGCCGTTAATGCGCGGCCTCCAGGGCCGCCGCCTCCTGCTTGGCGATGGCGCCCTTGACGGCGGACTGCACCTTCTCGAACGCGCGCACCTCGATCTGGCGCACCCGCTCGCGCGACACGCCGAACTCGGCCGCCAGATCCTCGAGCGTCATCGGCTCGTCGGCCAGGCGTCGCGCCTCGAAGATGCGGCGCTCGCGCGCGTTGAGCACGCCGATCGCGCCGTTCAGCGCCTGCCTGCGGTGGTCATATTCCTCGTGCTCGGCCATGATGGCTTCCTGGTTGGGCGAGGTATCGACCAGCCAGTCCTGCCATTCGCCCGCTTCGCCGTCGTCGCGGATCGGCGCGTTCAGCGAGGCGTCGCCGCCGAGGCGGCGGTTCATGTCGACCACGTCCTGATCGGTCACGCCGAGGCGCTTCGCGATCAGCTTGACCTGATCCGGATGCAGATCGCCTTCATCCAGCGCGGAGATCTTGCTCTTGGCCTTGCGCAGGTTGAAGAACAGCTTCTTCTGGTTCGCGGTGGTGCCCATCTTCACGAGCGACCAGGAACGCAGGATGTACTCTTGTATCGACGCCTTGATCCACCACATGGCGTAGGTGGCGAGGCGAAAGCCCTTCTCGGGCTCGAACCTCTTCACCGCCTGCATCAGGCCGACATTGCCTTCCGAAACGACTTCGGATATCGGCAGGCCGTAGCCGCGATAGCCCATGGCGATCTTGGCCACGAGCCTGAGGTGGCTGGTCACGAGTTTATGCGCTGCGTCGCTGTCGTCATGCTCGCGCCAACGCTTGGCGAGCATGTACTCCTCCTGCGGTTCCAACATCGGGAACTTGCGGATCTCGGCGAGGTAGCGTGAAAGTCCGGATTCTCCATTGAGAACCGGCAGTGAAGCTGTACGGGCCATCGAGCGCCCTCCAGTTGGTTCAGGCCCCCGATAGCGGCGGGCCAGGCAAAGCGGTCGCTTGGTTAAAGCCGGCCGGTTTGCGACGTTCCATGCGTCGACCATTCGACGCAGGCGCAACATACACCATTTTCGCCCCCCGGTGGAAGGATTCCGGGGGTCACGTCCCCGTGTGGCTGCCATAACCTGCTGGCATGCTTGCGTTTTTCTGAAGGCGCTGCGTCATAGCGCCGCTCGCAGCGCGCCCCTCAAATGCATGAGATCCTCCGGCAGCTCCGATTCCCAGTGCATGATTTCTCCCGTCCGCGGGTGCTCGATGACCAGCAGATAGGCGTGCAGCGCCTGCCGCCCGAGCGCCTCGAGCGCGTCCCGCGCGGCCGGCGCGAGCTGGTTCGCCTTGGTCTTGAAATGCGGGCCATAGACGGCATCGCCGAGCAGCGGATGGCCGAGGTGAGCCAGATGCACCCGGATCTGGTGGGTGCGCCCGGTCTCGAGATGGCAGGCGATCAGCGACGCCACCGGCTTGCCGTCGCGGCCAAGAAAGCTCTCCTGCACCTCGTAATGGGTGATGGCCTCGCGCCCCCGCGGGCGCACCGCCATCTTGTCGCGGGCATGCGGATGCCGGTCGATGGCTGCGTTGATGGTGCCATGCGGCCGGTGCGGCACCCCCCACGCGAACGCCAGATAGCCGCGCTCCATCGCGCCTGTGCGGCCGTGGTCGGCGAACTGCGCGCTCAGCGAGGCGTGCGCGTGATCGTTCTTCGCCACCACCATCAGCCCTGTGGTGTCCTTGTCCAGCCGGTGCACGATGCCGGGCCGCTTGACCCCGCCGATCCCGGAAAGACTGGCGCCGCAATGCGCGATCAGCGCATTCACCAGCGTTCCCGTCTCGTGCCCTGCGGCGGGGTGCACCACCAGGCCGGCCGGCTTGTCGATGACGACGATGTCGTCGTCCTCGTAGATGATTTTCAGTGGGATCGCCTCGGCCGCAGGCTCGGCCGGCGCCGCTTCCGGCACGTCGATTGTGATCGTGTCGCCGGCGGCGACGTGATAAGCGGGGTCCCGCACCGCCGCCGCGCCAAGGCTCCCTGAAGTAAGGCTGACCTGACCGGCCAGGATCAGCGCCTTGAGCCGCGACCGCGACAGCTCCGGCAGCCTTGCCGCGAGCACGCGATCGAGCCGCGGCGAGCCTTCGTCGCCGGCGACCGTGACCGTCATCAGACCGTGGGATTGTGAAGTCGAGATGTCCATGAATTCTACCGTTGCGCCCGAGCCGTCCTCGCCCGAGCAGGCCCAGCTGATGGCGCGGCTGCGGCGCATGATGATGATCGCGGGCGTGACCACCTCGATCGCGATCGCAGTGCTTCTGGTCGCCATCGGCTACCGCCTTTTCCGCGGCGATGGAAGCACAGCTTCGGGCCCCGACCTCACCGCCATGCTGCCCAAGGGCGCCCGGATCGTCTCGACCGGCACCGCCGGCGACCGCCTGGCGGTGACGCTCGACGTCTCCGGCACCACCGAGATCCGCACCTTCGACGCCAAGACCCTGAAACCCACCGGCCGCCTCCGCTTCGCCGTGGAGCCGTAAGGGCAGGGCGGTTTCGGCGGCCATTGCCATGTAGCCCCGGCTCTGACGACCCGCCCGGTCTGCGCCTCCCCCGCCTGCGGGGGAGGTCGCATCGCATCGAAGATGCGATGCGGGTGGGGGAACTCTCTCCACTGGCACCGGTGGCCGCGGCCGCCCCCACCCCAACCCTCCCCCGCAAGCGGGAGAGGGAGCCCACCGCCATCGCGGCCGGCTGCTTCCATCCCATGATGGCCGAATGAGCGATCCTCTCGCCACCCGGACAGTCCATTCCCCTCCCCCTTGTGGGGAGGGGCTAGGGGAGGGGGCCCACACGGGGAAAGACCCTTGGGGCCCGGACACCCACACTCCCACGAAATTTCCAATCCCCGTCTTGCGGCGCGGCGATTTCGAGGCTATGCGGTTCACCTCACGCTCCCTTCGTCTAGCGGTTAGGACGCGGCCCTCTCAAGGCTGAAACAGGGGTTCGATTCCCCTAGGGAGCGCCATTCCCCGGCGCTCAACCCTTCATCTCTGACTTGGTGACGCGGCTCCTCAGCCTCGCGGCACATTCCTGCGCCCGAGCTTTGCTCTTCGGGACGCCCCTCATAGAGAAGGGCGCAGGGAAGGCCGGGTGCAGGCCGCACCCATGGCCCGCCTGCAGAAAGAAAAGCAGGCGGCAGTCACCACAGGATTGGCCGAACAACCGGCCTTCCCTGCGCGATGGGTTGAACGGCTGCTCCGTGCTCTCCCAGGGGACCGGGCTTGCTTGCCCCCGTCATCGGGATGTCGCCGACCAAGACACCAGCGTCGGGGTGTCGGGACCACACGGCTTGACCGTCCGCATCGAACCGTTCGTCCGCACGCGAAACGCGCACTGCGACCCGATGCGGCCACCGCATCCCACGCTCCACGGTCCGTGACGATCGCGAAACGCCCCTTCAGTGAGCGCGAGACGGGCGGGATGATCGTTGCGATTTGCCCGACGGTGCAAGCGAAAAGCGTGCGACAAACTGGCACGACGGGCAGTTTTGGTATGGGTTGGATGCAGAAAACAGATGTCGACGGGACGCGGGATGAACGGTTCTACATTGCTGAATAGATAAGTAGACTGTCTCACTTCCAAGATCGCGAAAGGCCTAAATCTACATCCGTCCTCCGGATGCCGGCGATTTTACACGTTTGACTACTACGGAGCGTCGGCCCAAGTAATATGATGCGTCAACTGTTCTTGCGCGGTTATGGTGTCGACCACCTCTGCTCCTGCGAGGTGCGGTGCGAAGTCATTCCAAAATGATCGACGGCTGCGATAGAAATTGTCGAATAGAAAGTTCAGCAAATGCCCGATACTCATCGGGGCGCGAACTGGAAGTCGGCAGCCTGCGGATGCGAACGTGAAATGAGACGCGGGATGGGGATCAGTCGACCTAGACGGTGTCCTTTTCGTAAAATCGAATCTGTAGGTGCCAAGGCTTAGGAAAGAATCTACGCCAGTCGATGAAACTACTGATCGGATCCAGTCGGCTATTGATATTTCCTCCGGACGATCTGCCATGAGCTGAGGTCTTATCGGACACGGGATGTACCCGTAGCGATGATTTCGAATCGCGTCTCCTTCAAATATGCATTGCACCGTAAGAAGAGCATAGTCGTCGAACACTGCGGAGTAGCGGTCGGCATCTAGTAGCTCGATATACTCAGATACGGAAACGCCGCCTGCAGTGATCATTCCAATGTCGCACGGAGGTTCAAGTATTTCGCTTCCGATCACGCCGCGCAACAGATGGGTCTGGATGGCCAGAAAAACCCCTTCTTCGAGGCCTCTCTCAAAGAACTCATTCAATTTATTGCAAAGCGCACGCGGTCTCATTTGCCAGGGCCGTAAATCTCTTGGAAGTCGCGCTGCAAGTCATCAGGGAGATCATCCCATAGCAATTGCTCCTTTTTTGCCTTCTTGAGTGCAACTCTCAGATCATCAACGGCCTCTCGACCGACCGAAATGCCTGGCCTCGGCAAATCGGACGACGCTGCAAGTGCTGCTGCCTGTAGCTGTGTGGGATAGTGAAACGCAAGCCGGTAATTGTTTTGTCTGATCTGCAGAATTTCCTTCTCTATCTGCTGCATGGCTGGCCCAACGCCGATTACGTAGGTCCAGGCACGTGATCGTGTGATAGCTGTAAAAAGGACATTGCGACGCTTCTTTTTATCAAATGGCGATTCGCAAAAATCTGCGTCGACTACGAAGATCACGGGAGCTTCGTTGCCTTTCGCGCGATGAATATGTGTCACCGCTATGGATGAATCCTTGAACACTTCGTCTCGCGAGGATGTTACTCCGGGAACATGGCCTTGAAGGCCATTTTCCCGGAGCGCTGTTAATATTCGAGCGCCTGTTCTGCGGCTTGTCAGCGTGTCCGGCATTACAATGAGTATGTCGGAGTGCTGCAACTCTTCGTCGGCAAGAAGCTGGGCGATTGTTTTTGCGACAATGTCGTATTGAGCATCTTGACTTTCTGCGGTTCGCACCTGAAGCGAATCTTCTGGATTCAGAAGCTTTCCAAAAAAGTCAGGTACGCTCTTGGGATCTCGCTCAATGATCACATCGCGGTCGAAATCCAACTCGCCTTGAATTTCCCGATATCCTAGGCGGAGCCAAAGTGCCGGGTCAGGAAACATTTGAATCATTGGATCGTGATTGATTCCGAAACCAAGTCCATGGGCGGTCACGAGCGTCCAAGGGGGGTTTCTGTAAGACCGAGGCAAGACAATATCTTGCTGGGGCTGATCCTCGCTATTGAGCAACGTTACTCGTTGCGTGCCGTCACTATGCCAGCCAAAAAGCTCGGCTTCGGAAGGCATATGAAAGTCGCCTAGATTCTGAAGGTCGTCGTACGCCCAAACAATTCGCCGTGGATCCTTTACGGCTCTGTAAGCTATCCTGAAAAATGATGCAGGAAGATCCTGAGCTTCGTCGATCAGCATCACATCATAGAGATCTAGGTCTCGATCGTTTATGTTGCTAACTACTTCATTGCAGGCGCCGTCGAACGCTTGATTGTAGCCGAACATGCGTGAGGCCGCGCCGAAATCGCGGAACGGTATCCCCAAAAGTGATGCCATCGTGGAATAAACGCCGGGGCGATCGAATGCGCCCCAGGCGTGCATAACAATCAGCTTTTCCCAATCCGGGCTATCGCCGATCTGTGCAAACACGAAGCGCTGAATTAGCGATTCAAATTGTTGGTAGAGTGATCGGGTATTGAAGGTTACTACAATCTTCCAGTCGGGGCGTTTCACATGTAGGTAGGCCGCCTTAAGTGCTAGAACGACGGTCTTGCCGGATCCTGCGAGGCCGCGGATACGTTGTGGCCCATCTACATACTCAATAGAGCCCCGCTTCTGCCAAAGGTCAAGGTTCGCGATTTGTGCTTCGATCGCTTTGATCGCGGCTCCCTTCGAGTTTGGGCGTGTAACGTTGTCACGTTTCTTGGGAGGGCGAAGATTAGAGATTCGTTGTATAGCAGCGTTCAAGTGCTGAACTTCAACGTCACTGATGCGGTCCGAGGGGGCAAGCTGAGGGATAATGCTAAGGCTGTTCAAGCCAACTACGTGCGTCTCGGCGTCTTGGTCCCATACGCGAACGTCCTTGAGCGGGTCAATCGCGACCGTGATAATGTCGACTAGCAGCTGCCTGCCGCGTCGTAGCTCCTTGAAGGAGTTTAGTTTGTTGTAGAGCGCTGCATATAATTGCTCTTGCCGAATATCAACGTCGGAGGCGGCCGATCCGCTGCTCGCCGAGTGCGTGCGGCCAGCAAATGAATAAATGTCGAAGATGATGACGCCGCGATCGCGGGAGACTAAAACGGCGTCGAACTCGACACGGCCGTCGTCAATGGCGAGAACAGGGTAGCCCACATAGAGAGTGCCGGTCAGACCCGCTTCCCGCGCGCCGCGCACAAACGATTGCACGACTTGGGGATCCCGAAATTCACCAAATATTATGTCGAGTTCTCGATCGATATCGGGGATTATGCCGTTCATTCTGGTCTCGTTTCATTGAGCTTCCGCGCCGGGACACGGCGAACTGGTCGACGTAAAGCGGCGATTGTTAATTGCATTATAGCATTTGGGGGCACCAGAATGAAAAGGATCAAGAGCTTCCGCCTGCAACCATCGCGGTTTGATTTAGACGTTCGGCGACTGAGGCTAGCTAGCTCGCCTCTTGGTGGCGCTGGGCGTCAGCGCGCCCCCGCTGTGCGGGCGACCTCCAAATGGACTTCTGTTCCCGTGTCGTCTGCATCTTGTCGCGAAGTAAGGCTACGAGGGCAAAAATCTCAAATTTTTGATCGTTCTTCGGATATTCGTTGGGCCTCCTCTAGGAAGAATTTCATCAGCCCGCGACCGGATCAAGTGCACTCTGTGTGAATACGCAATAGAATTGACCTCTCGTCGCCGACCTATCCCAACCTCACCGCCAAACCCAGCGGCCCCCGAAACCCGAACCCGTGCCATCGCACGCTGGCCGCATCCACCAGCTCCATCCCCGGAAACCGCTCGAACAGCATCGGCAGCAAAATCGCGCCGACGGTGCGGCGGGAGAGGTGGGCGCCGGCGCAGTGGTGGGGGCCGTTGCCGAAGGCCTGGTGGGGGTTGGGGTCGCGCAGCGCGTTGGTGCTCTCGCCGTCGGTGAACAGCTCCTCGTCGCGGTTGGCGGAGGCCTGGATGGTCGTCACGGTGTCGCCCTTCGGGATCAGGCAGCCGCGGATCTACGTGTCCTCCATCACCAGGCGTGAGCTCGCCTGGATCGGCGCCACCCACCGCACCCTTCGTCGAACGCGGAGCGCCACTTGTCCTGCGCGCGCACGGCGGCGAGCTGGTCCGGGTTGGTCAGCAGGCCGTAGAGGATCGTCAGCAGCGCGTCGCGCGGCTCGTTGATGCCGCGGCAACGGCCTCCGCACAGGAATGTGCAAGACGGGACGTTCGCCTTTCGAGACCGCCGCTACGGCGTCCAATTCGCCGGGCCCAGCAGGGTCGGAGGAATGAGCGCGCCGGTCATGGCGTGGATGAAGTGAAATCTCGTGCAGGCCGGGCAGCTCACGGTCTCGAAGGTCACGGTCTCGAACCGACAGTCGTCCTTCGGCTGGTGCAGGATGGCATCGACCTCGGACCCTGTCTGGGGGCAGCGAAATGTGATCGGACAATCCATCATCCCATCTCCGGTGCAGACTCGAAAGTTGGGTCGCCGCAGGTTGCGCCTGATTCTCCGGTATTGACTGAGCAATATTGATCAGCCGCTCGCGTTCGCCTCTGGCAGTCTGGTCACGGGAGACATTGGGAGACGCGCTTGAACGGCCGCTTCGCCCCGCCCGAAAGGCCCGAGGCGGATCAAGCGTCGCTTCAGACCCGCTGTATCACGGGGTATTCATTCGTGGCCGCCGCCCGCGGACGACGCGTCATGGTGTCGCGTGCCGTGCGGCGACGTCGAAGCCTGGATGACGACCATGCCGGGGAGCCGATCATGATCGCGAATTCCATCTTGCGACGCTTGGCGCTTCACCTCAAGGAGACACGGATGTTGATCGATGTCAGGACCGATGGAAACGTCGAGGGCGGCGAGCAGTTGTCGCAGGACGTGAAGGCGTCGCTTCATGCGGTGCTCCATCGCTATGAGGATCAGGTCGGGCGGATCGACGTGCAGCTCAGCGACGCGGTGAGCCACAAGCCCAGTCACGACGACAAGAGCTGCAAGATCGAGGTGCACCGTGACGGCGGCGAGCCGATCGTCGCGGTACATCAGGACAGCTTCATGGAGCAGGCCGTGCGCGGCGCGGTCCACAAGCTGGAGCGCGCGCTCGACCACGCCTTCGGCAAGGAGGCGGTGTCCGATCAGCTTCGCGATCATCGCTAGACGCGTGGCGGGACGGTTTGCCGGCAATGCCGCCGGTTGGGAGATCCGTGATGGACATGCTTGCTGAGATCAAAGACATCGGGCCGCAGCCGCAGGCGTTCGACATCGAGCGGGCGACCCGGGACAATACCAATTATCGGTCGGTCGCCTGGAGCGGGCGCTATCTGCAGGTGACGCTGATGTCGATTCCGGTCGGCGGCGACATCGGCCTGGAGGCGCATCCGGAAACCGATCAGTTCCTGCGGCTCGATGCCGGCCGCGGCCGGGTGCAGATGGGGCCCGCGAAGGACAGGCTGACATTCGACCAGACGGTGTCGAACGGCTGGTGCGTGCTCGTTCCGGCCGGGACCTGGCACAACATCACCAACATCGGCCCGACACCGATGCAGGTCTATGCGATCTATGCGCCGGCCCATCACACGCCCGGCAAGGTGCAGGCGACGGCAGCCGCGGCCGCAGCCGATCGTGACGACGCGCCCGCGGCCTGGTCCGTGCAACCCAAACAGGTGGTCGATCACCACGGATGAACGACCGCGAGGATGCGGTGAGGCCTCATTCGCTCGGCCGGCTCGCGCTGAGCAGATGATCGAACGGCGCGGGGTCTGGTGCACGTCGGTCTCTCGTTCGAGGCGCTCCGCCGCGAGCATCCTCCATCATGTGAGGGGCGACATCGCATGGAAGGTCTCGCATCGATTGCAGAAGGGCGCTCGCGGCGCCATGCCCTCGCCGGAAACTCAATCGGAGGGTGTTGATTGGATTGATCTAGCGCAAAGCGGGAGGCGGTTTCCACCGTAAAAGTTAGGCATGTCCATCAACATGTCCATCGAGCGGGATGGGGGCTGTGCCGAGTTCGAACCTCGCCAGATTTGATCCGAAGGCCTTTCTCGACAAGGTTTGCCCGGGCCAGAAGGTCCTGAAGGTTCCCAAGGGGGGAAGCGTGTTCGCCCAGGGCGATCCGGCCGACGTCCTGTTCTTTCTCCAACAGGGAAAGATCAAGCTGACCGTCGTCAACGGCGTCGGCAAGGAAGCGGTCATCGGCATCGTCGATGCCGGGCAGTTTCTTGGCGAAGGCTGTCTGACGCGGCAGGCGGTGCATACCGGCTCGGCATTCGCGCGGCAGGATTGCGTGGTCACCGCCATCGCCAAGAAGACGATGATCGCAGCGCTTCGCCTCTACCCTGAGCTTGCGGAGATGTTCGTCGCGTTTCTGCTGGCCAGGATCGACCGGTTCGAAGCGGACCTGATCGACCAGCTCTTCCATAGCAGCGAAAAGCGGCTGGCGCGGCTGCTTCTGACGATGGCCAATTACGGCCGTGACGAAACGCCGCTGCCGGTCATTCCAAGAATCAGCCAGGAAACGCTGGCCGAAATGATCGGCACGACGCGGTCGCGCGTCAGTCATTTCATGAACAAGTTCCGGAGGGCGGGCTTGATCGAATATGGCGGCGAGATCGTCGTCTATCCGGCGCTGCTGCAAGCCGTCCTGAACGACAACCTGCAGGCGGAGCAGCAGAACTAGCTGCGGGTGTGCAGCGCGCGGGTGGTCTGTCTTGCACAGACGGAACTTTGTCCGCATCGCTAGCTGCCCCTAACCCGCCGCCGGGCTCTGCGTTTCGTTTTCGCCGCTTGAAGGCGGGACGCGCGAAGCGTTCGTGACGGGGTGAAGTGTTGCGTAGGGAGGGGACCACATGTTCAAGCAGCAGTTTTCCGACGCGTCTGACGCGTGCGCACTTGCCGAAGCCATTGTGGACACGGTCCGGGAGCCGCTGCTCGTCCTCGACCACGATCTCCGCGTGATTGCCGCCAGCCGTTCGTTCTATCTCACCTTCTCCGCGACGCCCGAGGATGTGCTCGGACAACTATTCTATGAGCTGGATGACGGCGCCTGGAATATCCCGGCGCTGAAGTCGTGGCTGAGCCGGATCTTCTCCAACACCGGCGCGCTGCATGATTTCGAGGTGGAGCACGTTTTTCCCGCCGTCGGACCCCGGGCGATGCGGCTGAACGCCCGGCAGGTGTCCTACACGGTCGGGTCCCATACGACCATCCTGCTCGGCCTCGAGGACGTCACCAGCGAGCGCGCGATGGCGCGCCGGAACGAGGAGCTGCTGCGTCAGAAGGACATGCTGCTCGAGGAGTTTCAGCACCGCGTCGGCAACAGCCTGGCGATCATCGCCAGCATCATCTCGTTGAAGGCACGGTCCGTCGGCTCCGAGGAGGCGCGACGCCACCTGGACGACGCCCGCGACCGGGTCATCTCGTTCGCGAACATCCAGCAGAGTCTCCACACCTCCGCGCGCAGCGGCGTGATCGCGCTCGGACCGCATTTCGCGAGGCTCTGCCAGGCGATCTCGCAATCGATGATCGCCGACCAGCAGCGGACCAGGATCGAAACCCGCGGCGACGGCCAGGCGACGACGAGCGAAGCTGAAAGTCTCGGGCTGATCGTCACCGAGCTCGTCATCAACTCCCTCAAGCATGCCTTTCCCGAGGACACCGCGAATGGGCTGATCACCGTGATCTACGAGTCCTCCGGAGCCGGCTGGACCCTGTCCGTCTCGGATAATGGAACGGGGAAATTGCAGGTGAACGGCCGGCCGAAGGGGGGCCTGGGCACCGGCATCATCATGGCCCTGGCGAAGCAGCTCGGTGCCGAGGTCTCGACCGTGGCCGGCCGGCCCGGCACGACCGTCTCGGTGCGTCACGCCGCCGTGGCGACATGCGACGACTTGACCGGAGCAAGCGTGCCGTCTGCTGCCGCGATCCGATCCAGGGCCGAATCCAGGGCAGGATCCACGGCCGGATCGCGGACCGTCAGCCGATCGTGACGTCGTCGCCGATCAGTACGACGGAGAGACCAGGGTCCTAGCCTAGCTCACTCTCCTCGCTCGAGCGACGGCGTCCTGATCGCAAGGAACCAATGGTCCGACACGGAGATTGGTATCGAGACCGGGCTGGCCCCACTCCGGCGATGCCGCACAGGAAGGCCTTTCAATGAACAAGCGCAAATCAAATGGCTCCCACAAGGGGAACAGCGCGAAACCCGTCGTGGCGAAGCCGGTACCAATGCCCAAACACGCCGACGCGACAGCGAGGCAGAAGCGCGCTCGCGTGCTTGCCGAGTTCGTAAGCTCGGACGCAGACGAACTGCAGGCAGTTCCGGAGACCGAAACGAGGCTCCCGGGACGACCAGGCCAGGAGACGGAAACGATCCTGCCGCCGCTCCCGCCTCTTGAGCCCGAACCCGGGCCGGCGCTCCTGCCGCCTCTCAGCGAGCTGAAGCCCGATGCCGTTCAGCCTGTCGGCGCTGGGACGGACTCGCACGAATCCCAGCCAACCCCGATCGCTGAAGCCAGGGCGGCCGATCCCTCGCCCGTGGCGGGCGGACCCCCGCCGGCGCTCGCCGGCATGGAGGCCTGCCAGACCCTGCTTATGGAGATGACGCGAGACAATCTCGATTTGGCGGCCAGCCTCGCCACGATGCGCTCGCCTCTCAGCATGTTCGGCGTCGCGACCACGTTTGCCGGTAGACAGATCGACATCTACCGTAGGTTTACGAAGGCCGTCGTCGAGATCGCCGCCGGGCCTGCCAAAGCGCGATAGCTCGAACGTGGTGATCCCAACCAACCCGGGGCCGGCTCAGGTGCACTGAGACAACGCGAAGAACAACGCCCTTCGGGCCGGTCCTACTGCAGCCGAACCGGCAGATTGAGCGGGCCGCGGAAGCCGAAGCCGTGCCAGCGCACGTTCGCGGGATCGGGCAGCGTCATGTCGGGGAAGCGCTCGAACAGCATCGGCAGCAGGATGGCGCCGACGGTGCGGCGGGAGAGGTGGGCGCCGGCGCAATGATGCGGGCCGTTGCCGAAGGCCTGGTGGGGATTGGGGTCGCGCAGCGCGTTGTAGGTTTCGCCATCGTCGAAGAGGTCCTCGTCGCGGTTTGCGGAGGCCTGGATCGTCATCACGGTGTCGCCCTTCGGGATCAGGCAGCCGCGAATCTCGGTGTCTTCCATCACGAGGCGTGAGCTCGCCTGGATCGGCGCCACCCAGCGCACCCCTTCCTCGAAGGCGGAGCGCCATTTGTCCTGAGCGCGCACGGCGGCAAGCTGCTCCGGATTGGTCAGCAGGCCATAGAGGATCGTCAGCAGGGCGTCGCGCGGCTCGTTGATGCCGCCGCCGATCGCGATCTTGATGTTGGCGATGATCTGGCTGTCCGGGATCGGGTTCTTCGCGTTCACCATGAAGGAGAGCGCGGACGAATCCGGCTCGGCGCGCACGCGCTCCATGTTGGCGCGGATGCAGCGGTCCATCTCCGCGTTGGCGATATCAGACGCGTCGAACGGCCCCGGCGTCCAGCCGAAATTGCCGGCGCCGTCGATCAGGGCCTGCGACCAGCGCTGCATGTCGGCATCGCCGGCGTCGGGAATGCCCATCACTTCAGCGAGAATGCGCGCGGCCAGCGGGCCGGCGAGGGCGGGGAAGAGGTCGACGACTTCGCCGCGCGGCAGGCGGTCGAGATAATCAGTGGCGAATTTCGTGTACAGCGGCTCCCAGACGGCTTCGATCGTCTTCGGCATCAAGGCGGGCATCATCGCCATGCGCTCGGCGCGGTGCTCGTCGTGATCCTTGCGCATCAAGGTATGCGCGAGGAAGGCGCGCTTCATCGGCGTGTTCGGATCGTTGGACGAGAACAGCGCCGCATTGTCCTTCACATATTTGGTATCGACCGCTTTGGTGAGGAACGTGCGGCCCACGGATTTGACCCGCAACACGGGGGCTTCGCGTCGCAGCCGCCGGTAGATCGGGTAGGGATCGCGCGTCAGCTCCGCGATCGTGATGGTCTCGTCCAGGGGAGCCAGGGTCGCGGTCGGCATGGGGCGCTCCTATTGGATGCGGGCCAGCGCGTGTCTCGCCTCAAGGATAGTGGCAGGGACGGACCCGTGCAATCCTGGTCCGATGCCTTGGCAGGGAGGGGGCGCGGCCGGATCGCCGATTTCGGCGGCTGTCAAGCGGCGTTCGGGCTGTGAGTTCCTAGCACCAATTCAGCCGGTCAGTCCTGCGCAGCCGGCGAGACCTCCTGCGGCTTGATCAGCAGCTCTCCCTCGCGGCGCAGGTTTCCTGCGGCGAGAAGATCCTTGAGGCTGCCTTGCAACGCCTCGCGCAACTGGGCGCTGGTCGAACCGAAGCCGAACAGCCGGGCGACCGCCTGGATCAACTGGTCTTCCTCGGCGCCGTAGTTTTGCTCCACGACCTGCACGATGGCCGCCTTGATCTCCTCCGGCGGCAGCATCTCGGGCTTGCGCAAAGACTGCGATTGCACGTCCTCGCGGCTTCGAACGACGATCGCCTGGCCGGGCAGGGCGTAGAACGGACCTCCAGCGATCTGTCCCTTCGCGACTGCCGATCTCAGCGCCGTTCGCACGGCATCGCGGATGCGATTGCCGGCGCGGGCAAGGCCCCAGGCCGATCTGATCCGGACGATGATTTCCGATTCATGCACCGGCCCTTCGATGGCGACGATCTCGACGACGTGCCGCGTCATGTCGGCGAGCGGCGTCTCGTGCGGCTCGATCTCCCGACGGACGCGCAGCTTCGCCTCTTCATAGGGGGCCACCGTTGGTGCCTGTGCGAGGATCTCCAGAGGGCGCTGCTCGGTCTGCTCCGGCGCCGGCACATCGGAGGTTGCCGGAGGCTCGGGTTGAGCTCGCGCAGTCCCCTGGTCGATGTCCCGCCAATGCGCCTTCGCAGCGTCGATCGCGCGGAGGACCTTCTCGGTTTCCTCCTTGGGACGGAGAAACCAGTCCGTCGACCAGATGCGATGCAGCACCCAGCCATGCGCTTCCAGCACGTTCTGTCTCAAACGGTCGCGATCCCGCGCCGAACGAGACGCATGGTACTGGGCGCCGTCGCATTCGATCCCCAGCAGGAAGCGGCCGGGCTTGTCGGGGTCGAGGATAGCGAGATCGACGAAGAATCCGGCGGTGCCGATCTGGGTCTTCACGTCGTGGCCGAGCGCCCGGAGCCTGGCGGCGACCTGCTCCTCGAACACCGAGTCGGGATCGCGCCCGGTCTCCTGCGCGATGCCGAGCTGCCCCGTCTGCGCGAAGGTCAGGAACGTCTTCAGCGCCGCGATGCCGCGGCCCTTGGCGCGCGACAGGTCGATGTCGTCGCCGGTGATCGAGGAGAAAACCTCGCAACGGAGCTTGGCGCGCGAGATCAGCACGTTCAGCCGGCGCTCGCCTCCGTCGGAGTTGAGGGGGCCGAAGCTCATCGAGACGAAACCTTCCTTCGTTCTCCCATAGCCGATGGAGATGAAGATGACGTCGCGTTCGTCGCCCTGGATGTTCTCGAGGTTCTTCACGAAGAACGGCTCGCTGGCACCGCGGACGAAGAAGCTCTCGGTCTCCGGGCTGTCCTTCCGCAGGATCTCGAGCTGATCCTGAATCGCCTGGCGCTGCGCCACCGAGAAGGTCGCGACGCCAAGGCTTCGGTCCGGCGTCTCGCGCGCATGGCGCATGACGGCCTCGGCGACGAGTCGCGCTTCCCTGGGGTTGGTCCGGCTGCTTCCACGTTCGTAGTGCGCATCGGGGTTGTAGTTGAACTTCAATCCCATTCCCGCGACGGCATCGTACGGGCTCGGCACGATGAAAAGCCGGTTGTCGTAGAACTGCTTGTTGGACACGGCGATCAGCGACTGATGCTTGCTGCGATAGTGCCAGTTCAGCATCCGGTGCGAGAGACCCTTGGCAAGGCAGAGGTCGAGAATGCTCTCGGCGTCCTTGACCTGGAAGGTCGGCTGATCCTCGTCGTCGTTGTCCTCGTCATCATTGCCTGTCAGCTTCGCGAAGAAGCGCGTCGGCGGCAGTTGCCGCTCGTCGCCGACGACCACCATCTGCCGGCAGCGCGCGACGGCGCCGAGCGCGTCGACCGGCTCGATCTGCGAGGCCTCGTCGACGACCAGCAGATCGAAGGCAATCGCGCCGGGCTTGAGGAACTGCGCCACCGACAGCGGACTCATCAGGAAGATCGGCTTGATCTGCTGGACGACCGGGCCGGCGCGCTCCAGGAGCTGGCGGATCGGCAGATGGTTGCGCTTCTTGGCAAGCTCGCCGTTCAGCACGCCGAGCGGCCCGATGCCGCCGGCGTTGCGCGGCAGCGCCGCGGCATGCTCGTGGGCGATCTGATCGCGGGCCAGTTGCATCCGCGCGACGTCGAGCTTGCGGAAGCCGTCGACCAGCCGATCGTGCGATTCGCCGTCGAAACGTTTCAGTTCAGGATGGTCAGCGAAGATCACGCTGCGCATGGCATCGTAGTAGGATCGGTCGAAAGCGGCTTCGAGCGCTTCGCCCGGCAAGGAGCCGTCGAGCGCGCGATCGACCAGCGCGGCGAGACCTTGCGCGCGCGCAAGGCGGACCCGGCCCATGAACGCGATCCAGCGGGTGAGGCGCTCGGTCGCGTTCTGCCACTCCGACAAAGTCTGCGAGAGCTCGTCCAGCCGGATCTGGTCGCCGGCGTCGAGTGGGATGCGGGCGGGCTCCAACTGGAGAGAGTCGATCAGCCTGCGGAGGCCGGACATCAGACTTGCGAGGCTTTGATTGAGCTGTTCGATCGATCGCCGATCATCGGCCGACAGCGTCAGCTGCGTCAGCCGCTGGCGCGTTTCATCGCTTGCCAACGGTTTGGGGAATGCAGTCCACCAGGTCGCCAATTTGGAAAGCGCATCCCAATCCGACCGTTCCTTGTGCCACGCGGTCCCGAAGGCGGTGCTGCCGGCGGCTTCGACCTCCTCGAAGGACCGGCGAGCGGCTTGCGCCGCGATGAGGCCGTCGATCAGCAGAAGCCGCTGCTCGAGCGTTTTCGGCATCGGCACCTTCAGGTGCGAGGCCAGCAGCGCCACCTGTTGGCGATAACGCGGGCTGAGCAGGCGCAGCCAGGAGCGGCCCTTCTCGGCGATGACCTTGCGGCAATCGGCGATCGGTGCATCCCAGGCGGCCTCGACGAAGGCGCTCTCGAAGGCCGTCCTCAATTTCGCGTAGCGCAGCCCCTTGTCGACGATGTCCGTGATGAGTCCGGCCTGGCTCCAGACGGCCTCGCGGAAGGCAGTCCGATCGCACTCCGGCATCGCGGCCGCGGCCTCCGCAAAGGCGAGTATCCCCGCGGCATCGGCCAAGGTGGCCGGCGGCGGGAGATCGAGCAGCGTGCCGAGGCGGGCCGCGCCTGATGATACGCTGCTGACGACGTTCGAAATGTCGCCCAGCGATCTCCGCAGCTCGGTCATTTCGGCTGGATCGAGCGCGTCGCGGCCGACGCCGCGCCAGGGATGCAGGTGCGGCGCGCCGTCGGCTGCAATTCGTTCGGCGAGCTCGGCGATCAGCTCACGCCGCCGCTCCAGATCCAGGGGAGACCAGGAGGGCGCGCCCTGCAACGGGTAGGGCGGCTGCGCGGAGATGTCCCCGCAGCGCACGAGGTGACCGAGCAACCTGAATGGCGTCAGCTCGCTCGGCTGGTGCGGCTGGTGCATCATGTCCGCATGCCGGTTGAGGCCGTCACGGCTGTCTGTCAGGCGCTGGACCAGGGCGGCTTCGCCGCGCGGGACCGGCACCTCAGCCGATTTGCAGCGTTTCAGCTCTTCGAGCAGAACGCGCTTGTTGGCCTTGTTGGAGTGCAGCTCCAGCGCGAGCGCGCCGAGACCGACATGCTTCAGCCGTCGGTGCACGACCTCGAGCGCCGCCATCTTCTCGGCCACGAACAGCACCGTTTTCCCCTCGGCGGCCGCCGACGCGATGATGTTGGTGATGGTCTGCGATTTGCCGGTCCCAGGCGGTCCCTTGACGACGAGGTCGCGTCCACGGACCACTTCCTCGATCACCACGGCCTGCGATGAATCGGCATCGACGACATGGTTCATCGCCACCGGCTGGATGACGGAATCGATCTTGCCGTCGTCGGCCACGATCGGCTCCGCGCCCTCGAAGCCGTCCTGAAGCAGCGCTGAGATCAGGGGATGACGATCAAGGCTGCCATCTGCGGGCCAGTTGTCAGGGTCCAGATCGCGATACATCAGGAACTTGGAGAACGAGAAGAAGCCGAGGACGATCGCGTCCGCCCTGACCTCCCACCTCTGCTTGTTGGCGACCGTCTCCGCGACGCCGGCGAGATAGGTCGCGATGTCGACGTCGTCCTCGTCGCCAAAATCCTCGATCTTGAGTCCGAACTCGGCGTCGAGCTTGGCCTGGAGCGAGAGGTTCGGCGACGGCGGCTCAGCGCGCGAGACCAGGTGAAAGCGATCGGCGGCGCTGCTGCGTTCGAGGCGAACGGGCAGCAGGACGAGCGGCGCGAAGCGCTCGACGTCGGATTTGTCGTCCTCGAACCATTTCAGCAGCCCGAAGGTGAGATAAAGGATATTGACGCCCTGTTCTTCCTCGAGCGTTCGTGCGTCGTACCAGATATCCAGCAGGCGCTTCTGCAGCGCCTCCGATGACAGCCGGGTCTTGAGCCGGGTGTCGGGCTGCCGCGTCTGCGACTCCGAATCATCACCTCCCTGGTCCCCCTTGGTGGTCGGCGTGTCGGATCGCGGCGCCGGCTCGCTCAAGGGCAGGGTGCCGTCCGTCTCCGCAGTCTCTGCCTTCGTCGGAAGGAACGTGAAGCGTTTGCCTTCGCCGAGAAGCTCGAAGAGCGCAGCAGACCGCGCGCCGACGATGTCGATGGTGCGGATGGTCTTGGTCTTGAGCGGGATGTGCACGAGCCGGTTGCGCGTGCCCAGATCGAGCAGCGCGCGCCGGTCCGCCAGCAATCGGTCTCTTACGGATGTGGTTGCCACGTGCAATCCTCCTGCGATTCGAGGATTGCAACCCGAAGTGATCGCGGTCAAGCACCCGGCGCGGTGGAGAAGGGGGGTCAATGAGTGATGGTTCATCTTCCCCATGAAGAGGTCTCATCTCCCAATCGAGGGAGATGAGACTCGTATGTTCCTAGGCCGCCGCCTTATGGCGCGCCAGTTCCGCCTTGTAGAGCTCGAACTCCTCGGCGATGGCACGGGCGATCGACGGCCGCGCGCGCAGGCGCTCGTAGTACGCCTTCACGGCCGGCCATTTCGCGAGCTGGACCGGCGGCGTTGCCATGGTCCAGTTGATCACGGTGACGAGATACGCGTCGGCGACCGTGAAATGATCGAGCAGATAGTCGCGATCCCGCAGGTGGTTCTCGAGATGATCGAGCCGCGACAGGTTCTTCTTCAGGACATGGGCCTTCATCTCCTCGGGCGCGGTCTTGTCGAGGATCGGGATGAACAATCCCTTGTGCAGCTCGGTGCCGATGAAGCAGAGCCATTGATGCAGCCGGCTGCGGTCCATGCCGGGGCCGGTGCCGAGCTTCGCCTCGGGGAAGCGATCGGCGACATATTGCAGGATCGCGGCATTCTCGGTCAGCAGGTCGCCGTCATCGGTGCGGAGCGTCGGGACGAGCCCGAGCGGATTGACGGCGCGGAAATCGGAGCCGTCGTTGAGGACGATCTTCGTCTTCGGATCGACCTCGAGATAATTCGCCTTGGCGCCAGCTTCATACAGCGCGATGCGGGTGGCGAGCGAGCAGGCGAGTGGCGAGAAATACAGGTCCATGGACGTCTCCCTCGGGCTCCGGACCGGAGCGTTGATTGATTTTTATACTGTCTCGCATAATATAAGGCCGGTCAAGGAATTTATTGCGAAATGGTACAAAAAAAGAAAGGGCCGCCGCAGGGCGACCTTCCCCAGAAAATGGCTGCCGTCCCGGTCGAGCCGAAGCGGCGTGGGAGGCCGCGGGCGTATGAGCCGGATGTCGCGCTCGGCAAGGCGCTCGACCTGTTCCGGTCGACCGGATTCGCCGCGACCTCGCTCGACGATCTCAGCGCCGCCACCGGCATGAACCGGCCGAGCCTCTATGGCGCGTTCGGCGACAAGCGCGAGCTCTACATCAAGAGCTATCAGCGCTACCGCGACAACGCCCGCGCCGTGATGGGCGAGATCTTCCGTCACGACTGGCCGGTGCGCGAGCAGCTGCAGAAGATCTTCGCCGCCGCACTCGACATCTATCTCTCGGGCGATGAGGGGCCGCGCGGCTGCTTCACGGTGATGACGGCGGGCTCGGAAGCGGTCGCCGATCCCGACATCCGCGCCATGGTGCAGAACGCCCTGACCGAGCTCGACATGGCGTTTGCGCGCTGCTTCCGCCGCGCCAAGGAGAAGGGCGAGCTGCCTGCGGACGCCGACCCCGCCGTGCTGGCGCGGCTGGCGTCGGCGACGATCCACTCGATCGCGGTCCGCGCTCGCGCGCGGGCGCCGCGTCAGGAGCTGGAAGCGATCGTCGCCGGCGCAATCGATGTGATGGTCGGCAAAGGATAGCGTTTCAATATCCCCTGATGCGATCGACCAGGTTGCGCAGCGCCCCGCCGGCCTCGAAGGTCGCGATCTGCTCGGCGACGTAGCGCGAGATCGCGTCGGCGTCGGTGTCGGCTGCATTGTGCGGCGTCAGCACCACCTTCGGGTGGGTCCAGAACGGGCTGTCGGCGGGCAGCGGCTCCTGGCCGAACACGTCGAGCGAGACCGAACCGAGCGTGCCGTCGTCGAGACAGGCGAGGATGTCGGCCTCGTTCTGCAGCCCGCCGCGGCCGGCATTGATCATGACGGGGGCGCCGAGCGGCGATGAGCGCCTGAGCTTGGCGAACATCTTGCGGTCGAGAATGCCGCGCGTATCCGGCGTCAGCGGCAGCAGCGACACCAGGATGTCGGTCCGCGCCAGGAACGCGTCGAGCTGCGCCGCGCCATGGAAGCATTCGATGCCGTCAGCCTGCTTGGCGCTGCGGCTCCAGCCGGCGACCTGGAAGCCCAATCGCTTGAGCACCTCGGCTGCGTCGATCCCGAGCGTGCCCAGTCCGAGAACGCCGACGCCGATCGCGGCCGCCGGCCACTGGTATTTCGGCGCCCAGCGCTTCACGCGCTGCGACTCGCGCAGGTACAGCTCCTGGCGATGATGCATCAGCACGTGCAGCACGACATATTCGGTCATTCGCGCGGTGAGATCATCGACCGCGACGCGGACCAGGGGCACGCTGGGCAGCGTCTTGTCCGCCATCAGCGCGTCGACTCCGGCGCCGAGGTTGAAGATCACGCGCAGGTTCGGAAAGCCGGCGAGCTCGCCGGGGACCGGCTTCCACACCGCGGCGTAATGCACCTCGGCTGGATCGAGCCCGGGATCGGGCAGCAGCACCACAGGGCGGTCGCCGCAGACATCGTCGAAACGCGCTTTCCAGCGCTGTGGCGACCAGTTGTCGGTGCCGCCATGGATCAGGAGCGCCAGCGCGCCTTTGGTCATCGGAGAGTCCTCGAGCTTATGTGACGTGTTCCACATACCAGATCGCGCGCGCACGCCAATCTCCGCCCATCAACACGGAGACAATCGTTATGCGCAAATTGCTTCTCGCCACTGCTTTCGTCGTCGCGTCTGCCTCGGTCCAGGCCCAGACCATCGATGTCGGGTCGATCCTGTCGGCCAACGGCATCTCGATCGGCAAGGGCAGTCAGCCGCAGGCCGGCGGCCAGACGCAGGACGGTATGTCCCCGAACGCGGGCAGCCAAGGTGGACCGAGCGCCGCATGGCAAGGGCAGGGCCCGGCCAACTCGCAGCGGCAGGCCGCGCGCGCCAGGCAGCCGCGCGAGAGCGCGCAGGAGACCCGGGCGCGCAACATCGCGGCCAAGTACGGCATCTCCTGGTAGGCGGCTTGTTCCTGTAGGCGGAACCCCGCGAAAATACTTCGTGGGACTGTCGGCCGGAGGCATACTCCACCGTCTTGAAGACGAAGGGAGATGCCTGCTGATGTTGTACGCGCTGCTCTGCTATCACGACGAGGATGTCGTCTGCGCCTGGAGCAAGGACCAGGATGCCGCGGTCATGGCCAAGCTTGCCGTCATCCAGGAGAAGCTCGCCAAGCAGGGGCGGCTTGGGCCGGTGGCGCGGCTGCTGCCGACCACGGCTGCGACGACGCTCCGGAAGGAGGATCCGCCGCTCGTCATCGACGGCCCCTATGCCGAGACCAAGGAGCAACTGCTCGGCTTCTATCTCGTCGACTGCGCCAATCTCGATGAGGCGCTGGAGGTCGCACGCGAGCTCGGCGAGGCCAATCCCGGCGGCTCCTACGAGATCCGTCCCGTCGGAACGTTCAGGCCGGGTGGAGCGCTGGCATGACCGATACGGCCTGGATCGATGCGGCCCTGACATCGGCACGACCCCAGGCCGTCGGCGCGCTGCTGCGCTATTTCCGCGACCTCGACACGGCGGAGGAGGCGTTCCAGAACGCCTGCCTGCGCGCCCTGAAGAGCTGGCCGCAGAACGGTCCGCCGCGCGATCCGGCCGCCTGGCTGATCATGGTCGGACGCAACGCGGCCATCGACGATGTCCGCCGGGTCCGCCGCGAGCAGCCGCTGCCGGATGACGAGGCGATCTCCGATCTCGACGACGCCGAGAGCGCGCTCGCCGACCGGCTCGACGGCTCGCACTACCGCGACGACATCCTCCGCCTGCTGTTCATCTGCTGCCACAAGGACCTGCCGGCGACGCAGCAGATCGCGCTGGCGCTGCGGGTGGTGTCCGGGCTCACGGTGAAGCAGATCGCCCGGGCCTTCCTGGTCAGCGAGGCCGCCATGGAGCAGCGCATCACCCGCGCCAAGGCGCGCGTCGCGCAGGCGGACGTGCCGTTCGAGACGCCGGGCGCGATCGAGCGCGCCGAGCGCCTGACCGCGGTCGCGGCCATGATCTACCTGATCTTCAACGAGGGCTATTCGGCCAGCGGCGAGACCGCGGCGCTGCGCCAGCCGCTGTCCGAGGAGGCCATCCGGCTGGCGCGGCTGCTGCTGCGGCTGTTTCCGAGCGAGCCCGAAATCATGGGGCTGACGGCGCTGCTGTTGCTGCAACACGCGCGCAGCGCCGCCCGCTTCGATGCGGAGGGGACGCTGATCCTTCTCGACGAACAGGATCGCTCGCTGTGGAACCAGCCGATGATCGCGGAAGGCGTGGCCCTGATCGACAAGGCGATCCGCCACCGCCACAGCGGCCCGTACCAGATCCAGGCGGCGATTGCGGCGCTGCATTCGCGCGCCGCGCGCCCGGAGGACACCGACTGGACGCAGATCGATCTTCTCTATGGCGCGCTGGAAGTGGTGCAGCCCTCGCCGGTGGTGACGCTCAATCGCGCCGTCGCCGTCTCCAAGGTGCGCGGGGCCGAGGCGGCGCTCGATTTGATTGCGCCGCTCGAAGGGCGGCTTGCCAACTATTTCTATTTCTTCGGCGTGCGCGGCGCGCTGCTGATGCAGCTCGGGCGCAATGACGAGGCGCGGACCGCCTTCGACCGCGCCATCGCGCTGGCGCACAGCTCGGCGGAGGCCGCGCATATCCGCATGCAGCTCGATCGCCTGATGCGCGACAGCGCGACGGCTCAGGCTCGGGTCGGCCAGTGAAATACTGCCGAGATTCGATCTAAAATTCTGCACCGGGCTGTCGGCGGCACGATCCTTCATTCGTCCTGGGAGCAGCATCACGGGAAGGAGCTGCAGATGACGACGATGGAAGAGCCGGTCTCGCGCGCCGAATTGTGGAGCGGCCGCATCCTGAGCGGTCTGGTGACGCTGTTCCTGCTGTTCGACGGCGCGGTCAAGCTCATCCCTCTGCCCGTCGTCACCCAGACGCTGGATCAGATGGGCTATGGAGCAGGCGACGCCATGGCGCGGGCGCTCGGCCTCATCACGCTTCTCTGCACCGTGCTCTATATCCTGCCGCCGACATCGTTCGTCGGCGCGATCCTGCTCACCGGCTATCTCGGCGGCGCCATCGCCTCGCATGTCCGCATCGGCAGTCCGCTGTTCAGCCACGTCCTGTTCGGCCTCTATCTCGGACTCCTGCTGTGGGGCGGCTTGTGGCTGCGCGACCGCCGCCTGCGCGCGCTTCTGCCGCTGCTGCGCTGACAAATGATCTTTCAACCAAGGAGGATGACGATGATCTGTCCCTATCTGACATTCAATGGCGATTGCGCGCAGGCGCTCAAGCACTACGGCGAGGTGCTCGGCGCCAAGGTCGACATGATGATGCGTTATGGCGAGGCGCCACCGGAGATGCCGTGTGCGCCGGAGCACAAGGACAGGATCATGCATGTCCGCTTCTCGATCGGCGGCGGCGTCCTGATGGCCTCGGATTCGCCGCCCGAATATTATCAAGGCAAGCCGCACGGAATCTCGGTCTCGCTCCAGATCGCAGACCCGGCCGAGGCGGAGCGCAAGTTCCACGCCCTGCTCGAAGGCGGTGCCGTCACCATGCCGTTCGGCAAGACCTTCTGGTCGAAGGGCTTCGGCATGGGCGTCGATCGCTTCGGCATTCCGTGGATGATCAATTCCCCGGCGGATGGCTACGAGGCGTGACGCCGCTAGCGGCACGAGGCGTACATCGCCTTGAGCTCGCGCCCGCGCAACAACAGAAGCCGCGACGTCAGGCCGCCGCGGCGCTCGATCCAGCCGCGCACCGGCGTGGGATAGGTCTGCAGCACCAGCTTGGAAGCCTCTGGTTCCGCATAAGCGCGGCCGCGCCGGTCGACCGAGCGTGCGGCGTGGAAGCCGAGGGTGGCTCGCCGCGTCACGCAGATGCGGTCCTCGGGCACGACGCTGAGCACCAGCGTGCAGGCCGACAGGCAGGGACCGTCGATGATGACACGCTCGCCGGAGGCGCGAACCTTCTCGAACAGATCGATGAACGGCCCCACCTCGCCGCCGGGCGAGGAGATGATGCGGACGTCGGCGCGCGCCAGTATCGTCGCGATTCCCCACAGGACGACCGCCAGCAGCAAGGTCAGGATGATGCGCATCCGGCTCGGCATCGTTTCATGTGTTCCTGCGTTGGCCGCGCAAGGTCGGCAATCCGATTCCCGCGGCGTCGAAGCCGCCATCGACGGCCAGGATCTGTCCGGTGATATAGCTGGAGCGTTCGGAGCTGAGAAACAAGATGGCCTCGGCGAGCTCGTCCTCGAGGCCGTAACGGTTGAGCGGAATGGCATCGTGATAGTCGGCGCGGATCTCCGGCGTGTGCACGTCCTTGGCCATCGCGGTCTCCACCGGGCCCGGCGCCACCGCGTTGACGCGGATGCCGGCGGATGCGAGCTCGACCGCGAGTTGCTTGGTCAGATGCGCCAGCGCCGCCTTGCTGGTGCCGTAGGCGGAGCGCAGCGTGGAGGCGCGGACGGCGGAAATCGAGGTGATGTTGACGATGGTGCCGCCGCGCTCGCGCATCAGCGGGACCGCGGCCCGCGTGCACAGAAACGGCCCGGTCAGATTGACGTCGAGGATGCGCTGCCAGTCGGCTTCGCTGGTTTCCATGATCGGAGCGAAGCGTGCGACACCGGCATTGTTGACCAGCGCATCGAGACGGCCGAACCGGTCGGCGAGGCGCGCCAACGCATCGGCGACCATCTCGGCTTCCGCGACGTCGCAATGCAGGGCGAGCGTTCGATCGGGAGATTCGAGTGCGGCCGTGGCGTCGTCGAGCAGCTTCTTCTCGATGTCGAGCAGGGCCACACGCCAGCCCTCGTGCAGAAATCTCTTTGCTGTCGCCAGCCCGATGCCGCGCGCCGCCCCGGTGATCAGGGCGACCTTGTCGGTCTGCGTCGTCGTCGATGTTTCCGTCACGGCGGTCGACTCCTCGGGCCGGCAGCCCGGCTTTTCTCTTCGTTGAGTCCTAACATGCGCTGCGCGGATCAGCTGTGAAGGCCGTCACATCTGTCAGTGTACGTTCAATCCAGCTCCGCGCGATGCGTATAGCCAGCGAAGTTCGTGGGCGTTGTCAAACAGCCAGCGGTGGTAGCGGTCGCATCAGCTCGCGTGCTCGCGGTGGAGAAGCATCCGAGTCATGCCCGCCTTGGCCTCCCGCTCGATCGGAGGGAGCAGGGAAGACCGGGAGCTTGGCGCCCCATCGGCCCCCGTGCGGGAAAAATGCACGGGGTAGGAACCACAGGTTCGGCTGAGACATCCCGGCCCTCCCTGCGCGATGGTCTGACGGCCTATAACACGCTCCCCGGGGACCGGCTGTCTTGCCCCCGTTTCCGCCACAATGCGCTCACGCATCGGACACGGCATCAGCATCGGGATGCCGGGACCACACGATTTCGCCGTACGCGCCGCGTTGTTCGTCTGCGTGTCCTCATATGAGCATGATCTTGTCGGAAAGCTGTGGCGCACTGCGCGTCAACATCCTCCGGTTCCGAATCATGCTCCAAGCTGCAACATCGACGCTTCCACCGCGTCCTGCTCCCCACGTTCGTGACGACCGCGAAACGTCCGTCTCGATCGGGAACAGGACGTGGCTAAAAGAGCATGAATTCTGGAAAGGAGAAAGAGGAACATTCTTACGAGAAGGACTGGACGACAAGGGTAAGGGTGATCGACTTGAAAGTCTTCACGAAAAAGCTCCGTGGCGCCGGCGGTCTCGCGGCCGCGCCGCAGCCTCCAAAGGCGCATTCCCCCGTGGAATTGGACAGCCCCGCCGTCGGCTGATTTGCCCGTCGTCGGGGCGTTCTCGGACGTGTCTGGGACGAATCTGAACCGGTAGCGTAGAGTTTAAGAGTCTCGGTAGAATCGACATGGGCGATCAATTCATCAGCCGGCGAATCACTCTCGTCAGAACCACGGAGCTGCACGCTTCGTCGCGCGGGCCGAATGATCTGAGGCGCGTGTGCGGCGCGTTGCTGTTGTCGTGCATTGTCCTCGGGCTCGCGGCGTCCGGCGCCGCCGGAGCGGATGGCAGCGTTGCAGAGAAACCGGCAGAGACCGAGCAGGCTGCGCACGATGTCGCGCCGCCGCAGCAGCCGCAGACGGCGGAGCCCGAGACGGTGGGGCGGCCGTCGGACGTGCCGACGCCGGCTCCGAAGGTGGCCGTGCCATCGACCGAGCCCGCGAAGCCGGTCGCGGCCGAGCGCAAGGCCGACCCGCGGAGCGACACCAAGACGACGAAGAATCAGTCGGTGCCTCAACGCGCGCTCCCGGCCGACGTTGCGCAGATGATCGGCCGCAAGATCTGGCTCAACGAGGCCGGGGGACGGCGCGACGCGATCACGTCGTGGAATGCGGGTGAAGAATTCGCCTCGCTGGGAATCGGGCATTTCATCTGGTACCCATCCACCGCGAAGCCGCCTTATGAAGAGGGTTTTCCGGGGCTGATCGCATTTCTGCGCAAGGGCAAGACGCCGTTGCCTGCATGGCTCGACAAGACGCCGATTCCGGCATGCCCGTGGACCAGCCGGGCCGACTTCAAGCGGAATTTCAACTCGCCGCAAATGCGGCAATTGCGGCAGTTCCTGCTCGACACGATTGCGGAGCAGACGCAGTTCCTGGTGGCGCGTGCGCAAGGCGCGATGGACAAGATCCTCGCCAACACGCCCGACAGCGCCGAACGCGAGCACATCGTCGCGCAGTATTCGCGGGTCGTGCGCGCCTCCAACGATCTCTATCCGCTGATCGACTACATCAACTTCAAGGGCGAGGGCACCAATCCGTCCGAGACGGCGGTGGACAAGGAGACGGGCCAGCGCCAGGGCTGGGGTCTCAAGCAGGTACTGCTCAAGATGAACGGCACTACCACCGAGTCCAAGGCCGTGCTCGCCGAATATTCCGACGCGGTGCAGGTCGTGCTGCAACAGCGGGTTCGCAATCTGCCCTCGAACCGCGTGTGGGAGGCGGGCTGGCTGCGTCGCGCGGAGACCTATCGCCGCCCGATCGCGCAGCTCGAGCAGGCCCCCGAACGCGCCCCGCGCAAATCATCGCGCTACAGGGCCGACAACACACGGTTCTGATGCGGGAAGCGGCGCGCACGATCCGTGCGCGTTGCGAGGCGCACGATCACCTGCCGCCTGCCTCGGCTGTCTTGGCAGCGACGACCTTCTGGTAAGCCGCCTGCAGCCGCTCGCCGACACTCGGTCCAGCCTTCCTGCGCCGTTTCGCGCCGAGATGGGTCTCGCGCAGCTCGTCCATGAATTCGGCCCACATTTTCGGGCCGCCTTCCATCAACAGCTTGGCGCGGATGCCGAGCTCCTCCGAGACGGGGAGATATTTGTAACCCCAGCCCGCCATCTGCGCGAGGATCGGCAACAGCTCGATGCCCTGCTCGGTCAGGGAATAGATGCCCTTCTGCTTGTGGCTCGGATCGTCCTCACGGCTGATGATGCCGGCCGCGAGCAGCGTCTTCAGCCGGTCGGCGAGAATGTTCGAGGAGATGCCTTCCTCCGAGCCGCCGAGCAGCTCGCGATAATGCCGGCGATTTCCGAACATCATGTCGCGGATGATCAAGAGGCTCCATTTGTCCCCCACCAGTTCGAGCGACAGGTTGATCGGGCAGCCGGAGCGCTGAGGGTCGGACATCGAAGTCTCGTGAGCAGGGATCGCGCATAAACCGCTTGCAATATTGCACCGGTCTGGGCATTCTCCAACTGCTTGCAAAATGAAAGCAGTCAGGGAGAGGCAGTCGATGGCGAGACTGGTGATGTGGAACATGATGACGCTGGACGGCATGGTTGCGGGCCCGAACGGCGACATCTCCTGGCACGAGGATGTGTGGGGCCCGGAGCTGGAGCAGATCTCCGAGACGCAACTGCACGAGGCGGGCGGATTGCTGTTCGGCCGGGTGACCTACGATCTGATGGCCGGCTATTGGCCGACCGAGAAGGGCGTGATCGCCGACTTCATGAACAGCATCCCCAAATATGTCGCGTCGCGCACGCTGTCTCGCCTGGCATGGTCGAACGCGCATCTGCTGGGTCCGCAGCTCGCGGCCGAGGTCGACAAGCTCAAGCAGGAGAATGCCAAGGACCTGTTCCTGTTCGGCAGCGCGGACCTCGCCTCGACGCTCGTCGCGCACGATCTGATCGATGAGTTTCGTATCGCGATCAATCCGCGCGTGCTCGGCGCCGGACGGCCGCTGTTCAAGCCGGGTCAGGCCGTGAAGCTCCGCCTGATCGACAGCCGGGCGCTGTCCAACGGCGTTGTCATCGCGCGCTATGCCCCCGTTCGGGACGTGTGAGTCCAGATCTCGCGGGCGCGCTCCGTGTCCCGGGGGAGTGCAGGTCTTTCCACTCACACCACCGGTGCGTCTAGCCCCTTACCTCAACCCTCTCCCCGTGAAGAACGGGGCGAGGGAGCGCACCATCCCTGCGGCCGCGCGTTCGGGACCAAACAACTTGTTCTCACTCAACTCATCAGGAGCGTAGGATGTCGCTGACCCTCTACTATCATCCGCTGTCGTCGTTCTGCTGGAAGGTGCTGATCGCGCTGTATGAGAACGACGTTTCGTTCACGCCGAAGCTGATCAATCTCGGTGACGCGGATGAGCGCGCGGCGTTCTTGAAGCTTTGGCCGGTCGGTAAATTTCCCGTGCTGCGCGACGAGCAGCGCACGATTCCGGAATCGAGCATCATCATCGAATATCTCGACCAGCACTATGCGGGCAGGACGCGCTTCATTCCCGATGATCCCGATCTCGCTTTGCGGACACGTCTGCGCGATCGCTTTCTCGACCTCTATCTGCACATGCCGACGCAGACCGTCGTGTTCGACCGGCTGCGGCCGGCCGATGCCCGCGATCCGCTCGGCGTCGCCGACGCTCGAAGCCGGCTGCGCACGTCCTACGCCATGCTGGAGGCCGAGCTGCCGCCGCGTGGCTGGGCGATGGGAGACCCGTTCACCTTAGCAGATTGCGCCGCCCTGCCGGCGCTGTTCTACGCCGACAGAGTGGAGCCGCTGGGTGATGGGCTCCCCCGGGTCACAGCCTATCTCGACCGGCTCAAGGCGAGGCCATCCGTGGCGCGGGTGCTCGCAGAGGCCGAGCCTTATTTCCACATGTTCCCGCAGGAGCCGGGCTGAACCGGGAACCGGGTCGAAATAATTGCGGGAGCGTGTCGGCGGCACCAGGGCCGGATCGTCTTACTGATGAGGGCAGGGCAGTCCTGCCGGACAGCATCAGGGGAGAGGCGCCATGCGGTTCATGGTGATCGTGAAGGCGACCAGGGACACGGAAGCGGGAATCCTGCCGACGACCGAGGAGTTCGCGGCGATGGGCCGGTTCAACGAGGGACTGGTCAAGGCCGGCATGATGGAGGCGGGTGAGGGCCTGCATCCGACCGCAAAGGGGGCGCGCATCGACTTCTCGAACGGGACGCCGAGCGTCGCGCGCGGTCCGTTCGATCTCTCCCGCGATCTCGCGGCGGGCTTCTGGATGCTCAAGGCCGGCTCGCTCGACGAGGTGATCGAGCACATGCAGCGGGCGCCGTTCCCGAGCGGCGAGATCGAGATCCGCCAGGTCTACGCCGCGGAGGATTTCGGCGAGGCGTTCACGCCCAAATTGCGTGAGCGGGTCGAACGGCTGCGTGCGCAGGCCGCCAAGAGCTGAACCGACCCTGATCAGGAGAGGAGGAGAAACGCAATGCGATTCATGATGCTGATGATCCCGCTCGGCTATGAGCGCGCGCCGCCGGACGTGCAGCTCGATCCCGAGCGCGTCAAGGCGATGATGCGCTACAACGAGGCCCTGAAGGACGCCGGCGTGCTGATCACGCTGGAGGGCCTGCATCCGCTGTCGATGGGGGCGCGGGTCTCGTTCGCGGGCGGCACGCCTGTGGTGACCGACGGCCCGTTCGCGGAGGCCAAGGAGGTGCTCGGCGGCTATTGGATGATCGAGGTCGCTTCGCGCGACGAGGCGATCGCCTGGGCCAGGCAGTGCCCGGCCTCGGACAACGAGATCATCGAGATTCGCCAGGTCCAGGAGATGGCCGATTTTTCCGACGAGGTGCAGCAGGCCGCCGCCGGCTTCGCCGAGCTGCCGCATGCCGGCCGTGTCTGATCGATCCGTTTCACAGCAGGAGAGGGAAGTGCAATGAGCGACAACAGCAACACCTATCTCGCCGTCTTTCTCGGCAGCAAGACCAGTCCGGCCTGGAAAGCCTGGGAGGCGCTGTCCGAAACGGAGCGCAATGCCAGGGGACAGCAGGGCATGGCGGCCTGGCATGCCTGGGTGGACCAACACAAGGACGCGATCGTCGCGATGGGCGGGCCGCTCGGCAAGACCAAGCGGGTCGACAAGGGCGGCGTCAACGACATCGCCAACGAGATGGGCGCGTTCACCGTGGTCCGCGCCGCGTCGCACGAGGATGCCGCGAAGATGTTCGTCAACCATCCGCATTTTGCGATCTTCCCGGGCGAGCGGGTCGAGATCATGCCGGTGCTGCCGATTCCGGGCGGTTAGTTGAGCGGCCTGCAGGGCGGAACGTCGGCTGAGGTGTGAACATCGCGCTTGCTGCGGCGCCCGGCGCTTGTGCCGGGCGCGCTGATCTCGCGGCGACTTCGGTGCCACCCTGCTCCTTGCGCGACCCTTCAGGCGAGGGTGGCGCCTGTTTCGCTGGGGGCTTAACGGGACGACGGGACGGCCCCCCCGCGCACATCGGCGGCTGACCCCGCCCAAAAGTCGCTGGCTTCCTTTGACCCGGCTCATGTAAAAGCCTTTTACATGAGCTGGCGCAAGGAAGAGCGCCGCGCCGAGCGCGGCTATCATCACGGTAACCTCAAGGAGGCGCTGCTGCAGGCGGCGCTCGACCTGATCGCGCAGAAGGGGGCTGCCGGCTTCACCTTTGCCGATGCGGCCCGCATGGCCGGCGTCAGCCCGGCCGCGCCCTATCGCCACTTCCGCGACCGCGACGAACTGCTGTCGAGCATCGCCCAGCGCGGCTTCGAGCAGTTCGAGGCGCAGCTCTCGGCGGCGTGGGACGACGGCCGGCCCGACACCGTCACGGCGTTCGAGCGCGTCGGCAAGGCGTATCTCGCATTTGCCCGTTCGGAGCCTGCGTTCTATTCGGCGATGTTCGAATCCGGTGTGCCGGCCGACTCCACCGCCGGTCTGCTGGCGGCGGGGGAGCGCGCTTTCGGCGTCATCCGTGCTGCGGCGGAGCGGCTGGCGGCGCTGGCGCCGGCCGGGGTGCCGCGGCCGCCGGCCCTGATGATGGCGCTGCACATCTGGTCGATGGCGCATGGCATCGCCTCGCTGTTCGCGCGCGGCGATGCTGCCCGGCGCAAGCTGCCGATGTCGCCCGAGGAGCTGCTGGAGGCCGAGGTGTTGATCTATCTGCGCGGGCTCGGCTTCCCGACCGACCGCCGGCCTGCGCCGTCCTCCGCTGCCGAGCCGCCGCCGCTGCCGGACGATGACAAGCCGGCAGGGCCCTGGGGCCGCCCGAAATAAGGTTCAAGGAACGCCGAAAAATAATTCGAGCGACGCGTCAGGCGGTCGCCTTGACAAAATCCCGGGTTGAGCTAGCTATGTAAATGTTATTTACATTCACACGGCATGGCGCCGCGAATGGAGAGGGAGATGGCCTACACCGCAGATGTCAATCGTTGGCGCGGTTCGGAGGAGGAGCAGAGGTACCGGCCCCGCATGATGGAGTCGCCCTGGCATCCCGGCTGGATCGCCGTGACCGTGCTCGGCTTCATCATCTGGTGGCCGATCGGACTTGCCCTTCTCTTTTTCACACTCGGGAGCAGAAAGATGGCGTGCTGGAACGGCGGTGATCGCTGGTCGAACAAGATGGAGCGGATGCAGTGGAAGATGGACCGCATGCGCGACAAGATGGAGCGCCGCGGCTTCGGCTTCGGGTTCTCGCAGCCGGCTTCGAGCGGCAACCGCGCCTTCGATGAGTACCGCATGGAGACCCTGCGGCGGCTCGAGGAGGAGCAGCAGGAGTTCCGCGACTTCCTGACCCGGCTGCGCCACGCCAAGGACAAGGAGGAGTTCGACGCGTTCATGGCCCAGCACAAGCCGCGTCCGACCCCGCCTAACGACCAGCCGCAGAGCTGATCGCCTCTCACCTGACGGCGCAGGGCTTTCAGCCCCCGCCCTGACGGCATAAGACGCCCGCTTGCGGTTCCCCCGCCGGCGGGCGTTTTGCGTTCTCCGATACCGCCCACCTGCGGCGGCTGGCCGCTGTCCGCCGCCGGCCAAAAGGGTCAAGCGACTGATCACAAAGGCTCTATCTGGCTGGTCCGGCTGGACCTTTGACCTCGGCAATACTCCGCGGTAACCCCGCCTTAACCCCGGAGGGGGTTTGGTTAAGGGGCGCTTACGCGCGCCAAGAGCCCTTGTTTTGACACGTTGGCAGAGGAAGCAGGCCGCTTATGGCTTCGGCGGGCCTCTTAAAGCGATCAGTTCAGGGTTTTCTCGCGCAGGCGCTTTCCGCCGCGACGGCATCCGGCATGGAACGGCGGCTGCATGGTCCCGGGCGTCCCGGGATGATTGGTTGAGAGGATACTGCAGATGTCTGTCGATAGCGGCGGCCTGTCCCTGATCGATCTGTTCGGCAATGCCGGCTGGGTGGTTCGGATCATCATGCTCGGCCTGATCTCCTGCTCGATCTGGGTCTGGGCGATTGCGATCGACAAGATGTTCCTGTTCTCGCGGACCCGCCGCTCGATGGACCGTTTCGAGCAGGCCTTCTGGTCCGGCGAGTCGATCGAGGAGCTGTATCGGGTGCTGTCGGCGAAGCCGACGCAGTCGATGGCGGCGTGTTTCGTGGCGGCGATGCGGGAATGGAAGCGCTCGTTCGAGGGCCATGCGCGCTCCTTCGCCGGGCTGCAGATGCGCATCGAGAAGGTGATGAACGTCTCGATCGCGCGCGAGGTCGAGCGGCTGGAACGCCGTCTCCTGGTGCTCGCCACGGTCGGCTCCGCCGGCCCTTTCGTCGGCCTGTTCGGCACGGTCTGGGGCATCATGACCAGCTTCCAGGCGATCGCGGCTTCGAAGAACACCTCGCTGGCGGTGGTCGCGCCGGGCATCGCGGAGGCGCTGTTCGCCACTGCCATCGGCCTGATCGCGGCCATCCCGGCGACGATTTTCTACAACAAGTTCTCTTCGGAGGTGAACCGGCAGGCGCAGCGGTTGGAAGGCTTCGCAGATGAATTTTCAGCCATCTTGTCCCGTCAGATCGACGAGCGGGGATGAGGGCAGGTATAGTGGCATCCGGATCGTGAGTACCACAGCATGGGCATGAGCATGGGCAGCGCGTCCGGCGGCGGTGGTCGCCGCGGTCGGCGCAAGGCGGCCGTGATGGCGGAGATCAACGTCACGCCGATGGTCGACGTCATGCTGGTGCTGCTGATCATCTTCATGGTCGCGGCGCCGCTGCTCACCGTCAACATCCAGGTCGACCTGCCCCAGGCGCAAGGCGGCTCGGCCTCGACGGCCGACGCCAAGCCGCCGCTCGAGGTCACCGTCAAGAAGACCGGCGGCGGCTGCGCGTCGAAGGTGGACGTGTATCTCGGCGACTCGCCGATCGCGATCAACGAGCTTGGGCCGAAGATCAAGGCGATGAAGGAAGCGGGCGCCGGTGGCGCCGACAACGTCGTCAAGATCCGCGGCGACCGCGACGCCTGCTACTCCGACATGATGAAGGTGCTGGGCCTGGCGCGCGACGCCGGCTATCGCGCCAGCATCGTCGTGCTGCCGGATCAGGGCTCATGACGTCAGCAGACCTCATCCGGTTCGTTCGCACGCGCAAGGGGACGGTGCTGTCCGTCGCCCTGCACGTGCTCGTGCTGTGCTGGGGTCTGTTCAGCTTCTCCGCGCGCTCGATGGTGGTGCCGGCGGAGGACCTGGTACCCGTCGACGTGATCTCGGAGGACAACTCGTCCAAGGCCAAGGCCGGCGTGCTGACGGGCAAGAAGGAATCCCAGAAGCTGCTGGCCGACAAGATCGGCGAGAAGAAGCCGACCGAGGACATCGTCGGCAAGGTCGACACCAAGCAGGTCACCGAGACCGACGCAGCGCCGACGCCGCAGCCCAAGCCGGAGAAGCCGGTCGAGAAGAAGCCCGACCCGCCGAAGCCGGTCGAGAAGCAGCCGGAGACGCCGAAGCCGGTGGCCGAAAAGAAGCCGGAGCCGCCGAAGCCCGCGCCGGCCGAGAAGCCGAAGCCGGAAGAGAAGAAGCCCGATCCCTTCAATCCGGACCAGATCGCCAGCGTGCTCAACAAGGACAAGGCGAAGCAGCCGCCGAAGCCGCAGGCCGCCGCCGCGCCGCCGGAGCCGCCCAAGCACAAGAGCGAGCGCAAATACGACTCTGAGAAGATCGCGAGCCTGATCAATCAGAAGGACCCGACGCGGCAGGCGGCGACGGGGGCGGAGCTCAATGCCAATGCGGCGCTCGGCGCAACGCAGGGAACGGCCGAAGCCAACGTCGCGAGCTGGCAGATCGCATTTCAACAAGCGGTCGGTCGCTGCTTCAATCTTCCCTATACCGGCGTCGATGAGGACAAGATCGAGGTCGATATCGACATCCAGCTGCGTCCGGATGGATCGCTGGCCGCCGTGCCGGCCGTCGTTGGGACGCGAGGACCGTCGCGGGTCAGCGTGGCCATGGCGGAGAATGCCAAGCGCGCGGTCGAGAATTGCCAGCCCTATTCGTTCCTGCCGAAGAACCGGTACAATGAGTGGAAGCTCGTACCGACGACATTCAATCTCAAAATGATGAATTCGATGCGAGGCCGAACTTGACGACACCTCCGACGCGCACGACCGGATTTTTCACGCGGCGCCAGCTGTTGCTGACCGGAGGCGCCGCGATGGCGGCGCTGGGCGCTGGGCCCGCGCTCGCCCAGCAAAAGCGCCTGGAGATCATCCCGAGCGGCGAGTTCAAGCCGATCCCGATCGCCGTTCCGCCCTTCGTGCCCGGCGGGGCAGGGGATGCCGATGTCGGCAATGGCATTGCGCAGGTGATCACCAACAATCTGAAGCGCAGCGGGCTGTTCGTGCCGGTCGACCCGGCTGCGTTTCCCGAGCGCATCAGCAATTTCGAGGCGCCGCCGCAATTCGCGAGCTGGCGTCCGCTCGACCTGCGCGGGCTGGTGACGGGCCGCGCGACGCGGCAGCCGGACGGGCGCCTGAAGGCTGAGTTTCGGCTGTGGGACCCGAACTCGGGACAGCAGCTCACCGGCCAGCAATATGTCACGGCGCCGGAATATTGGCGGCGCATCGCGCATATCATCTCGGACCAGATCTACACGCAGATGACCGGCGAGAAGGGCTATTTCGACAGCCGCGTCGTGTTCGTCGACGAGAGCGGCCCGTCGGATCGCCGCGTCAAGCGGCTCGCGCTGATGGACCAGGACGGCGCCAACGTCCGCTATCTCACCCGCGGTGCCGACCTCGTGCTGACGCCGCGGTTCTCGCCGTCGAGCCAGGAAATCACCTACATGGAGTTCGGGCAGGGCGACCCGAAGGTCTATCTGTTCAACATCGAGACCGGCCAGCGCGAGATCGTCGGCAACTTCCCCGGCATGTCGTTCTCGCCGCGCTTCTCGCCGGACGGCCAGCGCATCATCCTGAGTCTGCAGCAGGGCGGCAACTCCAACCTGTTCGTGATGGACCTGCGCTCGCGCACGACCACGCGGCTCACCGACACGCCGGCGATCGATACCTCGCCGTGCTACTCGCCGGACGGCAGCCAGATCTGCTTCGAGTCCGATCGCGGCGGCAAGCCGCAGATCTACGTGATGTCCTCCAGTGGCGGGGCAGCGCAGCGCATCTCGTTCGGCGAGGGCAGCTACTCGACGCCGGTGTGGTCGCCGCGCGGCGACTTCATCGCCTTCACCAAGCAGGGCGGCGGCCAGTTCGCGATCGGCATCATGAAGACGGACGGCTCGGGCGAGCGCATCCTCACCGCCGGCTTCCACAACGAAGGGCCGACCTTCTCGCCCAACGGCCGCGTGCTGATGTTCTTCCGTGACCCCGGCGGCACCGCCGGTCCGTCGCTGTACTCGATCGACGTCTCCGGCCGCTTCGAGCAGAAGGTGCCGACGCCGGGCTTCGCCTCGGATCCGGCCTGGTCGCCGCTGTTGTCGTGACGGTGAGCGAGGCTCTGGGCCCGCTCACGTCGTGGTGGACGCGATTTTTCGAGTCGCGCGAGGCGTGTTCTGTGGAAAGGTGGAACTATTAGTTGTAGTAGCCGGGTAGTGTTTGCCTAGTTCTCTGAATTTTCGAGCGAATTCGTGCATTTCGCGAGCGCGGAAACGCTCCGCTAACGATGTTCCCTCAGAAAGACTTCACCTGCGAGCGGTAATGTTTGTGCACCGAACAGGACGCGTGCGCACGAATGCAGCTTGCCACTCAGAATGGAGAAGACGATCAAAAGTTGTCGCCTGCGATCCAGGCGGCTCTCGTCGACTCCCTCTTCCAGGATCCCGGCCCGATGTTCGCCGGCGCACTCTGCGCCGCCGTCGCCGCCGTCATGACCGCGATCAAGAGCGGCGACGTCAATCTGTGGCCGTGTGCCGCGATGCTGATCATCGCAGGGGCGTTCCGTTCGCTCGACATGCGCTACTATCGGAGCCTCTGCGACAACGGTCGCCTCACGCAGGAGGCGGTCGAGCGCTGGGAGGTTCGCTACCAGATCGGCGCCATGATCTATGCGCTGGTGCTCGGCGTGTGGTGCGTAGTCGCCCTTGTCGACAACAGCGACCCGGTGGTGCACCTGATCGCGATCACGGTGACGCTCTGCTACATGTCGGCGGGCGCCGGCCGGACCTACGGGCGGCCTTGGATATTCCATGTCCAGATCCTGCTCGCCTGCGGACCGCTTGCAGTGGCTCTCGCGATCCACGGCAGCCCTTATTACCTGGGCATGGCGGCGTTCTGCGTCCTGTTCTTCGTGTCGCTGAAACATATCTCGACCAATCTGCAGAGGATCTTCGTCCAGGCCTTCGTGGCGCGCGAAAGCGAGGCTGCGCTGGCCAAGCAGTTCGATACGGCCCTGAACAACATGCCGCACGGCCTGTGCATGTTCCGCTCCGACGGGCGTCTGGCCGTGATGAACCACCGCTTCGGCCACATGATGAGCCTGCCGGATGACATCCTGCAGCGTGGCGGCAAGGCGGCCGACATCATCAACGCCTGCGTGATCGCAGGCTCGATCTCCGCTTCGAGCGGCCGGCTGATTCTGGCCGAGATCGAGCACACCAAGACCCATAACGTCATTACCAGCGATCCCGACGTCGCGCGCGACCGGTCGCTGTCCTGGACCTTCCAGCCGATGGCCGACGGCGGCGCCGTGGTCCTGCTCGAGGACATCACCGAGCGCCGGCATGCGGAGGCGCGCATCTCGCATCTGGCGCGCTATGACGAGCTCACGACCTTGCCGAACCGCGTCAGCTTCCGCGACGAGATCGAACGGCTGCTCAGGATTCCGCAGCGGCACGGCGAATTGTCCGCGCTGCTGTTCGTCGATCTCGACCGCTTCAAGCAGGTCAACGACACGCTCGGCCACCCCTGCGGCGATCAACTGCTCTGCGCGGTCTCCGAGCGGCTGCGCGACATGCTGCGTCCGGAAGACTTCGTCGCGCGCTTCGGCGGCGACGAGTTCGTGGTGTTCCAGCGCAACATCCGCTCCAACGATGACGCGGCCATGCTGGCGCGCCGGATCGTCGACCAGCTCAGCGAGCGCTACAAGATCGACAATCATCTGGTCGAGATCGGCGCCAGCGTCGGCATCGCCATGACTGGGCCGGGGATCAGCGCCGACACGCTACTGAAGAACGCCGACATGGCGCTGTACCGCGCCAAGGCCGAGGGACGGGGCACCTTCTGCTTCTTCCGCGACGAACTCGCCCAGACGGTCGAGGCGCGCCGCATCCTCGAGCTCGATCTGCGCAAGGCGCTGGCGAACGAGGAGTTCGAGCTGTTCTATCAGCCGCTGGTCAATCTGAAGTCCGGCAAGATCTCGACCTGCGAGGCGCTGCTGCGCTGGAATCACCCGGTGCGCGGCACGGTCTCGCCGGTCGACATCATTCCCGTCGCCGAGGACATGGGCCTGATCGTCGATCTCGGCCGCTGGATCCTGCGCAAGGCCTGCCTGGAATGCATGAAATGGCCGGATGCGGTCAGCGTCGCCGTCAACTTCTCGCCGCAGCAGTTCCATCAGCGCGACGTGCTCAGTGAGGTCCGCTACGCGCTCGAAGTGTCCGGGCTGCCGCCGCATCGGCTCGAAATCGAGATCACCGAATCCTCGCTGTTGCGCAACACCCAGCTCACGCACGATGTGCTGTCGCAACTGCACATGCTCGGGGTCCGTATTTCGCTCGACGATTTCGGCACCGGCTATTCGAGCCTCAGCTATTTGCACAACTTCCCGTTGGAGAAGGTCAAGATCGATCGCTCTTTCCTCGAAGGCATCGACAGCGATCGGCCGCTGACCCTGTTGCGCGGTGTCGCAAGATTGTCCGCCGATCTCGGCATGTCGGTGGTGGTGGAGGGCATCGAAACCAACGAGCAGCTCGAACTGGTCAGCGCCGACGGCACGGTCACCGAGGCGCAGGGCTATCTGTTCAGCCGGCCCGTCCCCGCAATCCGCATCCGACAGCTCCTGAATGCCTCGCATGGGCGCCGTTCGAGCGACGGGGCGATCGCGGCCGCCGGCGGGACACGTTCGATCGCTTGATCGCCCGACCTCCGCCTTGATGCGGACGTGCCGCGAAGATCGACCGGCGCTGGAGGAGAGCTCTGTGCGTAGCATCCCGCCAGTCCTCTCTACGAGCGTGGCTCGCACGTGAATGGCGATGTGACAACCCCACGTCGCATCATTCGGAAACATTGCACGCGTCTACCAAGCCAATCCGTTTCGATTTGACACGCAAGTGATCCGAAGCAATCCGTCCGGTGCAGCGTCCAATCCCGTAAGTCACGGTTGCGCCTCCGGGATTCTACGAGCTGTTAACTTTGTACCGCCGAAAGCTTTGCGTCGGCATTAACCCGCTGTTAAGCTCATACTGCTCGTAGGAGTTGTGTGAGAAGGGGTTGCGGATGAAGTCGGCGGCTAGAGTAAGTGCCGTTGCTGAACAGAAGTCGGATGTGCTGGAGAACGTGGACTATCGACTGGCGCTGACTGTTGAGGACAAGGACGAGATCTATCGGCTGCGCTACCGCGCCTATCTGCGTGAAGGCGCCATCCTGCCGTCGCCCAGCGAACGTGTCACCGACGAATATGACGATCTTCCCAACAGCTTCATCTTCGGCGTCTACGTCAATGGCGAGCTCTACAGCTCGATCCGCATCAGCGTGGTGAACTCGCAATGGCGCCGATCGTTGTCCTCGGACATGTTCGCCGACTTGCTGCATCCCGAGCTCGAGCGCGGGAAGGTCATCATCGACCCGACACGGTTCGTCGCCGACCATGAGAAGGCGCGGCTGTTTCCGGCGCTTCCCTATGTGACGGTCCGGCTCGGCTACGTCGCCTGCGCCCACTTCAATGCGGACATCGGTCTCGCCAACGTCCGCCCCGAGCATCGCGCCTTCTACAAGAAGGTGTTCCTGCAGGAACCATGGGGTGAGCCGCGGCTCTACTCCGGCCTCACCAAGCCGGTCGGCCTGGTGGCCGCGCATTATCCTTCGATCCGCGATCGCGTGTTCCAGCGCTTTCCGTTCATGCGCTCGAGCGCGTTCGAACGGCGGATGCTGTTCGATCGTCCCGCGCCGGACGCCTTCACTGATTCGTTCAGGATTCAGGCGGTCGCGAAGGCCGGCTGATCATCGGCGGATATCGGGGCCAGTTCGGCCGTCTGGCCGGTTCACACCGTGGCGCTGATGCAAAAATCAGCGAAAAAGCGCCCTGCTGCAGGCGTCGCGCCGCTTGCCTTCACCCTGGCGCCACATTTACAACCCATTAACCATCGCGGTCGCTTTTCGGGTTTCGTTAGCATTTGACGGGGTTCGGCAAGACCCCATCAAGGTTGACGGAACGTTCGCTTAACCATCGCCCTGTAGACCGGATGGCAGTCTAAGAACGTGAGCGTGGAGGCTCCGGGAATGAAATATCAGATGCGTATCCTCCAGGGATTGAAGTTGGCCGCCGTGCTGGCCGTGGCGCTGTCGATGGGCGCCTGCGCCAACAAGAATCTCACCGGGGCCGACGGGGCGATGGCCAGCGCTGCGACTCCAGGCAGCCAGCAGGACTTCGTCGTGAATGTCGGCGATCGCGTCTTCTTCGAGAGCGATCAGACCGATCTCACGCCGCAGGCGATCGCGACCTTGGAGAAGCAGGCGCAGTGGCTGCAGAGCTATCCGCGCTACTCCTTCACGATCGAGGGCCATGCCGACGAGCGCGGCACCCGCGAGTACAACATCGCGCTGGGCGCGCGGCGCGCGCAGTCGGTCCGCAACTTCCTGGTGTCGCGCGGCATCGACCAGGGCCGCATGCGCACGATCTCGTACGGCAAGGAGCGGCCGGTGGCGGTTTGTAACGATATCTCGTGCTGGTCGCAGAACCGTCGTGCGGTGACGGTCCTGAACGCCAGTTCATAAAGCTGAACGAATCCGTTGCTGATGAAGCCGGCGTCGCCCATCGACGCCGGCTTCATTGTTTGTGATCGGCGGGTCTTGTCCGAGCTTGGTCTTGTCTTCGCTTGAACGTCATTTGTCTCTATCGCATTTCTGCTTTACAGCCTCGCTCACAGGCCTGTTTTCAATGTCTCGCCGATCCGGTCGTCAGGGCAGCATGTCATTCATGTTTCTTCCACGGAGCGCCGCCGCGATCCTCGCAGCGCTCGTCGTATTCTCGTGTCAGGCACTTTCGTCGCGGGCGCTCGCCCAGACCGACGATGATCCCGAGATCCGGATCCAGCGGCTCGAAAACCAGCTCCGGCAACTGACCGGTCAGAACGAGGAGCTGCAATATCGCAATCGCCAGCTCGAGGAGCGGCTGCGGCAACTGCAGAGCGCAGCGCCCGGCGGCGCCCCCGCGGCGCAGCCGAGCGCGGCCGCGCCGGCGCAGGCCAATCCCGCCTACGGCCAGCCTCCACAGCCCGCTTACGGGCAGCAGCAATATGGCCAGCAGCAGTACGGCCAGCCGCAACAGGCCTCTCCCCAGCAGCAGCCGGGCTATGCGCAGCCGCAGGCCGGCGCGCCGGTGCAAATCGTCCAGGAGCCCGCGGCCCCTGGCCGGGGCCGCCGCGGCGATGCGTTCGATCCGAGCCAGAATCCGACGGCTCCCGGCGCCCCGCAAGCGCTCGGCGGCGGCCAGTTGCCGATCCAGCCGGGTGGCGGCCAGCCCGCCGGCCGTCCCGCCGGCGATCCCACGACTCTCGCCAACACGGGCGGTCGCTATCCCCAGGGTGCGCCGCCGGCCGCTGCTCCCGGCGCTGGCGGACTGGAGACCGCGCCGCCGCGGCAGACGCCGCGCGACGAATACGACCTCGGCATCGGCTACATGCAGCGCCGCGACTACGCGCTGGCCGAGCAGACGATGCGCAACTTCACCCAGAAATATCCGAACGATCCGATGGTCGGCGACGCGCAATATTGGCTCGGCGAGAGCTTCTACCAGCGTCAGCAATATCGCGATGCCGCCGAGGTCTTCCTCGCCGTGACGACGAAATACGAGAAGTCGGGCAAGGCGGCGGATGCGCTGCTCCGGCTCGGCCAGTCGCTGGCCGCGCTGAAGGAGAAGGAGGCCGCCTGCGCCGCGTTCGGCGAAGTGACGCGCAAATATCCGCGCGCGTCGGCGGGCGTGAAGGCGACGGTCGATCGCGAGCAGAAGCGGGTGAAGTGCTGAACGCCCCCGGGCGAGGGTAGGCCTCTCGCCTACGACCGGCGGGGCGGGTAGGCTGCGGCGCCATGTCGAAGGCCGGTTCCGAAGATAATCTTGCGATCTCCTCCGCCGAAGCGGAGCGCCTGTTCGCGCCGCTTTCGGCGGCGCCCGTGCTGGTGCTCGCCGTATCGGGCGGTCCGGATTCGATGGCTCTGATGTGGCTCGCGGCGCGGTGGCGCGCGGGGCTTGCGCAGGGGCCGCGCCTTGTGGCTGTGACGGTCGACCATGCTCTGCGGCGCGACTCCGCCCGTGAAGCCCGTATGGTGAAGGAGACCGCGCGGCGGCTCGCAATTCCACATCGAACCTTGCGCTGGAACGATGAGAAGCCGGACACCGGGATTCCCGAAGCGGCGCGCCTGGCAAGATACCGCCTGCTGGCGCGCGCGGCGCGGCAGGCGGGCGCCGGACACGTCGTCACCGCCCACACCCGTGACGACCAGGCCGAGACCGTGCTGATGCGGCTCTTGCGTGGCAGCGGCATTGCGGGGCTCGCGGCGATGGCACCGCTCAGCGAGCGTGAAGGGCTGTTGCTGGCGCGGCCTCTGCTCGACGTTGCCAAGGCCAGGCTGGTGGCGACGCTGCGCTCGGCCGGGATCCCCTTCGCAGATGATCCGACCAATCAAGATCCCGCCTTCACCCGGCCGCGGCTGCGCGCCCTGATGCCGGCTCTGGCCGCCGAGGGCGGCGATGCCCGGACGCTGGCGACGCTGGCCGACCGGCTCGGACGGGCCAATGCCGCGATCGAATCGATGGCGGATGGCGCCGAACGCTATCTCGCATTGCGAGCGGCCGGCACCGGGCCCGGACAGGCGGATCACGGCGAGACCTTCGAGGCGCGCGCCTTTGTCGCACTCCCGGCAGAAATCAAACTGAGGCTGCTGATGCGCGCCATCAATCGCATTGGCACTGAAGGTCCCGTGGAACTCGGCAAGGCCGAGGCGCTGCTGGCGCGGCTGGACCGGACTCTTGCGGGGAACGCAGATGGTGGTACGTCTGCTCCGGGCAGGCTAAAACAGACCCTGGCTGGTGCACTGGTAAGCATGACGCGAGGCGCGATCCGCATCACGCCCGCGCCGCCGCGGCGGTCGGGCGCGACTTGAAGCGGTTCGTCGCTTTCGCGGACCCTTAACCACCGGCCCTGGCAGCGGTTTCCCGCGCCATTTTTTGAGCGGGAATCGGGCTAGGATGCGATAAATAGTCCTTTCTAGTTCCCTTGGCATTGCCGCGAGTGGTACCTAGATTACGAGACGGTCGACCGGGGGATTCCCTCGTGGCTACCCAGGGATGAGTCCGAGGACGAACGGCCGCGATCCGCGCGACCACGAAGGAAAATCGATGAACGCCAATCTGCGCAATTTCGCCCTTTGGGTCATTATTGTCCTGTTGCTGTTGGCGCTGTTCACACTCTTCCAGAACCCGGGGCAACGCGCGTCGTCGACCGACATCAACTTCTCGCAGTTGTTGACCGAGGTCGATCAGGGCAATGTGCGCGACGTCGTGATCCAGGGGCCGGAGATTCACGGCACCTTCAAGAACGGCTCGTCGTTCCAGACCTACGCGCCGAGCGATCCGAACCTCGTGAAGCGCCTGTACGACGCCAAGGTCAACATCCAGGCCAAGCCGCCCGGCGACAACGTGCCGTGGTTCGTGTCGCTGCTGGTCTCGTGGCTGCCCTTCATCGCGCTGATCGGCGTCTGGATCTTCCTCTCCCGGCAGATGCAGGGCGGCGCCGGCAAGGCGATGGGCTTCGGCAAGTCGCGCGCCAAGATGCTGACCGAGGCGCACGGTCGGGTGACGTTCGAGGACGTCGCTGGCGTCGACGAGGCCAAGCAGGATCTGCAGGAGATCGTCGAATTCCTGCGCGATCCCGGCAAGTTCCAGCGGCTCGGCGGCCGCATCCCGCGCGGCGTGCTGCTGGTCGGCCCTCCCGGCACCGGCAAGACGCTGATCGCGCGTGCGGTGGCCGGCGAAGCCAACGTGCCGTTCTTCACCATTTCGGGGTCTGACTTCGTCGAGATGTTCGTCGGCGTCGGCGCCAGCCGCGTCCGCGACATGTTCGAGCAGGCCAAGAAGAACGCGCCCTGCATCATCTTCATCGACGAAATCGACGCCGTCGGTCGCCATCGCGGCGCCGGTCTCGGCGGCGGCAATGACGAGCGCGAGCAGACCCTCAATCAGTTGCTGGTCGAGATGGACGGCTTCGAGGCCAACGAGGGCGTGATCCTGATCGCAGCCACCAACCGGCCCGACGTGCTCGATCCTGCCCTGATGCGTCCCGGCCGCTTCGACCGCCAGGTCGTGGTCTCGAACCCGGACATCATCGGCCGCGAGCAGATCCTCAAGGTTCATGTCCGCAAGGTGCCGCTGGCGCCGGACGTCAACCTCAAGACCATCGCCCGCGGCACGCCCGGCTTCTCCGGCGCCGACCTGATGAACCTCGTCAACGAGGCTGCCCTGACCGCCGCTCGCCGCAACAAGCGGATGGTGACGCAGTCCGAGTTCGAGGAGGCCAAGGACAAGGTGCTGATGGGCGCCGAGCGCCGCTCGATGGTCATGACCGAGGAAGAGAAGATGCTGACCGCCTATCACGAGGCGGGACATGCGATCGTCGGCCTCAACGTCCCGAGCCACGACCCGATCCACAAGGCCACCATCATTCCGCGCGGCCGCGCGCTCGGCATGGTGCAGTCGCTGCCCGAGGCCGACCGTCACTCGCATACGCGTGAGTGGTGCGTCTCGAAGCTCGCGATGATGTTCGGCGGCCGCGAGGCCGAGGTGCAGAAGTTCGGTGCGGAGAAGGTGACCAATGGCGCCACCGGCGACATCCAGCAGGCCACCAACCTCGCCCGCGCGATGGTCATGGAATGGGGCATGTCGGACAAGCTCGGCCGCGTGCGCTACCAGAGCAATGAGCAGGAGGTCTTCCTGGGTCATTCGGTGGCGCGCTCGACCAACATCTCCGACGATACCGCCCGCCTGATCGACTCCGAAATTCGCGGCCTGATCGAGGCCGGCGAGCAGGAGGCGCGCCGCATCATCACCGAGAAGCGCGACGACTGGGAAGCGATCGCCCAGGCGCTGCTCGAATACGAGACGCTGACCGGCGAGGAGATCAACGACCTCCTGAAGGGCAAGAAGCCGAACCGCGAATCGGCGGTCGAGCCGTCGACGCCGCGCGCGTCGGCCGTGCCGCCGGCCGGCAAGCCGCGGCCGCGGCCCGATCCAGGCCTGGAGCCGCAGCCCCAGGCGTGAGCCAGGGTTGATATGCAACGGACTTCCGACGGTCAGCCTATCTGATCCGGAAGATCGAGAGCGACGACAGGCCCGGCTTGCAGCCGGGCTTTTCGTTTGTTTGGAGTCGTGCCGGCGGCAGTCCGATTTGCGCGCGGTGGGCGCGCGTTCTGTTTGTCACGTCTTTCGTTGACGGGGTGCCGCGCCGCGGACCGCATCCACCGGCGCCGCGCGCATCACGGCTTGTCGAACCAGGCCTTCCACTGCGGGACGGCGGTGGCGAACGTGCCGCGATGGCTGGTCGGTCCCGTCGACACCGCCTCGACCTTGCTGTTGCCGGCCCCGATCGCCTGCTGGTAGGTCATCGCCAGCCGGCCGAGACCGGTCGAGATCGCCTCGTCGGCCTCGCCGTAATAGTTGCGCACCGGCGTCTTGATGATCCAGCGATAGGCTTGCGTCTGCGCGACCAGGCGGCCGTAGGCCGACGCCGCGAAATACTGCGCATCGAAATAGTCGGGCTTGAGCAGCTCGTGCAGATCGGTCGGGACGTCGGCGACGTTGAAGGGCTCGCGCTCATAGGCCTTGCGGGCGACGTCGTAATAGGTGTCGCTGATCACCGAGCGCGCCAGTCCCGGTACGCTGTAATAGTTCTCGAATGCGAAGGCCGACAGGATGAACAGCGAATTGACCCAGGCGGCGTCGTTCTTGCGCGGGAAGCTGAGGAAGCCGTTGAGCGCCACGGACACGTCGACAGGGGCGCTCGCGGTCGCCGCCGCCGTCACCGGCACGCCGGCGCTTTCGAGCTTCTCCAGAAAGGCCATGGTCACGAAGCCGCCTTGCGACCAGCCGGCGATGTCGAGCCTGGCGCTCGTCAGCTTCATCTGGTCGAGCACGGCGCGGCTCGCCCGCAACATGTCGTAGGTGGCCTGCTGATGACTGGCCTTCACCATGTAGCCTTCCGGCTCGGTCGAGATGCCCATTCCGAAATAGTCGGCGCCGATCAGCAGATAGCCTTGTCCTGCGAACTGCGCGATCATCAGCTGCGTCTCGGGCGACTGCTCCGGAAACGACGGCACCTCCTGCTTTCCGTACACCGTGCCGTGTTGATAGGACACCATCGGCAGGCTGGTCTCGCCGGTCTCGGGCACCGCGAGCAGGCCGCTCGCCGTGATCGGCTTGTTGCCGCGCTCGGGCACGACTGAGGCATAGGTCACGCGATAGAGCCGGACGGCATTGCGCGCGGGGGTGTAGGTCACCGAGACGCCGGCGAATTTCGGCGTATCGACAGTGAGGATGGTGTTCAGCCGGGCGACGTCCCAGCGGGCCAGATATTCATAGCTGACGTCGGAGGAGACACGGACCGGACCCTTGTCCTGGGCGCGGCTTGCGGCCGGCCAAATGGCGCAAACGAGCAGCGCGATGAGGGCGCGATAAACGAACATGGGATCTCCCCGGCCTGCCGCCGTTGGTTGCATTCGGACCCCTGCGATACAGATCGCACGTAAACAATCGGTGCGGCGCCGGCGGCCGGACGCCATCGCCCGCGCTTAAGCCTTCTTCAAGCGTCCGCGCCTATGTCTCGATCGGGAATGCATCCATGCAGCGCGGGGCGAGGTCCAGATGGCTGACAATCCTGATGCCGCCGCGATGCCATCGCAGCGTCGTGACGTTCCGCTCGGCCTGTTCGCGGCCTGCTTCGCGCTCGCCTGCATCAACGCCTCGTTCTTTCCGGCCGGGCTGTGGTCGGGCACCTGGATCTGGGACCAGGCGGGTCTCGGCATTCCCACCGATTTCGTCAATGTCTGGGCGGCCGGCAAGCTGGCGCTGCAGGGACATCCGGCGCTGGCCTGGGACTGGGACGTGCAGCGCCAGGTCGAGCTCGACCTGCTGCGGCAGGATTTCCCGGGCTACTTTGCCTGGCACTATCCGCCGCCGTTCCTGTTCGTCGCAGCGTTCCTGGCGCAGTTTCCCTACACGCTCGCCTTCGTCGGCTGGGTCTATGCCAGCTTTGTTCCCTATGCGCTCGCGATGCGCGCGATCGTCGGCCGCGGCTTCGGCCTGCTGCTCGCAGCCGGCTTTCCGGCCCTGTTCTCGAACGCGCTGGTCGGGCAGAACGGATGCCTCACTGCCGCGCTCGTCGGCGGCACGCTCTATCTGCTGCCGGTGCGGCCGGTGCTGGCGGGGATCTGTCTCGGGCTCCTGACCTACAAGCCGCAATATGGCCTGCTCTTCCCGATCGTGCTGATCGCCACCCAGCGCTGGACAGCCTTCGTTTCGGCGAGCGTCACCGCGATCGTGCTGGCGCTGCTGTCATGGCTCGCCTTCGGGCTGGAGAGCTGGCAGGCCTTCTTGCATTGGCTGCCGATGTTCTCGCAGGCGTTCCTGACCGAGGGCAAGGCGACCTGGTGGAAGCTGCAGAGCCTGTTTTCGCTCGTGCGCTATTTCGGCGGCTCGGAAGCGCTCGGCTGGACCTTCCAATGGGTGCTGACCGCAGCCGTTGCGGTCGTGCTGGTGACGCTGTGGCGCAGCCCGGTGCGCTACGCGCTGAAGGCGGCGGCGCTGGCCGTCGGGCTGCTGCTGACGACGCCCTATTTGTTCATGTACGACATGATGGTTCAGGCCATCGCGGTGGCATGGCTGGTGCGGATCGGCCTCGCCGAGGGCTTTCGCCGCTACGAACTCCCCGCGCTCGGCGGCATCGCGGCGCTTCAGATCACGTTCATGCTGTCGGGGATTCCGCTCGGGCTTGCGGCCAATCTGATCCTGGCCGGCCTGGTGCTGGCGCGCGCCGGCTCGTGGTGGCGTCGGCAGCCGGCGCCCGCCGCGGCGGCGCTCGCGAGCGCCTGACACACTGGTTGGGGCCGGGCAGGGTCATGATTTCCCTTGTCTTCCTTCGTGAACAAGTGTTCAGTTCTTCCCAGCCATTTGTGAGGTCGATCCTCCAAAAACACTGAACCAGCGTTCGCCGGGTTCCCTGGACGAGCGCGTCCGGGACGAGAAACGCCATGGTCTATCGGCGAACCCATCAGGTCGTGAAGCGGCTCGCGGCTCGCCGCAGCGCGATCCTGGCTGCCGCCCGCGAAACCGCCGCGGAAGGCGGCATGTCTGCCGTCCAGATCGCCCCGGTGGCGATCCGGGCCAATGTCGCCGCCGGCACCGTCTATCGCTACTTTCCCTCCAAGGCGGATCTGATCTCGGAGCTGATCGCGGAAGTCTCGCGCGATGAGCTCGCCGCCGTCCGGCGCGCCGCCGATGCCGCGCCCGGTCCATCCTCAGCGCTGGCTGCCGCGGTGTCCACGGTCGCAGTGCACATCCTGTCGCAGCGCAAGCTCGCCTGGGGCATCTTGGCCGAGCCCGTCGACGTCGACGTGACGGCGTCACGGATCGCGAGCCGCCGCGAGATCGTCGGCGAGATCGCCTCACGGATCGATGCGGCCGTCCGTGCCGGCCACCTTCCGGCGCAGGACACCCAGTTGGCCGCGACCGCGCTGCTCGGCGCGCTGCACGAGGCGCTGGTGGGGCCGCTGGCGACCCAGAATCCCAACGACCCCGCCAAGCTCCGCGACACCGTTCAGGCGGTCACCCTGCTGGCGCTGCGCGCGGTCGGCGTCATGGATGCGCGTGCGCGCGGTCTCGTCGTGCAGGCCGTGCTGCCGGTCAGGAGCTTGGTCGGCGCGTAGTCAGCGCCACCATGCTTTACCCTTCGGACGCAAGGCCTCGCTTAAGCAAGGATTCACCCGTCGCGGCGATGGTGAGGCTGGCGTGCCGCGAGAGCACCGCCTTGCCCCACTCCAGGTGCCTCCTCAGACGATGTCGATTGCACGCAACCCTCTGGCGACGCGCCTCGTCATCGCCGGATCGGCCGCCGCCGGCGCTGTCTATGCATATCTCGCCGGCGAGGACATCAACTGGGACTGGCAGAACTATCACGACTATGCCGGCTTCGCGCTGCTGCATGGCCGCTTCGACATCGACGTCGCGCCTGGCGGCTTTCAGAGCTTCCTCAATCCGCTGATCTACCTGCTGCCTTACGCGGTCCGCCACGGGCTCGATGCGCCGTGGTGGGGCGTCGCGCTGGGCGCGCTGCACGGCCTCAATCTCGCGCTGGTCTATTGGGTTGCGCGCGTGCTGCTCCGGCGCGCGGCTGACGCGTTCACGCTCAGCGCCGCGCTCATCATCGCCGCCCTCAGTCCGATGGCGCTGTCCGAGGTCGGCACCAGCTTCGCCGACATTCTCACGACCATTCCGATCCTCGCCGGCATCGCGCTGATCTTCGGGGAGGATGATGAGCGCGGCCGCCGTTTCGTCGCCGCGGGCCTGCTGATCGGCGCGGCCACGGGATTGAAGCTCACCAATGCGACGTTTCTGGTCGGAGCGGGCGTGTCGCTGCTGCTGGTGGCGCGGCCGTGGCGCGCGATCGTCGCATTCGGCGCGGGCAGTTCGGCCGGCGTGATTGTGACCGCGGGGCCGTGGGCGCTGAAGATGGCGCGCGACTACGGCAGCCCGCTGTTTCCGTTCTACAACACGATCTTCCGCTCGCCCGAAGCGCCGCAGGCCTCGATCGTCGATACGCGCTTCATGCCGCAGGGACTGCTCGATGCGCTCGCCTATCCGTTCTACTGGGTGATCGGCAAGCATCCCTCGTCGGAATGGCCGTTCCGCGATCCGCGTTTCGCCGTCGTGATCGTGCTGCTCATCGCGCTGATCGTCACCGGCCTGTGGCAGCGGCGTGAAGTGTTGCCGCTGCGCGACCGGCGCCTCCTGATCTTCTTCTGGCTCAGCTACGTTCTGTGGGTGCTGGCCTTCTCGATCCAGCGCTATCTGATGCCGCTCGAGCTGTTGTCGGCGCCGCTGATCGTGCTGCTGCTCATCCGCCTGGTCGATGCTTGGCGTGCAGACGCTGGGCCGGTCGCGTCACCATCGCGGCGGATGACGCAGGCCGTCACGGTGATGGCCGCGCTCGGCATCGCGCTGGCGTCGCAGCCGACCGACTGGATGCGGCGGCCATGGTCCGATCCCTACCGGCCGCAGCTCGCGGCGGACCTGCAACGTCCCGCGACGTTCCTGCTGCTGCAGAAGCCGCTCGGCTACGTCACGTCGTTCCTGCCACAGGGCTCGCGCGTCTATCAGTTGTCGGAGCTCGTGGTGCCGATCGTGCCCGGCGGCGTGCTGGACCGCCGGGTTCGCAACGGCCTGGCCAATCCGCTGCCGGGAGGCGTGTGGGCGCTGTATTTCTCCAAGAGCCCGGCCGACAACCCGCCGCGGCTCGAGGTGCTTGCGGACTATGATCTCCAGATCGATGCGTCGCGCGGCTGCGAGCGCATCCCCGGCGCCGCCGGCATTGCCATCGAGGCCTGTCCGGTGATCGCGCGGGCCAAGCCCCCGTCCACGGCCGGACTGGGCGCGATCGATAGGACCCAATAGGTCGTCTCAGATATGGGCGTCGCTCGACGGCCCGACATAGGCGATGCGCACCATGTTCGTGGTGCCGGGTGTGCCGAGCGGCACGCCGGCGACGATGATGACGCGCTGTCCGGCGCGGACGAAGCCGTCGCGGAAGGCAATCGAGCCGGCGCGCTCGACCATGTCGTCCTGGTCGCGCGCGTCCTCGGCCACCACGCAGTGCACGCCCCACACGACCGACAGGCGGCGTCCGGTTGCCAGGTTCGGGGTGATCGCGACCACCGGCGGCTTCGGCCGCTCGCGCGCGACGCGGATCGCGGTGGAGCCGGACGAGGTCCAGCAGATGATCGTAGGAAGATCGAGATTTTCGGCGATCCGGCGTGCGGCTTCGGCGATCGCATCGCCTGCGGTCGATTCCGGCTCGGGGCGCTGCGCCGCGATCACCGAGCGATAGACCACGTCGCGCTCGACCTCCTCGCCAATGCGGTTCATGGTCGAGACCGCCTCAACCGGGTATTTGCCGGCGGCCGACTCGGCCGACAGCATGATCGCGTCGGCGCCTTCATAGACCGCAGTGGCGACGTCGGAGACCTCGGCGCGCGTCGGCACCGGCGACTGGATCATCGATTCCAGCATCTGTGTCGCGACCACCACCGGCTTGCCGGCGCGGCGCGCCAGCCGCGTCATCTGCTTCTGCAGGCCGGGCACGCGCTCTAGCGGCAGCTCGACGCCAAGGTCGCCGCGCGCCACCATCAAAGCATCGGAGACGTCGACGATGTCGTTGAGCCGGTCGATCGCCTGCGGCTTCTCGATCTTCGACATCACGGCGGCGCGGCCGCGGATGATCTTCTTGGCTTCCAGCACGTCGTCGGCGCGCTGCACGAAGGACAGCGCGATCCAGTCGATGCCGATGTTCAAGGCTGCATCGAGGTCGGCCCGGTCCTTCGGCGTCATCGCCGAGACCGGCAGGTCGGTGTCCGGTAGGCTCACGCCCTTGCGGTCGGACATCTTGCCGCCGATCACGACCCGGGTGACGGCGCGGGTCGGCGAGGTCTCCTCGGCGATCAGCCGCACCTTGCCGTCATCCAGCAGCAGCGCATGTCCCGGCTGCAGGGCGGCCAGGATTTCCGGATGCGGCAGATGGACCCGCGTCGCATCGCCCGGTGTCTTGTCGGAATCGAGCACGAAGCTCTGGCCGTTGTTGAGCTGAACCGGGCCGTCGGCGAAGGTGCCGAGCCTGAGCTTCGGACCCTGAAGATCGACCAGAATGCCGATCGGGCGGCCGTAGCTCGCTTCGACGCTGCGGATCGTCGTCACCAGCTCCCGCAGCTTGTCGTGCGGGGTGTGGCTCATGTTGATCCTGAATATGTCGGCCCCGGCCTCGAACAGCTTACGAATCATCGCGCTGTCCGAGGAGGCGGGGCCGAGCGTCGCGAGGATCTTGATGCGTCGCAGCCGCCTCATGGCTTGGGTGCTTGCCCTGGCGGCAGGGCCGGTGCGGCTGCCGGCGGCGCACCTTGCGGCCCATTGGGTAGACCTGGAACGTTGCCTCCGGGTCCCAACGTACCGGGAATTCCGGGCACGCGCTGCTGCGCCGGCTGCTCATTGGCCTCCGTGAGCTGCACCGTCCAGGCGCGCTGGTCGCCGGTGTCGACCTCGAAGAAGCCGGTGCGGTCGAAGCCGCGAGCCAGGCAATTGTCGGTGCCCTTGATGGTGAATTCCTTGTCGCGCGAGCACATGAAGGCCTGTCCCGACCATTCACCGCCGCGGTCATAGTCGAGCGCGTAGATGTAATAATAGCGCGCCACCAGCGTGCCCTTGAGAAGGGTCTCGCAGCTGCGTGACGACACGTTCCACCAGCCCTCCGTGGTCCAGCCTTCGGCGTCCTTGTAGCCGAGGGCGATCCCGACTCGGCTGGAGGTATTGTTGCAGAGCCGGAAATCGGCGGCCGCCGGAGTGGACGACAGACAGAGCGCGGCCAGCCCAAGCAGCGAAAGCAGTCCGTAGCCAGGGCGGAAGGGATTGCGATGCAGGAGAGAGGAGATTTTGGGGATCATTGCGCGACGCTATATCAACCGTTGAACGATGTCGCTGGGCTTGGCTGCGGCTGTCAACGCCATGACGATCTCGTGCGAAGCCGCTGCGATCCAGCGCCTCGCTCCTCCTGACCGCGCTGCGATATGGCCAAATCTGCGACGAAGCCTCATTATATAGCAGACATCCGTTATGGCGCGGAACAGGGAACAAAGAGATGACGATGGACAGCACCACCCGGACCGAACTCGAAGCCGCCGCCTTTCGCCGGCTCGTCGAGCATCTGCGGACCAGAACCGACGTTCAGAACATCGATCTGATGAATCTGGCGGGGTTCTGCCGCAACTGCCTCTCCAACTGGCTGAAGGACGCCGCCGACGCCCAGGGGGCGCCGATGACCAAGGACGAGAGCCGCGAGGCGGTCTATGGCATGCCTTACGAGGAATGGAAGGCGAAGTACCAGCGCGAGGCCAGCGCCGAGCAGCGCGAAGCCTTCAAGAAGGCGCATCCGGGCCACTGATTCCGAAACGAGCGCGCAGGAGACGCGCTTTGTTGCCTTTCGCGCGCGAGCCCAGACTTGGCAGAGGCTTCGAAGGCGAATCGGGTCCTGCGCAGGATGGCGACGAAACACAAGTGGCGCGGCCGGCTTGCGTAGGCTTCACGCTGCGCAGGCCAACAAGATGTGGGCCGCTCTGTGGATGAGGGCGATGTCGCCTTGACGCGGGGCACGCCAGATTTGAGGGTCGCGGCGAACATGTAGCGCCCTTTGGCGCCTTCCTTGGACACACGAGTTCCACTCAGGAGTATCAGATGGCCACCTCCGCCGCCGCGAAGGACGACGACTCGCCCGCGACCCGCTTTGCCGTAGACCAGCTCAAGTCGATTATCGAGCGGATCGAGCGTCTCGAGGAGGAGAAGAAGGCGATCTCCGAAGACATCAAGGACGTCTACGCCGAGAGCAAGGGCAATGGCTTCGACGTCAAGGCGCTGCGCACGATCATTCGGCTGCGCAAGCAGGACCCGAACGAGCGCCAGGAAGAGGAAAGCATCCTCGAGACCTATATGCAGGCGCTCGGAATGATCTGAGCAGCCGGCCTCGCTCACCCGGACACCCGGAGGAGACCTCGGCTGCCCCTGACGGGGGATTCGCTTTCTCCCGATTCGCGCCGGCGGCATGCGGCCATCGACGCTGCACTCCAGCTCGTCAATGCTGAGGAGAACGACGAACCGGCTGTCGCGGTGTCAGCGCAAGGCTGCCGCGCGCATGGCGAAGGATTTGGTTTCGAGCTTGATGATCGCCGGCCCTGTGAACTGATCGTAGCTTAGTCCCGGAGTCGGCTCGGCGGTGAAGCTCATCGCCAGCGCGACCTGCGGCTTGACGAAATAGCTGCGCATCACGGTGAGGTCCACGTCGCCCATTTTCGTCACGGACATCGATGACGATGCGCTCGGCGTCAGCATGATAGCCCGCATCCAGGTCGAATCGGGACCCTTGGCCGCCGAGATTCGCGTCGCCATCGTGATGGCGCCGTCCTGGCCTTGGCCGTTCTTCGCGGCCGCCGGGGCGGCCTCAGGCACCGGCGCGACGCTGCGGGTCGCCGGGCGGGAGTTTCGCACCGGGATGGGGGCGGTGGAGGCGACATTGGCGCGATCGAGCGGAGAGGAGGCCGGGGGTGCGAAGGCCATGGCCTGCATCAGGCTCGCGGTCTGCTGCTGATCGATCGATGACAGCGCACGGCGCGCCGTGATCGCGGCAACCTGCTCGGGGGTGGCCTGCTTCGGCGTGCCGGGATTGTCACCCCAGAAGCCGCGCGAATTGATGATGTCGGCGACGCTCTGCGGCGCGCCGTCCCTGGATTTGCTGCCGACGGCGCTTGTCGTTTCGGACTTCGTCTCGGGCTTGGTCGCCGCGGGCTGAGCGGCAGATTGCGCATCCGCGGAGGCCAACTGCAGGGCATTGGCAATCTTGCCGCGCGTGGTGGCGGCTTTGCTGTCCACCGATCGCTCGACGGTCCGGCCGTCCTTGTCGGAGCTCTTGTCAGCCGGCTTCGCGGCGAGTGCCGCGGTCTGGACCGGCTTGGCGTCGGCCTTGCTCTCGCTCTCGCCAGACTCCTCGTCATCCTCGCTCGGACGACCGCGGAACAGCCGTGCAAACAGGTTGGGGCGGCTGGACGACGCGTCATCGCCATTGCCGCGTTTCTCGATCTCAGCCTTGGCCAGCTCATAGCCCTTGAGCGGAACGCCGTTGCTCGGCACGTGAACGGTCTTGCCGTCCGGGAACACGCGGGCGAGCTGGTCAGCCGTCATCCGCGGCCAGTGCCGGATGTTGCCGGTGTCGAGGTGCACGAAGGGCGAGCCGGAAGTCGGGTAGAAGCCGACGCCGCCGCGCTGCAGGCGCAGTCCGGCGAAGCGGATCTGCTCCAGTGGCACGTTGGGAATGTAGAAATCCATCGCGTGGCCCAGCATGTGCTGGCTGTGCCGCGCCACCCCGGAATGCGCCGAGCGGCGGCGCAGCATCGAGTTGGTGGCGGGCGACCGGTACGACGAGATGATCTGGATCGGCTGCTTGGCGTCGACGTCGCGATAGACCTCCCAGAGGATGTCGAACAGGCGGCGGTCCATGACCGTCTCGTCCTGGGTACGCCAGTCGCGGAGGAAGTGATTGAGCTTCTTCAGCGCGTCTTCGTCATAGCGGCCCTCGCGCTTGAAGGTGACCGTCAGGTCCTCGCCGGAATGGGTGTGGTGGAAGGAGAGGGTGTGGGTTTCATTCAGCGCCGCTGCGTCATGCACCGAGCCGGCGCCGATGAGCAGCAGCAGCGCCGCCAGCCCGCATTGGCATCCAGCCTTCCAACCCGCCCTCGTGAGCGAAACAGATTGGCGCGCGAAAACAGACAGCAAGATGCAGCCCACCCCGTCGACGAGCGTTTACTCGATTACCCTCTTGCGGCCCGTCCGGCGGAAGAGAGAGGAAACGCTTACCTAAGGCGGGATGGTTAAAGGATACTGACCGACCCGCCCCCCAATTACCCTTAACATATACTCTTGAGTGTGGCGAAAAAGAGCCATCGAATCTTGGTCGATCATTGTGGTTAACCTAAAGCAAAGGCCCCGCCGATCGGCGAGGCCTTTGATCTCAAAATGGAAATTTTGACCGTGATCGGCGGCCTGATCAGCGGGTGAAGACCCGCCGGGCAGGGCGGCCGACCGGCGCCGGCGGCGTCGGCTGGCCACCGCCGCCGAACAGGCGCTCGAAGAAGTTCGGGCCGGAGGAGAAGCTGTTGTCGCTGATGTTGACCGAGTTCGGCAGCGGCCCCTTCGGACGCGCGTAGCTCGGTTGGGCGTGGGCGACGACGTTCTCGAGATCCTTGCCGCGGTTGTTCTTCAGGATCGAGATCATGGTCGCGTCGCGGCCATAGATGTCCTTGCGGAATTGCAGCTTGCCGGCATCGTCGACGAAGGCGGTCTGGTAGGTGATGTTGACCGGGATCGGCGTCGGGAATTTCAGATCGATCTCGCTGCGGCCGTACATGCTGCGGATGCGCTCGGGCGTGTAGCGCTCGTTCGGCATGGTGATGTTGAGCAGGACCGACGCGTACTGATCCGGATACTGCACGCGCATGCAGCCATGGCTGAAGGCGCGCTCATCACGGGCGAACAGGTTCTTGTCCGGCGTGTCGTGCTGATAGACCAGGAACTTGTTCGGGAAATTGAAGCGGATGCGGCCGAGCGCGTTGGCCTCGCCCGGCGGCTGCGAGATGTGGATCGAGCCGTCGCGCGCGCGCTCCAGCCGCAGGCCCATGCGGTCGAGCACGGTCGGATCCTGCTGCAACGCCGGCAGATACTCGTTGTAGATGATCGACGGCGGCACGTTCCAGGTCGGATTGACCGTGATGAACTTCATCGTCTCGCTGAGCAACGGCGTCGCATGCTGCCCCGGCTTGCCGGTCACCACGCGGGTGCTCCACACCTGCGCGCCGTGCTGCATCACTTTCAGCGTGTAGTCGGGAATGTTGAGGATCACATAAGCGTCGCCGATCGCGGGCGCGCCGAGGTCGCGCGGCAGCCAGCGCCAGCGTTCCATGTTGACGAGGACCGTATCGATCTGCTTGTCGCGCTTGGGCGTGTTCAGCGCCTTCACGGTGCGGTCGTCGAGCACCCCGGTCGGCTTGAGGTCGACGCTTTCCTGGAACTTGCGGACGGCGGCGGCGACCTTGGCGTCATAGCGGATGTCGTCGGCGTTCTCGGTGATGCCGAGCTTGGCGCGCAGCTTGGGCACGCGCGGGTCGGACATCTGCGCCTCGGCCTCCGGCGCATTCTTGCCGCGGGCAGGGGCGTATTTCAGCGGCTGGCCGTCGTCGATGATAACAGGCGCGCCGTCGCTGACGCCGCGCAGCTCGGCGAGCTTGGCCTTCAGCAGCTTGTAGAGCTTGTGCGGCGGGTTGTAGCTCTCCAGCGCCGCGGAGGCATCCTTTGCGCCGGTGACGTTGGCCAGCACCTCGTTCGGATCGACCGGATGCTCGGGATATTGGATATCCGCTGAGACCTGCGACCAGTGCATGCGGCCGCTCTGCGCCTGGCGCGCGTAGTCCATTATGCTCTCGGTGAGTCTGAGATCCGCCTCCGCCAGCGCGTCCGGTGCGGAGGCTGCGGCTGCGAAATCCGGCACCGGATAGTCGCCGGGATTGAGGCCATCGGCTGCTGCATCCCTGAGACGGGCGATGACGCCCTTCGCGGCGGCTGTCAGATTGCCGCCCTGGGTCCAGATCGGCGCGTAGTCGCGGCCGGTGTAGAATTTCTCGACGGCGGCGCGTTCGGCCTTGCGGTCGAAATACCTTGTCGCCTTGCTCGCCATCAGGTCGCGCAGACGGTCGGCAATGGGCTGGTCGGCGGCGGGAACGGTGCTGGCGGCCTTGACCGGCTCTGGGACTGTCGCGGTCGCAGGGGCCGCTGCCGGCGGCGTGGCGACGGTCTTGGCGGGATCGGCCGCAGGCGCCGCGGCAGAGTCGAGCGGCTTGGTCGTCGTCTCGGGCGACTTGGCCTGGTCGGGCGACACGGTGGCGGTGGTGTCGAGTTTGAAGTCGCTGGCGGTCGGCGGCGGCACGTTGGCCGGCTCGGGGAACGGGATCGCCGCATCGATGGCGAGCTCGGCCGCGCTGTTGCGGGGCGGATCGTTCTGGGCGAAAGCAGAGGTCGAGGACACCGCGAGGAAAGTCGCCGCGACAGCCATGAGCACGCGGTCATATCCGCCACGGGTGGTCACACAATCTCGCATCATCAATCCCTCGGATGATCTGTCCCGGCTGGAACAGGGGTAACAAGGTCGATCCGCCAGCTTCGGCGCGGGTACCGCCTGTGAGGATGGTTCACATTTGCACGCAATGATTCACGCCCAAACGATACTCAAGCCCCATTTCTGCGGCCAGCGCCACACGGGACAACTCACGACAAACTGACTCTTGGGAAACCCCGGCCAAACCGATCGTGCGTTTGTGCCACGCGTTATTTCCTTTGTCTGTCACCGCAAGGCAACGGTTCAGATGTTCCAGTGTTGCCAAGACTTGCGGCCTTTTTCAGACGACAGCCAAGCGCAACCATGGTGCGGATCCGAGCGGCTCAGCCGAGCGGCGGGCTTTCCGTCGTGGGGGTCTCGTCATTGGCTTCGTCGAGCTTGCGGTAGAGCGTCGAGCGTCCGATTTTGAGGCGGCGCGCCACCTCCGACATCTGGCCGCGGTAATGGGCGATGGCGAAACGGATGATCTCATGCTCCATCTCCTCGAGCGGCCGCACCTCGCCGCTTGCGGTGAGCAGCGGCAGGAACCCATGCGAGGGCAGGGGGGCAATGGGGACTTCACTCCCCGGCACCATCGCAGGCAGGGGAGGAACGGGCCGCTCCACGGTGAGGGCCGGCGCAGGCTCCACCGGCGGTGCGTGGGTGGGAATCAGTGGAAAATCGGCCACGCCGAGCTGGTCACTCTCGCCCATGACGACGGCGCGGTAGACCGCGTTTTCCAACTGGCGGATATTGCCGGGCCAGTCGAGCTTGGTCAGATAGGCGACGGCCTCGCCGGCGATGCCCGAAATGGCGCGGTTCTCCTCGGCCGCGAACCGCGCGAGGAAATGCCGCAACAAATGCGGGATGTCCTCGCGGCGGGTGCGCAGCGGCGGAACGGTGAGCGGCAGCACATGCAGCCGGTAGAACAGATCCTCGCGGAAGTGGCCTTCCTTGACGCGGTCGAGCAGCCTGCGATTGGTCGCCGAGATGATGCGCACGTCGACCTTGACCGGCTTGCGGCCGCCGACGGCTTCCACGGCGCCCTCCTGCAGGGCGCGCAGCAGCTTGACCTGGGCGGTGAGCGGCAGCTCCGAGACCTCATCGAGGAACAGCGTGCCGCCATGGGCTTCGACGAACTTGCCCATGTGACGCTCGGTCGCGCCGGTGAATGCGCCCTTCTCGTGACCGAACAGGATCGATTCCACCAGATTGTCCGGGATCGCGCCGCAATTGACGGCAACGAACGGTTTCGTCTTGCGCTCGCTGGTGCCGTGGATGGCGCGGGCGAACAGCTCCTTGCCGACGCCTGATTCGCCTTCGATCAGCACCGGGATCGACGAGGCCGCGGCCTTCTCGGCGATGCGCAGGATCGGCGCCATCGTCTCCGCGCGGGTGATGATGTCGGCGAAGGTCAGGCGCCCTTCGCGGCTGTGCCGGATGCGCTGCAACTCGCCCTTCAAGGCCGAGGTATTGAGCGCATTACGCAACGAGACCTGGAGCCGCTCGATGCCGACCGGCTTGACGACGAAGTCCTGCGCGCCGGCGCGCATTGCGGAGACGACGTTGTCGATGCCGCCATGCGCGGTCTGCACGATCACGGGTATCGAGATCCCCATCTCGCGCATCTTGGAGAGGACACCCATGCCGTCGAGGCCGGGCATCACGAGATCGAGCACGATGGCGTCGATGGGGCCGGTATCAGGATTCGTCAGCTTCTCGATGACGGCATCGCCGGTCTCGACGACGACCGCCTCGTAGCCGCATTTCTGAACCATGTTCTCCACCAGCCGGCGCTGGACCGGATCATCATCGGCAATCAAAATGCTGGCAGCCATGGCTTTCCTTGCACGCTACGACTATCTGTCTCGAATCGGGGCACTCTCGCCGACGCCGATTAACGCAACCTTAAACCTCGCTGATCGGGATACACGTTCGAACAACAGGTTACCCATCCGATGACCTCGCGCGCTTCTTCTGCCCTTCGCAAGCCGACCAGATCCGCCCCCCAGACCAAATCCGCCAAGACCAAATCCAACAAGGCCAAGCCGGCCAAGAAGCCCGCGTCAAAGCCGAAACCGGTAGAGGTCAAGGCTGCGCGCGGTGCGACGGCCAAATCATCGGCCAAACCGGCAAAGAAGGCCGTTGCGGCAAAGGCCGGCATCGGCGTGCTGCCCGAATGGAATCTCGGCGACCTTTATATGGGCATCGACGCCCCTGAGATCGCTCACGATCTCGCGAAGATGGATTCCGAATGCGTCGCGTTTGAGACCGACTACAAGGGCAAGCTCGCCGAGCATGTCGCGCGCGAGGATGGCGGCGAATGGCTCGCAGAAGCCGTGCGGCGCTACGAGGCGATCGACGATCTCGCCGGGAGGCTCGGTTCGTTCGCTGGTCTTGCGCATGCCGGCGACAGCGTCGATCCGGCGATCTCCAAATTCTACGGCGACATCTCGGAGCGGCTGACGGCGGCGTCGACGCATCTGCTGTTCTTCCCTCTCGAGCTCAACCGCATCGACGACGCCGTGATCGAGCGCGCGATGGAGACGCCCGCGCTCGGCCATTACCGTCCGTGGATCGAGGATCTGCGCAAGGACAAGCCGTATCAGCTCGAGGACCGCGTCGAGCAGCTGTTCCACGAAAAGTCGCAGACCGGATACTCGGCCTGGAACAGGTTGTTCGACCAGACCATCGCTGGCCTGCGCTTCCAGGTCGGAGGTAAGGAGCTCGCGATCGAGCCGACGTTGAACTTCCTGCAGGACCGCGACGGCGCCAAGCGCAAGGCGGCCGCCGAGGCGCTGGCAAAAACCTTCAAGGCCAATGAGCGAACCTTCGCGCTGATCACCAATACGCTCGCCAAGGACAAGGACATCTCCGACCGGTGGCGCGGCTTCCAGGACGTTGCGGACTCGCGCCATCTCAACAACCGCGTCGAGCGCGAGGTGGTCGATGCACTGGTGGCCTCGGTGCGCGCGGCCTATCCGAAGCTGTCGCATCGCTACTACCAGCTCAAGGCGCGCTGGTTCAAAAAGAAGAAGCTGGCGCATTGGGACCGCAATGCGCCGCTGCCCTTCGCCGCCAATGCCACCATTGCGTGGCCGGAGGCCAAGAGCATGGTGCTGACGGCCTATCGCGGCTTCTCGCCGGAGATGGCCGACATCGCGCAGCGCTTCTTCGACCAGAGCTGGATCGATGCGCCGGTGCGGCCGGGCAAGGCGCCGGGCGCGTTCTCGCATCCGACCACGCCGTCGGCGCATCCCTATGTGCTGATGAACTACCAGGGCAAGCCGCGCGACGTCATGACGCTCGCCCACGAGCTCGGCCACGGCGTGCACCAGGTGCTGGCGGCAAGGCAAGGTGCGCTGATGGCGCCGACGCCGCTGACGCTGGCGGAGACCGCAAGCGTGTTCGGCGAGATGCTGACGTTCAAGCGGCTGCTGTCCGAGACCAAGGACGCCAGGCAGCGCCAGGCGCTGCTCGCCGGCAAGGTCGAGGACATGATCAACACCGTGGTGCGGCAGATCGCGTTCTATTCGTTCGAGCGCGCGGTGCATACCGAGCGCAAGAACGGCGAGCTGACCGCCGAGCGGCTCGGGCAGCTCTGGCTGTCGGTGCAGACCGAGAGTCTCGGCGAGGCGATCGAGATCAAGCCGGGCTACGAAAACTTCTGGATGTACATCCCGCACTTCATCCATTCGCCGTTCTACGTCTACGCCTATGCGTTCGGCGACTGCCTCGTGAACTCGCTCTATGCGGTCTACGAGCACGCCGCCGAGGGGTTTGCCGAGCGCTATCTGGCGATGCTCGCGGCCGGCGGCACCAAGCACTATTCGGAGCTGCTCGCCCCGTTCGGGCTGGACGCGAAGGACCCGAAATTCTGGGACGGTGGCCTGTCGGTCATCGCCGGGATGATCGATGAGTTGGAGCGGATGGGGTAGGGGGCGTACAACATCTGTTGAACTGAACGAAAAGGCGCGTTATACATGTGTGTAACGCGCCTTTTGTATGCGGACGGAGGTCTGCGATGAAGATTGAAATCAAGAAGATCGGCAATTCTGACGGCCTGCTGTTGCCGCGCGAGCTGATGCAGCGGCTGGATCTGAAGCGCGGTCAGCAGTTGCATATCGTGGAACTGCCCGGGGGCGGCTTCCAGGCTCTTCCCTATGATCCGGATTTCGAGCGAACCATGGAGATCGCCGACGAACTCATGGACGAGTATCGCGATACGCTAGCCGCCCTCGCCAAATGAGCGAGCTGCAGGACCCGCTCTGGATCACCTACGATCAGGCGATCGCGATCCATGCCCGGCAGCTGCGCCGGTTCGGCGGGGCATCCGGACTCCGTGACGAGGGAATGTTGCGCTCGGCGCTAGAGCGTCCAATCAACAAATGGACCTATGAACAAGCATCGTTGCCCGAGCTTGCCGCGGCCTATGCGTTCGGCCTCGCCAAAAATCACGCCTTTGTCGACGGCAACAAGCGCATCGCCTTCATGGCCATGATGATCTTCCTACGGCGCAATGGAATTGCGTTTGCGCCCGAGCCGGCTCAGGCCACCGCCGTGATCCTCGCCCTCGCCGCCGGCGAGGTCAGCGAGGCCAGCCTGACGCGCTGGATCCGTGACAATTGGCCTCGCCAATAGGGCGATCGGAAAACGCGATAAAACTGCCTTGCATGCCAGCCGTTGCCCTTGCATCGGCTTTGGGGTATGCGACCTTAACAAAGCATATTTCTCTGGGGGACCCCGATGGCAAACCATGGCGAGATCGCCTACTCGACGGCTGACGGCAACGACTATGTGGCGCATGAGGCCACCTACGAGGGCTTCATCAAGCTGGTGAAGTACGGCACGATCAGCGTCGCTCTCATCGTCATCTTGATGGCTATTTTCCTCGCTTAATGTCGCTCTCGGCCCGCCGGCATCCCCGCCGGCGGGCCTTCAGCTGACTGCCGAAGCCAAGTGCTAACTTGGCGTCATGCTGTAGCCCATGGACGTCCCGCCCTCTTAAAGCTCGCGCGCGCATTCGCGCCGGAGGCCTCATGAAGATTGCCGTCGCCAAGGAAATCGACCCGTTGGAGCCGCGGGTTGCCGCCTCTCCCGACACGGTGAAGAAGTTCAAGGCGTTGGGTGCCGAGATCGCGGTCGAGCCCGGCGCCGGCATCAAATCCGGCCTGCCGGACTCGGAATTCACGGCGGCGGGCGCAACCGTGAGCGCGGACGCGCTCAAGGATGCCGACATCATCATCAAGGTGAAGCGGCCGGAAGCCTCCGAACTCGCCAACTACCGGCGCGGCGCCTTGGTGTTCGCGATCATGGATCCTTACGGCAATGACGCGGCGCTCAAGGCCATGGCCGATGCCGGCATTGCCTCCTTCGCGATGGAGCTGATGCCGCGCATCACCCGCGCCCAGGTGATGGACGTGCTGTCGAGCCAGGCCAACCTCGCCGGCTACCGCGCCGTCATCGAAGGCGCCGAGGCCTTCGGCCGCGCCTTCCCGATGATGATGACCGCGGCCGGCACCGTGCCGGCGACCAAGGTGTTCGTGATGGGCGTCGGCGTCGCCGGCCTGCAGGCGATCGCGACTGCGCGCCGGCTCGGCGCCATGGTCTCTGCGACCGACGTGCGGCCGGCCACCAAGGAGCAGGTGGAGAGCCTCGGCGCCAAGTTCCTCGCGGTCGAGGACGAGGAGTTCAAGAACGCCCAGACGGCCGGCGGCTACGCCAAGGAGATGTCCAAGGAGTACCAGGCCAAGCAGGCGGGGCTGACGGCGGAACACATCAAGAAGCAGGACGTCATCATCACCACGGCGCTGATTCCCGGCCGTCCGGCGCCGCGCCTCGTCACCATGGAAATGGTGAAGTCGATGCGCCCGGGCTCGGTGCTGGTCGACCTCGCGGTCGAGCGCGGCGGCAATGTCGAGGGCGTCAAGCTGGGCGAGACCGTCGAGATCGACGGCGTCAAGATCATCGGCTACCCCAATCTCGCCGGCCGGGTCGCAGCTTCCGCCTCCGGTCTCTACGCCCGCAACCTGTTTTCCTTCATCGAGACGATGATCGACAAGAAGGAAAAGACACTGGCGGTCAACTGGGACGACGAGCTGGTCAAGGCCACGGCTTTGACAAAGGATGGCGCCATCGTCCACCCGAACTTCCAGCCGAAGCCCTAAGGAGCAGAGCCATGGAACATGTCGTCCAAGCCGTCGACCCCTTCGTCTTCCGGCTGTCGATCTTCGTGCTGGCGGTGTTCGTCGGCTATTTCGTGGTGTGGTCGGTGACGCCGGCCCTGCACACGCCGCTGATGTCGGTGACCAATGCGATCTCCTCGGTGATCGTGGTCGGCGCGCTGCTCGCGGTCGGCGTTCCCATGCTGTCGAGCGGCAGCGGTCTGGCGCGGGCGTTCGGCTTCATCGCGCTGATCTTCGCCTGCGTGAACATCTTCGGCGGCTTCCTCGTCACCCAGCGCATGCTGGCGATGTACAAGAAGAAGTCCAAGTAACAACGCCGCACGACGCGGGATGACAGGCACAACGGGGCATCTGCAATGAACGCCAATCTGTCGGCACTCCTTTATCTCGTGGCAGGTGTGCTGTTCATCCTGTCTCTTCGCGGGCTGTCGAGTCCGGCCTCCAGCCGGCAAGGCAATTTCTTCGGCATGGCCGGCATGGCGATTGCGGTCGCCACCACGCTGGCCGGGCATCCCCCGGCAGATGCGATCGCCTGGATCCTCGTGATCCTCGGCGTTGCGATCGGCGGCGGCATCGGCGCGGTGATCGCGCGCCGGGTGCCGATGACGTCGATGCCCGAGCTCGTGGCGGCGTTCCACTCGCTGGTCGGCATGGCCGCGGTGCTGGTCGCCGCCGGCGCGTTCTTCGCGCCGGAAGCCTTCGACATCGGCACGCCCGGCAACATCCATCCGCAGAGCCTGGTCGAAATGTCGCTCGGCGTCGCCATCGGCGCGCTGACCTTCACCGGCTCGGTCATCGCCTTCCTGAAGCTCTCGGCACGGATGAGCGGCGCGCCCATCATCCTGCCGGCGCGCCACATCATCAACATTGCGCTCGCCGTTGCGCTCGTCTTCTTCGTGGTCCGTCTGGTGATGACGGGCGGCGGGTTCGACTTCCTGATGGTGACGCTGCTGGCGCTGGCGCTCGGCGTGCTCATGATCATCCCTATCGGCGGCGCCGACATGCCGGTCGTGATCTCGATGCTGAACTCCTATTCGGGCTGGGCCGCGGCGGGTATCGGCTTCACGCTCGGCAATTCGGCGCTGATCATCACCGGCGCGCTGGTCGGCTCGTCCGGTGCGATCCTGTCCTACATCATGTGCCATGCGATGAACCGCTCCTTCATCTCGGTCATCCTCGGCGGCTTCGGCGGCGAGACCGCAGCGGCCGGCGGTGGTACCGGTGAGCAGAAGCCGGCCAAGCTCGGCTCGGCCGACGACGCGGCCTTCATCATGAAGAACGCCTCGAAGGTGATCATCGTGCCCGGCTACGGCATGGCGGTGGCCCAGGCCCAGCACGCGCTGCGCGAGATGGCCGACACGCTGAAGAAGGAAGGCGTCGAGGTGAAGTACGCCATTCATCCGGTCGCGGGCCGCATGCCCGGCCACATGAACGTGCTGCTCGCCGAGGCCAACGTCCCCTATGACGAGGTGTTCGAGCTCGAGGACATCAACTCGGAATTCGCCCAGGCCGACGTCGCCTTCGTGATCGGCGCCAACGATGTCACCAACCCGGCGGCTGAGGAGGACAAGTCCTCGCCGATCTACGGCATGCCGGTGCTGCAGGTCTGGAAGGCCGGCACCGTGATGTTCATCAAGCGCTCGCTCGCCTCGGGCTATGCCGGCATCGACAATCCGCTATTCTACCGCGACAACACGATGATGCTGCTCGGCGACGCCAAGAAGATGACCGAGAACATCGTCAAGGGCATGTAGCTGGCATTATTGGGAGCCATGACGGTCCTGAAATGGCTCCTGATCGTCGTGGTGGCGATCTACGCCACCGTGCTTGCTGTGCTGTTCATGCGCCAGCGCGCGATGCTGTTTCCGATCCCGCCGGTCGGTCGCACCGCGCCGGACGCGGCCGGATTTCCGCAGGCTGAAGAGCACGTGCTGACCTCGGCCGACGGCGAGAAGGTCATCGCCTGGCATGTGCCGGCGCAGCCCGGCCGCAAGGTCGTGCTGTATTTCCCGGGCAATGGCGACTTCCTCGCCGGCGTGGTCTCGCGCCTCAAGGCGCTGACCTCCGACGGGACCGGCCTCGTCGCGCTGTCCTATCGCGGTTATGCAGGCTCGAGCGGCAACCCCAGTGAGCAGGAGCTGCTTCAGGATGCCGCAGCCGCCTATGCCTTCACGCGCGAGCGCTACGCGGCGGAGCGCATCGTGGCTTGGGGCTTTTCACTGGGCAGCGGCGTGGCCGCCGCGATCGCCGCTGAGCGTCCCATCGCCAGGCTGATCCTGGAGGCGCCCTATACGTCCACGGTCGACGTCGCCTCCGACATGCTCAAAGTGGTTCCCGTCAGCCTGCTGATGCGCGACCGCTTCCAATCCGATCAGCGCATCGCCAAGGTGCATGTGCCGCTGCTGATCATGCATGGCGCCAAAGATCCGGGGATTCCGATCCGCTTCGGGGAACGATTGTTCGCGCTTGCGCATGACCCCAAGCGCTTCGTACGGTTTCCCGACGGCGGACATAATGATCTGGATTTCTATGGTGCGACAGGTACGGCCAAGCGTTTCATCGACAGCCCGTAATGTCCTCGGTCGGTGGCCGGCTCTGCTTGTAGTCGCGATCGTCGCAGGTCTGCCGATCCCCGCGTATGCTGCCGCCGGCCTCGATGGCGCTGCGATGACCTGGCCGTTCGCGCTGCCGTTTGCGGGATTGCTGCTGTCGATCGCGCTCGGCCCGCTGCTGTTTGCCCGCCTCTGGCATCACCATTACGGCAAGATCGCCTTGGCATGGGCCGTGGTGACGCTGGCGGCGCTGACCTGGCAGGCGGGACTGGCGGCCTCGCTCGCGTCCTTCATCCACGCGCTGCTCGCGGAGTATCTCAGCTTCATCGTGCTGCTGTTTGCGCTCTACACCGTCGCTGGCGGCATCCTGGTGACCGGCGACATCAGAGGTACGCCGGCGACCAATACGGCCATCCTGGCTCTCGGCACGATCATCGCGAGCGTGGTCGGCACGACGGGCGCCGCGATGATCCTGGTGCGTCCGCTGATCCGCGCCAATCTGACGCGGCCGCACAACGTGCACGTGCTGGTCTTCTTCATCATCCTGGCTGCCAATGTCGGTGGCGCGCTCAGCCCTCTGGGCGATCCGCCGCTGTTCGTCGGCTTTCTGCGCGGCGTCGATTTCTTCTGGACGACGCAACACCTCTGGCTGCAGACCGCGATCGTCGCCGGATTGCTGCTCATCGTCTTTGCCGCTATCGACTGGTGGCGCTTCCGAGCGGAGAAGCTTGCGTCGCAAGCGTTCGTAACGAAGGAGCCGGTGCGCATTCGCGGCCTCATCAATGTCGTTCTGATCGCCGCGATCGTTGCCAATACGCTGTTCTCGGCGACCTGGAAGCCAGGCATCTCCTTCGACGTCTTCGGCACGCATGTCGAGCTTCAGAACCTCGTGCGCGATGCCATCCTCGTGGCGATCGCCGGCCTGTCGCTCTGGCTCACGCCGGACGAGCACCGCGAGGCGAACGGGTTCAACTGGGAGCCAATCCGAGAGGTCGCCAAGCTGTTCGCGGCGATCTTCACCGCGATCGTCCCGGTCATCGCCATGCTGAACGCGGGGCGCAGTGGCTCGTTCGGCTGGCTCTTGGATGCCGTGACGACACCCGCCGGCGCGCCGAGAGAGGTCGCCTATTTCTGGTTCACCGGGCTGATGTCGGCCTTCCTCGACAATGCCCCGACCTATCTCTTGTTCTTCGAATTGGCGGGCGGCGATCCCAAGGTGCTGATGGGCGAACTCTCGGGCACGCTGGCGGCGATCTCGATGGGCGCCGTCTACATGGGTGCGCTGACCTACATTGGAAACGCGCCGAACTTCATGGTCGCAGCGATCGCCAATGAGCGCGGCATCAAGATGCCGAGTTTCTTCGGCTACATGCTGCGGGCAGGTGCCGTCCTCATTCCGCTGTTCGTGCTGCTGACCGTGCTTCCGATCCATCCGCTGCTCAGCCCGCATTGACCTGATCGACGGCACTTTCAGAGACCGTCCTGGTTGACCCTGTCACGGCCGGACCGCGTGACGATCGCCTCGCTGTCGCGCATAGTCGGACAGAACGGATCGAAGGACGCGAATCATGAGCGTGAAGGGCGCAACGCCCGCATCATCGGTGATCTTTCCCGGCCTGGCGGTCGCGCTCGTCGCGATCGTCACGGCGACGCATTATGACTTCACGCCTTCGGCCGCCGGCGTGGTCTTCGCCGCGGTGCTGCTGGTGATCCTGTTCGGCACGGTGTTCGCGGCCGTGCACCATGCCGAGGTGATCGCGCATGAGATCGGCGAGCCGTTCGGCACGCTGCTCCTGACCCTGGCGGTGACGGTGATCGAGGTGGCGCTGATCGCCACCATCATGCTCGGCGACAAGGCTGCGCCCGCGCTGGCCCGCGACACCGTGTTCGCGGTCGTCATGATCGTGTGCAACGGCCTGGCCGGCATCTGCATCTTCATCGGCGGCCTGCGCTATCGCGAGCAGGACGTGCTGGTCTCCGGTGCCAATCTGTATCTCAGCGTACTGTTCACGATGGCAACCATCACACTGGTGCTGCCGAATTATACCTTGACGTCGCCTGGTCCGGTGTATTCTGCCGTGCAGATCGCCTTCGTCAGCGTCGTGACGATCCTGCTCTACGCGGTGTTCCTGTATACGCAGACCACCCGCCATCGGGATTATTTCGTCGGCGGCTCGGCTGGGTTCGCCGATGACGATGTCCGGCTGCCGCGTGCGAAGCTGTTGCTCAGTGTCGGGCTGCTGCTGGTCGCACTGCTCGCTGTGGTCCTGCTTGCCAAGAAGTTCTCGCTGGTGGTCGACGCCGGCGTTGCCGCAACGGGTGCGCCGCAGGCGGTCGCAGGCGTGCTCGTGGCGCTGTTGATCCTGCTGCCGGAGAGTATCGCCGCCCTCTCGGCCGCCCGCGCCAACGACCTTCAGAAGAGCATCAATCTCGCGCTTGGCTCCTCGCTCGCCACCATAGGGCTGACCATCCCGGCAGTGGCGGTCGCCGCCCATGTGCTCGACAAGCAGCTCGTCCTCGGGCTGGACCCGCAGGGAATAGTGCTGCTGGTCCTGACCTTCGTCCTAAGCATGCTGACCTTCGGCACGGGACGGACGAACATCCTGTTCGGGCTGGTGCACATGGTGGTGTTCGCGATATTCCTGTTCCTGCTCTTCGTCCCCTGATTCAAGAGATCCCCCATGCTCAGCGCCCAGTCCGACGTCCAGGTCGATACGCCCGAAGTCCGCGTCACGGAGTGGCGGCTATTGCCCGGCAGTGCCACGGGGCGCCACGTTCATGAGATGGATTACGTGATCGTGCCGGTCACCGCGGGCGAGATGACGATCGTGGCGCCGTCCGGCGAGCGCTCGAAGGCGCAGCTCGCGGTCGGCAAATCCTATTTCCGCAAAGCCGGTGTCGAACACGATGTCCTGAATGAGACTGGTTCCGAGATCGTTTTCCTCGAAGTTGAATTGAAGCCGTAACCATTTGTTTACCGGGATGCCGCTGATTGTGGTATCTTGAGCCGGCGATCCGGAAGCAGTTGGCAGCGCCCATACGATCTTGGATTGCAGCACGGCTTCGGTCTCAAAGGGCTTCAGGAGAACGACTTTTCGGCGGTTGCGCCTGCAGGGATCGCAGGTTGCGGGCTCCGGAAGGTACTGGGATGGTCCCTTAATTGTGCCTCAAAGTTCCCGCAAATACCGCGCGGGAGTGGTCAGCATGCTGAAATATCTCACAAAGTTCGCCATGGAGATCGTCCCGTCGGTGGTTGCCACCATCATCGGGGCCTACATCGTCAACCACTACATCAATACCAAGCCCGACTCGCCGCCATCGACCGTGGCGGCGGTGGCGTCGGCTGCCTACGCCAAGCTCACCGGCTCAAAGAGCGACGCTCCGAAATCCACGGGCAAGGGGATCGACCCCGCCAAGCTGGAAGCGAAGGCCGATCCCAAGTCCGACGCCAAGCCGGCGGAAACGTCGACGGAGGTCTCCAGCATTACCGCTCCTGGCATCAAGGCCAAGGGGGTCTCGGAGAAGTCGCTCGCCGACAAGGCTGCGGAGAAGGCCGTCGAAGTGAAGCCGACCGAAACAGCGAACCTCCCGACCGATGTGCAGGCCGCGCGCCATCCCGGGTCGCCGCGGGAAAAGCTGATTGCGCGCGGTACTCCGGCCGAGGCCCCAGCGGCCCAGCAGGACGATCGCCGGGATGCTGCTGATCTCGCCCGCGCGGCGATCGAGCGGTTGCGCGCGAGCGAAGGTGCCGGCAAGGCGGCTGTCGAGAAGCCGTCGAGCGACGCAGCCCGGGGCGCTGGCGAGACCCCGCGCATCGCGACCGTCGCGCCACAGGTGTCGCCGGTCCGTCCGCTGCCGCCTCCCGTGACGGTCTCTGCGCCACCGGCCGAGCAGGGCCTTGCCTTGCCGTCGGCCTCGAGCCCGACCTACACGGGATCATTGCAGCCGGACGGGCGCCCGACCCCGCCGGCGGAGATCCCTGTCCAGCAGTTGCGTCCGCTCGACCTGCGCGCCGACAAGGCTGATCCATCGATCAAGGACCAGATGTCCAGCGTGGCGCAGGACATGATGTCGGCGGCGAAATCGGTGTTCCACTCAGTGCTGCCGAAATAGCCGGTCGAATCGTTCGCGGACGTGATCGAGGCGGTGGGCCTGGCCGGTCTGCCGCTTTTTCTTTGGAGTGGCGAGCTCTGCAGCGATGCGAGGGGCGGGCGCAGCAACCCGGATTGAATCCGGTCGCCGGATGGCCAGAGGCGCAAAATCAAAAAGGAGCGCCCAAAACAAAAACGCGAGCCAAAGGCCCGCGCTTCAGACGACGTCAGATTGAAGTGGCCAGATCAGCGCGGCGCGCCGGGACGGGCACCTGCGCCCGGACCACGACCAGCACCACGGTCACCGCCGGGGCCAGCGCCGAACACCGGCTTCGGCTTCATCGGCAGCAGGCCTTCACGCTGCAACTTCTTGCGGGCCAGCTTGCGCGCACGGCGCACGGCTTCGGCCTTCTCGCGGGCTTTCTTCTCGGACGGCTTCTCGTAATGGCCGCGAAGCTTCATCTCGCGGAAAATGCCCTCACGCTGCATCTTCTTCTTGAGCGCCTTGAGGGCTTGATCGACATTGTTATCGCGAACGAGAACCTGCACGCGGCATCCTCTTTCTCAGTCTATCGGTTTGAAATCTGGTGAAGCCAGGGCTGGCAAATGCCCGCGCCCTTAACCTTGAGCGCGCCCGTGTATCAGAGGACACCGTCGCTGTCCACCCGCTGACGGGCTCTTGACCGCAAGTTTAACCTCGCCGGAGCGGTTTATTTCAGCCCTGCCTCGGCGGCAGTGGCGAGACCTGGGTCACATGCCCCATTTTGCGGCCCGGACGAGCGGCGCCCTTGCCGTAGAGATGCACGGTCGCGCCGGGAACCGTGAGCCACTGCTCGTAGCTGTCGATCTCGTCCCCGATCAGGTTCGTCATCGTGACGTGGCCATGGCGCAGCGGCTTGCCGAGCGGCCAACCGGCGATCGCCCGGATGTGCTGTTCGAACTGGGAAATCGAGGCGCCATCGAGGGTCCAGTGGCCGGAATTATGCACCCGCGGGGCAATCTCGTTGACCAGGACGCCTGGAGTGGGACCATCCGATACCACAAACATCTCCACGGCCAGCACCCCGACGTAATCGAGGGCGGTGGCGATCCGGCTCGCAATGTCCCTGGCCTCGTCGGCGAGCGCATCCGGGATGCGCGCCGGCGCCCGCGACACCTTCAGGATGTGATCGCGATGCTCGTTCTCGGTGACGTCGAAGCACTCGACCTGTCCATCGGCCGCTCGGGCCGCCACGACCGAGATCTCGCGCTCGAACGGAACGAACGCCTCAAGGATCGCCGACTTGGTGCCGAGTTCGGCCCAGATCCGCTCGAGATCGTCACCCGGGCGGATCTTGATCTGGCCCTTGCCGTCATAGCCGAACCGACGCGTCTTCAGCACGGCCGGCAAGCCGATCCGGAACGCGGCTTCGCGCAAGGTGGCGACCGAGGACACGTCGGCATAGGTCGCGGTGCTGATGCCCAGCGAGGTGACGAAATCCTTCTCGGTGAGGCGATCCTGGGTCGTCTCGAGCGCCGAGCGGCGCGGCAGCACCGGGCGCCTCGCCGCCAGCACCATGGCCGCGGCCGAGGGGACGTTTTCGAACTCGTAGGTGACGACGTCGACGTCATTGGCGAACAGCTCGAGCGCCTCGACGTCGGCATATTCGGCGCAGGTTGCGTTCAGCACCACGTCGAAGGCGGGGGAGTCCGGGTCCGGCGAGAACACCTGGCAGCGCAGCCCGAGCCGCGCCGCAGCAAGCGCCAGCATCCGGCCGAGCTGGCCGCCGCCGAGAATACCGATGGTGTCGCCGGGCTTGAGTTTCACCCGATTGGAGTCGGTCACGCCGTGCCCTCCGGACGTTCGGCGATCGCATTGGTCTGCGCCTGGCGCCAGGCCGACAGACGGCCGGCGAGCGCGGGATCGGAGAGAGCGAGCACGCTCGCCGCCAGCAGCGCCGCGTTAATGGCGCCGGATTTGCCGATGGCGAGCGTTCCCACCGGAATTCCGGCCGGCATCTGGACGATGGAATATAGCGAATCGACCCCCGACAGCGCCTTCGACTCGACGGGAACGCCGAACACGGGCAGCTCTGTCAGCGAGGCCGTCATGCCCGGCAGATGGGCGGCGCCGCCTGCACCGGCGATGACGACCTTGTAGCCGGCCGCCTTGGCGCCCTTGGCAAAGGCATACAGTCGGTCCGGGGTGCGGTGCGCCGAGATGATACGGGCGTCGTAGCTCACGCCCAACGCTCCGAGTGTGTCGGCGGCATGGCGCATGGTATCCCAGTCCGACTGGCTTCCCATGATAATGGCGATCGGGGCGGTCATAACCTCAAATCTTCTCGGGAATCCATCAGCATGGGCCGGAGTATAGGATCGGTCCCGACAGCGGCAAGCCATGGCATGGAGGCCCGAATGGACTATCCTGTCTTGGTTAAGCCCGGCAAGCCCAAACGACGGCGCGGCAGGTGTCCGATGAAAAAGAAGCGCATGGCGGCCGCGTGGCGGGCCGGGAAGCGAAGAACCCGGTACCGTCATCGGGTTCTTCGGGGCGCGCGCTCACCTGAACCTGGTTCCGCATCGGCGGGCACGCGGCAGACGATCCGACGCCTGAAGGCCGAGCTGAGGGCAGCGCAGGCGCGGATCGCCGAGCTCACGGCCTCCGCCGAGCGCGATTTCCTGCTCGACATCTTCAATCGTCGCGGCTTCGCCCGCGAGCTCCATCGCTCCATCGCGTTCATCAAGCGTTACGATGCGACCGGTGCCCTGGTCGTGCTCGACGTCGATCGGTTGAAACCCATCAATGACACCTTCGGCCATGCGGCCGGTGACGAGGTCCTGAAGGCGGTTGCGCGTGTCCTCGGCGAGCGGGTCCGATCCTCCGACGTGATCGGTCGGCTCGGCGGCGACGAGTTCGGCGTGCTGCTTTGGCACCTCAGCGCGACGGAGGCGCATGCCAAGGCGGCGGAGCTGGAGCAGGCCATCGACAGCCTGACCTTCACCTTCGGCGATCAGACCGTGCGTGCCGGCGCGTCGGCCGGGGTTGCCCTTCTCGACAAGCGCGTCAACCCAGTACGTGCGTTGGAGGAAGCCGACCGCGCGATGTACATGCGCAAGGCCCAGCGAAGGTACGAGAGCCCCGCGTAACGAACGACCCTGCCGGGCGACAAGCGGTGACGCTCACCGGCCATCCGCGCCGATGACCGAGCTGGCGGAACACGGCGCTCACAGCTCGCCGAGATCGTCAGGCAACTCGCCGAACTTGTGCAGCAGCCGGGCGTCGCTGAATTCCCCCTTCAATGGATCGCCGCTGCGGCTGAAGGCAATGGCGCCGATATTGTCTGATAAGCGCGACATGGCCTCCGCGCGACGCAGCGCGGCCGACGAGCTCTGGCATTCCTCAGCCGTTCCCGCGACCAACATGCCACCCTCGTCCCGCCTGAACGGCATCGCGACGTAGTAGGTGATATCGGGCATTGCACGCTCCTCCTGACCTCTCGCCGAAGCTCCGAGCAAGTGCATGGGTCATCGCCTGGAGAGCCTCAAAGGCCGTCGGGCTCAGGCCGCATCGCTCTGCGCGGCGTCCGAGGCGGTGTTGGGCATGCAGCCGCAGGAGATCGCGGCCCGCAGCTCCTGCAGCTCCAGCTCGAGATACTCGTTCGCCATGATCAGCGCCTTGATCGTGGAGCGCAGATTGCCGTCGCACATCGCGATGGCTTGGTCACATGCCTGTTCGTAGAGGCGATCCTGTGGGGAGAAGGAGGCGGGCATCACAACCATCCTTGTTGTTGTCCGGGGACTACGAGGGATGGCCTAATTGTTCCCTTTTTGTTCCTTTTGTCAAGGCGCTTCGGCAAATCCTGCATCGCTGTCTTGCCTGGGTGCATACGGTCAGCCGTGCTGACGCTTCGCCTCAGGCGATGATGTCGGGCGTGATCTGGTCTTCGATGAAGGCGATCCGATCGCGTAGCAGAAGCTTCCGCTTCTTCAGTCGTTGCAGCCGCAACAAATCGGGGGCGGGCGATTGATGCAAAGCGTCGATCGCCGCGTCGAGGTCGCGGTGCTCCTGCTGCAGGCGCGCGAGTTCGGCCTGCAGTTCGCGCTCGTCTTGGTCAGCCATGATCTATGATAGCAAAAAAGCGGAAGGAAGTGGAAAGCCTTGCGAAGGCGGGCGCAAATATTGCGCCTGCGAAGCTGATAAGCAAGTCGCACCCCTCAAGATCCGTGCAGCTGTCCCGTGAATTTCAGGTTGGCGCCGGCGTTAGATTCGCCCGGATCAGCTCACGTTTCGTTACACACGGCGCTCAAATTTGCATGTGCGGTCTTTTGGCCCCATCGACAGGTCAAGCGACTTGTGTACACTCATTAGCCCTGGTCGAATCTCAGGTTCACCTACCGAGGAGGTTTCGAATGGCCATTCAGGCGCATCTCGTTGAACTGGAGCGTAAGCATAAAGTTCTTGAAAACGAATTGCATCAAGCTCTCCTGCATCCATCGACGGACGACCTGCGAATTGCCGAACTGAAGCGACGCAAACTGATGGTGAAGGATGAGATCGAGCGCTTGAGACAGGTAACCAGCGAAACACTTCACTGACATGTGACCATCATCCGCCGTATCATCTGATCGCAAGACCGTGCGCCTGGGATGGCGACGAGTCCATCCCAGACGCAACTTCAATCGAATTAGTTACGATACACGACGACGCGAACGCATCTGCCTGCGTTGTCTCCCAGCGTGTCTATCGCGACAGGCTGTTCATCGCGATATCGAGGGTCTTCAGCTCGAGGCGAGATCGCCGACGTGAGCCGCGATCGCGAGCGATGACGTCAATCCAGGCGATTCGATTCCGAACAGATTGATGAGTCCGGGCACGCCGTGATCGCGCGGGCCCTGAATGACGAAATCCTGCGACGCCACGGCCGGCGGTACGATCTTCGGCCTGATGCCGGAATAGCTCGGCATCAGGGCCCCATCTGGCAGCGACGGCCAGTATTTGCGGATCGCCGGGTAGAAGCGCTCGGCGCGCGCCGGATCGACCGTGTAGTCGATGCGGTCGATCCACTCGACGTCGGGGCCGAATCTGGCCTGGCCTGCCATGTCGAGCGTGAGGTGGACGCCGAGCCCGCCCGGTTCCGGCACCGGGTAGATGAGCCGGCTGAACGGTGCCCGGGCGCTGCAGCTGAAATAGTTGCCCTTGGCGAGATAGGTCGTCGGCACCAGCGGCGACGGCATGCCGTCGATCCGCCGGGCCACCGGGGGCGCGTCGAGGCCGGCAGCGTTCACCAGCAGCCGGCAGCTCAGCGTCATCGGCTGCGCGCCGCCCGCGTCGACCTCGATCGATTCTCCGGCTGCCTTGGCCCGCAGCAGCGGCGTGTGGAAGGCGAAGGCGCCGCCGGCGTTCTCGATCTCGCCGCGCAGCGACAGCATGAAGGCATGGCTGTCGAGGATGCCGGTCGACGGCGACAGCAGGGCCGCCTCGCAGGCCAGGGCCGGCTCCAGCGCCAGCGCTTCGGATCCAGCCAGCAGCCGCATTCCTTCGACGCCGTTGGCTTCGGCGTGCGCGCGGATGCCCTGCAGCTTCTCGGTCTCGGCCGGATTGGTTGCAACGATCAGTTTGCCGCAATTGCGGTAGGGCACGCCATGCTCGTCGCAATAGCGGTAAAGCATGCGCTTGCCGGCCACGCAGAAGCGGGCCATCAGGCTCCCAGCCTTGTAGTAGATGCCGGCGTGGATCACTTCGCTGTTGCGAGACGAAGTGACGGTCCCGATGCCCTCGGCCGCCTCGAGAACGATGACCTCGCGTCCGGCGCGGGCCAGCTGTCGTGCGACGGCAAGTCCGACGACGCCGGCGCCCACGACGACGCAATCCACTCTATCCATGCACGGTCCTGAGACGATTCGGAGAAATCATGGCTTGCTGCAATCCCTGGTGGGTGGAACCTCGGTCCGGAGTGCGCACGCCCTTAGCAAACCGTTCATCATAGGGCGGCCATTGACCAAATTTGCTTCGTCTTTTTCGAAGTTTGCCGAACCCGTTTACCCGATCCCAATAGGTGAAGCCAGATACTGTCGCCGAATACCGCGGGTGATTGATGGCTGGCAAGAATTGGCAGGCGAGCGACCGAAACGCGTTTTCTGCGTGCGTCGTTGCGGCCTCGATGGCCGCCATGGCAGCGTGGGCGGCTGCGCCGACGCGCGCCTGGGCTGCGTCGTCCGATTTCTCGCCCTCCGGCTACCTGGGCACCATCGAGCCGGACGTGCTCTGGGAAGTGTTGATCGCCGGGGTCGTCGTCTGCGCCTTCCTCGCCTCGGTCGTGATCTGGATCCATTCGGCCTTGCGGCGCGCCAAGCGCGCTCAACTGCGGCGTAACGTCTTCATCAGCTCCGCGCTCAACAATCTGAGCCAGGGATTGATGCTGACGGACGCCGCCAACCGCGTCGTCTTCTACAACCATCGCTTCCTCGAGATCTACGGCATGAGCCGGGCCGACATTCCGCCCGGTTGCACCGGCCGGGATCTGGTCGAGTTGCGGCGGCAGCGCGGCCTGCTCAATCTGACGGTCGAAGACTATGCGCGCCAGGCGCGGGAGCCGGACGGGTGCCTGACCGAGCTGCCCGGCGGACGTGTGGTGCGAGCCCAGATATTCCGTCTTCCGACCGGCGGATCGATCGGCATCCACGAAGACTGCACGGTGCAGCGCCGGCTGGAGCGCGAGCTCGCCTCGACCAAGCAGTTCCTGGAATCGGTGGTCGATCAGGTTCCCGTCTGCGTCGCCGCCAAGAACATCGACGACGGCCGCTACATCTTCGCCAACCGAGCATTCGAGCAGTTCTCTCGGATGCCGCGGGATCAGATCATCGGACGGCGCCCGAGCGACCTCTTCGGCGACGCGACCGCGGCCGACATCGCGGCTGCCGACCGCGAAGCGATGCTGGCGCCCGGCACTACCTATTGCAGCGAGCTGGTCGTTCAACGCGGCAACGACAAGCGCATCCTCGAAGCCCATCGGGTCGTTGCACGCAACGACAAGAACGAGCCGCAGTTCCTCATCGCGCTGTTCGACGATGCCACGGAGCGGCGATCGCTGAGCCGCGAGCTGGAGAACAGCAAGAAGTTCCTGGAGCTGGTCGTCGACAACATTCCGGTCTCGCTCATCGTCGAGAGCGTCAGCGACGGCCGCTATCTGCTCGCCAACCGCAGCGCCGAGATCATCCTCAACCGCAAGCGCGAGGATGCCACGGGCCTGACCGCCGCCGACATCTTCAATCCGCGCGAGGCCAGACTGATCATGGCGCGCGACGAAGCCGCCATCAAGAAGCGCAGCCTTCTGACCGAGGAACATCCGATCTCGACCAAAGACGGTCTGCGGCTGTTCCTGACCCGACGGGCAACCGTGCTGGGCGAGACCGGCGAGCCGCAATATCTGATCAAGACCTATGAGGACGTCACCGACCGGCGCCAGACCGAATCGCGGATGGCGCACATGGCCTATCACGACGGCCTGACCGATCTGCCTAACCGCGCCGCGTTCCTGCAGGCCTTGAGCCAGATGATCGAGGCCTGCGCGGACACGGACGAGGAGTTCGCGGTCCTGAATGTCGATCTCAAGGGCCTGAAGGACGTCAACGACGTCTTCGGCCACGCCATCGGCGACAAGCTGTTGATCGAGGTCGCCCGCCGCGTCCATGCCGTTGCCCGGGGCGGGGTGGTCGCGCGTCTCTCCGGCGATGAGTTCGGGCTGATCATCGACGGCAAGCAACCGGAGACGGGCAGGGCGCTGGCCGAGCAGTTGGCGGCGGCGATCGCGGTGGACTTCCAGATCGACGGCAAGTCGATTCGCACAGCGCTGACGACGGGCATCTCGGTGTTCCCGCACAATGGTTCGGATCCGGCGTCGCTGCTCGCCAATGCGGGTGCCGCTCTGTTCCGCGCCAAGGCCAAATCGCGCGGCAGCATCACCTTCTACGAGCCTGAAATGGATCAGCAGATCCGCGACCGCCGCGTTCTGCATCAGGAGCTGTCTGTCGCGATCAAGCATGGCGAACTGTCGCTGTACTTCCAGCCGCAGGCCGCCTCCGGCCGCACTGTCGACGCCAGCGAGATCATCGGCTTCGAGGCGCTGGCGCGCTGGCAGCACCCGGTCCGCGGCTTCGTGCCGCCGAGCGACTTCATTCCGCTCGCGGAAGAGAGCGGCCTCATCGTCGAGATGGGCGAGTGGATCCTGCGCGAGGCCTGCCGCGAGGCGGCGTCGTGGCCGAAGCCGCTGCAGGTCGCGGTCAACCTGTCTCCGGCCCAGTTCGTTCATGGTGACCTTGTCGCACTGGTCCATTCGATCCTGCTCGAGACGGGGCTCGCGCCTGGCAGGCTCGAGCTCGAAATCACCGAGGGTGTGCTGATCGAGGATTTCGATCGTGGTGTCGCGTTGCTGCGCCGGCTGAAGGCGCTCGGCGTTCGCGTCTCGATGGACGATTTCGGCAGCGGCTACTCGTCGCTGAGCTACCTGCAGGCCTTCCCGTTCGACAAGATCAAGATCGACCGCGCCTTCGTCATGAATATCGGCCGCAACCCGCAATCGGCGGCGATCATTCGTGCGGTCATCGGTCTGGGTCACGGCATGAACATGTCGATCGTGGCGGAAGGTGTCGAGACGCCCGAGCAGCTCGGCTTCCTCGCCGAGCAGGGCTGCGACTCGGTTCAGGGCTATCTGCTCGGCAAGCCCCTGCCGATCGACAAATACGACGGCATCGTCGGTCGCGCTCACGACGACGACGCGTCCGTTCGCAAGACCGGCTGACCGGGCACTCGTGGTCAGAGGCCGTTGCGCAACAGCGCGAATTTATCCGCGCGCATGACAGCTAAGCCGCTACGAGAATCATCTCCGCCGGTCTACGATCGTTCGTCCTGGCACGCTCGAAGACCTTGCGTATGGCGGACTACGATCTTGCGATCATCGGCGGAGGTCTGAACGGCGTCAGCTTGGCGCGTGATGCGGCTGGCCGCGGTCTGCGCGTGCTCCTTGTCGAGCAGGGCGATCTCGGCGGCGCGGCCTCGTCGGCCACGTCGCGGCTGGTGCATGGGGATCTCGCAGCGCTGGAGCGCCGCAGCTTTCTGCGCGTGCGCCGCGCGCTTGCCGAGCGCGACGTCTGGCTCACGGTCGCGCCGCATCTGGTCCGACCGATCCGCTTTGCCATTCCAGCTCACGCCAATGAGCGGCCGCCATGGCAACTGCGCGCAGGACTCTGGCTCTACGACCGCCTCGCTGCGCGCAACCGGTTGCCGGCTGCGTCGGCGCTCGACGTCACGCATCATCCGATCGGAGATGCCCTGAAGCGTCCGATCGGGACGGCATTCGACTATTCCGATTGCGTGGTCGACGATTCCCGCCTGGTGGTCCTGACCGCGATGGATGCTGCCGAGCGCGGCGCGTCGATCCGCACCGGCGCCCGCTGCGTGCGGGCCGACCGCGACCATATATGGCGTCTCGCCATCATCGACCGCGGCCATCGCCGCATCATCACCTCCCGCGCGCTCGCCAACGCCACCGGCGCGTGGAGCGTCTCGACGGCGGAGACCGTGCTGCGTCAGCCGCCGCCGCGGGTCACCGCGCGGCAGGTCAGCCAGATCATCGTGCCGCGGCTGTTCGATGTCGAAGCGGTCTACGTGTTTCAGAATTCGGATGGACGGCTGATCTTTGCCCAGCCCTACGAGCAGGATTTCACCCTGATCGGCACGGTGGTCCACGGCTTCAAGGGCGACCCAGCCGTGGTGGCGGTGCCGGCGGCAGACGTGGCCTATCTCTGCAAGGCGGCGAACCGCTATTTCCGCTCGGACATCCAGCCTGCGGACGTGGTCCGGAGCGTGGCCGGCGCCAACATGATGGTGCTGCGCGCCGCCGACAGCGGGCGGCTGGAAACGGTCGTGAGCCTCGATGCTGGCTGCGCCAAGGCGCCGCTCCTGACCATGTGCGGCGGCGACGTCACGACAGCCCGGCACCGGGCCGAGCAGGCGGTCTCCCGCCTTGCGCGCTTTTATCGGATGTCGCCACGCTGGACTGCGAGAGCGCCGCTTCCGGGTGGCGATTTCGCGTGGGACCGTTTCGAGGATCTTGTCGATGACGCACGGGAGCGCTGGCGCTTTCTCAGCGAAGCCGAGGCCCGGCGGCTGCTCGGCGCCTACGGCACCCGGCTGGCGGAGATCCTTGGCGAGGCGAGATGCCGGGCCGATCTCGGGCAGGCGTTCGGGCCGCAGCTGACCGAGGCGGAGGTCCGCTACCTCATGGCGCGCGAATGGGCGCGGTTTCCCGACGACGTGCTGTGGCGGCGGACCAAGCTGGGTCTGACGCTTCCCGCTGCCGAACGCGATGCGCTCGCTGCGTTCATGACCACTGCGGCCTGTGGCCGGGGCACGCCGCAGGCCGCTGACGCGAGCGGGGATAGTCCGGCCCGCGCGGTTGAGCTGCAATCCGTGGGCGGCTAGCTTGCCGACCGGCCGGCCGTTGTGGCCGCGCAGGGTGATTTGATCGGGACATGGCTGACGACATCGCAAACCCAGCGCCTGCCGGAGAGCCGGCAGCATCACCAGCGCCGGAACCGCGTCCCGATGCTCAGCCGCCGATCCTGCGGATCGAGAACCTCGTCAAGACCTTCGGCAGCTTCCGCGCCGTCGACGGCGTCTCGCTCGACATCCGTGCCGGCGAGTTCTTCGCGCTGCTCGGCCCCAGCGGCTGCGGCAAGACGACCTTGCTGCGCATGCTGGCCGGCTTCGAGACGCCGGATGAAGGGCGCATCCTGCTGTCGGGCGAGGACATCGCGCAGGTGCTGCCGCATCAGCGGCCCGTCAACATGATGTTCCAGAACTACGCGCTGTTCCCGCATCTGAACGTGCGCGACAACATCGCCTTCGGCCTGAAGCGCGCCGGCATGCCGCGCGCCGAGATCGCCACGCGCGTTGCCGAGATGGTGGCGCTGGTGCGGCTCGAAGGGCTGGAGAAGCGCAAGCCGGATCAGCTCTCGGGCGGGCAGAAGCAGCGCGTCGCCCTGGCGCGCTCACTGGCGCGCCGGCCGCAGGTGCTGCTGCTCGACGAGCCGATGGCTGCGCTCGACAAGAAGCTGCGCGAGAGCACGCAGGTCGAGCTGATGGAGCTGCAGCGCAAGCTCGGCATGACCTTCATCATCGTCACCCACGACCAGGAGGAGGCGATGACGGTGGCGAGCCGGATCGGGGTGATGAACGCGGGAAGGCTCGAGCAGGTCGCGGTCCCCCGACGTCTGTATGAGGAGCCCGCGTCGCGGTGGGTCGCGGAGTTCGTCGGCGACATCAATCTGTTCGAGGGCGAGGTGACCGCGCGGGAGCCGCTCCGGCTCAGGGTCGTGACCCACACTGCGGGTGAGCTGGTCGTGGCGCAGCCGATGGCACCGATCAGCGAGAGCAAGGTCGCGGTCGCGATCCGTCCGGAGAAGATCCGCCTCGCGCTCCGTCGACCGGCCGGCGATGCTGCTGCGATCAATTGTGTCGAGGGTGCCATCACCGATACGAGCTATCTCGGCGGCAGGACTGTCTACAAGATCAAGCTCGACGGCGGCGCCGTGCTTCACGCCGCGCAGGCCAACACCGCCCGGCTCGATGCCGACGGCTATGGCCTGAACCAGCGCGTGGTGGCTTGGTTCACGCCCGACGATTGCGTGGTGCTGGAGCGATGAGCGCGGGCCGCATCTTCTCGCGCCCGGCCCGCTTCGCGGCGATCGCGCCCTATGTCTGGATGGTGCTGTTCTTCCTGGTGCCGTTCGCCTTCGTCGCCAAGATCAGCCTGTCGCAGACCGCGATCGCGCAGCCCCCCTATACGCCGGTGTTCTCGCTGGCTGATGGTTTGTCGTCGCTCCGGGATGCATTTGCGGCGCTGTCGCTCGACAATTTCCGTCTGCTGCTGTCGGACGACCTGTATCTTTCATCCTATCTGCGCAGCGTCGTCGTCGCGGCGACGTCGACGGCGATCCTGCTCCTGATCGGCTACCCGATCGCCTATGGCATGGCGCGCCTGCCGAAGCGTTGGCAGGGCATCGCGATGATGCTGGTGATCGTGCCGTTCTGGACCTCGTTCCTGATCCGCATCTACGCCTGGGTCAACATCCTGCAGCATGACGGCCTCCTGAACCAGATCCTGCTCGCGCTGCATCTGGTGTCCACGCCGGTGGTGTGGCTGTCGACCGACAGCGCGATGTATGTCGGCATCGTCTATTCCTATCTGCCGTTCATGATCCTGCCGCTGTTCGCGACGCTGACCAAGCTGGAGCCGGCATTGGAGGAGGCCGCCGCCGATCTCGGCGCCTCGCCGCGCGAGATCTTCTGGCTGGTGACGTTTCCGCTGTCGCTGCCCGGCGTCGGCGCGGGCGCGCTGCTGTGCTTCATCCCGGTGGTCGGAGAGTTCGTCATTCCCGATCTGCTCGCCGGGTCGAAATCGCTGATGATCGGCCAGACGCTCTGGCTCGAATTCTTCACCAACAAGGATTGGCCGGTGGCCTCCAGCATCGCCGTGGTCCTCTTGGTCGTGCTGCTGCTTCCGCTTCTGCTCTACGACCGGCTGCAGCGCCGGCAGTTGGAGGAGAGCAGGTGATGGATGGCGTACAGCAAGGCACGCTCTCTCGCTCCCCTCCCCCTTGCGGAGAGGGGTTGGGGGTGGGGGTCCGCATTGGCGGTCTTTGCTGGGTGCCCCCCTCCCTGACCCTCCCCCACAAGGGGGGAGGGAACGGAGAGGGTTTCACTGGGATTGAGCGAGGAGGAGATCGTGCCTAATCCCTCCCGCCTGTCGCGCTTCAACGTCGCGTCGCTGACGCTTGGGCTCGCCTTTCTTTACCTCCCGATCCTGATCCTGGTGATCTATTCGTTCAACGCCTCGCGCCTGGTCACGGTGTGGGGCGGCTGGTCGCTGCGCTGGTATCACGAGTTCTTCAGCGATCGCGCCATGATCGATGCGGCCTGGATGAGCCTGAGCGTCGGCGCCACCTCGGCCACCGCGGCGACGGTGCTCGGCACGCTGGCTGCGGTGGCGCTGTCGCGTGGCCAGGGATTTCGCGGCCGCATGCTGTTCTCCGGCATGTTGTATGCGCCGCTGGTGATGCCCGAGGTGATCACCGGCCTGTCGCTGCTGCTGCTGTTCGTGGCGCTGGACGCCGAGCGCGGCTTCTGGACGGTGACGGTCGCCCACACCACCCTCACGATGTGCTTCGTCGCGGTGGTCGTGCAGTCGCGGCTGGTCTCGCTCGACCGCAGCCTGGAGGAAGCCGCGATGGATCTCGGCTGCGATCCGCTGCGCGCGTTCGTGATGGTGACATTGCCGCTGATCGCGCCGGCGGTGGTCGCGGGCTGGATGTTGGCCTTCACGCTGTCACTCGACGATCTCGTGATCGCGAGCTTTACCACCGGGCCGGGCTCGGCGACCTTGCCGATCCGGATCTATTCGGAGGTGCGGCTCGGGGTGAAGCCCGAGATTAACGCGATTTGCACGCTGGTGATCGGACTGATTGCCGTGGTGATCATCATCGCGTCGCTGGCCTCGAAGCTGTCGAGTGATCGCGGCGAGAGCGCAGCTCCGCTATAATGACAGAGAATGCTGAGACAGCATTGATCAACGCGAGAACAGACGCAAGGCGGCGGTGACGACCGCGCGATGGATCGTGCCGCGGTCGACCGATGGCGGGTCGACGCAGCAAGCCGGATCGCTCTGTCTGCCGAGCTCGGTACTCTCCGGCAGGAAGACGTAGTGCCCGGCGTCGTCGGCGACGATCTCGAACGCGCTACCGCTCAGTCGCTCATGCAGCCAGCGTGAGGCCGGCAGCAGCGCATCGGCGCCGCCGACCATGATGCGCGTCGGGACGTTGATCGCGGCGATGCTGTCCTCGGAGAAGCCCTGAACCGAGCGTCCCGGCGCCTGCAGCAGCGCCGCCTTGATGCGGGGATCGCGATAGGATGCGGACATGCGCGCCCAGGAGTCGCGGAAGATTGGGCTCTTCTCCATCAGCCGCGGCAGATGATCGACGAGATCGGGAAACTCGCGAGGCCCGCGGCCGTGATTGGCGCCTGGCTCGAACGGCGAGCGGATCATGATGGCGCCGAGCAGGGCGGTGGCCGTGACGCCGCCGAGCGAATAGCCGACGGCGTAGATGCGGTCGAGGTTGATGCGGCCTTCGAAATCGGGATGAGCGACGATGTGGTCGATCAGCAAGGATACGTCGCGCGGGCGCTCCCATGAGCAGAGGAAGCCCTCTGCTCGGTACGGCTCGGCATTGCTGTTGCCATGATGATTGACGGCGACCGCGACAAAGCCGCGGCTTGCCAGTTCGCGCGCCAGCCATTCGGACTGCAGGCCGTTGCAGCCGGTGCCGTGCGAGTACACGACGAGAGGACAGGCGCCCGCGCTTGCAGCGAGCGGCACATTCAAAGCCGCTGGTCCCGCTTTGAACCAGTCCTTCGGCCATGGTGCGATAGGGAGCGCCGTTTCCACGGCGCCGTTGGCGGCTGGATACCAAGCGAACCAGTCGATCGGGCGCGGCCCGTCGCCATCCCAGTTCGGCCGCGAAGCGTCCTCGAACCGTCCCTGACGAAATCCGACCCTCATCGCTCCGTCACGACTTCACGGCGCCGGCGGTGAGGCCGCCCACCATGTAGCGCTTGAAGGCATAATAGACCGCCGCGGGCGGCAACGCGTAGATGAAGCCGGTGGTCATCAGGAGCTCCCACGGCGAATCGTCGGCGGCCAGGAAGTTGCCGAGCGCCACGGGCAGCGTGATATCCTTGTCGTTCGAAAGCAGCAGGAACGCGTAGAGGTATTCGTTCCAGGCGAGCAGCACCGCATACGTTCCGATCGCGACCAGCGACGGCATCATCAGCGGTACATAGACGAGGCGGAAGATCTGCAGCGGGCTGGCGCCGTCCATGACGGCAGCCTCGTCCAGCTCGACCGGCAGCTTGTCGGAGGCCTGCTTCAGCACCCAGATCGCGTAGGGCGAGGCAATCGTCACCATCGCCAGGATCAGCGACCAGTCGTTGTTGAGCAGGCCGTATTTGCCCATGGTGCGATACATCGGTACCGCGAGGAACGCGGCGGGGATGAAATAGGTGAACAGCGCGAGGTTCATCACCACCCGGCTGCCAGGCACGCGCAGGCGCGAGATGGCATAGGCCGCACAGGTCGCAATGATCAGTGTCAGCGCGCCCACGGCCATGGCGATCACGACCGAGTTGCCGAACTGGACCCAGAAATCGCGCAGGAAGTAATGCTGCTGGTGGAACACGATCGAGAAATTGTGCAGCGTCGGATGGTCCGGCCACAGCTTGCCCGAGAACGCGTCCTCCTTCGGCGAGATCGCGAACAGGAACATGTGGTAGATCGGGATCATCGTCCAGATGAAGACGGGAATGCCGATCAGCAGCAGCCGGGCCTCGGTGCCGACTTCGCGGAGGGTGGGGAGCTTCATCGCGACAACCGCTTCATCATGAAATAGACCAGGGGCAGCACCAGCGGCATCGCGCAGACGATCGAGGCCATGGCGAGGCTGAGCTGATCGAGCCGGAGATAGCGGATGCCGAGCGTCGCCAGCACGTGGGTGAGATCGGCCGGACCGCCGCCGGTCAGGAGATAGACGCTGTTGAAGTCTCCGAGCGTCCAGATCATCGAGAGCAGCGTGCAGGTGATGTAGAGCGTCTGCATCGACGGCCAGGTGATGTAGCGGAACTTCTGCCACCAGGTGGCGCCGTCGACCTCGGCCGCCTCGAACAGGTCGTGCGAGATCGCCAGCCGCCCGGTCATCAGGATCAAGGTCCAGAACGGCAGCGACTTCCAGATGTGCATGCCGATCGCCATCGACAGCGCGACCGTCGGGTCGTTCAGCCAGTTCGGGCCATCTTCGCCGGTGAACTTGAAGATCAGCTGGTTCACCACGCCCCATTCAGGATTGAGCATGAAGCGCACCGACAGGATGGTCGGGATCGAAGGCACCGCCCAGGGCAGGATGAAGATGACCGACAGCCATTTGATCCAGCCGCGCTGCTGCACGAAGAAGCCGGACAGGAACAGCGCGATCACCATCTTCAGATTGATGCCGACCAGGAGGAAGATCAGCGTGTTGACGGCGGCGCGCGCGAAGATGGGGTCGTTATACAGCGCGACGTAGCTGGCCGGCTCGCGGGCGAGCCACAGGCCGTAGCCGACGGGATAGACGACGAAGGCAAGGAAGACGAGCAAATAGGGGGCAAGCATGACGATGCCCCATACCTGTGACGGTGTCAGCAGCACCGGGCGCGGCGCTTCCGCGAGCGCGGAATCGGAAGCTGAGAGCGTGATCGCCATGGTCGTCTGTTCCAAGCCTATTGCCGAACCGGCCGCAGACACTGCGGCCGGCACTTGTTGTCGTTTTCAGGATCTCAAGCTAGTGCCTCGCGAGGCGAGAGACTAGCCGGCGACCTCCTTCAGCCGCGCGATCAGCTCGTCGACGGCCTTTTCGACCGGCACCTTCTCGCTGACCACGCGGTTCATCGCCTTGGCCCAGACGTTCTCATTGTTGAGGATCGTGAACTTGTAGTTCTTGGTGAAGTCGAACGGCGTGGTGCCGCCGGTGAACTGGGTGTACACGGCCTTGCGATGGCGGTCGGCCTGCCAGAACGGGCTCTTCTGGCCTGCGGTCGTCACGGGGAACCAGCGGCCCAGCGCGCCCTCGATGTAGGGGCCGAGGTTCTCCTCCTGCATCAGGAACTTGATGAATTCCTTGGCCTGCGCCTTGTGAGGAGCATTGGCGAAGATCAGTCCGGTCTTGACGTCGGAGCGGTACTTGATCGGCGTGCCGTCCGGCTTGTTGGGGAAGGACGCGGTGATGATGTCCTCCTCATAGGCCTTCTTGCCGGCCGCGCGCTGCTCGGGCGTCAGCGCCGGGTTGGTGGAGTCCTCGAACCACTTGGCCGCGATCGAGATCGTGAAATTGTGGGTCATCACGATCGTCTTGTTGTGGAACGCGACGTTGTTGTCCGGATCCTTCCAGGTCGTGGACGAGGGCGGCGTGCAGCCCTTGATGTAGGTGTCGGTATAATCCTTCATCGCCTTGACGAGGCCGTCGCGCACCTTGGGGTCGTCGACCAGCAGCTTGCCGTCGTCGTCGACCAGCTTGACGTTGTAGGCGTCCATGAAGGTGTAGAACGACTGGAACGAGTCGGTGGATTCCACGCCCATCGGCTGACCGACGCCATACATGCGCTGGCCGGTGGCCTTGCGGACCGCCGGCTGCACCTTGTCGCACCAGAACGTCCAGTAGTCTTCCCACTTGGTGGGGATGTCGCTCTGCTTGAAGCCGGCCTTGCTCAGCAGGTCGCCCCAGATCTGGACGTGCATGCTCTGCTGCTTCAGCGGGAAGCCGTAATAGGCTTTCTTCTTGGTGACGTTGTTGTAGAGGTAGGCGGTCTCGAGCGTGTTCGGAGCGAACGCCGACTTCATCGGCTCCAGGATGTCGGTGAGATCCTCGAGCTTGCCTTCGTAGGCCCACTTGCCCTGGGCCTGAACGTCGTAGGTGTCGGCGTAGGCCACGTCGGGCACGGTGCCCGAATCGAGCGCGGCGACCGTCTTCGGAATCATGTCCTGGATCGCGTATTGCGACAGCTCGACCTTGATGCCGGTCTTGGCCTCGAACTTCTTGACGACGTTGAGCAGCGCATCGTCCTCGGACTTGTAGAAGCCCTTGCTCCACCAGATCGTGATGGTGTCCTGAGCGATGGCCGGTGCTGCAGCGCAAAAAAGCCCGGCGGCTGCGACTGCGATCGAAAGCGCACCCATTCCCCTGGATTTCACGTGTCTCTCCCTGATCCGCCGATCTTGCTTGATCGGTTGTGGCGGGACACTAGCCCAGGGACCCGACGTGATCCAGAAGTAATATATCAGACATAGGTCGTGGCGGCGGCCGTGTATCGGCACGCGAAGCAAGCCGCGTTGGTCAGTTCTGCTTGGTCGGAGTGTCGCCTGTCGGAGCGTCAGCCTGCGGCACGTTGTCCGGCTGGGCCGGGCGTGATCCGCCGCCGGTGAATCGTTCCAGCACCGAGCGCACCGCATCCCTCGTCTTGCGGTCCTTGACCGCATCGAGCAGCGGGGCGGCGGCTGGGGCGCGGCGGATCAGGCTTTCCGGATCGGGAAAGATCAGCGGATCTTCCCAGGGGCCCTGGACGACGAAAGGCAGCTCGAAGCCGTTGCTGCCATTGCCTGACGACAGCAGGCTCGCGACGCCCTTGAAATCGTATTCCCGTGTCGGCACCGAGGCCGTGCCGGTCATGGTGATGCGCGCGGTCGGGCTCTCGACGCGGATGTCCTCGGCGGTCGCGATGCCCTCGGAGAATTTGACCGCGATCGTCAGCGAGTCGTAAGGCGTCGAACCGGAGCGGAAATTGCCGCCGCGCGACAGCGGGCTGCGCTCGAGGCGCTTCAGGAGCTGCTCGACGTTGAAGCCGGAGATCGCGCCATCGCGGCCCTGCAGGTTGGCGCTGCCGTCGAGCGACTGGGCGAGCCCGAACGGGCTCGAGCCCGAAGCCGTCAGCGAGACGTTGAGATTGCCGCGTCCCGACAGCGACGACACGCCGAACATCTCGTTGGCGCAGGCCTGCAGATCGACGTCGTTGAATTGCAGCTCGGCCTTCACGTCGGCCACGGTGTCGGCACGGGCGATCCCAAACGAGCCGCGCACGATGCCGCCATACATCTGCGCCTCGCCGACCGAGAGGGCGAGCACGCCGTTGCGCAGGTTGGCGCCGAACGCCGTGCGTCCGATTTTCGAGGAGCCGACCGTGACCTTTGCGGCCGATAGCCGCATGTCGAGGTCGGTGGTGGACAAGGCCTTGAGGTCGAAGAGCTGCCGATTCCAGTCGCGGGCCCCATTGGCCAGCAGCCGGATCGTCGAAATGTAGGGGGTGAAGTCGAGCGCGTCGGCCGCCAGCGTCGCCTGCAGCGTCTGCCGGCCGTTATTGGCGTAGGTCATGACGCCCTCGGCGGTGTTGCCGTCGAGCTCGACATTGACATTGGTGAGTGCGATCGAGGCGCCGACCACGTTGGCGCGCGCACGCAAGGCGAAGCGCCCGAAGCCGCCGCCGCCGAGCGGCGTCTGCCCCGTCCAGCGCAGCGCGTCGCGGAGCGACGGGCTGTCCACCGTCAGCGTACCTTCCATCAGCGCGCTGGTGCGATTCGCGACCGTGCCGTCAAAGGCGACCTTCAGCGGCGGGCTGGCGAGCCGCATCTTCAAGCCGGACCGGTCTCCCGACAGCGCAGCCAGGAAGTCGCTGACGCTGATGGATCCCTCGATGCGCTGACCGCGCCAATCGAACTGTCCGGTCGCCGCGAACGAGCGCGAGATCGACGGCCAGGCGAGCGACAGGTCGATATCGTCGAGCCGCTCGGAAGCATGATGGCCGGTGTCCTCGTAGACCAGGATGCCGTCCTGGATGCGGATCTCGGAGAACGACATCTGGCTGTCGGGCCCCGGGCGCATCGTGCGCGCGATGGTCTCGATGAAGGGTGTCCAGTTGCTGTTGCCGTCGGCCTCGCGGGTGACGTTGATCTGCGGCCGCAGCATCATGACATCGGCGATTTCGAACCGCTGCAACAGCAGCGGCAACAATTGCAGATTGGCGGTCAGCACGTCGACGCGCAGGGCCGGATCCTCGGTGCCGCTGCCCTTCAGACCGACATCGTGGAACGAGACATAGCTGCCCGGAAACAAGGAGACGTCGATATGTCCCTTGACAACGAGCTCGAGCCCGGTCACGGCGCGGATCTGGCTCTCCACCGCCTGCCGCAATGCCTCGCGATTGACCAGCCAGGAGCTCGCCAGCAGGCCCACGAACGCGATGCCCAGCAGCACCGCGATCGGTGTGCCGAGGCGCCTCATTCCTTGGGCCATGGTCACGGACATGTCCTGGGATCGTCGGATCGCTGGTTACTCGGGATGGGCAGGGTGCGCCGAAAACCCCTGCCAACATCAACAACTTGATGCGCTTTCTTGACGCTTTCAAGGCCATGCCGCCGGTGTGGCCGGATTGCGGCGGAGCCCTGATATCCCGGACTCCGGATCGCCTCGGAGGCGCAGGCTGGTGCGACAGCTAAAGCAGGATGTGCGCGTTGGGAAGGCATCATTGACGCATTGCGAAGATTTCGCCTAATAATCCGGTCGATATCCGCGCGAACGCCGCTCTGCAGCAGGTCATTCCCGTATGAACAAGGTCTATCCGGACGCCAAATCCGCCCTTGCTGGCCTCCTCAAGGACGGCATGACCATCATGTCGGGTGGGTTTGGTCTTTGTGGCATCGCAGAAACGCTGTCCGATGCCATTCGCGAGTCCGGGGTGAAGGACCTCACCGTCATCTCCAACAATGCCGGGGTCGACGGCATCGGCCTCAGCCGGCTGCTGGAGACGCGGCAGATCAAGAAGATGATCTCGTCCTATGTCGGCGAGAATAAGCTGTTTGCCCAGCAATATCTGGCCGGCGAGCTGGAGCTCGAATTCTGCCCGCAGGGCACCCTGGCCGAGCGCATCCGCGCCGGCGGCGCCGGCATCCCGGCCTTCTTCACCAAGACCGGCGTCGGCACGCTGGTCGCGGAGGGCAAGGAGGTGCGGGAGTTCGACGGCGAGAAATATCTGATGGAGCGCGGCCTGTTTGCCGATCTGGCGATCGTGCACGCCTGGAAGGGCGACACCGCCGGCAACCTCGTTTACCGCAAGACTGCGCGCAACTTCAATCCGATGATGGCAACTGCGGCCAAGGTGACGGTCGCGGAGGTCGAGCACCTGCTGCCGGCCGGCCAGATCGATCCCGACCACATCCATACGCCCGGCATCTTCGTCAAACGCATCATCCAGGTCGGAACCGAACTGAAGCGTATCGAGCAGCGCACCGTGCGCAAACGTGAAGCCGCCGCTGCAGCCGGGGAGGAAGTCTGATGGCCTGGACGCGAGAGCAGATGGCGGCGCGCGCCGCCAAGGAGCTGCGTGACGGCTACTACGTCAATCTCGGCATCGGCATTCCGACGCTGGTCTCGAACTACATTCCGCCGGGCGTCGACGTGGCGCTGCAGAGCGAGAACGGCATGCTCGGCATGGGTCCGTTCCCCTATGAGGGCGAGGAGGATCCTGACCTGATCAACGCCGGCAAGCAGACCGTCACCGAGCTGCCGATCACCAGCTATTTCTCGTCGGCCGATTCCTTCGCCATGGTCCGCGGCGGCCACATCGACCTGTCGATCCTCGGCGCCATGCAAGTCGCCCAGAACGGTGACCTCGCCAACTGGATGATCCCCGGCAAGATGGTCAAGGGCATGGGCGGCGCGATGGATCTCGTCGCCGGCGTCAAGCGCGTCGTCGTGGTCATGGAGCATAGCGCCAAGGACGGTCCGAAGCTGCTCAAGCAGTGCACGCTGCCGCTGACCGGCGAGCGCGTCGTGGACATGGTGGTGACCGATCTGGCGGTGTTCACGATCGACAAGCACGGCAATGACGGCATGGCCCTGATCGAGCTCGCCGATGGCGTGACGCTCGACGAGGTCAAGGCCAAGACCGAAGCCGAGTTCCGGGTCGCGCTGAAGAATGCCTGAGGGCGCGACTACCAGCGCCGGCAGAGCATCTCCGCGACCTTGACGGCGAGCCGGCATGCCGCATGCCGCGCCCGGCTCGCAGCAGCGGGCGGCGCCGTCTCCGCCAACCCCTGAATGATGAGGCACGGCACACTGCGGCTGAGGCAGATCAGTCCCATCGCATAGGCCGTGTCATCCGCCGCAAGCGCGCCTGGAAACGCCGCCGAGATTTCGGCGTCGGTGCCGTCGCCATCGCACGTCACTGTCATTCCTTCGAAGAACATGTCGATGTCGTTCAGCATGCCATTTGCGGCCTCGTGCGCGAGGCGGCAAAGCTCGGGATCGGCCGGAATGATCATTCCGCTGTCATCGACCGAGGGCGGCTCGGCCATGCTGAGCGCGTCGCGCAGCTTGATCTGAATCCGGAATGGCGCGACCGAGGTGGCGATGACGAGATCGCCGGGGCCGGCGCCGACGAATCGCGGGCCGCGGGCCACTTGCGGGAGATTCGCTCCCAGGGCATCGGCCCGTCCCGGCATGATCAGCCACTGCGCCCCATGCTCTTCGATCGCCACTGCGGCCGCGTTCGCCACCTCGGCGATCGATCGCCCGAGGCACACGACCGCATGGAAGCAGGAATGCCTGATGATGGCGCGCGCCGCGTTGCGCTGTTCGATCAGCGTGCCCGGGCCCATAGCCTGGACCAGGGCTTCGATATCCTCCGGCGTTTCGACCACGAAACCGATCGTGTTGGCTTTGGCATGGAGAAATCGCAGCGCGTCGAGCATCGCGTTGATGCTGGCCTTCTCACGACCGTCGAGCTGCTGCCACAGCGCTTCGAGCACGTCCAGGGAGGCCTCGATGTCGGCGCCGATCACGCCCTGGCCGAGCGGCCGGCCGGGTGTCTCGCAGCGATAGAGCTCTTCGAAGGCCTGCAGGACGGTCCTGCGGTCCTTCACCGCGCAGGCGCCTTGCAGGATGCGCGCGAGAACCTGGGCGCGCTTGCTGAGTTCGAGGGGAACGGCGAGCCAGGCAAAATCAGCCAGCTCGGCCGCCTGCTCGCTTGCGGCGCGCTGGAATTCGCCGACGACCTGACCGTAGTGCCAGCTCAATTGCCACGGCGTCACATGCCGTCCGCGATACCTGCCGCCCTCGATGCGTTCGAGGGATTGCGCCTGCAACTCGTTGCGCAGGTCGGGATCTATTCCCGATGCGCGGGAATCCAGCAGACGATAGGCGCGTGTTGCGATCGCCGGTCCGAACCATTCGTGCTCGGGGTCGCCGACCGAGAGACCGCTCGGCATGCGGATGTGGACGGTCCTGCGAAACTGGTCGAGCTCGCGTCTTGCGACCTGGGCCGCGGTCACCGAAACCTGCTGTACCTCGCACAGACCGTCGACCACACTAGCCCAGTCCCAGAAGTCGTCGCCATAGAACGGAATGCGATATTGGCGGCTCGCGACGATCCGTGCGCAAATCCGTTCGATGGCGGGAGCCACGCGATCGAGAATATCGTTGCGCGCCAGCGCGCCGTCCGTGAGACATTGATGCACGAGACGCGCCGCGCCCGCATTCACCACGTGCCAGTCCTTGGCGGCGAATTTAGGCGACGTCCGCAGATATTCGAGCGCGTCGATGAGGCAGCGTCCAGCCAGTGCGCTCGGCGAATCGTCGTCGAACCAGCTGGTGTTGCCGATCCCGTAACCATGCAGGTCGGACGTGAAGAAGACCGGCGGATGTCGAGAAATCACACTCGCCTCCTGGTCCGCTCATCGCGTCGCTCAACGGCAATTGTCTAACGTTTGCAACTCAGATTTCGCAACCGAAAGTTGTTTTTGAGTGACTGTCATTTGTGCCAGTGTCAGGGCACCGTCGATCCGGCGCCGGCGTAGGTTGCAGGCAAGCGTGCTTCGAGCGCACTTTTCGAGCGGACTTATGGAGGCCGAGCATGTCAGGCGCGGATGGCGCCGAGTAGCCGGCCGAGGCGCCGCGTCATGCTGCGGCTCCATGAGGGGTGCTCGCGGACAAGCCGGAAACCGAGATTGGCAGGTGGCGTGCCGGAGGCGCAGCCGCCGGCGCGCGCATCGCGGATGAAGTCGGTCACGTAGGCTCGATGCGCGCCTTCGGCCAGACGGACGCCGCAATTGCTGACGGTCTTGATGACGCGACCGGCACTATCCTGCAGCTTGCGTGTGAAGCAGGTCGAGGTCCATTCCCAGACATTGCCCGCGAGGTCGGCAATGCCGTGCTCGTTGACGCCGAAGCCGCCGAAGCCGCGCGTCTTGGGATCGTCTTGCAGGGCGGCTTCCCGTTCGTAGCGGGCGATCCAGCGCCGCGAGGGATCGGCGTCGTCGATCGAGATGCCATCGTCCTTGAATCGGCTCCCGGCCGCATAGGCCCACTCGGTATCGGTCGGCAGCCGATAGCTATCGCCGGTCTTGTGCGAGAGCCACTCGGCGTAGGCAACGGCGTCGTGCCAGCTCACCTGCACCGCCGGACGATCGATGGCGATGGGGACGTCGCGATCGAGCGCGCGGCATGCATGGGCTTCGACGCAGGCGTGGTAGTCGGCGGCACTGACCTGGTTCGTCATCATGGTCAGCGGATGATCAAAGCGGACCGTCACGATGGGAGCTTCGGCTTGGCGGCCGTTGCGGAGATGGTCGCCGGAGTCGCGGTAGCTGATCGTCCCAGGTGCGATCTCGGTGAGGGCGGGGCCGTCGAGACCGGCGGCGCGGTCTGGCAGCCCTGCAAGGATCGGGGCCATTGTGGTCGGGCCAGCCAATCCGACGACGCAGGCGAGGGTGAGCTTGATCTTGAAAGCGAGCAGCATGGCAGCACACTGAGAAGAGTGGGGGGCCGGACATGCCGGCCCCCTGGGCCGATCAGTTCGTCGTGCCGGTCGGAATGTCGGCCGGGGCCTTCACCTGCATCATCAGGTCGTCATTCCACTTGCCTTCGACCTTGAAATGGGCCGTTGCGCCGAGATTGGCCGCCTCGATCAGGTTGTGGGTGACGTAGGCGTAGATGCCGGGCTGCAGGAATTTGTAGAGCGCGGCACCGGCGGAGCCGCCGCGGATGAACCAGGTCTCGAGCCCGGTCTCCGGCGCGTTGGAGAACTTGCCGGTCTCCCAGACATAATCACCGTGGCCGCCGATCAGATGCGGACGACTGTCGCGGTTCGCCTGCGAGTGCACGATCAGCACGTTCTCGCCGACATTGGCCGTGAGCGCATTCTTTCCGGTGAGCGCGCCGGCCTTGCCGTTGAACACCACATGGGTCGGCGTGAGCTTGCGCATGACCTCCTCGGTGTCGCTATAGGCCTCGCCGGGCGAGTCATAGGACTTGAAGTTGCCCTTGTCGTCGCGCGGGACGTAGAGGTCCTGCTCGCCGATGTAGTAGACGCGATCGTAGCGCAACGCGTGTCCGCGGCCGTCATTGAGACCGTCGCGCGGCAGCACCATCACGGCGCCGTTCATGCCGGAGACGACATGCCAGGGGATCATCGGTCCGCCTGGGGCGCAGTGATAGACGAACACGCCGGTCCGCGTCGCCTTCCAGCGCAGCACGACCTGCTCGCCGGGATTGACCAGGGTCAGCGCGCCGCCACCCAGCGCTCCGGTCGCGGAGTGGAAATCGATGTTATGCGGCATGCTGTTGGTCGCGGGATTGACCAGGGTCACCTCGACATAGTCGCCCTCATGGACCACCATCAGCGGGCCCGGCATCGAGCCGTTGAACGTCATGGCCTGGAAGGTGGTGCCCTTCTCGTCGATCACCATCTTCTTCTCCTGGACCACGAGCTTGAACTCCATGATCTTGGGCCCCTGCTTCGTCGCCTGCTCGTGCGCATGCACGAACGGCGGAGCCACCAGATCGACCTTCTGGCGCGGCAGCTTGAGGTCCTCGGCCATCGCGGGAGCCGCAAGCATCATCGCGGCGATGGCTGCACTGAACATGGCGGTGCGGCGGGTCAACATGGATCGCTCCTTCATTGGATCTGTTGTAGTGCCGCAATCATCATGCTCCCGTTGGAACCCGGCTTGTTTGTGCTGCAACAAGCAACTTCGCATTTGCGGAATGCGATGGCGGGTTCGGAGCGAAATTGGCGCGGCTGCGCCAGCGCAGCGCGCGAATGAGTTGCATCGGCGAGTAGTTCTTGGGGAGTCCGGACGGGGCGCGGAGCAAAGGGGGCTGGACTGTCCCCGCGCAACTACGCGCCGAGAAATGATCCATCCGTTTGCCGAGATGGCCGGACAGTCACGAGCACCAGGATGCGAGGTTCAAGGCATTGCACCGGTCGACGATGGGCTACCGAACTCGTCAGCTCAGCCAGCGCACCGCCAGCAACGCGGCGAAGGCCACTGCCGCCGCGAGGCAAAACATCGTGGTCATGAACATGGCGATATTGCCGAGCAGGCCTGTCGGCCCCGACTCGTCGCGGAACGATTCAAATCCGTCGGACTGGGGGATATGGCCGCGGATGCCGGCGAGGAGAGCAAATGAACGGATCAGCAGTTGCAGAGCTTCCATTGCGGTTTTCCTCGAATCGTCAGTAGATCAATGATGATGTGAAATGAGCCGGCCACTTTGAGGAAGCGCAAAGTCCGAGGCGATAACCGGCGTTCTACTGGTCATCCAACGGGCATCTGCCGGCCGCGCCTTGAGAAAGCTCAAGGCCGCCCCTCTTGCCTTATGTCAAGGACCTCCGAAACCCAGGTCGACACGCTCAGGTGACAGGCAGGACATGAGACCAGATCTTGCAGCATGCTACGGACAGGAGCGCCTTCCGCGCTACACCAGCTATCCCACGGCGCCTCATTTCTCCGCCGCGGTCGGCCCGTCCACCTACGCAGAATGGCTGCGCGCGATACCGGCGAGCGCGACGGCATCGCTTTACCTGCATGTGCCCTTCTGCCGCTCGATGTGCTGGTATTGCGGCTGCAACACCATGGTCGCCAAGCGCGACGAGCCGATTGCGGTCTACGAATCGGCACTGCGTTGCGAGATCGACATGGTGGCGCGCCAGATTGGCCGGCGGCTGCAGGTCGGGCACATTCATTTCGGCGGCGGCACGCCCACCATCATGGCGCCGGAGTCCTTTGTGGATCTCGTCGGATCGCTGCGCCATTCATTTTTCGTGCTGCCATCGGCGGAGATCGCCATCGAGATAGATCCCCGCACGCTGACGCCGGAGATGATCGCCGCGCTGGGGGTGAGCGGGGTCAATCGCGCCAGCCTGGGCGTGCAGAGCTTCGATCCGCGGGTGCAGCAGGCCATCAACCGGGTACAGAGCTTCGAGCAGACCGCGGCGGCCACGAATGGATTGCGCCAGGCTGGCGTTGCCGGCATCAATTTCGATCTGATCTACGGGTTGCCGCATCAGAGCGTGGCGTCCTGTCTCGACACCGTCCGGCGCGCCATCGACCTGCGCCCCGACCGGCTCTCCGTGTTCGGCTACGCTCATGTGCCATCGTTCAAGACGCACCAACGCAAGATTCAGGACTCGGCGCTGCCGGACAGTCTGGAACGCTACGATCAGGCCTGTGCGATCGCGGATGCGCTGAAGAACGCAGGCTACGTCCAGATCGGGCTCGATCATTTCGCCTTGCCCACCGACCCGATGACCATCGCGTTCCGCGAAGGCCGGCTGCATCGCAATTTCCAGGGCTACACGACCGATGCCAACGATCTGCTGCTCGGGTTCGGCGCCTCGGCGATCGGGCAGCTGCCGCAAGGCTATGTCCAGAACGCGCCGCAGGTCCGGGCCTATGAGCAGAAGATCGCGTCCGGCAGCCTCGCGACCGTGAAAGGCTATGGACTGACGGATGACGACCGCCTACGGGCCGACATCATCGAGCGCATCATGTGCGACTACGGCGTGGACCTCGACGTCATCTGCACCCGCCATGGCACGGACACCGACGACATGCTGAGATCGGCGCCGCGGCTGCAATCGCTGATCTCCGACGGTGTGGTCGAGCTCAACGGCGGTGCGCTCGCGGTGACCGAGCATTCCCGGTTCTTGGTGCGCAGCGTCGCTGCGGCGTTCGATGCGCATCTCGACGCGTCGAAGCAGCTGCACAGCCGGGCGGTCTGACCGGCCAGCTGCCGCGGTGCTTGTGCCGCGACAAAGACCGCCAAGGGCATGCCCGCTACCATTCGCGCTGGAATGGAGGCGCGCATGCCAATCTCCTTCGATGAACTGGTCGACGACGTCATGCGGCGAAGGCCGGAGACGATCCGCGTCTTTCTTGCTTTCCAGATGCGTTGCGTCGGTTGCCCGATCGCCTGTTTTCACAACGTCGCGGATGCCTGCCACGAGCATGGCGTCGATCCCGACGCGTTCCTCGCGGCCCTGTGTGCCTGCGCGTGATCAGGTCCGCGACGCGGCCGCGTCACCGGCGTTCTGCTGCGCCAGGAGCACGATCTTGTGCGGCTCGCGCAGCACGATCTTCTGACGTCCGCTTTCGACGAGGCCGAGCTGCTCCCAGCCCGAGAGGATGCGGCTTACCGTATGCAGGGTCGTTCCGGTCATCTGGGCGATATCCTGCCGGCTGATCGGGAAGTCGATCTGAACGCCGTGATCGAGCTTGCGGCCGGCCTGGTTGGCGAGCCGGAGTAGGGCATGCGCGATGCGCTGCTCCACCTGCTGCGTCGACATTTCGATCACGCGCGCATGGGTTTCCTGCAGCCGCTGGCCGACCGTCTGCAGCGTGTTCGCCGCCAGCGACGGGAACTTCGCGACCAGCCGCGGCCATGAGGCGGACGGCCAGGCCAGCACGATGCTGTCGTCGACGGCGGTCGCTGTCGCCGGATAATGTTGGAGACCGATGGCGGGGGCGACGCCGAAAGTGTCCCCTGGCACGACATAGCGCACCACGATCTGGTCGCCGGTCGGCGTCGTCTTGCTGGCGCGGACATGACCGTGGAGCAGCAGGAAGAACGAGGTCGCATCGGCGCCCTGCTCGAACACTGCGCCGTTGCGGGGGACGCGAAGGGAGCGGGCTTCCCGCAGCACGTCCGTGAGATCCTCCGCGGACAGCCCCGCAAACAGCGGCAGATGCGCGACCAGCGAACGGTCGATGGAAGCCATGGTGTTCTCCGGGGCCGGATTCGGCTTAGTTTTGCGGCGCTCAATAGCACGTTTTTGCGATCTGTCGGAAGTTTGTGCTGGCGCAAGCGGTCGTCCGCAGTACGCAACTACATATGGGATAGGGCGCCATGATCGGCGCGGTTCCGGTCGACCATCCAACGAGCATGCACATGGCCATTCCACGCAACTATCAGGGCTGGACCGTTCTCGCCAACGGGTTCAGGCCGTTCTTTCTGCTGGGCGCGCTCCAGGCCGCGCTGGCGATCCTGATCTGGGTCCCGGCTTTCTACGGCGAGCTGAAGCTGAGCTCCGGCTTCGCTCCCCGAGACTGGCACGTGCATGAAATGCTCTACGGCTATTTGCCGGCCATCGTCACCGGCTTCCTGTTCACTGCGATCCCGAACTGGACCGGACGTCTGCCGATCCGGGGCCTGCCGCTGCTCACCCTCGTGATCGTGTGGATGGCCGGGCGACTGGCCGTCACGATGTCCGCGCTGGGCCCCTGGTGGGCCGCGCTGCTGATCGATGCGAGCTTCCTTATGCTTGTCGTTCTGGCCGCCGCGCGCGAGATCGTCGCCGGTCGCAATTGGCGGAATTTGCCGGTGGTCGCAATCGTCGCGGTGCTGTGCGCCGGCAACATCGCGTTCCATGTCGAGGCTCATCTGCGTGGTTCGGCCGACTACGCCATTCGCGTCGGTGTTGCCGTGATCGTGCTGCTGCTCGCACTGATCGGCGGCCGCATCACGCCGAGCTTCACCCGCAACTGGCTGGTCAAGCACAATCCCGGCCGGCTGCCGGCGCCGTTCGGCCGCTTCGACATCGCCGTCGTGCTGTTCAGTGCGCTGAGCCTGCTCGGCTGGATTCTGGTTCCTGAGAGCGCGCCGACCGCGCTTGCGCTCGCTGCGGCCGGATTGTTGCATGTGGTGAGGCTCGCGCGCTGGGCCGGCGATCGCACCTTGCGCGAACGGCTGCTGGTCATCCTGCATGTCGGCTACGTGTTCGTCCCGCTCGGCTTCCTGCTCACGGCGGCCGCTAGCCTCGGATGGATTCTGCCAAGCGCCGGGCTGCACGCCTGGATGGTCGGGGCCGCCGGCATCACGACGCTTGCAGTGATGACGCGGGCCACGCTCGGCCACACCGGCCAGGCGCTGACGGCCGCGCCCGCGACCCAGGTGATCTATCTGGCGATCATCGTCGCAGCAGTCACGCGGGTCTGCGCCGTGTTGGCGCCGGCGCATACCGAGGTGCTGCTACACGTCGCGGCGCTTGCCTGGGTGGTCGCATTCGCCGGCTTCGTTCTGGCGTTCGGTCCGCTGCTGCTCGGTCTCAAGTGGCGTGCGCTGGCCGTACGCCGGGCAGGATCGGTTCAGCCGGTGCTCTGATTGCGCGCCATGGCGCGCGAGAACACCACCTCGATCAGCGTGCCGGATTTCGGCGCGGCCTTGATATGGAACTGCGCCCGGTTGGCTTCGACCAGCGCCTTGGTGAGCGACAGGCTGAGACCGGCGCCATCGGAGCCTTGCTCGGAAGCCGAGGGCGCACGGAACGGTTCGAGCGCCGCGGCCACCTCCTGATCGTTCAGGCCATGACCGGTGTCGCGGACGCGCAGCGCGACCTCGCCGAAATCGGTCAGCGCGGTCGAGACGATGACCTGGCCGCCGGGATTGGCCAGCGAGATCGAGGCCGAGATCACGTTCATCGCGATCTGGCGCAGCGCCCTGGCGTCGGCGATGACCGGCGGCAGCAGTTGCGACAGCGAGGTGCGGATGATGATGCGGGCGCGGTTGGCCTGCGGCTGCATCGCTGCGACGCAGCTCTCCACCAGTTCGTTGAGATTCTGGCTGGTGAAAGCGAGCTCGAGCTTGCCGGTCTCGATGCGCGACAGCTCCAGCAGATCGTCGATCAGGGAGACGACGCGCTCGCCCGAGGTGCGGATGTCCTTCATGTATTCGGCGTAGCGGGTGTTGCCGATCGTGCCGAACCGTTCGCCGATCATCACCTCGGCAAAGCCGATGATCGCGTTCAGCGGCGCGCGTACTTCGTGGCTGATCCGGGCCAGCATGTCGGCCTTGGCGTTGGCGGCCCGATCGGCCACGCGACGAGCCTGCAGCAACTCGCTTTCGCCGCGGTGGAGCTGCGACAGATCGCGGAACACGGCAAAGAAGTTCGGACCGTCGGGCCGGGTCCGGCCAATTGCCATCGACAACGGAATGAGGCCGCCCTGAGCGATCTTCCCGAGCACCTCGCGGCCTTGATCGAGCCCGCTCGACGCGCCGGCCTGCTGCACGCTGTCGAGGTCATCGAGCACGAGGCGGGCGCTTTCCGGCGCGAACAGCTCGATCAGGTTACGGCGCACCAGCGCCGCGCCGTCGTGACCGAACAGCGCCTCGGCGCTGCGGTTGCAGGCGTGGATGTTGCCGCCGGCGTCGAACATCAGGATGCCCTCGGCTGTGACGTCGAGGATCGCCGCAAGATCTTCGGCTTCGGCGTGGCCGGCGGCCGGAGGAGGGGCCACGACCAGGGGGGCTGGTGCAGCCGAGGCCGGCACCGGCATCGGTGCAGCGTCGGTCGCCGTCGGAACCGCGGCCGCGGTTCCGGGCACCGGAGCGAAGATCAGGGCATGGGCGGTATCGCCGTCCCAGGTGATCGTGAACAGGCGGGCTTCCGCCTTCATCTCCTCGCTGGAGGAGCCGTCGGCTGCCGAGATCGTGACGGGGGTGCCGGCCTCGGATTTGTTCGACGCTGACGACACGCCCGGCTCGACATAGAGCGCATCGAGCCCGCCCGCCTGCTCCAGGGCCGCAAGGTCGGCGTAGCCCATCTGCCTGAAGAAGGCCGGATTGCCATAGAGCAGGCGATCGAGCCGGTAGATCAGCATGCCCGTTGGCAGCAGGTCGAGCAGGATGCGGTCGCGCTGGCTGTCGCCCTGGGCCGGCGGCTCCTCGGGGATGAGCCATTCGGTCTGCAGCCCCGCGCCATGATCGGTCGCCGTCTCCGTCGCCGATGGGGTCTGCTGCTGCGGCGGGACCAACGGATCGCTCACGCGCGATCCCGGCTCGAACGCCGTATTCGCGACGTCCGCGGCTGAGTTGCGGATCTCGCCTTCGAGCCGGGCCGACAGCTGACGCGCGAGTTCATGAAACGCACTGTTCTCCACCGGCGTGAGCACCGGATGCTTGGACTCGCCCGGAGCGCGGAACGGGACCACGTTCCCGGTCGTTTCGAGCCCGATGCCGTCGATGTGGTGTACGTCCGGCGCAATGGAAGCCTCACGCGATGACGCAGTGACGTTGTCCTGCTGCGGCGGCACATCTGCGGCCTGCACATGGTCGGATTGAGCAGGTTCGGTTTCGTCGGCGTCCGGAGCATCGGCCGCGTCTGCATCGGCCAATGCGGGGCGACGCAGTGCGGCCAGCCGGTCCAGAGCGTCGAGGTCGCGACAGACGCCGAAGCCGCGATAGCCGGCATGGGTCCTGTCCTCCGTCAGGACAGGCAGTCCCGACAATTCGACCGCAAGCCGCTCGCCGTCCGCGGGCCAACTGACGACGAGCCCGCTCCAGGTCTCTTTCGTTTCGATCGCCGCACCGACCCGCCCGTCTGGATCGAGGCCTAGCGATGCAGTGAGCTCATGCCAGGGACGGCCGAGCTTGGCGGCGCTGTGCCGCCCGATCAGGCGGGTGAATTCGTCGGAGCCGATCGAGAATCGTCCCTCGGCATCCATCTGCCAGGAAAATCGGAGTGGGTGGCGGCGGCCGACTGAAGGGTCCGCCGCGCCGGACTCGGCAGGATGCGTCTCATCCGTCGTTTGCGGCACCGGCACCGGCGCCTCGAACAGGTCGGCCTTGGCCTGAGCGTCGATCAGCAGGAACTCGGCCGGCGCTTCGTTCGACAGCGCGGGGGATTCATAATCGGTTCGGCGTTCAGTCATTGCATCCACCGGAAGAGGAGGCGAAATCACGACCACGGGCCCAGCGGCAACGTGCACGGGGGCTGGTGATGCCGGGGCGGCATCTGCGGTTGGCTCTGATGTCTGCGCCGAGCCTGGCGCCTCCATCCCGTCGGCTAGGGCCGGCATCGGGACGGCCACCAGCCCGACCTGGTTGCCGTTGCCGATGCGGTAGAGCGCTGCGCGCTCGGTGCCGAACGTCACCTCGGCCATGCCGTCGATAAGCGCCGCCCTGCGTATCCCGACGAAATCCGGCTCGCTCAGGTCGCGCATGCCAAACAGACGCCGTCCGGCTGCACTGATGCCGGCGAACTGGCCATCCGGGGTGAATGCGATCAGCGCATGTCCGCTGGCTTCCACGAGCCGCTTCAGGCGTTCTGCTAGCGGGACACTGCGTCCGCCCCCGTCGGTGCTGGTGATCAACACCGCGCGCGTGCCATCCGGCAGATCGATCCTGGTGCAGCCGCAGGTCGCGAGCGTGCCGAGCGGCGCGCCGAAGCCACGGAGGCGTTCGAGACGCAAGTTGCCGTTCTCGGGCAGACGCCGTCCCAATTGAGCGACCTGGCGGCGATGCGCGTCGGCGGGGCCGAGCGCCTTCGCGATCAGCGCCGTTGCGCTCGCCGCGCCGAGGGCGCGTGCACCGGCCGCATTGGCCCACAGCACACGGCTGCCATCGGCCGACCATAGCCAAGCCGGCAGACTGCCGGCGGCGTGGACAGCCAGCCGGGGGTCGCTGAGCGCCTGCAATTCGAGATCGGCGTAGGTCATGGGCGACGACGGCGAACGGCTCTTGTGATGTTGATCGGTCGACGTTGATCGGCGGCCGGAACTGGTGGCGTTAAGAATTCGTTACTATCGCGCGTTTTGAGGGCCAAGGTCCACGGCGGGGCCGTACTCCCGTCCTGCTAAAGCTTGGATAACCTTAATGTGTTCCTCGTGAGCCGCAGCGCACGGTATTGCGGCGAAACCGGGCATGGCTCGTTGCAATCCCCCCGTTGGGGACCATGAGTTGCGTAGGCAGCGGCAGCGGGGACGGCCGCTTCGAGACGAGGCGCTGCGGGCGAAGCCAATCGGGACGCCAGGGAACCATGACCGACGACGGGCGACGATTCGAGATTCCGAAAGACATGCGAGCGATGGCGGAGGCAGGCTTCGACCAGGCACGTCAGACGTTCGAGCAGCTCCTGGCTGGAGCGGAGGCGACGGCAGGCTCGCTCGAACAGCGCAGCGCGACGGTACGGGCCGGGACCAAGGACATCGGCGCCAAGGTCTCGTCCTATGCCGAAAAGAACGTCCAATCGTCGCTCGACGACGCTCAATCGCTGGTGCACGCCAAAAACCTGCCCGAGGTGCTGCGGCTGCACCGCGAATTTGTTCAGGGCCAGATGCGGTCGCTCGCCGAACAGGCAAGCGAAATGGGCCAAGCCATCGGCAAGGCTGCGATCGACACTACCAAGCCCAAGGCCTGAGGGGACGTTCTCCGCTCCCGTAAATTTTGGAAGCGGGCGCGACAAAGAGTTCCTGATAATGGAATTTCCATTGCGTTGCACAAAAACGACACGATATAGCTCTACGCGAGGTTGTTACCTCCCAGGGGCGGTTCCTCTGCGTGATCCGAAGCGACTTCCCGATTGCCGGGACGGTCCAGTCTCAATGTTTCGAAGGATACATGCCATGACCAATGCCACCGATCCGTTCTCCGCGTCCATCATCCCGTTTGAGGTTCCCGAGCAGGTGCGCGCGCTCGCCGAAAAAGGCGTGTCGCAGGCCCGTGAGAACTACGCCAAGTTCAAGGACGCTGCGGAAACGCACAATTCGGCCATCGAGGCCTTCTTCGCAAACGCCAGCAAGGGCGCCGGCGTCTACTCGTCCAAGGTCATGGAATTTACGAAGGCCAATACGACGGCTTCGCTCGACTTCGCCCAGGAGCTGTTCGGCGTGAAGTCGCCGTCGGAGGCGATGGAGCTGTGGACCGGTTTCGCGCGCAAGCAGTTCGAGACCTTCACGTCCCAGGCCAAGGAGCTCGGCGAGCTCGGCCAGAAGGTTGCGGCCGAGACGGTCGAGCCGATCAAGGAAAGCGCCAGCAAGCTGTTCAAGACGGCGGCCTGAGGCCGGCCTGGTTCGAGCCAGGTGCGCGGTACGGCCGTGCGCCGGTGAGGCCAGCGGAAGATCCAGGACCCGGACGCGTTGCGGCCGGGTTCGATGCTTTCTGGGCTCCCGCTTGAACGGGGGCTCACTCGAGCCGAAACGGCGTCAAAAAACGCCGGCATGGCCGGGGACTTTATCCGTTCTCGGCCTTGCCAAATTGGCCCGTTGCACCTAGTTTCCGGCCCGTTCGGACGCCCCCTCGCGGGCAGTCCATGGCGGATGCAGTTGTAGCTCAGTTGGTTAGAGCGCCTGTCTGTGGAACAGGAGGTCGGTGGTTCGAGCCCACCCAACTGTACCAACGAAATCAATAACCTAAGCGAAATTTGGCTCGCCGGCTTTTCGGACTAGCTACCATCTAGCAACCACGGTCGAGCGAAGCATCGACGTCGCTAAGCCCGTCGAGAAAAATTTGCGGACACATGATCCGCTCGTCCCAGCAGCGCTTGGTCGGCAGGCCCGTAAGTCTCGAGACCGCAAATGTGGATCGGCACGGCCGCGGGGAACCACGTTTCCGGATTACCCTCGGCGCCCAGCTATTCGTGTTCATTGCGGACCTTAACCCTTGGTCGTGGCCGGATTTGGTGAATCGATCTTTGGTTCGCCATCCAACCGGATCTGCGATCCAGCGGCATACCTCATTCATGTCAACTGCTGCCATTGGTGCTGATCCTGAGCTGGGCAGGGAACGTGCCCTCGGCGATCTTGCGGTAGATGGTGGACCGGGACAGCCCAGTCCTGCCAAGGACGGATTTCAACCTGATGATGCGGTCTGGTTCGCGCATGGGCCGCGATGCCTCTTGCTGGCTGCTTCTGAAGGTTTGTGAGACTAGGCAGGCCAAGCAGTTAGGCGAGCAATAGGATCTCGGGCAATGCCGACTGTGGCGTAGAGCCCGCGGCAAACGGGGCGAGTCAAACTCCGATGCTCCGGCCTCTGCCCAGGTCGATCCCGTGAGCGAAGGCGAGGTCTTGGCCGAGGCGGCGGCCTGATTCGAAGGGGATGCCGAGGTCTTTCTTGCGGCCGGCGAGGATAGATTCCATTTGCGGATCGCGTTCGAGGCTTTTGACCATGTCGCCCATTGCCGAGCGCGCAGCCTTGTGGCCGGACATGTCGCCAGCTTGGTATAGGCGCTGGCTGGTGTGGTCGAGCTTGTGCCAGCGCTGCACAAAGCGATCGGCGCGTCGGCTTGGATCGGTGCGAAGTTCGGTCTCGAGCTGGAGCGCGCGGATGGCGCGTTTTAGGCTTCCGCCTGCCGCTTCGCGTGCAAGCTCCGGCTTCTTCTTGTAGGCAGCCTCGGCGTCGTGGGAGCCATAGGGTCGCACTTCCTCGAAGGCCTGGCGGGCCGTCTGCAGCTCTTTCACCTGTTCGGGACCTGCTTTGCCGCCCGTCTCCTGCGCCGCGAAGATCGCATCCACGGCCCTGGCATGGCGCACTAGCGCGCGGGTCCGCACGCGACGTGCTTCCGCCTCGGGATCTTGCGCCACGTTGCTTGCCGGCACTTCGATTTCGCGCCGGTCGGCTGCCGTACCGCTCCTTTCCCTTTCCGGCGACCCCCGCTCGGGCCGTTGTCCGCCATGCCGGTCGGACACTTCCCCAGGAACGCGAAGGCCGTCGAACACGTCGCGCAGCTTCTCCGGCATGACCTTGCGCACGATCTCGGCCACGCGCTCGCGGAACGTGATCCCACGCCGCTCGGCGTAGCTCTGGATCGGATTGGCACGGTCGTAGTCGGAAGCCATGTCCTTGGCCCGATCGCGCGATAGGGTGCGGACCAGCCGATCCTCATTGGCAAAGTCGTCACGGCCATAATGCAGGTCGACGCAGTCGCGGTGCCGCGACAGCGCGACATAGCTGCTGTGGGCGTCCATGCCGGGCGTTGCCAGGACATGGACGCGGTCCACCGTCATTCCCTGCGCCTTGTGGATCGTCGCCGCATAGCCATGGTCGATCCCGTTGTAGTCCTTGAGGTCGAAACGCACGGATCGGCCATCGTCGGTCTGCACAGTCATGGATTGCTGACTGACCAGCTCAATGGTCCCAAGCGTGCCGTTCTTCACGCCAAGGCCGCGCTCGTTCCGCAGGAACATCACGCGATCCCCGCTGGCGAAGGTTCTCGCGCCGCGCTCGACCGCCACGTGCACCTCGTCGCCGAGATCGCCGGCGGCCCGCATCCGCTCGCGCGCTGCCTCGTTCAGCACCCGGACCTCGTCATTGGTGTGGGTGAGGATGATCCGGCTCCGATCCGGTGATGCCTGCCGGTCGCGGTCCCAGCGCTCGATAAGATCGCCGCGCGCCTGCTCGCGGGTCTGAGCCTCATGCACCATGCCATGGGCACGATAGGCTTCCAGCGCATGGCTCACTTTGCCGGTCGCCAGATCGCGCGTGGCATTGCGCTGCCAGTCCTCCCTCTGACGGCGCACATCGCCGATTTCTGCGCCGCCGTGATGGTCATGGATGGAGCGGAAGGCTGCACCCGCTTCGATGGCCTGCAGCTGTAGCGGATCGCCGACCAGGGCAACCTTGGCTCCCGCCTCGGCCGCATGGGACAGCACGCGCTCGAGCTGGCGCGTGCCAACCATACCGGCTTCGTCGATCACCAGCACGTCGCTCGATTTGAGCAGATTACGGCCGTGTTCCCAGCCATGCTCCAGGCTGGCGATCGTGCGAGAAGATATGCCCGATCCGCTTTCGAGGTTTTCCGCCGCAATGCCGGACAGCGCCACGCCCCGGACCTCGAAGCCCGCCGCTTCCCACGCTTCCCGCGCCACACCCAGCATCGCGCTCTTTCCCGTCCCGGCATGGCCTATGACGACACCGAGATCGCGTCCGCTCGTCACATGCGCCAGCGCCTCCGCCTGCTCGGACGACAGAACCAGGCCGCGCACTTCCGCGCGCGCCAAAGCGGCTTGGCGATCCGCATCGCGCACCTGATGGCGCTCCCTGTCCGCCATGAGTTTGGCGGCACAGTGCAGGCGCTGTTCCGCCTCGATCATCGCACGCGTTGTGAATCGATCCTCGCCACGAGAGTCTTTGCCCAGTTCGACCAGATCCGGCGCTCCCTGCATCGCGCCCATGACCGCATTGAATTGGTCGAGCCCGTCACTGTGCCGGTGCGCGAATTTTGCCATGTCGCGGCGTGTGAGAGTCGATTGCTGCTGGGTGATGGCGTCCAGTCCAAGCAAGGGATCGGCGATGATCCGCGCGCCATTGTTTCGCGCAATCTCGCGGTGCATCTCGGCCCGGTCGGCCTCACCGACTTCTCCAGCGACGCCCCGAACCTCAATCCGTTTGGCCGGCGCGCCGATCTGGCTTTGCGGCTCCAGCGCGATGCCCTGGGCTTCCAGACTGCGATGGTCGATCCGTGCGTCAATGTCGAGCTCAGCCAGCCGCTCATTGGCGAGCTCCGCCCAGCGTTCGCGCCAGCGCTCGACCATCTCGGTGCGATTCCAGTCTCGTACCTTTTTGCCAAAGCCGTTCTGATCGACCGCGCGCATGGTCAGCATGACATGAGCATGAGGTTTCGGCAGTCCGTCCTCGGCCCTGTCCCAATGCACATTGAGATCGGCGATCATGCCAAAGTCCACGAACTCGCTCCGAACAAAATCACGGGCTAGCTCGATGCCCTGCGCCTCACTCATCTCGCGCGGAAGCGCAAACTCCACCTCGCGGGCCAGCTGGGCATCTTTCCGGATTTCGAACGCTTCGACATCATTCCAAAGCCGCTCGCGATCGCCCCATGCCTCCGGTGCGTTCTCCGGCAGCATCACCTCGGAATGGATGACGCCGCGCTTGGCGGAGAAATCCTGCTCGCGGCCGAGCCGCTCGTCACGCAGCCGTGAGCCCGAGCGGTATGCGGCCGACGCCACCGCGCTGCTCCCGGCCTTTCGGCCAATGACCTTGACATGAAGATGATAGATCGCCATCGCGACCAGATCACTGGCACAGCGAAGCGCACGTCGGAACGACGTATAAGCGCGCCCTCCCTCGAAAAAATCTCGGGAGGGACTACCGCGTCCCAGGCTGTCCTGATGACTCTACAGCATTGCGCGCGTTGCCCAGCTACCATTTCTCCGTCGCCGCTCAAGGGAGCGACGTGGGAAAGCCACGGGACTCTAATGCTGAAGTGATCGCTACTGGCGCAGATGGCTGAAGCGCCGATGAGCCAGCAGGCGCCCTGATCATCCTGACCGAGACAAAAGAGGAGAGGCATGGGCCAAACGCGGGGCTGCGTTCTTTCAGGGACATGCACTGGCAACTCATCATTGCAGCGGCGGTGCTCCGGCGCAATCGGGCGGCGCGTAGAAGCTGAAGAGCAGAGTGGAGCTCGAAGAAGTGGCTCGGTTGCAAGATTTGAACGACGAAGGCAGGCTTGGTGAATTGGACGAGCGGGACGGACAACAGATGTTTGTCCGCCAAGATGTGGATGGCGCTCCGGCAACGGTCATGTTGGGCCACGCTTTAGGAATTGCTAGAAAGCGAAGTGACTACGGCTCGGATATTGTCCTGCGGATCTGCGAGCGGACGGTTGAGGGCTAAAGCCTTCGATCTGTCGGCCGTGACAAAGGCATGCCGGGCAATGCCACGATGGTTGACCGCACACCTGGAATTTCGCGACCAGTATGTGCGGGCGTGGGCGGTACGCGCTGACGCAATAGCGGAAACGGTGATCGAGAGACGACGACAGTCAGGACAGGCTGAGGGATCCAGAAACCGGCGGCAGCAGGGGGAATGCGGAGTTCGTGGCCCCGCTTACGTCTCCGCGTTGACGCCGGAATTGGTTGATGGCGCATATGGCACCCAAAAAATACGACGATTGGCTGGCGCAGGTTCATATGGGGAATGCGGAGCAGCCGGTCGAGCACAGGATCATGCGCATCAAGCTGCTGGCAGCGAAAATGGCGGGGGGCGAGGAGTAAACAGTGCTCTCGGCGGTCGCTCAAGTCCGGTGCGCCTCGCTCCATCGACCGCCAGGAGTGTTTTACCGCGTGCATGATTTCGAATCGACATGGGTGAGTCGGTTCAATGGCGCGCACGTGATCAACTGTTGTGGGCCCGGTGGTGCCCTCGCCGGCTCGGTATTCTCCGCGTCTGCCACGCCGTTCTGCGGCCTGAGGGGTCCTTCCCGGCGCTCATCGGTGAGCTGTGACCCAAGCCTCTCGAGCCGCAGGGATGCAATGAGATTGCGCAGCGAAACGGCCATCGCGTTCGCGTAGCCTCAGGGCAACAAGGCGCGCGACGAGAATGGACAAGATTGCGATCGAGATCCCTGCGATCATGTCGACAAGGAAGTGACCGCCTCCTATTGGGGTCGACAACAACATCGCTCCGTGGATCATGACGTTGAATGGCCGCAGCCAACGAAAAGACCACAGCGCCCAGCCATCGAGGACCGCGGCTGCCGCGTGAAAGCTCGGAAACGTCACTATCCCGGCGAGGTGGTTCGTATCCAGCAGGCGCAGCGTCCCGTCGCGAACCAGGAGCATGTCGCGCGCCGAGTCGTAAAACGCCTGGGGAACGATGTTGGGGTAGTCGGATGGTAATAGCCCCAGGACGTGGTAAACGCCAACTGCGGGGATTAGGAGAGTGATGCCACAGGTCAGAGCCAGGGCGAGACTTATCGCGAGATTGAACTCGGCCAGGCGGCGATAGTGGCCGAACAAGGGAAGCGCCACGATGATGATGCAGGCCGTCAAGGAGATCGCTCGATAACCGAACGCGAGGATCATGACGAGCCAAGGACGGTCATTGGCGAATGACAGGTACTCGCGAAAATCAAAGCCGAGGGCTCGATCGAGCGCGAGCAGGTTTGCGTCCTGGAGCGGCAGATTGGCGGCAGTCGCAACGTAGGAGAGGGATGCCAGGACGATCGATGCCAGGGTGGTCTGGGCAATCCCGGTCAGCAACGAGAAGATCCACGGTTTGGCACGCTGAGCCGACCGCGCATTCAAGTAGCCGATGTAACCATACAGCGCCGACGTTGATAGGACGATAAGGTAGCCTATCGGCTCCACGCGAAAGTCCGTGAGAATCAAGCATAGCCCGAACAGGAGCCACAAGCCTGCCATCACACCCCAGTTGAACTGAAAGATCGCCCATGCGGTTGCTGCCTCGCTGTCGTCGTGAGGTTTGCGCAAAACGTGCGCCCATAGCGCCAGCGGCGTGCGGGTGAAAAAAGACAATAGGCCACCGGTTGCGGCTTCCGACATTGTCGTCCGCTCTCTCATTTCGATAGATTTCGATATGCTTTCCGTCGGTGTCTTGTTACGGCGGTCCCGATCCGAAAATCAACCTCGGCGGGCAAAATACGCGAATACCGTGCGAGGATGCTTAATCAAACGTAGCGGCAAAATCAGGTGCCGGTTGCACCGAACTAATCTGAATCGCGCGGACGAGTCTGTCTGGTCGCATTTGAGCGAATTGGAGATAAGTCCGCTGCCTGTGGTGAGAGTTGCGCTTCTCGTTTTATCGACAGGTAGAGCGTCGGCGAGAGAGTGCTGTCGCGGAGCCGCGCGATCCGCGCCGAGGGTCGAAATCCCCGGCGCGCGGCTACGGCCAATCCGCAAGCGATGCAGGGCCGCCGGGCCGGGCCCGTCGGCCGGCTGACTCGCCGAGATCGGAAAGGCCTTCATTTGAGGGCAATACGTAACGTTGCTGTGTTGAACATTTCGTCCTGAATGCGGTGCGGCTTCCGCCCACGGTCAGCCAGGGAATTGACTCGACTCATCCGCAAGCGCGAGGCGGTTGCCCTTGGAAAGCTGGTCATGGGTTGTATTGTCGTAAATTACGCGCGGTCAGAAGTTTGCGGCTGTCATATCTTGGTTGTAAATTGAAATCTATGTTTATCAGCTGGCACCAGCCGTTTCGGGACGGTGCCAGCACCGTGGATAAATAAAGGCTGAAAGATGTCTTGTCCGAACGTTTCCGATATGCACTATGTCGCTACGACCTGAAGTAGTGCTGGGGCAATGGACGCTGGGCAGAAGGATACGGGGCTCGACTGCCTGACATTGCTGCTGCGTTTCCATCAGGTGGCCATTGATCCGGCCCAGATCGCGCACCAATTCGCGGGAGAGCCGATCGGCGTGGCCGAGATGCTTCGCTGCGCCAGGCAGTTGAAGCTCAAGGCGCGTGCGGTCAGGCAGAATTGGGATGGCCTCTCCAAGTTGTCGCTGCCGGCCATCGCAGCGCGGGCCGATGGCTCGTTCGTCATTCTCGGCCAGGTCACCGCGGATGCGGCGCTGATCCAGGACCCCGTCGTGAATCGGCCGCAGAGCCTCAAGCGCGCGGAGTTCGAGTCCAATTGGACCGGGACGGTGGTGCTGATGGCCCGGCGCGCCTCGCTGTCCGATCTGGCGCGGCGCTTCGACATCACCTGGTTTGTGCAGGCGATGCATAAATATCGCCGGCTGCTCGGCGAGGTGCTGCTGGCCTCGTTCTTCCTGCAGCTGTTCGGGCTGGTGACGCCGCTGTTCTTCCAGGTCGTCACTGACAAGGTGCTGACCCATCGCGGCTACACCACGCTCGACGTGCTGGTGTTCGGCTTGGTCACCGTGACCATCTTCGAGACGGTGCTGGGCGGTCTTCGAACGTACGTGTTCTCGCACACCACCAACCGGATCGACGTCGAGCTCGGCGCGCGGCTGTTTCGGCATCTGATCGCGCTGCCGATCGCCTATTTCGAGGCGCGGCGGGCCGGCGATTCGGTGGCCCGGGTGCGCGAGCTCGAGAACATCAGGAATTTCATCACCAGCTCGGCGCTGACGCTGGTCATCGATCTCGCCTTCACCTTCGTCTTCTTGGGGGTGATGTTCTACTACTCGCCGTTCCTCTCCTGGATCGTGGTCGGCTCGTTCCCGTTCTACATTGCGCTGTCCGCCGGTGTGACGCCGATCTTCCGCAAGCGGCTCGACGTCAAGTTCGACCGCGGCGCCGAGAACCAGGCCTTCCTGGTCGAGAGCGTCACCGCGATCCAGACCCTGAAGGCGATGGCGATCGAGCCGCAGATGCAGCGGCGCTGGGAGGAGCAGCTCGCCGGTTACGTCGGCGCCAGCTTCGACGTGCTGTCGCTCGGCAACTGGGCGAGCCAGTCGGTGCAGTTCATCAGCAAGATCGTCACCGCGTTGACGCTTTATTTCGGAGCGCATCTGGTGATCGAAGGCAGCCTCAGCGTCGGCGAGCTCATCGCCTTCAACATGCTGGCGGGCCGGGTGGCGCAGCCGGTGCTGCGGCTGGCGCAGCTGTGGCAGGATTTCCACCAGGCACGGCTGTCGGTGGCGCGGCTCGGCGACATCCTCAACACCACGCCGGAGCCGGCCTTCAATCCCGGCCGTGCGGCGCTGCCGCCGGTGCGCGGCGAGGTCGTGTTCGACCATGTCCATTTCCGCTATCGCGTCGATGGTCCGCTGGCGCTGCATGATGTCAGCCTGAAGGTGCCGGTAGGCCAAGTGGTCGGCATCGTCGGTCCCTCCGGCTCCGGCAAGTCGACGCTGACCAAGCTGATCCAGCGGCTCTATGTCCCCGAGAGCGGCCGAATCCTGATCGACGGCGTCGATCTGACGGTCGCAGACGTCACCTGGCTGCGGCGGCAGATCGGCGCGGTGTTGCAGGAGAACGTGCTGTTCAACCGCTCGATCCGCGACAACATCGCGCTCGCCGATCCCGGCATGGCGATGGAGCGGGTGATCCAGGCGGCCGAACTCGCCGGCGCCCATGACTTCATTCTCGGCCTGCCCGACGGCTATGACACGGTCGTCGGCGAGCGCGGCGCGAGTCTCTCCGGCGGGCAGCGCCAGCGCATCGCGATTGCGCGTGCGCTGGTCACCAACCCGCGCATTCTGATCTTCGACGAGGCGACCTCGGCGCTCGACTATGAGAGCGAGAACATCATCCAGCGCAACATGCGCAAGATCTGCGCCGGGCGCACCGTCTTCATCATCGCGCACCGGCTGTCGGCGGTGCGCAATGCCGACCGCATCATCACCATCGAAAGCGGCCGCCTGGTCGAGGACGGCACCCATGACGAGCTGATCAAGCGCGCCGGGCGCTACGCCACCCTGCACCAGATCCAGGCGGGGCTTCATGTCGTCGGCTGAGACGCACCCGCAGGACAATGCCCCGATCTCGCTGGATGCACGGCGCAAACGCCGAAACGACGCGCGCGAGTTCCTCCCCGCAGCGCTGGAGATTGTCGAGACGCCGGCGTCGCCCGCGGGCCGCGCCGTGGCCGGCACCATCATCCTGTTTTTTGCGATCGCGATCGGCTGGTCGATCGTGGGCCACGTCGACATCATCGCCTCGGCGCAAGGCAAGATCGTGCCGACCGGCCGCACCAAGACGATCCAGCCGCTGGAGGCGGGCGTGGTCGCGGCGATCCATGTCCAGGACGGTGACAAGGTCCGTGCCGGCGATGTGCTGGTCGAGCTCGATCGTACCGTCACCGAGGCCGAGCGCCGCCGCGTCGCGCAGGGCCTGATGCAGGCCAGGCTCGATGCCGCCCGGATGAACGTGCTCCGCGACAGCTTTGCCGATTTGGCCGTGCTGCGGTCGCTCAACGTGCCCGAGGGCGCATCGCCGACCGATGTCGCGCGCACCCGCGCCGCGCTGCAGGCCCAGGCCGCCGAGCAGCTCTCGAAACTTGCGTCAAACCTGCAGCAGATCGCGCAGAAGCGCGCCGAGGCGCAGTCGGTGGAGGCTGCGATCGGCAAGATCGACGCCACCTTGCCGTTCCTGCAGGAGACCGCCGAGATCCGCCGCAATGCCAAGGAGATCCAGTACGGCAACCAGATCGCCTATATCGACGCGCAGTCGCGGCTGATCGACCAGCAGAACGAGCGCATCGTGCAGACCCGTCGCCTGGTCGAGATCGAGGCGGCGCGGCTCGCGCTGGAGCAGCAACTGGCACAAGCACGCTCGGGGTTCGAGCGCCAGGTGCTGTCCGATCTCGCGGACGCCGAGAAGAAGGCCGAGGAGCTGACGCAGGATCTCGTCAAGGCCGAGCGCAAGATCGCCGAGCAGGTGCTGCGCGCCCCGATCGACGGCACCGTGCAGCAGCTCGCGCTGCACACCGTCGGCGGCGTCGTCACACCGGCGCAGCAACTGATGCTAATTGTTCCGGCCGACAGCCAGCTCGAGGCCGAAGCCATGATTTCCAACCGCGACATCGGCTTCGTCAATCCCGGCCAGCCCGCCGAGATCAAGATCGACACCTTCAACTTCACCCGCTACGGCCTGGTTCATGGCAAGGTGCTGAGCGTCTCCCAGGACTCGATCGCCCGCGAGAAGCCGGCCGACAAACAGAACGGCGGCAAGGCCGCGGGCGCACTGGCCGAGACCAGCGAGCCGGCGGGACAGGAGTTCATCTACTCGGCGCGGGTGTCACTGGACGAGAAGCAGATGCAGGTCGAGGACAAGATGGTTGCGCTGGCGCCCGGCATGGCCGTGACCGTGGAGATCAAGACGGGGACACGGCGGATCATCGAATACGTGATGTCGCCGTTGCTGCGATATAAGCATGAAAGTCTGAGGGAAAGGTAATCTTCAAACATGAATGCTCGTGGTGGCAGCCGTGTCTCGGTGTGATCATTGAATCTAGTTGCGATGTGGTTGCGCACTTGGGTAGTCATTGATGCTGTTGAGAACAAAGAGAGAAGCCGGCGGGAATAGGTATACTTTATCCGCGTCGGAACTCTCGCATATCGCCGAGCTGAAACTTTCAAAGGCTAGCTGTCATGGGCAAATTCTTCACCGACGATCAGATACAGGAAGCGATCGGAGCTTTGGAAAGCTACTCGCCTGGCATCTTCAAAAGAATGACGAAGATGGCTTCGATAACCGACCCTTTGAACGAAGAGCAGGAAAGAGAAATGACGGCAATTACGCGCGTGCTTGGCGTGGTCTTGCCTGAGGTGTCGTTCGTTGTAAAAGCGGAAGACAAAGGAGGAGCGCTGACGCGCCTTACGATCGACTTGGGTAATGCAGTTCAAGCGGCTGCGGAATTCGTTAAGGGTAGCCCTGATCGGGCGTCTATATCTAAAAACGATTGATCCTAGGGGCACCATAATGTCAGGTCAGGTTGCATTCGTCGACGCTAGTTGGCTCTCTACTCTTTCCCTCCTAGGTAATCAGATCGGAGGTGGAATCCTGGCGGAGCAGGCCGCGCGATATCAGTTGCACATCACGCGGGAAGTCCTGTTTGAACTCTCTAGTACAAATCTTGCTTCATCGATACGCAATTGGCTCAATGATCCGAACAACTTCGTTGTTGACGAGAACCCCGTAACTTCTCAGCTGAAGGGGGATGGGGCGGTAACTAAAAACGCTGGAGATCTCTCAATCTATGAGGCCGGAAAAAACTATCCCGGTGCAAAAGTCTTCATGGATGACGGTTTCGCCGCCGATGTGTTGAGCGGAGCAAAGAATCTTCTCGGTTTTATTGAGAACAAACAAGCGTCATCCTACCAAAGCATAAAAGACACCTTCGGAGACATTTTCCAAAAAACGGCGATTTCCGAGCGAATCACCAGCTTTGGTTCACTCGTAAATTTCGGAGGCGCAATTGATCCCCAGTCATTTTGGGAAGCCGTTAGGATTACGTCTAACAGAGTCAAGTATTTTTCAGACGAGGTCACTGTACGGCTCCAGTCGTTGCTTGGACGATTTCTCGGCGATGACACCGGATCACTAACGCTGCCCGATATCAACGGAGCGCAGGCCGTCCGTGCCTTTGGTCAGATCCTCGGCGCGGCAGGGCTTGCCGCCGCCGCCTACGATATCGTGACAAGTACGCAACAGGCGCTCGCGCAATACCGGAATAACGACAGAGAAGGGGCCCTGGCAACCGAATCTGGAATGCTTGGTCGGGTTCTTGGCGGATTTTATGGTGCTGAGCTTGGCATGGGCGCCGGGCTGTTTCTTGCCACCCTTCTGTTTCCACCGGGCGCACTTGCCGAGTTGACCATATTGGTCGCGGCTCTCATCGGTGCATATTTCGGAGTGCACGCTGGAGAGCTGTACCTAGAAGCTAATCAATTGATCGGAAGGGATATCGGTGTTGCGCTTGGCAATCTGATCTCTCCGCTGCTCAAGCTTCTCGGAGATCCGCTGATCCTTGACCTGAATGGCGATGGTGTTCGTACCACCAGCCTCGCGGGATCCACGGTCCATTTCGACTATAATGTCGACGGTTTTGCGGAGCTTACGGGCTGGGTTTCTCCTGATGATGGCATTCTCGCGATCGATGCCAATGGGAATGGTCGGATCGATAGCGCGGTCGAGCTATTCGGTTCGGCTACCCAAGATGGTTTCGCGGTGCTTGAGACGTTCGATGCGAATGGGGACGGAGTGATCGACGCTGCCGACCCGGTCTTCGCTAAGCTGCGTGTCTGGCGCGATCTAAATCAGAACGGTGTGTCGGACGACGGAGAACTGCAGACTCTGGCTCAGGCCGGAATCAAATCGATATCGCTCGTCCGTCAGCCCGGTTCGGGAACTGACGCGGGGAATACGATTGGATATGAGGCGGTATTCACGCGAAACGATGGTACAACGGGAATCGCCCAGACTATCTATTTTCAGACCGATAATAGGGATACGCGCGCCGACACCACGCCAGATTTTACGATCGCGGACGGCGTTGATCTGCTTCCCCTGCTGCCTGGCTCGGGTACAATTTATTCTATCGCGTACAAGGCCACCACAGAGTCAGAGTTTCGCGGTGCCTGGACCTCGCTGACTGATCAAGCGTCATCAATGACACCTGCCGAGCTGCGTGCGGCGCTCAGCAATCTTCTGCTTCAATGGGCGGGGGTGAGTGGCGTAGATCCTCAAAGTCGAGGGCAGTTCGTCGATGCCCGTCATCTTGCGTTTGTCGAAGCGTTTTTTGGCCAGCCCTACCGTGAAGTGCGGGCTGGTAATGAGTTGCGTACCTATCCAGGGTCCGCCTCTGCCGGAGCGAGCATCGAAGCGAGTTTTGAGAGTATTATCGCCGTACTCGAAGTTGCGTTCCTTGCCCAGCAGGCGAGAAGCGTGGTCGCACGCGGTGGAGACATCGGTGCTGCCGTCAGCAGTCCCTACTTTTTCTATTCCATGCTGGAGCTTGCGCAGCCGAAACCAGGCGATCCTCAACCCAATACGCCCGGTAATATCGGGATGGTCGTCGACCTGATCGCAATGGCGGTGCCGGAGCACGCCGGAGCTGCCGTTGCTTACCTTGAGCGGGCTCTGTTGGGCTTGGACGGTATGGTAAGCGTCGCGTTTAGTGGAGATCGGTCGGGCTATGCGAACGCGGTCCTTCCACATTTAGCTGGTGTCTCCGATCCGGTTATGCACGAGATCACTGCTCATATCGTTGATGGGAGTGCCCTTGTTGGCACACTCGCGGCGGAGGGCATTAGCGGTACATCCAACCAGGATGTCTTCATTGGCGGTGGCGGTGGTGACCTGCTCAGCGGCGGGGATGGCAGCGACATCTATGTCTACAGCAAGCAGGATGGCGATCTGTGGATAAAGGACTACGGGGCTGCGACGGATACCGACCGGTTGGTGCTAACCGACATCAACGCGGGGGACGTTACGTTCGACCGGATCGGCGACGATCTGCTGATGCGGATTACCAGCACTGGCAAGACAGTTTCGGTGGAGAGCTTCTTTGGCGGGAACGGCGTCGACGTCATCCGTTTCGCTGATGGTACTGAGTGGGGGCGTACGCAGATCGAGCATGCCAGCGTCTACCGCGGCGACGGGCACAACAACGCAATTTACGACTCCTCTTCCGATGACGTGATACACGGCGGCAAAGGCGACGATTTCATCCGCATCAGCGCCGGTAATGATACAATCTTCTACGCCAAGGGCGACGGCTATGACGTGGTGGAAGACTGGTCGGGGGTAAAGTCGGAGAACGACAAGCTGGTCCTGACCGATCTCAACGCCTCCGATATCCAGCTGTCGCGAGTCGGTGGCCATTTGATCCTCACCGTCAAGGCGACCGGTGAATATATCGATTTCGACAACTTCTTTCCGGTCAATACCGGCGACTGGGCGACCACCGGCCGTAACATCGATACGATCCAGTTTGCGGACGGGACGACCTGGAACCGGGCGCAGATCCAGCAGAACGCTTGGTATCGCGGCACGGATCGCGCCGACATCATCGGCGGCTCGGAGCTCGACGACACCATCGTCGGCGGCAAGGGCGACGACATCTTGGAGGGGGGCGCCGGAAACGACACGTTCATCTGGAAGATGGGGGATGGCAACGACCAGATATCGGACGCCTCGCCGCGCACCGATGTCGATACGCTGTGGCTGACGGACGTCTCGCCGGGCGACGTGTCCTACTCCTATCAGGGCAACACGCTGCTCATCACCATCAAGCCGACCGGCGAGATCATCAGGGTCATCGACTTCTTCTCAGGCGTGACGAGCCTTCTGACTGGTGAGGGCGCCAATAATGTCGGTATCGATCAGATCAGGTTCCAGGACGGCTCGATCGCAAGCCGGCAGCAGATCACATATCAAGCCGGCATCGACTATATGGGCCGAAACCCGGTGGTCTGGACCAATGTCGTTGCGGGCGTGATCACGTGGCAGGTGTTCGTCGATGAGTTCGGGCATTCCGGCAACATCGTCGGTCACGGCATTGATGGCATCAACGATATCTGGAACGCATCGAGCTACGGCGGCTATGGCGGCATCCTGGGGATTCCCGATGCGTTGCAGCCCAATCCCTTCCATGGCGGCGGCAACAACGTCCTGAACGGCGGCAGCGGCATAGACATTCTTGCCGGCGGCGATGGGCAGGATGTTCTCAGCGGTGGCGACGGCAACGACATTCTCTACGGCGATTATGTCGATCCAAGCGCTCCGGGTGGCAACGATATCATCGATGCCGGAAAAGGCGACGACGCAGTCTACGGCGGTCCGGGCATGGACCTCATCTATGGTGGCGAAGGCAACGACTTTCTCTCCGGCGGTGACGGCAAGGACTTTATCTACGGCTCCACCGGCAATGACACGTTCGTCGGCGGCAAAGGCGACGACGTTCTCGTCGCCAATGATTCGTTCACGTCGGGCAGCGACACCTTCATCTACGCGCGCGGCGACGGCAACGACACGATCTATGAGTCCGGCTCGACCGACGCGGCGGCGGAATCCGATGTTCTGGTGCTGAGTGATCTCGCGTCCGACGATGTGGAGATGTCCCGCGCGGGCAATGACCTGCTCGTCAAGATCAAGAGCACCGGGGAGATCATCACCGTCGTCGGCCAGTTCACGTATCTGTTCGGTTCAAACTTCGCCGTGAATGGCGCGGGTATCGAAACGATCCGCTTCCTTGATGGGGACTGGAATCGTGTCAAGATACAGCAGGCCGCGTGGTACCGCGGCACGGATGGTCGTGACATCATCAACGGCACCGACACGCTTAGCCAGCTTGATTCCACGTTCGATGGCGGCAGGGGCAACGACATCGTCTACGGCGGGCGCGGCAGCGACACGTTCGTCTACGCCCGCGGTGACGGCAGCGACACCATCATCGACGGCGCCAACAATGGCTCTGCGCCCACAGCTGTCGATACGCTGAAATTCACGGATCTGAACGCGGCCGACGTCGAATTGAGCCGATCGGGCGACGATCTTCTCATCAAGGTGCTCGGGACCGGCGAGGTCATCACGGTGATCTCGCAGTTCAATGGCAGTCTGACGGGCTCCGATTCTGCGCTGGAGCGGATCGTCTTCGCCGACGGCACGCAGTTGGACCGGCTGCAGATGCAGCAGCAGGCCTGGTACCGCGGAACCGACGGCAATGATGCAATCAATCTCAGCGGATTGAACGACACCGTCGAGGGCGGCAAGGGCGACGACATCATCTATTCCGGCTTTCAAAGCGGCAGCGGCAACGACACGTTCGTGTATTCACGGGGTGACGGTAACGACGTCATCCGCGAACAGACCTGGCCGAGTTTTGGCCCGACCGAGATCGACACGCTCAAGTTCCGGGATATCTACAGCTCCGATATTTCTCTGCGGCGGTCCGGCAATGACCTCCTGATCAAGGTGCTCTCGACCAACGAGACCATCACCATTCTGGCGCAGTTCAACGATTCGCCGGATGCGCCCGGCAATGGGCTCGAATACATCCAGTTCGCCAATGGCGATCAATGGGGGCGGGAGACCATCCGCAGCATCGCCGAAAGCTCGTCGCCGTTCATCGTGGGCGGCAACGGCAACGATCATCTCGTCGGCTCAGGCGCCGATCAGAACCTGTACGGCGAAGCTGGCGACGACACGATCGACGGCCAGGGCGGCAGCGATCTGCTCTACGGTGGTGTCGGCAATGATACGCTGGTGCTGAGCGTCAGCAATGCCGGCGACCACGTCACGGCCGATGGTGGCGTCGGCACGGACACGCTCGATCTGTCCGGGTTCGGCGCGGCCGTGTGGGTCGACCTGGTCACCAATGGGGCCGAGGTCAGGACCACGGATCAGGCGAACCTCTCGACCGGCGAGTGGCGCGACATGGCTGATGTCGCCAATGTCGAGAACATCACAGGCACGGTCTACGCCGATCAGCTCGCCGGTGACGCAGGCAACAATGTGATCCTGGGTGACGCCGGCGACGACGTGATCGATGGCCGGTCGGGGGACGACAGGCTGTCCGGCGGCGACGGCAACGATGTGCTCACCGGCGGCATGGGGGCAGACCTGCTCGATGGTGGCGAGGGCGCTGATGTCCTGAATGGCGGCCTCGGCGCGGACGTTCTGATCGGCGGCGCGGGCAACGATGTGCTGACCGGTGGAACGGAGTCCGACATCTTCGTGTTCGGGACCAACAGCGGCTCCGACACCATCACGGACTTCACCGCCGGAAGCGGCAGTGCCCATGATGTCATCCGCTTTGACCGGTTGGTGTTCGCAAACTATGCCGCCGTCATTGCGGCAGCTCAGCAAGTCGGATCCGACGTCGTCATCCCGCTCGGCGGCGGCAACAGCGTCACGCTGCAGAACGTCAATCTGGTGGACCTGACCGCCGACAATTTCGAATTCCGGCGATTGGACAACCAGGCGCCGACCGGGATCACGGTGACCGGGGGTGTCGTCAACGAAGGCGCTGCGGCCGGCACGGTCGTCGCTACGCTCGGCGCCATCGATCCGAACGACAACGGGGCTCATACGTTCGTCCTGTCCGATGCCTCGGGGCTGTTCGAGCTCGTCGGCAACGAGATCCGGGTGAAGAGCGGCGCCATCGTCGATTTCGAGCAGGCGTCGCAATATCAGGTATCGGTCAGTACGACCGATGATGATGGGCTGTCGGCGGTGTCAACCGTCGTCATCACAGTTGCGGATCAGACCGAGACCGCGACGGGAACGGCGGGCAACGACGTCGTCACCGGCGGCGTCGGCGCCGATATCCTGAGCGGAGGCCTCGGCGACGACCGGCTGGTCGGCGGCGGTGGGTCGGACGAGTATCGCTATCAGCTGGGAGACGGGAACGATCGCATCGTCGATGCCGGCGGCGCCACCGATACCGACAAGCTCGTTCTTGGCGCAGGGATTGATCCCGCCAGCGTGGTCGTCGGGCATTCATCGCTGACGACCAGTGATCTCGTGCTTCTGCTGACCGATGGAAGCACCATCGTGCTCGAGAACCAGCTCTCCGGCACGCCGGGGGCCGGGATCGAGCAGATGGTGTTTGCCGATGGCACGATCTGGGACCGGGCGACTCTCCTTCAGAGGCTCACTCCGGAACTGATCATCGGTAGCCAGGGGACATCGACGCTTTCTGGTGGCGGAGGCCGGGATGTGCTGGAGGCCGGCTCGGGCGACCGCACGCTTGTCGGTCTCGGCGGCAGCGACGTCTACCGGATCCAAGCCAACGCCGGCAATGATACGATCACTGAAGGAAGCGAGGCCGGGACCGACCGGATCGAGCTGGTCGGGATGACGAAGAGCGACCTGCTGTTCTCGCGCGAGGGACAAGACCTCGTGATCCGCAATCGCAGCACGGCCCGCATCATCACGGTGGCGGGCCAGTTCGCCAGCACGCCGGGGGGCGTGGAGGAGATCGCATTCTCCGATGGCGAGGTCTGGGACAGGGGGCAGATCACCCTCTACGCCCCGATCCGCACGGTGTCGGCCAACGGCACCGTCACAGGCACGGCCGGCGACGATGTGTTGCAGCCTGGTCAAGGCAATCAGGTCATCCAGGGCGGCGCAGGAAACGACACCGTCATCTATGCGCGCGGCGACGGCAGCGACACGATCAACGACGGGGTCAACGCCGCGGGGCAGATCGACGCTTTGCGGTTCGTGGATCTCAATGCAGCTGATCTTGCCTTTGCATTGCAGGGCGCCGACCTCACGATCAAGGTCCTGAGCACGGGTGATATCATCACCGTCAAGCAGCAATTTGTCTCCGCCACCGACTATTCCGGGCTCGAGCAGATCGTGTTCGCGGATGGCACGGTGTGGGACAGGCAGGCCATCACCGAGGCGACCTGGATCAAGGGGACCAGCGGAAACGACACGCTGGTGGGAACTACTGGTAACGACCATCTGGAAGGACTGGCCGGTGACGACACGCTGAGCGGCGGCAACGGCAATGACTACCTGAGCGGCGGTGCCGGAAACGATACGATCAGCGGCAATAGCGGAGACGATACGCTGATCGGCGGCGAGGGTGATGACATCCTGGATGGCAGCTACGGTTCCGACACCTTCGTCTACAACGCCGGTGACGGCAACGACACCGTCAAGGACGGAGAGTCTTATGACACGACGGTCGACAAGCTCGTTCTCGGGGCAGGCCTCACCCCGTCAACCATCACGATCAGCCGCAGCGGCAATGACATCAAGCTGACGTTCAGCGTCGGCGGGTCGGTCAATCTGGTCAACGAAGACGTCGGCAACGCGAGCGGGATCGAGCAGATCGTCTTCGGCGACGGTACAGTCTGGAGCAAGCAGGACCTCGAGAATGCATTCCTGGCGCAGCAGATGGCGGCCGGGGCAACCTCCATCACAGGGTTCAACCAGAATAGCGACGTCATCGTGGGAACGAGCGGCGCAGACACGCTGTCGGGTCTCGGTGGCAACGATACGCTGACCGGCGGTCTTGGTGATGACATCCTGGATGGCGGGTACAATTCCGACACCTTCATCTACAATGCCGGTGACGGCAACGACACGATCCTTGAAGGGCAGACCTACGATACGACGGTCGACAAGCTCGTTCTCGGGGCGGGTCTCACCCCATCGACCACAACGATCAGCCGCAACGGCAACGACATCAAGCTGACGTTCAGCGTCGGCGGGTCGGTCAACCTGGTCAACGAGGATGTCGGCAACGCAAGCGGGATCGAGCAGATCGTCTTTGGCGACGGCACGGTCTGGAGCAAGCAGGGCCTCGAGAATGCATTCCTGGCGCAGCAGATGGCGGCGGGGGCAACCTCCATCACAGGGTTCAACCAGAACAGCGACGTCATCGTGGGAACGAGCGGCGCAGACACGCTGTCGGGTCTCGGTGGCAACGATACGCTGACCGGCGGTCGAGGGGATGACCAGCTGGATGGCGGCAGCGGCGCTGATACCTTCGTCTACAGCTCGGGCGACGGCAAGGACGTCATCACAGAGGGGATGAATTATGACGGTGCAACCGACAAGCTGGTGCTCTCCGGCATCAGCACGTCACGCATTTCAGTTCAGCGTGACGGAGCAGAGGCGGCAGTGATCGTGGCCGAGAGCTCGGCTGGCGCGGGAGACGGCGGCTCCATCCGGCTCAGGAACGAGTTCAACAGCTCCAACAGCCAGGGCGTGGAGCAGATCATTCTTGCAGATGGAACGGTCTGGACAGTTGCGAACCTGCAGACACTGGCGACTTTTGCCGATGTCAATGGCGACGGAATTGTATCCGGAACCTCGGGCGCGGACCAGATCATTGTCCAGAACGGAAAGACGATCCAGGGAGGCAGCGGAAGCGATACCTATCGGTACGCAGCGGGAAGCGGCAGTGGCCTGATCCAGGAAAATGGAGCGAGCTCGGATACGGATGTTCTGGTTTTCGATACCTTGAACGCATCTGACTTGACGTTTTCGCGCTCACTTGCCGATCTCAATGACGTCATTGTGGTCGTGAACGCGACGGGAGACAGGATCACGATAGACAATCAGATCTCCGGCGCAGCGTCGGGAATCGAGTCCATCATGTTTGCCGATGGGACAGCTTGGGATGCGGCCACCATCGCTGCCAATGCCTGGATTCGCGGTACGAACGGCAATGACTCGATCACGTTGCCATCAAACGGAGTGAATGTTGAAGCAGGTCCAGGAGATGATCGCCTCTCCGTCTCTGGAACGGGTGCCAACCGTATCGTCTTCAAGAAGGGCGACGGCCATGATGTCCTCGACAATACTGGGAGCGGCTATCAGCGCAGCGATCAGTTGGAGCTCGTGGACCTGCTGCCTTCAGACGTGGTGCTGAGTCGATCTGGCAATCAGCTAATCGTTTCGGTTCTGTCGACCGGTGATACGTTCACGGCGCTCTGGCAATTCTACAATGGCGGCTCCTCTGTCTATGGGCTGAGCTCCATCAAGTTTGCTGATGGTACTGTCTGGGATGTCGCCGCCATCGCAGAAGCGGCAAATCGCACAACCATCGACGCCTGGGGCGCGACCAGAGTCGTACAGATTAATAATAACTACGCGCTGGTTCCTGCCGCCGGGGGCTCAGGGCCGGTGCTGTACTTCAACAGTGCACCGTTGACGGTGGGCCAACTCGCCCCCTGGACGATGCTTGGTGCGGAGGCGGTTTCCGGCGGCTACGACGTCGCCTGGAAGAATGCGAGTGCTGGTCTCGTCGCTATCTGGAACGTGGACGCCAGTGGAAACTATTTGAGCACAATAGCCAGTGCGGCACCAAACAGCGCGTCGATCGAAGCATACGAGCCGATGTTCCGCCAGGACCTGAATGGTGACGGGACGATCGGATTCGTCGGTTCGCTGGTTGAATCTCATGGAACGACCAGTGTCCTCCAGATCGGCGCGAACTTCGCTCTGGTCCCATCGGACGGTAGCTCGGGATCGGTGCTCTATTTCAATGGTGCACTGCTGACGGCTGATCAGTTGGCGCCCTGGACGTTGCTAGGGGCCGAAAGAGTTCAGGGCGGCTACGACGTGGCATGGAAGAATGCGACTGCCGGTCTGGTGGCGATCTGGAGCGTCGACGGCAGTGGAAACTATATGAGTACAGTAGTCAGTGCGGCACCGAACAGCGCGTCGATCGAAGCATACGAGCCGATACTTCAGCAGGATCTGAATGGTGACGGGACAATCGGATTCGTCGGCACGCTCGTTGAATCTTATGGAACGACCAGCGTTCTTCAGATCGGCGCGAACTTCGCTCTGGTCCCATCGGATGGTGGCTCGGGAACTGTGCTCTATTTCAATGGAGCACCGCTGACCGCCGATCAATTGGTGCCCTGGACGTTGCTAGGGGCCGAAAGAGTTCAGGGCGGCTACAACGTGGCATGCAAGAACGCGACTGCCGGTCTGGTGGCGATCTGGAGCGTCGACGCTAATGGGAACTACGTGAGTACTCTTGTCTCAGCGGCCCCCACTAGTTCCGCAATTCAATCGTATGAGACTCTGTTCCAGCAGGACTTGACTGGCGATGGCGTGATTCAGCCTGCGCTAGGGGCAATGCAGAATCTCGTCCAATCCGCTCTTGTTTCGACGGACCTGAGTGTTGATCCAGCGGCCAATGCCGACCAGCCCGCGGAAACGGCACAGCCATCAGCCGCGGATCAATCGGGGCAAGTTGTCACCGGAACCTCGGGTTCGGACACGCTGTGGGGTACCGGAGGCGATGAGACCTTCGTAGGCGGAGGGGGCGACGACATATTTGTCGGTGGCGGGGGTAGTGATCGTTACCTTTTCGGGTCAGATGCCGGCGCGCTTACGATCTTGAACGGAGTGTCGGGCGGTGCGCCCAGCGGACGGCTTGAGTTTAGCGAAGGTATTGCAGATACCAACCTTTGGCTTGTTCAGTCTGGCGACAACCTGGAAGTCGACTTGTTGGGAACGAACAGCAAGGTCACAGTGAAGGACTGGTTTTCGGTTCCGTCGAGCCAGTTGCAGGAGATCACCGCTGGCGGCCTCAAGATCGACAGCCAGATTTCTCAGTTGGTGCAGGCGATGGCGAGCTATTCGTCCAGCCATGCCGGTTTCGATCCGACCAGCTCAAGCAACCAGACTGCTCCCGACGATCCGGCACTGCAGGCATCAATTGCGGCGGCATGGCACGCATAGAAAGTTGGGCAAGATAGTAATCGGCGCGTTCGAAGAGTCGGGCGCGCCGATATCATTTCGCGCTGTCTGCTTGGTGAGTGCGGGCCCGTCGATCGTTTGAACTGCCACCGAAGTTTCGTCCAGTAGCATTTGAGTCCTGTTGGGGCTGTGCAGCGAGACCGAACTTGGACCACCCGGAACTAGAGTTTTGCGCTTCTCATCACGTTGGCGGGCTGGTGGCGCCGGCGTGATTTTGCAGCAAAATCGGTGGCCGATTGCCGATCGCCCCGTGGGGCCGTTCCTCATTGTAGTATCTGCGCCAAGTCTCCACCTTTTGCCGGGCGTCCGCAAGGGACAGGAACCAATGGGCGTTGAGGCATTCGGTTCGGAAGCGGCCATTGAAGGCTTCGATGAAGGCATTGTCGGTCGGTTTCCCCGGCGTGAGAAGTCCAGCGCGACGCCGCGCTGGTAGGCCCACAGGTCATTGCCCTGCTTCAGGATAAACGCCTTCTGGACGTCCGAAAACTTCGAGGCTTTCATCGTCTTCCGCTCCTCCCAGCCGAGGGGATTCGGCAGCGCAAGACTCTACCCAAAATTGGTCCAGTTTTCCGGCCTCAGATCAGCTGGGCCAAGCGGCTGCAGCTCGCCAACCGGCCCGTCTCTCTCCTTTTCCGGCCTTCTCACCTGCGGCTGCTGCGGCGGCAAGTTCGGCATCTCCGCCGAACCGAACCGCTACGGCTGCCTCAACCACGATCGTCGCGGGACTTGTGCGAACAACCGCACAATCATGCGCGACAAGATCGAGGTGAGGGGGCTGGCGGGTTTGAAGGACCGCCTCGTCTCCTCGGAGGCGGTCGCAGAAGCCGTGTGCGCTTATGCCAAGGAGACGAACCGGCTGAACTACGACCGGCGCGCACAGGCGGAATCAGACCACAGCGCGCTTCAGAAGATCAAGCGGACGGGTGCCAGCATCATTGGCAGCGATCGAGAATGGGCTCTACCAGCCGTCGAGGAAGGAGCGGAAGGACGAGCTTGAACGGCAAAAGGCGAAGATCACACAGCGCCTGTCAGAGGCTCCCGCCGACATTCCCGACATGCATCCCAACATCGCCAATGGCTATCGCAAGAATGTGGCCCGGTTCAGCAAGGCGCTCACCGATCCGGATGGCGGGCGCGAGGCCGCCGAGGCGCTGCGCTCGCTCATCGGCGAGATCGTGCTCAATCCGGTAGGAAGCGTGGCGAGGTCCACGCGGGAGTTGCGCGGCGAGTTGATGGGTATCCTCGAATTCTCGAATACCAAGGGAAATCAACGGACTAGGTCATGTACTCATTAAATGGGTTCCGTTAGCTGGCGAACGGTGATTCACTCCCCTTAAGTGATTTGGGGGGGGGACATGGCGCGGTTTGACCTGAGCGATCGAGAATGGTCTTTGATCAAGCCCTTGCTGCCGAATAAGCCACGCGGTGTCGGTCGGGTCGACGACCGGCGGGTTCTCAACGGCATCTTCTATGTGCTGTGCGGACAGGCTCGCCCTGGCGAGATCTTCCGGAACGCTATGGTCCTTACACGACGGTCTATAACCGCTTTAACCGCTGGGCCAAGGCAGGCGTTTGGGTCCAGATTTTCGAGGTGCTGGCAGCTCGCTCGCCGCAGTCGATGGCGCTGATCGACAGTTCCATCGTCCGCGCCCATCAGCACGCCGCTGGGGGTAAAAAGGGGGCGAGGATCACGCCATTGGCCGCTCTCGTGGAGGACTGAGCACCAAGATCAATGCGGTCGTCGACGAGAACGGATTGCCGGTCCGGCTGATGCTAACCCCGGGGCAGGCCCACGATCTGCGTGCCGCGCCATTTCTGCTCCAAGGGCTCAAATGTCGTGATGTCGTGGCCGACCGTGGTTACGACGCCGATGCCCTCCTGCACATGATCAGAGCCGGCGGAGCTAGGGCTCATATTCCTTCCACCAGCCAGCGAGTAGTCCAACATTCCATCAGCCGACGCATCTATGGCCAGCGCAATCTCGTTGAGCGGTTCTTTTGCAAGCTTAAGCATTTCAGGCGCATCGCTACCCGCTTCGATAAGCTCGCGCGCAACTTCCTCGCCGCGGTAGCTCTTGCCTCAGCACGCCTCTGGACAAGAGTTTATGAGTCCACGCCCTAACCTTTTCGTGTGGCAGTGGCTGCACGTCCCCACAACCACCGATGAGTAAGCCCTGTGTGACACCGGCTTTGATCCCTCGTCTCCGCGAATTTGGGTTTACAGGTCGAAGCCAGGAGGAGCCTCTCGCACCAGATCCTCTCTTGTTGGGTCGATTGCCTCGATACCTCGAACAACTCGGTCGACATGGCCTGCCCACGCGGTCAGTGCAGCCCGCATTTCGGCTTCGTATCGGGCAAGGTTGTAAACGCCGGCCACTCCCGCCCGATGGCCACTGACGTGATTGAGCACCGCCTCGATAATATGAGGCAGTACTCCTAGCCGATCGGCCATCACCGTCGCGGCGGTGCGACGAAGATCGTGCAGCCACCATTCGGGCATGGGAGCGACCGTTTCACCGGTTACGGCCCTGTCTTTGCGCCTGGCTAGTAGCCGCTCATCGAGCGCGGCCTTGGATTTCGACCACCCGGAGTAGCCGCGCGGTGCATCGCCCTTCCGTCGCGGTCCGTCGCCGAAAACATACTCTCGGTTTACTGGGGAAGCGGGGAGCAGCGACACCGCCGCTTCTGTCAACGGAAGCGTGTGCTCGCGATGGTTTTTCGTTCGGGAGCCGGGGATGGTCCAGAGACATCTTGAGCAGTCGGTTTCGGCCCAACGCATTCCGCCAACTTCGTCTCTACGCTGGGCAGTCAGGATGAGCAGCTTGACGATGCGTCCGTAGTCGTCGTCCTCAAGGCCTGTCCAGATCTCCGCCAGTTCCGCATCGGTCAAGACCCGCTCTCTCGATCTCGGAGCGACCGGGCGGTTGGTTCCGAGCACCGGGTTCGCCGGAATCTCAAGGCCCTCTCGAATGGCCCAGTTGAACATGGCTGACAAAGCCGAGCGTGCGCGGGCTGCCGTGACCGCTCCATTTTTCGTCGCGATATCGCCGACGCGAGCGGCAACATGCCGACGGCTGATTTGCGACATCGGGAGCGGGTGGAGCGGTTTCCACGCGCCGAGCAGATAGCGTTCAATCTCCGCGTAGGTCCGGGGGCGCTGCTTTTGCTTGGCGGTCTTTAGGTACTCGCCAGCAACCTTTCGGAACGTGTCTGCCGTCTGCAACGTCAAAAGTTCCCGTTCGGCAGCCGGATCCTTTCCCTCAGCAACCAGCCCGAGCAGGCGCTTCGCTTCCTTCCGCGCCTTCTCAGGGGTCCAGGGGGATCCATGGGGACCAATGGTAAAGAAGCGCTGTCGGCCGGACGCGCGAAACTTCAGGATATAGACTGGCGTACCGCGCTGGCGCCGCACGCCAAATCCCCGCACGGCCTCCTTGTGATCCGCATCCCAAATCGCTTCACCGGGACCGAGCGATTGTACCGTTCGGACTGTGATACCCAAATTTGCCATCGGTTACCTTGGTTGCTAGCTACCACGTAGCAACCACCGTAGCAGAAATTGGAGCGTAGGTATGGCGGGCAGTGGCGGTCGGACGCATTGAAATCATTGAGGTTTTCGTGCGTTCGGATACCCTGTCGTAAGCTCGGCGGACCCAAAAATCTGTCTGTGGAACAGGAGGTCGGTGGTTCGAGCCCACCCAACTGTACCATGGCCAGGACCATCGCTGTGCCGTTCGCTAGCTCACCTCTATACGTGCTCCGCGCCCCATTGATCGTGCGCCGTGACTTGTAGCCCTGTCCTCTCGCGTATGGCTGTAGACTGGGCGTGTGCGCAGAGCTGTGCGGAAGCCTGAGCCCGGTCTCCGTATTTCGACGGATATATCGCCGGGGCGTGCGCTCGCTTGCGGTTTGCTGCGCCGGATCAGAAGCACGGCGTGGCGCTGTTGCTTGCGAATCCTGTCTCCTTCAATCACACTTTGCGGCAACGAGGGGGAGGGGACGATGAGAGGGATTGATCTCGATCCATGCATCTCTGCCGTACTGATCGTAGTCGCCGCGCTGTTAGTCCCCGTAACCGCACGGGCCTATACCCCCGAGCAGGAGCAGGCGTGCACGGGCGATGCGTTCCGGCTTTGTAGTTCCGACATTCCCGACGTCGATCGTGTCACTGCCTGCATGGTCCGCCGCAAGGCCGAGCTGTCGCCGCCATGCCGCGCCCAATTCGGGCCACCGCAGCGCCAGGCAGCGTCATCTGGCCGCGCGGAACGGCCGATGAGCATTCGTCCTGTCACCAAGCCGGTCGCTGCGCGTGCCGGCAAAGCGAAGAAGTCGACGCGACCGGACGCGACTTGAGCGATGCCGATGGCCGCATTTGGCGGCACTCGGAATGACCGAGGTCCTTGGATGCGCACCTCGATGCGCAGCCTCAACATGTAAATGCGATGGGGCATGACCGGATGTTGTCGAACATCCGCGGCCGGATCTGCTGTTTTGCCTGCTTTGGTGTGACTCAAAAACCAATCCGTTTCGGCAATCAGGAGTTACGTCTTATTGATCGCTAAATTTTTCTTCCGCGAATCAGTCCGCTGATTCATTTTCGCTGCCGGGGTCAATCTGGAGGCCAAGGTATGAACGTCATTGTTTTCGCATCGCGTAAGGGCGGCTCAGGCAAGAGCACCCTGGCCGCCCATCTCGCTGCGCAGATCAAGTCGAGCAAGTCTAGTCTGCTCATCGATGCCGACCCTCAGGGGTCGCTGACGCTTTGGCACAAGCTGCGCGGCACCAACGAGCCGCCGATCAAGACGGCCGTGAACTCGGTGAGCGCGATCGTGTCCGCCGCCCGCCGTGACGGCGTCGAGTGGGTGCTGATCGATACGCCGCCGACCATCTCGGCCGTCGTCGAGGATGCGATCAAGAACGCGACCATGGTGATCATCCCGGCCCGCCCCGGCGTGTTCGACGTCAATGCGGTGCAGGAGACGATCCAGACCTGCCGCGCCGCGCGCAAGCCCTACGCGGTCGTTCTCAATGGCGCACCGGCGCGCCGCGACGATGCCGAAAGCCCGATCGTGACCATCGCCCGGGAGGCGCTGGCGAAGTTCAAGGCACCGGTGTGGGGCGGCCAGATCACCAACCGCGCCGATCTGCTGATGGCGCTGGGCCAGGGCGAAGGCGTGCGTGAATATTATGCGGAAGGGCGTGCCGCAGCCGAGATCGCGCGCCTCTGGGCTGCGATCGAGCGCTCGGTGCGGGCGATTCGCGGGACCGTGTCGGCTAACGGCGCCATGCACAAGCAGGCGGCCTGATCGCGGCATCAGATGAGGCATCGACGCGCGGTCTTCCGCGCGTTTTTTGCGTCGGGTCACACGATCTCGCGTGAGTGCCGATTTCGCGCCGCGCGAGAGGGCGCGGCGAGGTCAGGCGACCATCAGGAAATAGAAGGCGATAGCCGGCGTCAGGGTCAGGATCACGGACCAGATCCCGACCGCCCAGAGAATGTCTTCGACGCTGAATCCCTGATGCTCAGGGTATGGATGATCCTGCAAAGCCACGACGCCCCCGCGCTCTTCGACGTTTTCAACATCCATAGCGGAACATCTTTAAACACGAGGTTGCGGACTGCGCCGCTTTTGATCGCGTTTGTTAGCTCGCATTAACCACGGAGGTGTCGGCCTCCGTGGTCTCCGATCTGGCCCGCGGCCGCGCTGCGGCTTCGTCTCTCGGTCCGACGATCGTTTCGGGGAGCGCTCAGGCGACGCAGCTCTGCGTCCTTGTCGCCTTGCGGCGCTCGATCTCCTGGTCGAGGCGTACGGCAAGGCCGGCACCGATCTCCACCATCGGCAGTCGCACGTCGGGGCTCGCGATCATGCCGGTCCGCGCCAGCCAGTACTTGGCCGGGGCCGGGCTCGGCTCGGTGAACAGCAGCCGCGTGAGATCTTCGACCTGCGCCCAGCACGCTGCTGCCGCGTCGTGACGGCCGGCCTTCACGTGCTGCAGGATTGCGGCAAACGTCTCGGTCTCCAGATGCGCCGAGAGCAGGATGGCGCCGTCGGCACCGGCCTGCAGCGCATCGAAGCTCTGGGAGTCCTCGCCGGTGAGGATGCGAAATCCGGGCGGTCGGCGTGCGATCAAGTCGCGCGTCTGCATGCGATTGGCGCAGCAATCCTTGAGGCCTGCGACGGCCGGATGTTGCGCGAGCCGCAGCAGCGTCTCGTTGTCGAGGCCGACCGCCGAGCGATAGGGAATGTTGTAGAGCACGATCGGATGGGTGGTGCGGTCAGCCAATGCGGTGAAATGCGCCAGCAGGCCGCGCTGAGACGGGCGCACGTAAGGCGGACTCGAGATCAGATAGAAATCGATCGGCCATGACGCGGTTCGGTCGAGCGATTCGCTCACCTCGGCCGTCGCCACGCCGCCGACACCGAGACAGATCGGCAGCGACCGGCCGGTGGCGTCGAGCTCATCCCGGACCACGCTGATCAGGCGGGCGCGCTCGTCCCAAGACAGCGCCAGTCCTTCGCCTGACGTGGCACCGAGCACCAGTCCATCGATCGGCTCGGCGGCGTAGTGCCGAACCAGATTGCGTAAGGATGGCTCGTCGAGCGCTCCATCGCGGAACGGCGTGATCAGGGGCAGCCAGAGGCCCTGCAGTCGGGTCGTAATGTTGGTCATGGTCCATCTCCTTGGGCGGGCAGGAGCCGGAGACGGGACACGCAAAAAAGCCCCGTCCTCGCGGCGGGGCTGGTGATGCGGCGGTGAATTCGAGAGATTCTAGCGCGCGCGTCCACATGTCCCCGGGAGGGGAGCTTTTTTCGACGACAGCTTGGCGTGCGAAGACGTGGACATGCGATCTAGATGCGCGGTGCGGGCGATGCTGTCAACGCCGCATCGGGCCTGACACGGAAACAGTCGGCAAAAAAATAGCCGGGCCCAAATGAGCCCGGCTGGAGGTACTGGCCAACGAGGCCGACACAATCACCTTCCAAGAGGGATTTCTGAACGCTCGCGCCACTGGAGGAGGGGGACAATGCGCAACGCCAACGCTCAGCACAACCTCAGTATGGGCTCAATGGCGTCGCAGCAACCATGCAAGCCGCATGTCAGACATGCACAATCTCACGCCGGCCAGCGCTGCGCTTTGCTCACGACGAAGTCACGGAACACTTGAACGCGTGCGACCGTTTTCAATTCCTCCGGATACACGAAGTAGGTGTCGAGCTGGATCGAATCCGACTCTCCGAACAATTGCACGAGACGGCTGTTTTCCTCGACGAGGTAGTCCGGCAGCGCGGCGATGCCGAGGCCTTGCTGGCAGGCGCGGACCAGGCCGAGGATGTTGTTGACCCTGAAATAGGCCTCGCGCGGACCGGATCCGTTGCGGCCGGCATCGACCAGCCAGCTGCGGTTCTGGAGATGCGGGGCGACTTGGCCGTCGGCCAGCATGATGATGCGATGATCATCGAGCTCGTCGAGGGTGCGCGGCGTGCCGAAGCGCTTGACATATTCCGGCGAACAATAGGCGTGGAAGCTGATCGCGAACAGCTTGCGCTGGATCAGATCGGGCTGGGTCGGCTTGCGGGTGCGGATCGCCACGTCGGCCTCGCGCATCGACAGATCGAGCTCCTCGTCGGTGACGATCAGCGAGATCCGGATCTCCGGATAGAGCGCGGTGAATTCGCCGAGTCGCGGGATCAGCCAGTTGATGCCGACGCCCGGCGTGGTCGTGATCTTCAGGTCGCCGCTCGGGCGCTCACGGCTGTCGGTCAGCTTGGCGCGCGCCGCCTGCAGCTGCATGAAGACGTCATGCGCGGTTCGGAACAGCAGGTCGCCTTGCTCCGTCAGGATCAGTCCGCGGGCGTGGCGGTGGAACAGAGAGACTGCGAGCTCCTGCTCGAGCGCGCTGACCTGGCGCGACACCGCCGATTGCGACAGCCCGAGCTGCTCCCCGGCATGCGTGAAGCTGCCTGCTTCCGCCGCTGCGTGAAACACCTTCAGCTTGTCCCAATCCATATCCGTAAATCCATCCCGTGATCGTGGCATCGTCAGTTCATTCCGCCGCGGCGCGTTCGCTCGCGGCGTGGGCGAGGAAGCGTTCGGCCTCCAGGGCGGCCATGCAGCCCATGCCGGCTGCGGTGATCGCCTGCCGATAGGTTTCATCGGCAACGTCGCCGGCTGCAAACACGCCGGGAATGGAGGTCGCGGTCGAGCCCGGCATCACCTCGACATAACCGGACGGTTTCAGTTTCAGTTGCCCCGCGACCAGCTCGGTTGCCGGCGCGTGGCCGATCGCGACGAAGACGCCGTCGGCGGGCAGCTCGGTGAGCGCGCCGGTCTTGACGTTCTTGAGTCGGACATGCGTGACCTTGGATGGCGAGCTGGCGCCGCAGATCTCATCGAGGGCGCTGTCCCACACGACCTTGATCTTGGGATGCTTGAACAGCCGCTCCTGCAGGATGCGCTCGGCGCGGAAATGGTCGCGCCGGTGCACGACGGTGACGGTCGAGGCGAAATTGGTCAGGAACAGCGCTTCCTCGACTGCGGTGTTGCCGCCGCCGACGACGATGACTTCCTTGCCGCGATAGAAGAAGCCGTCACAGGTCGCGCAGGCCGAGACACCGAAGCCCTTGAAGGTCTCCTCCGACGGCAGCCCGAGCCAGCGCGCCTGGGCGCCGGTCGCCAGGATGACGGTCTCGGCGAGGTAGACGTCACCGGAATCGCAGGTCAGGCGGAACGGACGCTGTCCCAGCTCCAGCTTGGTCACGAGGTCGGTCTTGATCTGGGCCCCGACATGCGTCGCCTGCTTCTCCATCTGCTCCATCAGCCAGGGACCCTGGATGACGTCGGCAAATCCCGGATAGTTTTCCACGTCGGTGGTGATGGTGAGCTGGCCGCCGGGCTGGATGCCCTGGATCAGCACCGGCTCCAGCATAGCTCGTGCCGCGTAGATCGCCGCCGTATAGCCGGCAGGGCCGGAACCGATGATGACGACTTTGGCATGGATCGGAGCTTGCATGTGGCCGAAGACTCGCTGGAAAAGGGAGGATTAACGACGCAGCGAGCGGAATGCGCGGAAGAAACGCTCCGAAGCCCCATCGAAAATGTCAAATCCAAGTCTAAGCCATCTGGCAAGCTATGCAAGAATTGCAACGCATCTCGGCGAATTTTCCCTTCACGACCCGGTCAACAGGGGAAATCTAAAGTAATAAAATTGCGCGAATTGACCGGCTTGCGCTAAGAGAGTTGCCCATCGTCTCCCCGGCGCCCTGCGCCTCCTCCTGTTCCGCCAGAGCCCACAATCCCCGTGTCCAAGAATCTTGATGAGATCGATCTCAAAATCCTGAGTGAAATTCAGGCCGACGGCAGGATCACCAATGTCGAGCTCGCCAAGCGGGTCGGCATCTCGCCGCCGCCTTGCTTGCGCCGGGTGCGGACCCTGGAGGAGGAAGGCTACATCACCGGCTACCGGGGCCTGCTCGACCCGCGCAAGCTCGGCTTCGACGTGACCGTGTTCGCCTCCGTCCACCTGTCGAGCCAGGCGGACGCAGACCTGAAGGCGTTCGAAGAGTTCGTGCGGTCCGAGCCGCTGGTGCGGGAATGCTGGATGCTGTCCGGCGAGGTGGACTTCATCCTGAAATGCGTAGCGCCGGACATGGCGACCTTCCAGGAGTTCGTCACGCACCTCACGGCGGCGCCCCACGTCCGCAACGTGCGGACGTCCCTGGTGCTGCACAACTCGAAATACGAGGCGGCGGTGCCGCTCGAGGTCAAGGGGCGGAGCTAGGCCCGCCGTCATTCCGGGTTCGCCTCTTCGAGGCGCCCCGGAATGACCACGAGTGAAAGCCTACGCCTTCTTCCGCAGCATCGTGTCGAGGCTGATCGGACCGCCGCCGGCCGTCGCGAGATAAAGGCACGAGAAGCAGAATGCGATTGCCGCGGTGCCGTTGTTCAGGAGCGGCAGCCACACCGGTTCACCTGTCTTGAACATGTGACCGAGGAAATAGGCGAAGGCCATCTGACCCGACAGAATGAACGCGACGGGCCGCGTGAGCAGACCCACCATCAGCAATCCGCCCAGCACGAGCTCGATCAGGCCGGCCGTATAGATGAGCGGCGGAATGTTTGCGAAATACGGAATCACCGGAAACTTGAAGATCTTCGCCACGCCATATTGAAACAACAACAGGCCCGTGACGAAGCGAAACAGGCTGAGCACAGCCGGTTGCCATTTCGAGAACATCTGCTCCATGTCGATCATCCCCCAATCAAAGCCATCATGATGCGACGGACCGGACCCATCCTCCCGGCACGGCTCGTCGGTTCTGCACTAGCTCATTCCCGAAAGCCCGTCACCGGCGTGTGGCCTACAGCCCGATGAATTGACCGTGTGCTGCCGAACGCCATTGTGCCGCAGTGCGGCCGGCCAAACGACGAAGGGCCGCGCCTTCGCGCAGCCCTTGGTTTCGTCCGAACGGTCACAGGCACCGCTCCGGTGCCTCGGGTCCTCAGCGCCACTCGACCTTGGCGATCTCGTAGGACTTGGCGCCGCCGGGCGCCATGACCTCGACGGTGGTGCCCATCTTCTTGCCGATCAGCGCGCGCGCCAGCGGCGAGGTGATCGAGATCCTGCCCTTCTTGGCGTCCGCCTCGACCTCGCCGACGATCTGCCAGACCGCCTTCTTCTCGGTGTCCTCGTCGATCAGGGTCACCGTCGCGCCGAACTTGATCGTGTCGCCGGAGAGCTTGGTCACATCGATGATGTCGGCGCGCGCGAGCTTGTCCTCGAGCTCGGCGATGCGGCCCTCGTTGTGAGACTGCTCTTCCTTGGCGGCGTGATATTCCGCGTTCTCGGACAGGTCGCCATGCGAACGCGCTTCCGCGATATGTTCGATGATGCGCGGACGGTCCACCGATTGGCGCTGCTTGAGCTCGTTCTCCAACGCGGCGTAGCCCATCGAAGTCATGGGAACCTTTTCCACCATCTCTTCTCGTCCTTCAGTCGTGCGGGCGGGGGCGCGCACGATCAGCAGCTTCAGAATAGGCCTTTGCGGCTCAAAGCAAAGCCTGAAGGCCCGGCAAGACCGTCCCGTCAAAGGCCGGTACAACATCGAACGGGGCGGCGGGTTCCTGAAAGCTTCTATTGCCGATTGTTGCCAACCGCTTAGCGGGCGTTCGCCCGCGCGCTGCGATTAGTTTTCGGAAAAGTAACTCTGCAGGGTGCGGACCTCAAGGTCTCCCCCGAGATAGGCACGGATGCCTTGCGCGGCCGCCACGGCACCCGAAAGAGTGGTGTAATACGGCACTTTATGCAAGAGGGCAGCGCGCCGCAGCGAACGGCTGTCGGCCAGCGCCTGCGGGCCTTCGGTGGTGTTGAAGACCAGCTGGATGTCACCGTTGGTGATGGCGTCCACGATGTGCGGCCGTCCCTCCAGCACCTTGTTGATCTTCTCGGTCGGCACGCCCTGGTCGGTCAGGAAGCGCTGGGTCCCGGATGTCGCCACCACCTTGAAGCCGAGCTCGTACAGCATCCGCACCACCTCGGTGATGCGCGCCTTGTCGCTTTCACGTACTGACACGAACACCGTGCCTTTGCGCGGCACGCGTGTGCCGCCGCCGAGCTGGCTCTTGGCGAACGCCACGGCGAACGAGCGGTCGATGCCCATCACCTCGCCGGTCGAGCGCATCTCCGGGCCGAGCACGGTGTCGACGCCCGGGAAACGGGCGAACGGGAAGACCGATTCCTTGACGCCGACATGCTTGAGCGCGCGCTTCTTCAGGCCGAAATCGGCGAGCTTCTCGCCGGCCATGATTCGGGCGGCGATCTTGGCGACCGGCGTGCCGACCACCTTGGCGACGAAGGGCACCGTGCGCGAGGCACGCGGATTGACCTCGAGCACGTAGATCGTGCCGTCCTTGATCGCATATTGCACGTTCATCAGGCCGACGACGTCGAGCCCGAGCGCCAGCTCGCGGGTCTGCCGCTCCAGCTCGGCGATGGTCGCCTCGTCGAGCGAATGCGGCGGCAGCGAGCAGGCCGAATCGCCGGAGTGGATGCCGGCCTCCTCGATGTGCTCCATGATGCCGACGATGAAGGTGTCCTTGCCGTCGGAAAGGCAGTCCACGTCGATCTCGGTCGCGTCCGACAGATAGCGATCGAACAGCAGCGGGTTCTTGCCCAGCACCGTGTTGATCTGGCCGGTCTTGTCGTTCGGGTAGCGCGCCTTGACGTCGGCCGGCACCAGCTCGGGCAGGGTGCCGAGCAGGTAGTCGCTGAGCTGGTTGTCCTCGCGGATGATCTGCATCGCGCGGCCGCCGAGCACGTATGACGGGCGCACCACCAGCGGCAGCCCGAGATCGGCCGCCACCAGGCGGGCCTGCTCGACCGAATAGGCGATGCCGTTCTTCGGCTGCTTCAGATGCAACTTGTCGAGGACGCGCTTGAAGCGGTCGCGGTCCTCGGCGAGGTCGATGGCCTCCGGCGAGGTGCCGAGGATCGGCACGTCGGCCGCCTCCAGCGCACGCGCCAGCTTCAGTGGCGTCTGGCCGCCGAACTGCACGATGACGCCGTGCACGGTGCCGTTCTTGCGCTCGGTCGCGATGATCTCCAGCACGTCCTCGGAGGTCAGCGGCTCGAAATAGAGCCTGTCGGCGGTGTCGTAGTCGGTCGAGACCGTCTCCGGATTGCAGTTGACCATGATGGTCTCAAAGCCGGCGTCGGACAGCGCGAAACAGGCGTGGCAGCAGCAATAGTCGAACTCGATGCCCTGGCCGATCCGGTTCGGACCGCCGCCGAGAATGATCACCTTCTTCTTGTCGGACGGCGCGCTCTCGTCGGCGAGTTGGCCTGCGAACAGCGTTTCGTAGCTCGAATACATGTAGGCGGTGGGCGAAGCGAACTCCGCCGCGCAGGTATCGATGCGCTTGAACGCCGGGCGGACGCCGAGTGCCTGCCGCTTGGCGGCGACCTCGGCTTCCGTGGTGTCGGCGAGCACCGCGAGCCGTGCGTCGGAGAAGCCCATCGCCTTCAGCGAGCGCATGCCGGTCGCGTTCGGCGGCAGGCCGTGCCGGCGCACCTTGTCCTCCATCTCGACGATGCCGCGCATCTGCGCCAGGAACCAGGGATCGATCTTGCAGGAGTTGAAGATGTCCTCGTCCGACCAGCCGAGCCGCATCGCCTGCGCGACCTGGAGCAGGCGGTTCGGCGTCGGGGTGCCCAAGGCGGCACGAATCGCGTTCTTGTCGTCGCCGCGTCCGAGTCCCTCGATGTCGATCTCGTCGAGGCCGGTGAGGCCGGTCTCGAGACCGCGCAGCGCCTTCTGCAGGCTCTCCTGGAAGGTGCGCCCGATCGCCATCACCTCGCCGACAGATTTCATCGAGGTCGTCAGCGTGGTCGAGGCGCCCGGGAATTTCTCGAATGCGAAGCGCGGGATCTTGGTGACGACGTAGTCGATGGTCGGCTCGAACGAGGCCGGGGTCGCGCCGCCGGTGATGTCGTTGGCGATCTCGTCCAGCGTGTAGCCGACCGCGAGCTTGGCCGCGACCTTGGCGATCGGGAAGCCGGTCGCCTTGGAGGCCAGCGCCGAGGAGCGCGATACGCGCGGATTCATCTCGATCACGACCATGCGGCCGTCGGCCGGGTTGACGCCGAACTGCACGTTGGAGCCGCCGGTCTCGACGCCGATCTCGCGCAGCACCGCCAGCGAGGCGTCGCGCATGATCTGGTATTCCTTGTCGGTCAGCGTCAGCGCCGGCGCGACGGTGATCGAGTCGCCGGTGTGCACGCCCATCGGATCGAGGTTCTCGATCGAGCAGATGATGATGCAGTTGTCCTTCTTGTCGCGGACCACCTCCATCTCGTACTCCTTCCACCCGAGCACCGATTCCTCGATCAGCACTTCGTTGGTGGGGGAGGCGTCGAGACCGCGCTCGATGATGTCGAGATATTCTTCCTTGTTGTAGGCGATGCCGCCACCGGTGCCGCCCATCGTGAAGGAGGGACGGATGATCGCGGGCAGGCCGATCTCGGACAGCGCCATCAGCGCCTGGCCGAGCGCATGCTCCTGGTAGCGCTTGCGGCGCTCGTTCTCGCCAAGCGTCCATTGCCGGTCGAGCTCGTCGCGCTCGGCGCCGGACAGCTTCTCGCGCTCGGCGAGATATTTGTCGCGGTACTGCTTCTTCAGCGCGGAGGCGTTGGCGAGCCGCGACTTCGGCGTCTGCAGCCCGATCTTCTCCATCGCGTTGCGGAATAGCTGGCGGTCCTCGGCCTTGTCGATCGCATCAGCCGTGGCGCCGATCATCTCGACGTCGAACTTCTCCAGTGTCCCCTGCCGGCGCAACGACAGCGCGCAGTTCAGCGCGGTCTGCCCGCCCATGGTCGGCAGCAGTGCGAAGCCGCCGGGGATGACGTGGCGTTCCTTCTCGATGATCTTGGCGACGATCTCGGGCGTGATCGGCTCGATATAGGTCGCATCGGCCAGCTCCGGATCGGTCATGATCGTGGCCGGATTGGAGTTGACGAGGACGACGCGATAGCCCTCCTCCTTCAGCGCCTTCACCGCCTGCGTACCGGAATAGTCGAATTCGCAGGCCTGGCCGATCACGATCGGACCGGCGCCAATGATCAGGATGGTCGAGATGTCGGTTCGTTTCGGCATTCAAGCTCACGGGCAAGGAACGGGCAGGAATTGGGCACAAAAAAAGGGCGCGCGTATCGCGCGTCCCCGTAAGGCCCAGGCGCGACCAGTGCTCGCGCGCGAGCGGTCTTTAGACCAGTTTCCTCTGAGCGAAAAGGGTTTTGGGCCGAAATCAACGGCCAATTTGGCGGAGAGGGGCGGAGGGGCGCCCTGCCGTCGCTGGCTCGCCGAGCCGAAGCTGCGCAGCAGCGAAGGCTGGAGGCCCGGCCTGGACTTGAACCAGGTTCAAGAGCGTTGCACCGCTCTTCGCGTCGTAGCTTCCGCCACCGGGCCGAGGGTGATCTTACCTCTCACGGCCGCGTGAGCCAGCCCGTGTTTCAGTTAACCCTAATCCAGTTGCTTGATGTTGGCAGTTGCGGCGGGCTGGTCGGCCCACGCGGTCACCCGGTTCCCGTCATCGGCCGAGCCACGAAGGTCATCCGCCAGGGATTGTGGCCGATATTCTTGGGCGCCCGGACGGCGCTGAGGTCGGCCTTCTTCAGCCTCGCCAGGATCTCGGCCTCGCTGTAGTGCTGCAGGCCGACCTTGGTGCGCAGTTGCCGGTAATCCGACAGCGCCGTGGCGACCAGCCCGACCAGGGCATCCTTGAGGAAGCCGTCCCGTGCGGCGAACATCAGCAGCGCGAGCACGTCACGGCCCATGCCAACGTCCGGACGCAGGACGTCGCCGAGGATGAACTTTCCCGACGGCTTCAGCAGCCGCCTGATCACGGCAAGGGCCGCGTCGAATTCCGCCTCGCTCATGTACTGCGCCACGGAGTTCATGACGACGAGGTCGATCGAGCCTTCCTGCATGTTGCGCAGCTCGTCCAGCGAGCGCACGCGGATCTTGGTGTTGGGCGCGAAACGCGCGATCAGCCGGCCGCGCACGCCCGGCGCCGGCTCGGCCAGGATCAGCGTCATGCATGCGTCGGCGACCTTGGCGGCCGATAAGGCCTCTCCGCAGGAATAGTCGAGAACGACCGCGTCGGGCGAGGGAATATAGCCGACGATGTCGCGCGCAATCCCCTGGAAGTGCAGGTCGCGATGCAGCTTGCTCGCATAGATCGTGTGCGTGGAATCGTAATAGTCGATCCAGTCGTCCATGGCGTGTTCCGGCAAACACAGTTCCTTGATCGGAACTGGAGGGGTCAGCGAGCGTTAACGGGTCCGATCACCCGTGTCCATCGCTGCTTCTAACAGGAAGGTTAGGCCGTGAGTAAAGCAAAGACCGACAAGACCGCCCCCGAGCTCGATACCCCGACCGATCTGTCCCCGGACGCCGTGAACAAGATCTCGACGGCATTGAACACGCTGCTTGCGGATGCCTTTGCGCTCTATCTGAAGACCAAGAACTTCCACTGGCACGTCAGCGGACGGCATTTCCATGACTACCATGAGATGCTGGACGAGCAGTCGGACGCGATCTTTGCCACCACGGACCAACTGGCCGAGCGGGTGCGGAAGCTCGGCGGCACCACGCTGAAATCGATCAGCCAGATCAGCAAGCTGCAGACCATCAAGGACAACAACGAGGAGTATGTGCCGCCGCGCGAGATGTTGCGGGAGTTGATGGAGGACAATAAGCACGTCGCGGCTGCGATGCGGAAGGCGCACGGGCTGTGCGACGACAATGACGATCCGGCCACCGCGGGATTGCTGGAGACCTTCATCGACGAGACCGAACGCCGCACCTGGTTCTTGTTCGAAGCGAGCCGCCAGGAAGGCAGCAACGCGGCATAAGCGGGCCCGCGTTGAGTTGAGCTCCAGGCGCCCTGCGAGGACGTGGGGCGCCGGTCCGGCCTCGATGCCGGCTCCGGCTCATATCCACGCCGCACTATCCGAAGTGGCCGAGTGCCGACCAACTCCGATAGATCATGTAAGCCGCCACCACGAACACCACGGTGGCAAACACCTTGTTCAGGGTGCCGCGCGTACCGGACAGGCGAGCGGCCAGCTTCGCACCGACCAGGCCACCGGCGATGCCGGCGACGAGAAAGGTCGCCGCCAGCGCCCAGTCGACCAGTCCCGACAGCGCGTAGTTTGCTGCGGTCGTCAGTCCGAACGCCGTGACGGACACGAGCGAGGAGCCGATCGCGTAGAGGATCGGCATGCCTGTCGCAAACATCAGAGCCGGAACGATCAGGAAACCGCCGCCGATGCCGAAGAAGCCGGACAGCATTCCCGTGCCGAAGCCGAATGCCAATAGCGGCAATAGATTGTCGCGTGAAAGCTTGACGTCCAGCTGGCTGTCCGTGCCGCGCTTGCGCAGCATCAAGAGGCCGATCACGATCATGACCAGGGCGAACAGCAGCAGCAGCTTCTGGCCGTCGACCATCTTGCCGAGCGTCGAGCCCGCGAAGGCGCCGACCACGCCCGTTGCAGCAAACACCAGCGCGCAACGCCATTTGACGTTGCCGGAGCGGGCATGATTGGCGAGATTGGCCGCCGCGTTGATCGCCACGGCGACCGCGCTCGTGCCGATCGCCACGTGGGGATTGCCGACGCCCACCAGATAGACCATGAGCGGCACGGCCAGCACCGATCCGCCTCCGCCGATCAGGCCGAGCGTGAATCCGACGAAAGAGCCGGACAGCGAGCCGAGCGCAAGCTCGGCAGCGGACAACGTCATCCTGTGATGCTCCGGCATGGCATGCCGCGCCGGGGTGCGGACGCTGCCAAATGGGAAAGCCGAGCCGCGACGTCTGCCGCGTGCTCGGTGGGACGGGGTGACTTAGAGCGCGTTGAGCGGCACTTTCAGGAAGCGCCGGCCGTCCTGATCGGGCGTCGGCAGCCGTCCCGCCTTCATGTTCACCTGCAACGACGGGATGATCAGCTTGGGCATGTTCAAGGTGCGGTCGCGCGCCTCGCGGGCGGCGACGAACTGCTCCTCGGTGATGCCGTCGCGGACGTGGATGTTGTGCGCGCGCTGCTCGGCCACTGTCGTTTCCCAGCGAATGTCGCGGCCATTCGGACCGTAGTCGTGGCACATGAACAGCCGCGTCGCGTCAGGCAGCTCCAGCACCCGGCGGATCGAGCGATACAGCGTGCGGGCATCGCCGCCGGGAAAGTCGGCACGTGCCGAGCCGCCGTCCGGCATGAACAGCGTGTCCCCGACGAAGGCGGCGTCTCCGATCACATGAGTCATGCAGGCCGGCGTGTGACCCGGCGTAAGCATGGCGAAGGCAGTCATTGCGCCGATCCGGTAGGTATCGCCATCATGGAACAGGCGGTCGAACTGGCTGCCGTCGCGCTGAAACTCGGTGCCTTCGTTGAAGATCTTGCCGAACGTCTCCTGCACCATCCTGATATTGGCGCCGATGCCGATCCTGCCGCCCAGCCTTGACTGGATGTAGGACGCCGCCGACAGATGGTCGGCATGGACATGGGTCTCGATCAGCCAGTCCAGTTGCCAGCCGCGATCCTCGATCAGGCGAATGATCTTGTCGGCGGAATGGGGCGCGATGCGACCCGAGGCATAGTCGATGTCCATGACCGAATCGATCACGGCGCAGGCCCGCGAGCCTGGGTCCTTGACCACGTAGCTGACGGTGTTGGTGGCGGGATCGAAGAACGGTGTGACCTCGGGTTTCACCGACAGGTCGACCGGATGTGGAATGCCGGACATTCAAGCCTCCCTCATTCTGAAGCGACCGCCGCGAACGAGGGCCGGCGGCTCGCGAGCATGCGGGCTGCGGCCATTCCGATCATCATGGCCGTGACAAACAGGACGATGGCAGGCGAGCCGTAGCCGAGCGCCACGAAGGCCGGGCCCGGGCAGATGCCGGCGAGGCCCCAGCCGATGCCAAAGACGGCAGGGCCGGTTGCGATCCGCCAATCCAGCGTCTGCGAGGATGGCAGGTGGAATTGGTCACCGAGCACGGGACGCCGGCGCCGCAAAACCAATCGAAAGCCGGCGAAGCTGACTCCGACCGCTCCAGCCATCACGAGGATCAGGCTCGGATCCCAGCCGCCGGAGCGGATCGCCCCGAAATCGAGGAAGTTGAGCACCTTCTCCGGATTGGACATGCCCGAGAGCAGCAACCCGAGACCGAAGACGAGGCCGACGATGAACTGGATGAAGATGATCATGATGTCTCACAGCACGTGGCGAACGAGGAAGGTGGTCGCGACCGCGGTGGCCATGAATATCAGCGTGGCGACGATCGAGCGCGGCGACAGGCTGGCGATGCCGCAGACGCCATGACCCGAGGTGCAGCCGTTGCCCCAGACCGCCCCGAAGCCGACGAGCAGCCCGGCTGCAACCATATCGATCAGACCGACCTCCAGCTTCAGCGGCGGCAGGCTCCCGCTGACGATGCGGACTGCAAGGGCGGCCGCGACCAGCCCTCCTATGAAGGCGAGCCGGCCAGCGAGCGCGCCGTCCCAGGGCGGCAACAGCCGCGCGGCAATGCCGCTGACGCCGGCGATGCGGCCGGTCAGGCCCATCAGCATGACGGCTGCAGCGCCGATGAGGGCGCCGCCTGCGAGCGCCGTAACCGCCGTATACTCCGTGATCATATCGTCCCTTTGATTCCCTCGTCGGGCGCATGTTGCAATCGGCTATCATGTGCATTATTGCATATATACGAAATTGAAGAAGTAACAATGATGACAACACAGGCCAGGCGCAAAACCCGCGAGACCATGGTGGCGGCGCTCGACGACAAGGCGGAGGAGGCGGCCGGCCTGCTCGCTGCCATGGCGAATTCGAAGCGCCTCATGGTGCTCTGCAACCTCATCGACGGCGAGCGCGCAGTCGGCGATCTCGCCGAGCAGGTCGGGTTGCGACAGGCGGCGCTGTCGCAGCATCTCGCCAAGATGCGCGCGCTCGATCTCGTCGCCACCCGGCGCGATGGCCAGACCATCTACTATCGGCTGGCGAGCCGCGAGGTCCGCGAGATCCTGCAGACGCTGTATCGGCTGTATTGCGCCTGATCAGCGCGCCTGCTGCCACAGGCGCGTGAGTGGGCCACCCGCGCCGAGCACGGGATCGGTCGCGGGCAGCGGCACCTCCGGAATGGTTTTCGATGCGCGGGCGTGGTTCTCCGGCGTCGGCCGCGTGACCTGCATCTTCGGTCCGGGCGGATAGGCGCCGACGATGCAGAAATCGCTGCTGGCAGCGATGCATTGATGTCCAGTGCCGGCCGGCAGGATGGCGACGTCACCGGGCCTGAGCTCCAGCTCCCGACCGCGATCGCCGCCGAAGCGGACACGCGCGGTTCCGCTGGCAACCCCCAGAGCCTCGTGCACCGTCGCATGATAGTGCAGATAGTCGTAGACGCCGTTGCGCCACATGCTGCCCCAGCCGTTGGCAGCGAACACGCGCTCGATGTCGGCCGCCGGATCGGCGCCGTCCAGATCGATGACGCTCTTGTAGACCAGGAGCGGCATCGGATCGTTGGGCACCAGGCCGTCATCCGCGAACACGATGCTGAGCGGTTCGATCGACTTGACGCGGGGCGAGGGGGCGGCAGGCATGGCGACCTCGGAACAAAGGATGGGGCCTCGCCCTATCAACCGGCCTGCGCGGCCGCCGTTCCAGGCTCACGCCTTGGGCAGCTCGAACACCAGGCAAGTCGTGGTGGCGTGCGCCAGCAGGCGCCCTTGCGAATCGGCGATGCGTGCCTCGGCGGTCGCGGCGCGGCGTCCGAACGACAGCGTCCTGCCCTCCGTTCTCACGATGCCGGTGGTCTCGGTCATTGCCTTGATGAAGGAGACCTTGAATTCCAGCGTGGTGTAACCGCTGCCCTGCGGGCACATCGTGTGGACGGCGAGCCCCATCGCGGAATCCAGCAGGATCGCGGCGTAGCCGCCATGCACCGAACCGATCGGATTATAATGCCGCAAGGCCGGCACGCTGTGCATGACGACCTGGCCGGGCTCGGCGCTACAGTCGAACGGCGCGACCGTCTGCATGATCGGCGGCTGCGGCAAAGTCCCGGCAAAGATGCCGCGCACGAAATCGAGCCCGGGCATCGAGGCCAGCACCGCCAGGGGCACCACGCCGAATTCACCGCGCAGATCCGTCTCGCTCATATCGTCGATCTCCAATGTATGATGATCATCATATGAATGCGGTGCGAAAAGATCGAGGGCAAAACAGATGCCGGCGATCACAAGATTGCGGACAGAAAAATGCCCGGGACCAGCCCGGGCATGTCGAGTGTCGTCGAGCTGGCGGCCTCAGGCTGCGCTGCGCTTCTTTTCGCGCATCAGCTCGGCGAAGCGCTGAAACAGATAGTGCGAGTCGCGCGGGCCGGGCGACGCTTCCGGGTGATACTGCACCGAGAACACCGGTTTGCCTTCGAGCTGGATGCCGCAATTGGAGCCGTCGAACAGCGAGATGTGGGTCTGCGTCGCGCCCGATGGCAGCGTGTCCTGGTCGACCGCGAAGCCATGGTTCATCGAGGTGATCTCGACCTTGCCGGTGGTCTCGTCCTTGACCGGATGATTGGCGCCGTGATGGCCCTGATGCATCTTCTTGGTCTTGGCGCCAACCGCAAGCCCGAGCATCTGATGGCCGAGGCAGATGCCGAAGGTCGGCGTGCCCGACGAAATCACCTGCTGAATGACCGGCACGGCATATTTGCCGGTCGCCGCGGGATCACCCGGTCCGTTCGACAGGAACACGCCGTCCGGCTTCATCGCGAGGATGTCCTCGGCGGGCGTCGTCGCCGGCACCACGGTCACCTTGCAGCCGACGCCGGCGAGCAGGCGCAGGATGTTGCGCTTGATGCCGTAGTCGATCGCGACGACGTTGAATTCCGGATTGGTCTGTTGGCCGAAACCCACGTTCCACACCCAGGGGGTCTCGTCCCAGGTGAAGCGCTGGGCGGAGGTCACCATCGGCACGAGGTCCATGCCCTCCAGGCCGGGCCATTCCCGCGCTTCCTTCTTCAGCACATCGAGATCGAAGTTGCCGTCCCTGGCATGCGCGATCACGGCGTTCGGCATGCCCTTGGCACGGATCAGCGCGGTCAGCGCCCTTGTGTCGATGCCGGACAGCCCGATGATCCCGCGCGCGCGCAGCCACTGGTCGAGATGGCGCGTCGCGCGATAATTTGAGGGGTCGGTGATCGCGGTGCGCAGGATCACCCCGCGCGCGCCCGGCGTCGCCGCCATGTTCACCGTCTCGATATCCTCGTCGTTGGTGCCGACATTGCCGATATGCGGGAAGGTGAAGGTGATGAGCTGGCCGGCATAGGACGGATCGGTGAGAATCTCCTCGTAGCCGGTCATTGCGGTGTTGAAGCAGACCTCACCCACGGCATGGCCTTCGGCGCCGAGGCCGTAGCCTTCCAGCACCGTTCCATCGGCGAGCACGAGGAGCGCGGTCGGTTTATGGTCCGGCCAGGCGGCGTCAGTATCGATGTGTGTCATGAGGCCTCTACATAGTGCCCCTGGCGCGCGGCGTCAAAGCGGGAAGCGGCCGATTCACACGCGATATCGGTCAATTTGGCTGGAGTTTCGAGGCATCCGACCGGAACGGATGCGGAACCGTGTTGTTTCGGGTGGGCGAACCGCCTAGACCAGCGCCAATGGATTTTGAGAGGGCGAGATCATGCTGCGCGACGACATCAACAATGCGGTCAAGGAGGCGATGAAGGCCAAGGACGAGCGCAAGCTGTCCACCCTTCGCATGGTGAACTCGACCTTGAAGAACGCCGACATCGCCGCGCGCGGCGAAGGCAAGCCGCCCTTGACCGACGCCGACGTGCTCGCGGTGCTGCAGAAGATGATCAAGCAGCGTCAGGAGTCGGTCGAGCTGTATGAAAAGGGCGGCCGCGCCGAGCTCGCCGCCGGCGAGCGCGAGGAGATCGCGGTCATCTCGGCCTATCTGCCGAAGCAGATGAGCGACGATGAGGTGAAGTCGGCCATCTCCTCCGCCGTCGCTGAGACCGGCGCCGCCGGCATGAAGGACATGGGCAAGGTGATCGGCGTGCTGAAGGCGAAGTACACGGGACAGATGGATTTTGCCAAGGCGAGCGCACTGGTGAAGGCGGCGCTGTCGGGCTAGGCCGCGCGAAGCGCCGAGCCGCCCCACATCGTCGTGCCCGGGCTTGTTCCGGGCATCCACGTCTTTAAGACTATCATCAAGAGTAAAGACGTGGATGGCCGGGCCGTCGCCGCGCCGAAGGGGCTTCGGCCCCGCAGGCGGGTCTTCGCCCGGCCATGACGGAGAGAACAATGCTCAAGGAAACGTCCGACTACGAACAGCTCACTCGCGACTTCCGCTGGGACATCCCCGCGCAGTTCAACATCGCGGTCGCGACCTGCGATCGCCACGCCGATGGCTCCGCCCGCCTCGCGCTGATCGTCGTCGAGGAGGACGGCGCCGCCCGGCGCGTCTCATTCGATGAGCTGCGCGATTACTCCTGTCGCTTCGCCAACGTATTGAAGGCCGATGGTCTCGCGCAGGGCGACCGCGTCGCGGTGTTCCTGTCGCAGTCGCTGGAGCTGCCGGTCGTCCATCTCGCGGCGTTCCGCGCCGGTCTCGTCTCCGTGCCGCTGTTCACGCTGTTCGGCGAGGACGCGCTGCAATTCCGGCTGCAGAATTCCGGCGCCAAGGTCGTCGTCACCGACGCCACGGGCCTAGCGAAGCTTGCGCGCATTCGCGACCACCTGCCGGAACTCAAGACGATCTATGTCACTGACGGCGACGGCCTCGGCGCCCGAGCCTTCTGGCCGACGCTGGAGCGCGCCTCGGATCAATTCCCGACCGTCGCCACGTCGAGCGACGACCCTGCCATCATCATCTACACGTCGGGTACGACCGGAAATCCCAAGGGCGCGCTGCACGCGCATCGCGTACTGCTCGGCCACCTGCCCAATGTCGAGATGGTGCACGGCTTCCTGCCGAAGCCCGGCGACGTCATGTGGACGCCGGCGGATTGGGCATGGATCGGCGGCCTGTTCGATGCGCTGTTTCCCGCATGGTATCACGCGATCCCGGTGATCGGTTATCGCGCCAGGAAATTCGAGCCGCAGGCCGCAATGCAACTGATGGCGGACTACGCCGTCCGCAACGTGTTCCTGCCCCCGACCGCGCTGAAGTTGATGCGCCAGGCCAATGTCAAGCACGAGGGCGTCAAGCTGCGCAGCATCCTCACCGGCGGCGAGTCGCTCGGCGCCGAACTGCTCGACTGGGTGCGCGCGACATTCGGCATCGACGCGCACGAGATCTACGGCCAGACCGAATGCAATCTCGTCGTCGGCAACAATGCAAAGCTGTTTCCGATCCGGCCGGGCTCGATGGGCAAGGCGACGCCGGGCTTCGAGGTGCTGATCGTCAACGACAAGGGCGAGGAGCTGCCGCGCGGCGAGAGAGGCATCATCGGCGTGCGCCAGCCCAATCCCTGCACCATGATCGAATATTGGCGCAATCCGGAGGCGACGCAGAAGAAGTTCGCTCGTGACGTGCTGCTGACCGGCGATCTCGGCACCCAGGATGACGACGGCTATTTCTGGTATGCGAGCCGCGAGGACGACGTCATCACGTCGGCCGGCTATCGCATCGGCCCGGCGGAGATCGAGGACACGCTGCTCAAGCACCCGGCAGTCGCGTTGGCGGCCGTCGTCGGCATTCCCGACCCGGTGCGTACCGAGGCCATCAAGGCGTGGATCGTGCTGCGGCCCGGCTTCGTTGCAAATGACACTCTATCGCGAGAGATCCAGGACTTCGTCAAGGTGAAGCTCGCTGCGCACGAATACCCGCGCCACGTTGAATTCACCGACACCCTGCCGATGACGGCGACCGGCAAGGTGCTGAGGCGCGAGTTGCGGGCGCGGGGGTAGGGCGAGCTTGCTGCCGTGCGAGCCCGATGGCGCGGCTTGCGAGGCCTCCCCCGCTTGGTGACGAGCACGGGTCCAACAACATGCGTCGGATGTGGCCGCGCCTGACCCCAGCTCTCGCCTCGTAAGGACGGGGAAGAGGACCTGCGGCGCCGCGCGGCTTCGCATCTCGCCTCACGGGACGCCACGGCTTAGACTCTGTCCGCTGCCTACAAGTTGAAATTGAAATCCTCGCCCTACCGCTGTTAGCATCATCGCCAACAAGAACAGTCAGGAGGGTACGCCGATGACCGCATCCGTCTCGGGACGATCCGATCCCGTGGTGCGCCGCATCACGACGGCCGATATCGCCGAAGCCTTGACGCAAGGCCTCCGTGATTTTCAGGCTCAGCCCATGTTCGGCCTTGCTTTCGGGCTGATCTACGTGCTCGGCGGCATCAGCATCGTGCTCTGCGTCACCGCGTTCGGCATGGTCTACTTGGCCTATCCGTTGGCCGCGGGCTTTGCGCTGATCGGCCCGTTCGTCGCGATCGGTCTCTACGAGGTCAGTCGCCGCCGCGAGCTAGGCCAGCCGATCACCTATGGCGCGATCTGGCGCACGATCACGTCACGCGGCGAGATTGCCTGGATGGCGTTCGTGACGCTATTTTTCTTCATTATCTGGATGTACCAAGTGCGCCTCCTGATCGCGCTGCTGCTCGGGCTCAATGCCTCGTTCTCCAGCATCAAGGAGTTCATGACCGTGGTGCTGACGACCAACGAGGGTCTGCTCTTCCTGGCGATCGGCAATCTCGACGGCGCCGCGCTGTCGCTGGTGCTGTTCTCGCTCACGGTCGTATCGTTTCCGCTGCTGCTGGAGCGCGACGTCGATTTCGTGACGGCGATGATCACCAGCGTGCGCGCGGTCGTGACCAGTCCCGGCCCGATGATCGGCTGGGCCGCCGTCATCACCGTGCTGCTGATCATCTCGGCATTGCCGTACTTCCTGGGGCTGCTGGTCACTGTGCCGGTGCTGGGCCATGCGACCTGGCATCTGTACCGCCGGATCGTAGCTCCGGCGTAAGGCCAGGACTGTCGCGACGATCGCACGGGTTTGGTTCGAACCGCGGCTCGCCAATCGTCGGCCGGCCCCAATGTCGGAGGAGGATGATGCCGGACAACATCGCGTTGTTTGCCACGATCGTCTTATTGCTGCCGATGTTCTATCTGCTGCTGGCCGCGCCGGCCTTTCTGCTGGTGCGGCTCGACATCGTGCCGGTCACCCGGCTCCTGCGCGGCATGTTCGACTCCTACTTCGTGGCGCTTTCGATCGCTGGCGGCATCGGCGCGCTCGCCGTGCTGGCCGACGGCCGCCCCGTTCTGGGGCTGGGCATTGGCCTGATCGCGGCGTTCGCGCTGTTCTCGCGCCGCTGGTTTCTGCGGCAGATGGACGCGCGCATCCGCGACAGGGATTCCGGCGATGCGACGGCCGTGCGTCGGCTGCGCTGGCTGCATTGGGGTGGCATGCTGAGCAATGCGGTCCAGGTCGGCGCCGTCCTCGCCAGCATCCCACAGATCGCCGCGGTGTCGTAGCAGGCCTTGTCGTTTAAGGCACTGCAATCCCCATCGCCTTCAGGGCCGCCAGCATGTGCGTCGGCGGCGTCATCTTCACCGCGAGCGGCTTGCCCGTCTCGAGCACGCTCTTGAGGCTCGACAGGATGGCCGGCCAGCCCTGGCGTCCGCCGGACAGGATGTCGTCGGAGAGCGGCCGCTCGTGCGCTTCAGTCATCGTGAGACGGACGGCGTCGCCGGCCGGTTCGATCTCATAGGTCACGAGCGTGCGGCCCAGTGCCTCGACGAGGCCGGGCCAGTTGACGTCCCACGTGACGGTCAGCTGGTGCGGCGGCTCGCAGACGATCACCTGGCCGCTGATGTGTTCGGAGCCGTCCGGCGCGCGCACGATGAAGGCGCCACCCGCCCTCAGTTCGGCTTCAACCGCGAAGCCGAAGAAATATTGCCGGCTGAACTCGGCCGAGGTCAGCGCCTGCCACACCTTCTCAGGGCTGGCGGCGATGTAGATCGTGTAGACGGTGGCGGGCTTGAACTTTGCAAGATCCATCGCTCAGCCTCCTTTGCCGAGCGCTGACATCGGGATCGCCAGCGCGGTTCCGGTCTCCAGCAGACTTTTTAGGCCGGACATGATCGCGGGCCAGCCGTTGGAAACCGCATCGAGCAATCTCCCCGCCCCTTCGAAGCCTTCATGCGTCAGGGTCAGCTTGACGGAGTTGCCGTGCTGTTCGATCGCGAACACGACCTTGGTCGGCTGCTCGTTGCGAAACTCGTCTTTCAGGACGTGCTGGAAGGTGTAGGAGAGCCGGCGTGGCGGATCGAACTCCAGAATCTGGCCGACATCCGTCGTCATCCCGTCGGTCACCAGCGCGAACGGCGAGCCGACGCGCCAGTCGGAATGCAGTTCGGTGCCGAACCAGTAGCGCTTCGCGAATTCGTTTGATGTCAGCGCCTCCCACAATTTCTCGGGCGTCGTCGCGATATACGTGACGTAGACGAATTCGGGCTTACTCATCGCGCTCCTCCAATTGCCGCTTCAACTCGCTGAGCGCGGCGAGCTTGTCGCGCTCGAATTTCTTGATCCAGCGCTCCCCGATGTGATGGATCGGCACCGGATTGAGATAGTGCAGCTTCTCGCGGCCATGCCGGATGGTCGCGACCAGATTGGCCGCTTCCAGAATGGCAAGGTGCTTGGTCACGGCCTGTCGCGTCATCGCGAGGCCGTCGCAGAGCTCGGTCAGGGTTTGCCCGTTCCGCGCGTGGAGCCTGTCGAGCAGGGCGCGTCGTGAGCCGTCCGCAAGCGCCTTGAAGACATCATCCATGTGAGAAAGAATAGGCAACCAAATGGTTGCGTGTCAAGAGCGCTGCGGTGTGGATCGCGCGAGGACAAGCGGGCTTCCCTCTGCAGACATGTCGTGCATTAGTGAGCGCCTCATTCGCATCGAGGCGCCTCATGTCCCTGCAAGTCTATCTCGCCTTCGTCGCCGCCTGTATCGGGCTCGCGCTGCTGCCGGGTCCCGTCGTTACGCTGCTGATCGCCAACGGTCTGCGCCACGGGACCCGCGCCGCGCTCATCAATATCGCCGGCGTGCAGACCGGGCTGGCGATCGCGATCGGCATCGTCGCCGTCGGCCTGACGTCGCTGATGGCCACGATGGGCTATTGGTTCGAATGGGTGCGGCTGATCGGTGCGGCCTATCTGGTGTGGCTCGGCATTCAGCTCATCCGCTCGCCGATCGAGGGGATCTCTGCGGGCGAGGCGCCGCCACCGCCGCCGCGCGGCGGCTTTTTCCTGCAGGGGCTGCTGGTGCTGCTCTCGAACCCGAAGGTGATGGTGTTCTTCGGCGCTTTCCTGCCGCAGTTCATGGACATGAGCCGGGATCACGTGCCGCAGGTCGGTTTGCTCGGCGTCACCTTCATGTTGATTGCGGGTCTCACCGACGCGATCTATGCGCTGCTCGCGGGCCGTGCGCGAAAACTGTTTTCGGCCAGGCGGACCCGGCTGGTGTCGCGCATCTCCGGCGGCTTCATGATCGGCGGCGGCGTGTGGCTGGCGCTGACGCGGGCGCGCTGACGAGCTCGCCTCCGCAGCCCCAGCCTTCCTTCCATCATCCTTCGAGACGCCGGCCCTCGGCGGGCTCCTCAGGATGAGGGCAAATTCGCCGCGCAGTCAAAAAACCTCCTGGTGAGGAGCGCCGCGCGTGGCGCGTCTCCGGACGATGCTTCGCATCGCCGGGAGAACAATGAGGCCGCGCTGACACCGGACCGGTCTGCGACCGACTCGAGGTTCTGCGGCGGTCGCGTTACAGGCTGATCGTTCCCTTCACCACCGGCGCGACGTCACCGCCGATCCAGATCGTCTCGCCGTCCTGCGCGACATGGACGCGGCCGGCGCGGCCGAGAACCGTGCCCTGGGAGGCGACATATTGCTTCGGAGCAATTCCGGCTCCAATCAGCCATTGCGCCAGACTTGCATTGAGGCTGCCCGTCACCGGGTCCTCGCCGCCACCCCACATGAAGCCGCGGACCTCGTAGTCGGCCTCCGGGCCATCCTGCGCCCGATCCCATGGCGCAACCACGCCGATCGGCTGTTGCGGCAGCGCCGCCGGATTGAAGCGGATGTCGAGCAGCGCGCGGCGCGAGTCGATCAGCACGCCGATCCAGCCCGGGCCGTTGTCGACCCACTGCACGGCGCGCACCGTGCTCGATTGGATGCCGAGCGCTGCTGCGATCCTGCTCGTCAGCTCGGCATCGACGGTGCCGGAGCGCTTGAGCGGCGGGGCTGCGAAGGCGAGCCGGTCTCCGTCACGCTTGATGCGCACGAGACCCGCGCCGCATTCCTGCACCACATGCTCGCCCCTCGGCCGGCCGCCGAGCGCGAGCCATACGTGGCACGAGCCGAGCGTCGGATGGCCTGCAAAAGGCAGCTCGCGCTGCGGGGTGAAGATGCGCACGCGATAATCAGCGCCCGGATTCTGAGCGCGTGACAGGAAGGTCGTCTCGGACAGATTGGTCCAGTTGGCGATCGCCCGCATCGCCGCATCGTCGAGGCCGTCGGCCTCGGCGATCACGGCAAGCGGGTTGCCCTTGAAGGCGACCTTGGAGAACACGTCGACTTGATGGAAGGGAAGCGTCGGCATGGCTGTGTCCTCTTAGGTCTCGTTTTCAGTCGCGCCAGAACGGCTTGTTGGCCTCTTCCTGGACGATCGCCGGATCAAGGCCGCAATCACGCATCTGTTCGCGATCGAGCATCGCCAGTTCGGACCGCCAGAACAGGCGCTGCAGCCAGAGTTGCGGCACCCCGAGCAAATTGCTCTTTCCGTGGGCAACTTGCGGAGTTGCCCAACGCTGCGCCAGGGAATATGCCATGAGTCACCTATTGCTCTTCAATTGCGTTGTTCGAAGAGCAATCGCGCAGTACATATCTCGGTGCAATCGAAACATTGCTCTCGGTGCAATATAGCATGAATGCTTCGTATACGGTCCTGGTGGACGACATCGCCGAGGACATCGCCAACGGCAGGCTGAAGGCCGGCGACCGGCTGCCGCCGCAGCGCCAGTTTGCCTACGAGCGAGGAATTGCCGCCTCCACGGCAGCCCGTGTCTATGCCGAATTGTTGCGCAGGGGCCTGGTCGTGGGCGAGGTCGGGCGCGGCACTTTCGTCGCAGGAGAGGCGGTGCCGGTGCCGTCCTCGCTGCGGCTGGAGCCGTTCGACGGCCGCATAGATCTCGAGTTCAATTTTCCGACACTGCCCGACCAGGCGGCCATGATCGCGAAATCGATGGCGGTCTGGCAGCGGCCGGAGAAGCTCGCGCCGGTGCTGGCGCCGATCACGCAGCGCCGGCTGGCCGAGGCCGGGCGCACCGCCGCGGCCTTCTTCGCGAGCGAGCGCTGGCGCCCGCGCGCGGAGAACTTTGTCTTCGCCGGCAGCGGACGGCAGTCGCTGGCTGCGGCGATCTCGGCGCTGGTGCCGGTCGGTGGCCGGCTCGGCGTCGAGGCCGTGACCTATCCGATGATCAAGGGCATCGCGGCGCGGCTCGGCGTGACCCTGGTGCCGCTCGCGATGGACGGCGAGGGCGTCCGCCCGGACGCGCTGACCAAGGCGCATCGCAGCAGTGCGCTCAACGCGATCTACATCCAGCCGGTGATGCAGAATCCGCTCGGCCTGACGATGAGCGAGGCGAGGCGCGAGGAGATCGTGCGTCTGGTGCGCAAGCACGAGCTGATGATCATCGAGGATCTGGTCTACGGCTTCCTCAGCGATCAGGTCTCGCTGGCGACGCAGGCCGAGGAGCGCGTCGTCGTTGTCGACAGCCTTGCCAAGCGGCTCGCGCCGGGGATTGCGGTCGGTTTTCTCTACGTGCCGGGAAGCATGCGCGAAAAATTCGCCGCCACGGTGCGCACCGGGGCCTGGTCGGTGACGTCGCTGGCGCTGGCCGCCGGCATGGGGCTGCTCGCCGACGGCACGGCGGCCGAGATCACCAGGCGCAAGCGCGCCGATGCGCTGGTGCGGCAGGCGATCGTCGCCGAGTGCCTCGCCGGCCATCACATCGAGGCCGATCCGCGCTCCTACCATGTCTGGCTGCATCTGCCGGAGGGCTGGCGCGCCGAAGCCTTGACGGCCGCTGCGGCCCGCGCCGGCATCGCGATCACACCGGCGAGCGCGTTCGCGGTGGCGCACGGCCATTCACCGAATGCGGTGCGGCTCGCGCTCGGCCTGCCGAGCCATGACGATCTGCGGACAGCGCTGTGGCGGCTTGCCGGCCTGCTCGCGCATCACGACGCCTCCGACATCACGGAGTAGCGAGCTAGAGCATGATCCGGAAAAGTGGAAACCGGTTTTCCCTCGCGACAAACGCCGAAGGCGTTTGCGCGGAGATCATGCTCAAACAAAGAGATGAGATCATGATGCGATTCCGTGGAATCGCATCATGATCTACGCGAGACCCTTGCTGCGCAGCTCGACCTCGATCTCGCCGAGAATGCGGATCAGCCGCTCGGCCCAGCGCTGCTGGCCCTCGGGCTCGGCGATTTCGTTCTGACGGATCTCGATGCCGGAATTGATCAGCCCGCGCGCCTCGCCATGCACGGGGATGGTGTAGTCGGTGCTATCGCCGACCGCATAGGGCTGGTTGTCGCCCACCACGAGATCGGGCTCGGCCCGCAGCGCCCTCAACAGCAGCGGCGGCAGCACGCGGTCGTGCTGGTACAGCGTGCCGATGTGCCAGGGCCGCGCGATGCCGGCATAGACTGGCGTGAAGCTGTGCAGCGAGACGAGGATGGTCGGCCGGCCGGCGGCCTTGCGCGCATCGAGCACGTCAGTGATCCGGTCGTGATAGGGATCGAAGATGACGCGCCGCCGCAGCTCGGCGTCCTCATGCGTCAGGCCCTCATTGCCGGGGATCGTGGTGCGCTCGCTGATCATCGGAATCGAGTTTGGCGCCTTCGGTGACCTGTTGCAGTCGATCACCAGGCGTGAGTAGCGCTGCGCCACCAGATGCGCATCGAGTGCCCGCGATACTTGCTCCGCGACCTCGGCAATGCCGATGTCCCAGGCGATATGCCGCTCGAGCTCGCTTTCGGGCAGGCCGAGATCGCCGAGTGCGCGCGGCAGCAGGCGGCCGTAGTGATCGCACGTGAAGAGCAATGCCGACGCGCCACCGGCGTTGCGCTCGAAAACAGGCGGAACTTCGTCTGGCTGAAGGAGTAGATGAGTGTTGCTCGTGCCGGACACGGTCATGCTGCCTCTCGTTGCTTCATGAAGCGGCAGACCGATCTCGGATTGGGCAGACAGATGAGGATTTGGCCGGCGGACATCATGATGGTCGCCCAAACGATGCTGATTCTGGCGATCATTCACAAGACAGAAGTTCGCAATGGGCCTACGATCCGGGCTGGATGAGGCTGGCGCATCGTGCCGCCCGAACGAGGCAGGGAGGCTTCATGCTGATCAAGGTTGGATTCGAGATCGCCTATGCGGCCCCGGCGGCGACGCCGATGGTGATCATGCTGTCGATCCATCCGTCGCGCTTTCCGGACATCGTCGGCACCGAGACGATCACGACAGAGCCGAAGGTGCCGATCAAGTTCTACAACGACAGCTTCGGCAATCTCTGTGGACGCCTGGTGGCGCCTGCCGGCGGGGTCACCTTCCATGGCAGCGCCATCGTCCGCGACAGTGGGCGGCCGGACGCAAACGATCCCGGCGCGCAGCAACTGCCGATCGAACAATTGCCCGATGAGCTTCTGCTGTATCTGATGCCGAGCCGCTATTGCGAGACCGACAAGCTGGCCGAGGTCGCGTGGTCGTTGTTCGGCCGTGCGCCGGCGGGATGGGCGCGCGTGCAGGCGATCTGCGACTTCGTGCACGGCCACGTCACCTTCGGCTATGAGCACGCCCACGCCATGAAGTCGGCGCACGACGTCTATCAGCAGCGCGCCGGCGTCTGCCGCGACTTCGCCCACCTCGCGCTGACCTTCTGCCGCTGCATGGGCATTCCGGCGCGCTATTGCACCGGCTATCTCGGCGACATCGGCGTGCCGCCGGATCCGGTCCCGATGGATTTCTCGGGCTGGTTCGAGGTCTATCTCTCGGGCCGGTGGTACACGTTCGATGCCCGCCACAACGTCCCGCGCATCGGTCGCATCCTGATGGCGACCGGACGGGACGCCGCCGACGTCGCGCTGTCGACCTCGTTTGGCCTGATGACCCTGACCAAATTTCACGTCGTCAGCGACGAGATCATGGCTGCCTGAGCGGAGCAGGGCGCGGCCGGCCGCTTCGCATCACCGGCGATCGCCGCTATAGACGGGCCATGACCACCGATCTGCTCTTCGTCTACGGCACCCTGATGCGCGGCTTCGACCATCCGATGGCGCGGCTGCTGTCGGCCAATGCCGATTTCGTCGCCGAGGCCAGCTGCCACGCCCGGCTCTACCGCATCCAGCATTATCCCGGCCTGGTGCTGTCCGATGACGCGGCCGATCTCGTCCATGGCGAGCTGTTCCGGCTGCGCCAGCCCGAGCCGATGCTGCGCGAGTTCGACATGTACGAGGCCTGCGGCGAAGGCTTCACCGCGCCGACCGAATATCTGCGCCGGTGCCTCGCCGTGACGCTGGCCGACGGCAGCGTCAGCCAAGCCTGGACCTATGTCTACAACTGGCCGGTGGACGAAGCCGGCCGCATCGTCTCGGGGCGCTTCCTGGCGCCGTGACCCGGTCTCTCCACGCGGTTATTCCGGGCTCGCCCTGCGGGCGCCCCGGAATGACCGGAGGATCGAGTTGGCCTGTGAATAGCCCGGACAAGCCGGAGGAAGTTCACATTTCGTACACGGGTGCCTATATGCCTAGGCCATCACCACAGGACCTCCGCCCCGCTCATGGCCCGCTTCACGCCGGAATTTCTCGATGAGCTGCGCGCCCGGCTTCCGGTCTCGGACGTCGTCGGCAAGCGCGTGAAGCTCAAGAAGGCCGGGCGCGAGTGGAAGGGGCTGTCGCCGTTCCAGCAGGAGAAGACGCCGTCATTCTACGTCAACGACCAGAAGGGTTTTTATCACGACTTCTCGTCCGGCAAGCACGGCAACATCTTCGACTTCGTGATGGAGACCGAGGGCTGCAGCTTCCCCGAAGCCGTCGAGCGGCTGGCGGGAATCGCCGGCCTGGCGCTGCCCGCGGTGACGCCCGACGCGGCGCGCCAGGAGCGGCAGCGCAAGACGCTGTACGACGTGATGGAGCTGGCGGCGAAGTTCTTTTCTGACACGTTGGCGTCCCGTCATGGCGCGCGCGCCCGCGGTTATCTTGCCGATCGCGCGATCCTGCCGCAGACGCAGCTCCAATTCCGGCTTGGCTACGCGCCGCCGGATCGGTTCGGCTTGAAGGAATATCTCGGCGGCCAGGGCGTGCCGGTGGCCGACATGGTCGAGGCGGGATTGCTGGTCGGTGGCGACGACATTCCGGTGCCCTACGACCGCTTCCGAGACCGCGTGATGTTCCCGATCACCGACCTCCGCGGCCGCGTCATCGCCTTCGGCGGCCGCGCGCTGCAGAAGGACGTGCCGGCGAAATATCTCAACTCGCCGGAGACGCCGCTCTTCCACAAGGGCGACAACCTCTACAATCTCCCCAGCGCCCGCCAGGCCGCGCACAATGGCGCGCCGTTGATCGTGGTCGAGGGCTATGTCGACGTCATCGCGCTGGTGGCGGCCGGCTTTGCCGGCGCCGTGGCGCCGCTCGGCACCGCGCTCACCGAGAGCCAGCTTTCGCTGATCTGGAAGATGGTCGACGAGCCGATCCTGTGCTTCGACGGCGACCGCGCCGGCCAGAAGGCGGCCTATCGTGCCGCGGACCTTGCTTTGCCGCATCTCAAGCCCGGCAAGAGCCTCCGCTTCGCGCTGCTGCCGGAAGGACAGGATCCCGACGACCTCGTCCGCTCCGGCGGCCGCGGCGCGGTCGAGGAGGTGCTCAAAGTCGCAAAGCCGCTGGCCGAGGTGATCTGGTCGCGCGAGGTCGAGGGCGGCAGCTTCAACACGCCGGAGCGCCGCGCCGCGCTGGAGGCGCGGATCGGCCAGCTCACCGGCGGCATCGCCGACGAGGTGGTACGGCGCTACTACAAGCAGGACCTCAGCGACCGGTTGTACCGGGCGTTCGCCCCGGACGGCGGCCGGGGCTTTGGCCGCGGCTACGGTGCCGAATCAGGACGGCGGTTTGGCCCCCGCAGTCCCGGTTCCGGACAATCGGGGCGGTTATCCACAGGGGGCGGCCGCCGCGGCGGACCGCCATCCACAGGCCCGGCGATGGCCCGCGGCCCCTACCAGGCGGCCAGCCCGCAGCTCGCCATGAGCCCGATCATGCGCGGCCAGCGCTCGGCGATCTCGCGCCGGGAGGCCTTGATCCTGCAGTGCCTGATCAACCACCCTTGGCTCCTGCACGATCACCTGGAGGAGGTCGCCGCGCTGGAGCTGGCCCATCCCGAGGCGCACAAACTCCGCGCTGCCGTCATCGCCGCCTTCGCCCACGACCACCACCATTCGCCGGACCCGGACGAGCAGGCCGAGAAGATGCGGGCCGATCTGGAGAAGTCTGGCTTTTCTGAGCTTCTTCAACGGGTTGAGCGGGCGATCACGACCGCGGCGGTGTGGGCGACCAAGTCGGGGGCGGCGCGCGATGACGTTCTTGCGACCTGGCATCAGCTTGTTGCCTTGCATCGGCAATGGCACTCCTTACTTAGGGAATTGAAGGATGCCGAGCTGGCGCTGGGCGAGGAGCCGAGCGAGCCGAACATGGGCTGGTTGAGGGACGTGAAGGCCAGGATGGCCGAGATGGACGGTACCGAAGCGCTGATCGAAGGCTTCGGGGAACTGTCCGGACGTACCAACCGCAACGTGTAGACTGGACGCCCGGCGCCCAGTCGCCAGTTGAGCACATTTCGGCCCGGTCCGCCGGCGCGGTATCAGGTCCGCGCGAAAAGACTCGCCAAATCCATGGTTTGGCTGCAAAAACAGGGTTAATCGAAGTTTAAGAGGTCCGGGGCATTTTCTGCAGCAGATGGGTTGGTTTCGCTGTCGGACGCCGCGCCTGCATGTCGGGCGCCGGATTCGATTGCAAAACCGGTATCGCTTTTGCAAGAAACGCGCGCCGGTCCGAAAACGGGACGACACCAGCGACAGACTTCAGGGGGTGGCGACGTTAAAAGTGCGCCGCCCTTTCCGCGTCGAGAACAGTTTGAGTAGAGCAGGCGGGCGCCGCGATGCCAAGGGCGAAGATGCCATGGGCGGAGCGGGCGCGTTTCGGGAGCAATGAATGGCCACGAAGGCAAAGACGCTGCAGGTGAAGGACAAGGAAAAGGACGACAAGGCGGCCGACGCTCCCGAGAAGGACGCCGCCGATGCGCCTTCGCCGTTGCTCGACCTGTCGGACGCCGCCGTCAAGAAGATGATCAAGCAGGCCAAGAAGCGCGGCTTCGTGACCTTTGATCAGCTCAACGAGGTCCTGCCTTCCGACACCACCTCGCCGGAACAGATCGAAGACATCATGTCGATGCTCTCCGACATGGGCATCAATGTGACCGAGGCCGAGGAGGCCGACGACTCCGACGAGAAGGACGACGGCGAGGACGAGACCGACAACGAGCTCGTCGAGATCACCCAGAAGGCCGTCACCGAGGTCAAGAAGTCGGAGCCCGGCGAGCGCACCGACGATCCCGTGCGCATGTATCTGCGCGAGATGGGCACCGTCGAGCTGCTGTCGCGCGAGGGCGAAATCGCCATCGCCAAGCGCATCGAGGCCGGCCGCGAGGCGATGATCGCGGGCCTCTGCGAAAGCCCGCTGACGTTCCAGGCCATCATCATCTGGCGCGACGAGCTCAACGAAGGCAAGATCTTCCTTCGCGACATCATCGATCTCGAAGCCACCTATGCCGGCCCTGAGGCCAAGGGCGGCATGAATCCGCAGATCGCCGCGCCCGTGAATGGCGAGGGCGCTCCGGCCGAGGGCGGCGACGTCCAGGCCGCGGTCGCGCCGCCGGCCGCCCCGCAGCAGCCGACCCCGTTCCGTGCCGCACCGAACGGCGCGCCCGCCGAGGAGAAGGACCCCGGCGAGGCGGCGGCCGAAGCCGACATGGACGACGACGAGTTCGAGAACCAGATGTCGCTCGCCGCCATCGAGGCCGAGCTGAAGCCGAAGGTCGTCGAGACGTTCGACAAGATCGCATCCGAGTACAAGAAGCTGCGCCGCCTGCAGGAGCAGGACATCGCCAACCAGCTGCAGAGCGAGTCGCTGTCGCCGTCGCAGGAGCGCAAGTACAAGAAGCTCAAGGACGAGATCATCGTCGAGGTGAAGTCGCTGCGCCTCAACCAGGCCCGCATCGACTCGCTGGTCGAGCAGCTCTACGACATCAACAAGAAGCTGGTCTCGTTCGAGAGCCGGCTGATGCGTCTCGCCGACTCCCACGGCGTCGCGCGCGAGGACTTCCTGCGCAACTACCAGGGCTCGGAGCTCGATCCGCGCTGGCTCAACCGCGTCTCGAAGCTTTCCGCAAAAGGCTGGAAGAACTTCGTCCATTACGAGAAGGACCGCATCAAGGATCTGCGCCAGGAGGTGCAGGCGATGGCCGCGCTCACCGGTCTCGAGATCGGCGAGTTCCGCAAGATCGTGCACTCGGTGCAGAAGGGCGAGCGCGAGGCCCGTCAGGCCAAGAAGGAGATGGTGGAAGCCAACCTCCGTCTGGTGATCTCGATCGCCAAGAAGTACACCAACCGCGGTCTGCAGTTCCTCGACCTGATCCAGGAAGGCAACATCGGCCTGATGAAGGCGGTCGACAAGTTCGAGTATCGCCGCGGCTACAAGTTCTCAACCTACGCCACCTGGTGGATCCGGCAGGCGATCACCCGCTCGATCGCCGATCAGGCCCGCACCATCCGCATCCCCGTGCACATGATCGAGACGATCAACAAGATCGTCCGCACCTCGCGCCAGATGCTGAACGAGATCGGCCGCGAGCCGACCCCGGAGGAGCTCGCCGAAAAGCTCGGCATGCCGCTCGAGAAGGTGCGCAAGGTCCTGAAGATCGCCAAGGAGCCGCTCTCGCTCGAAACCCCCGTGGGTGACGAGGAGGACTCTCATCTCGGCGACTTCATCGAGGACAAGAACGCGATCCTGCCGATCGACGCCGCCATCCAGTCCAACCTGCGCGAAACCACTACCCGCGTGCTGGCCTCGCTCACCCCGCGCGAGGAACGCGTGCTGCGCATGCGCTTCGGCATCGGCATGAACACGGATCATACGCTGGAAGAGGTCGGCCAGCAGTTCTCGGTGACGCGCGAACGTATCCGTCAGATCGAGGCCAAGGCGCTGCGGAAGCTGAAGCATCCGAGCCGGTCAAGGAAGCTGCGGAGCTTCTTGGATAACTGAAAGCGTGTATTGTTGCGCCCGGCCACTGCTTGGGCTTCTAGGGTAACAAAACGGCGGGCCGAACGGTCCGCCGTTTTTGTCCGTAAGTAGGACCATCAATTTAGTAGTGCTAGATCACTAGAGTCCACTAAGGGTAGAAGGGCTATACAGGGGTCGCAGTAGCGCGCTCCGCATCTAAAATCGGCTGGAGGATTGAATGTCGGTCCAAAAGACTCCGAAAAAGCAGGAGAAGCCGGAAGTAGTAGCGTCAAAGCAGGAGTTCGGTATTCTTGAAAAGCTTTCGCGCGGCCTATCAACCACTATAGGTGCCCTCCTAACCCGAAGGCCCATGGTTGATCGTCAGGACCGAGACGTCGAAGTAGCACTCCAAGAATCACAATATTCTACACGTAAGGGATATGAGGAGCTTGCCAAACATTGCTACGGCAGGACAGTGATCGGTGAGGAAATCGACGAAAACGGAAAAACGAAAAAGAACTTTGAGTACCGAATTTCTCAGGCAAACGTAGGTTTTGTCGAGGACGGCTGCAATGTTCTCGCGCGAAACTCACCGATTGCCTCAGCGCTTGTCACGGCGGACCCAGGAGATGAAAGCGAGGTGTCGGCCCCCGGGGGGTATCGATACTTTGTTGCCACAGAAGTCAGAACCTTCGATGGCCCAACGAGTCTGCTGTCTTCGACGCAGCGACCGAACTTTCGACTAATGCTGCTAAGGCTGTTGGGGAACAAGAAGGCGATCTCGGTTGAAAATCTTCGAGCTTTTGTTGGCGGGTTGACCGAAGGAGAGCTCGTCAGTGATGAGCGGAAGCAGGCTTCAAGCGCCGTATCCCAGGTTCTACCATCGGCAAGTGTATGGCTCGAGAAATGGCAGGGCATATATTTAGGAAGTTCTGAAACCTCGTCTCTTAGCCATCAATTCTTTACCAGAACAACATCGAAGCAAGAAGGTGCCCTAAACAAGCCGAGAGGGCTTACTTTCGTGGAGGGTATTGCAGGCTCGGGTAAGACCTCAATCGCGCTCGGTCGACTAAAGTTCTTTGCAAATTTCGCGACTGGCCAAGAGTTGGCCTTCTACGGTCTGAGGGGGGCTCCTGCCCGTGATTTTTCTCCCGCGAATATGGTTGGCTTTGTTCTCAGTCATAGCCTAAGGCGCTACCTAAAAGAGACGGCTTCCGAGCTTGGGCTCGATCACTTGCCGATACGAGATTTTCAAGATTTTCGGTCTGATCTCTCAAATCGATATGGTTTGACTAAGAAGTTCAAGCGAAGCCAAGCGCCAGTTTCGCCTTATCGCGCCAAGCTGGCGTGGTTACTGGCATTGGACGCCGTCGTTGCCAAAACAATTGGGGAAACCCTGCTTAGCTTCATAACGCAGGAAAAGGGTCTCCGACCGGCAGTTAGTGAAGCTATTCGATTGGTCGCCGAGGAGCTGAAGCACGCTCAAATCGATAAATCTCAGACGAGATTCAATCTGCATAAGCTTGCAAGTAGGTTGGTCGATGCAGCAATGGAGGCGGAGTACAGGGCGCGCCAGCTAGAAATCGAATCTCGGATGAGTCGTGAAACGCTCAGAGTTGTGCGGGAGGATCTGCGTGAGGCGCTCAAGGAGATGCTCGACGAAAGAGATCGGCGCATTGTCTCTCCGCTTGGACGATCGCTGCTTAGTATGATTTCTGTTGCGGACTCTGTCATAGCTTCGGTTAAGTCAAAGCATCTATCGGAGTGCATAACAGAGGCGTTTGAAGGTGAAGGTGTTGATGCGCAAGAGTTGTTGAAAACGATAAATTCGTTTCAGGCGGAAGTTTCCGTTGAGGACGAGAAGAGTCGAGCTTTTTCCGATCTTGATCTCGTGAACTTCATCGTTCTCTCGGCGATGGTTGCCGACGGGTTTGATCGTCAAGATGCGCCGTCTTTTCTTTACCAGATGCGTACGAAGACAGCTGCGTTCATAGATGAAGTGCAAGATTTTAGAGAAACAGAGGTTTTGCTCATGGGGATGGTTGTTACCGACAGTTACCACCAAATCACGCTGTCCGGTGATCGTCACCAGCAGCTTCAGGCAATGGGAGTTGATGGTTTTGAGCGTCTATTTCCGTTTGTTCCCAGAAATCTGCGAAATTCTACTGTTTTTCTGGATAAGAACTTCCGTCAGCGATCTGAACTAGAGCGATTCAGTGCGGCAGTGCGGTCGGTTCTGCTGGGGGATGATAAGATTAAATGTGTGTTGGGTAATGGATGCGCCGCCGCGCTGCATGCGTTTAAGGATTGTAGCTCGATGTCAAAGTTGATTGTCGAGAAGCTGCAAGCCGTTGATTCGTATGCGACCGTGGCGGTAATTACGTCGTCCGAAGATAGTGCTAGGCGCTGGTATGAACTATTGCGTGCGGATTTGGATGTCTATCACCGTCCAGCACTATTGTCGCGTCGCGATGATCTAACTAGGCGCAACGACGTTCATTTCACGGAAGTGCGCGAGGCGAAGGGGCTTGAATTCGATGTTGTGATTGTACCTGATCTTAGTTGCTTCGATTTAGCCGGAGTTGTGGGGAGAAATCAACTTTACGTCGCGGTTAGCAGGCCCCGTCACTCGCTGCTATTGGGCTGTTCGGAAGATTACGTTGGCGATGGTCACGTACAGGAATTGGTAAAGAGCGGTATTGTTTCTCCAATTCATATAGGGGAGATGCTGTAGAAGTACGTTACGGTGAGGCTGCAATAATCTTTCGTGCCGAAAGTGCGATGTTGGAGTGTCAGGCATCGCCGAGACAGGTTACGGTGAAAGTGCACTAATCTTTCGCTGCAAAAAGGCGGCCCCGTGGTGTCCTGGTTGCCCGACACGACGTCTTGTCCGTAAATGTCCGTGTCCTTGCCGCGAGAGGCCGAACTTTGCGCAGACGGCGTTGGGCGATCGACTGCTAGGAATCGGCGCCTCACCGGACGCCGATTCCCATGCATGACGACGCGTTTTCATCGGCCGCAGCGCGCGCTAGCGCCGCCGCCATCTGGGTGCCGCTGCGTCCCTTCATCGCCGCTGAAGCACGTCTCGCCGCGCGCGCAGCTGAAACGCCCTCGACCACCTTCCTCTACGAATTCCTCCGCTTCGGCGTGAAGCAGGGTTGGGCCTGCTTGTTTGGCGGCATCGCGGTGGCGCTGATGCTGCTGACGTGGCAGTTCTATCCGGCGACCGCACCGCTCGCGCGCTATGATTTCCTCTTTCTCTGCATGCTCGGTGTTCAGGCCGCGCTGCTCGCCACAAAGCTCGAGACCTGGGAGGAGGCGAAGATCATCCTGATCTATCACCTCGTCGGGACAGTGATGGAGCTGTTCAAGACCGCGACCGGCTCCTGGATCTATCCCGAGCCGAGCCTCATCCGGCTCGGCGGTGTGCCGCTGTTCTCCGGCTTCATGTATTCCTGCATCGGCAGCTATCTCTGCCGCGTCTGGCGTCTCTTTGATTTTCGCTTCACCGGCCATCCGTCGCGGCGCGGGCTGATCGGCCTGAGCGCGGCCATCTACTTGAACTTCTTCACTGACCACTATGGGCTCGATCTGAGGCTCGTGCTGTTCGGCTGGGCCGCGCTGTTGTTCGCGCCGGCGACGGTTCACTTCAAGGTCTGGCGCGTGCACCGCGCGATGCCGCTGCTGCTCGGGCTTTTCCTGGTGTCGCTGTTCATCTGGCTGTCGGAGAACGTCGGCACCTTCACGCGGGTCTGGCTCTATCCGCAGCAGGCGCATGGCTGGACCATGGTGTCGCCGGCCAAGCTCGGCTCGTGGTTTCTGCTGCTGATCATCAGCTACACGCTGGTCAGCCTGATCAACCGGCCGAGGGAGATGGACGCTGGCGACAGCGCTCTGTTGCCGGAGCGCCAGAAGCAAGCGGCATAGCGCACTGCCGTAGGGTGGGCAAAGGCGCTGGTACGGTGGTTAGGCTGGGGACGGTGTGGCGCGCCGTGCCCACCGAGTGTCGCGGCAGGCACCTGATGGTGGGCACGCGCTGCGTGCTTTGCCCACCCTACGGCAGCGCGGCTGATCTACTTCTTCTTCGCCCCGACGCGCTCCAGCGACTTGATCTGAAGCGGCGGGCGGCCGGATTTTTCTGCGATGTCGCGGTCCTGCTCCATGATGAAGCCGCGCGCCGGCTCGTCGCCGTCGAGGCCGCCGAGCAGCTCGGCCGGGACGCGGCGGTTGGAGCGCTGCGAGCCGTCCTCGTAGGTCACGTTGAAGAAGGCGAATTCGCCTTTGGGATTGGAGCCGGGTTTTTTCGCCATGGAGGCGCTTTACGGCGGCGGGGCCGGTCCGGTCAATGCAAGAAAATGCTTATCCGCTGCCCGAATTTGACTTTTTTGTCATATGGTTTTCGCGGAATCGGCGGGGTGGCCAGAGCGATCACGGACCGGCCGGCGGGGTCCCGAAACTCCTCGATTTTGCCGGATGAAAGTGCGTTCATCGTGGACGTCTCACCCCGCCGCGAATGCAGCCCATGTCGATGCCCCAACTCACCATCTGGTACAACACGCGCTGCCCGGTCTGCGACGCCGGCATCGACTGGCAGCGCAACAAGCTGCTGGCGCTGGTGAAGTCGGGGCGGGTCGTGTTCAAGGACATCAACGAAGAGCCGCAGGCGCTGGCTGAGTTCGGTGTCGACGTCGACGACGTCCGCCGCCGCCTGCACGCCACCGACGAGGAGGGGCAGCTGATCACCGGCGCCGACGTGGCGCTGCTGCTGTGGGCGCTGACGCCCGGCGAGGGCTGGCTCGCCACGCTGTTCGGCAACCGCCTGGTGCGCCCGCTGACGCGCTTCGGCTACGACCGGTTTGCCGATGTGCTGTTCGCCTGGAACAAGCGCAGGGGGCATTGGTGAGGCGACGATTGAGAGGATCTCGCGCCGAGCTCAGCTTTTCACCTCTCCCCGCAAGCGGGGCGAGGGAGCGCACCGTCTGTGCAGCAACAGTTCGACTCTAACGCCGCCGCACCTTGACCTGGGCATGCACCCGCGTGCCGCCGCTCGGACCGTCCTCATCATCACTGCGGCCGAGCGCCATGATCGCGGTGCCCATCGCGGTCGAGCCGAAGGTGACGAAGAACGAGCCGAGCAAGAGGCCGATCGCGACGCCGGGCGAGTGGTCGGCGAAGATCAGGTGACGCAGGCCCCAGGGATCGAGCAGCAGCAATCCGCCGACCAGCACCACGGCCATGCCGAGGCCGAGCGCGAGGTTGATCGCGAGCAGGCGGAACAGAGGGATCTGGAGCAATCGGCGCTTGCGTTGATTGTGCTGCATCGGCGATCTCCCGAGGGATCGTGAACGACAACGATATCGTAGCACCGTCCGCGACCGGCTCAAGGCCGGAGCCGCTCGGGGCGGGCATGGCTGCGCCGCGCCGGGCGCGTCGATTTGGGACAGGAGGCGGGAGTGTCCCGGCGGCCCTCTCTTGTCCACTGACCTCGCGCGCACGAGGCGCCCGCGGCACATCTCGCTCCGTCATTCCGGGCCCCCGCGCGCTCCGGATGACGCCTCATTGAAACCGGAGCCGCGGCCTCACGCCGCCTCGCCCTCGGCGACGCCGTGCTGTTTGGCGATCACAGCCTGCCAGACGCTGGCGATGGCGCGCTGGGTCTCTGGTACGATCAGGCAATGGCCCTCATTGTCGAAGCCGCAGAAGCGTGCGGAGGGATCGCGCCTCGCCTCGATCAGCGCCCTGTTGATCATCTCCAGCGTCGCCATCACCTGGCCGATGTTCTGCAGCCTTGTATGATACAGGAGGTCGATCAGGCGGAACATCATGACAGGGGGCTGCCCCAGCACGATGCCGGGACGTCCGAACTCGAAGAATACGTTGACGGCCGGCAGCACGCCCTGGATCTGCGCCAGGATATTGGCGGCGTCGTCGGCGGTGCAGGCGACGAGATGCGCGCCCGGCACGGGGAGCGCGGGCGTGGGCGCGTCCTGCGCCTCCGGGCCGAGCCTGAGGCCTGCGAGCACCTGATGCTCGATCCAGCGCCGCACCTCAGGTGGCGCCGAGCGGATCTGGTGGGCGGAGAGGGTTATTCCGAGCATGCGTCATCTCCTTTTGCCTCTCAGCAGCTTAGAAAGCGACGATGGCGCAGTCTTGATCCGGATCAAACGTCCGCCAGGGCACCTTGCCCCAGGCACCCGCTTCAGGGCAGGGCGGTCGCAATGGCGATCTTTGTTTTGCGCCCGTCTGTTTCCAAGTCGTCATGACGGGTCAAGCCCGGGCATGACGGAGTGGAGAGATCTGGCACGAGCCTCAATCCTCATATGCGATCGCCCTGCGCTTCACGGCGCCACCAATTCGACGCGGCGGTTCAGGGCGCGGCCGGCATCGGTTGCATTGCTGCCGACCGGAGCCAGCAAACCCACGCCCGCGGTACGCAGCCGCGCCGGCGCAATGCGGTAGCTCCGCGCCAGCTCGGCGGCGACCGCCTCGGCGCGGCGCCGCGACAGATCGAGATTGTAGTCGTAGCTGCCCTGGTTGTCGGTATGGCCGACGATGAAGACGCTGAGCTGCGGCTGGCCGGCGAGCAACTGCGCGATCTGCTCCAGCGTCGGCCGGCTCTCCGGCTTCATCGTGGCCTTGTCGGTGTCGAAATAGATGCCATAGAGCGCGATGTGGCCCTTGTCGCCTAGGCCCTTCGCCATCTCGGCGGCGCTGACCATCTTGTTCTCCATCGCGCCGAGCTCGGCAACGGTGAGCTGGGCGTAGATCTGCTGGTTGTTCTGGCTGACCAGCACGCTGGCAAAGGTCTCGCGGCCGCCGGCCTCCTTGCGGCCGGCAAAATAGCGGTAGTCGAAGCCATCGGCCCACATCTGCGGAACCGGCAGCAGGTCGATCGCCTCGGTGAAGGGAATGCCGCCGCAGGCATCGGTGTCGCAGGCGAGGAGCTTCTCGAAGCCGGCCTTGGCGAGCTGGTTTTCGAAATTGCGCGACACTTCGAGGATCGAGGGACCCGGCGCGGTGCGATAGGCGATGCGGGTGACGTGACCCTCCAGGCGTCGCTCGTCGGTCGCCTTGTCCGCCTTGAACGGCGCCGCCTGCAGCCGCACCGCATCGAAATCCTTGGCGACATAGCCGGTGATCACGCTGCCGGCGAAGCGGCCGATCCCGGGGTAATCCTTTGCGCCCGCCACATCGCCGGGCTGAGCGGCCGCGGGCGCCAGGCCGTGACACATCAGGGCCGCGACCAAGGTGAGCTGTGCCAGTGTGCCGAGCCGGAACATCATCGTCATGGGGACCTCTCCCGAAAAGTGGCGACGCTCGTGGTTTTCAGAACGCGTGCTTGGATCGGCGCGCGAAAACGCCGCGACGTCGGACGAGGCACGCCCTGCATGAGTGGCGACGAGACCGCCGACCGTTCAAAAAAAGATGACGATAGGATGCGGTTCGGTGGCTGTCGCTCACCGGCTGGCCTGGTACCACCAAATCAGGCATTGTGACGGCGTCCGCCGCCGGCCTGCCGTCATCATGCTCTCATGCAGGGACCTTTCTCCTCATGTCCGTTGTCCGATTCCTTGTTGCCGTCGCGATCCTCTCCTTTGCCTCTCCCGCTTTCGCCGCGCGCTGCGGCGGCGACTTCAATACCTTCATCGCGGGCGTCTCGGCGGAGGCGCAGAGCGCCGGCGTCTCAAGCGGCACGATTAGCCAGGCGCTGTCGGGCGTGACGCTCGATCCGGCCGTGCTCGCCTTCGACCGCCGCCAGCGCTACACCTTCAACAAGAGCTTCGAGCAGTACGTCTCGACCCGCGTCGGCGCCGGCCGCATCAATGGCGGGCGCGCGATGCTGCAGCGGCACGCCGCGCTGCTGTCGCGCATCGAGCAGCAATATGGCGTGCCGCGCCAGATCCTGGTCGCGATCTGGGGGCTGGAGACCGATTTCGGCAAGGGCGACATGGGCAAGCTGCCGGTGATCCGCACGCTTGCGACCTTGGCGCATGACTGCCGCCGCACCGAGCTGTTCCAGGGCGAGCTGCTCGCGGCGCTGAAGATCGTGCAGCGCGGCGATCTCACCTTGCGCGACCTCGTCGGCGCCTTCGCCGGCGAGATCGGCCAGACCCAGTTCCTGCCGTCGTCCTACATCAAATACGGCGTCGATTTCGATGGCGACGGCCGCGTCGATCTGCGCCACTCCACCGCCGACGTGCTGGCCTCGACCGCCAACCTGCTGCACAGCAACGGCTTCAAGATGGGCGCGCCCTATGACGAGGGCTCGGCCAATTTCGAGGCGATGCGCGAGTGGAACAGGGCGGTGATCTATCGCAAGACCATCGGCTACTATGCCGATCAGTTGATCGGGCGGTAGCGCTATCCGTCGCTCGCGACGTGCGCCAACGCCGCGTAAGCATGGCGAGTGACGGGGATCGCTTCAGAGGAGACGGGTCATGTCGCAGTCGTCGCCACGACCGTTCGCCGCGTTCGATGCCCAGGTTCAGCGCCAGATCGGGCTGCGCGCTGCGATCACCTCGGCCTATCGTCGCGCAGAGCCGGACTGCATCGCGCCGCTGCTCGATCTCGCCGCGCTTCCGGAGGAATCGTCGGCGCGAGCGGCCGATCTCGCGCGCGATCTCGTCCTGCGTCTGCGCGGCAAGGCGCAATCCGGCGGGGTCGAGGGACTGATCCACGAATACGCGCTGTCGAGCCAGGAGGGCGTCGCGCTGATGTGCCTGGCCGAGGCGCTGCTGCGGATCCCGGACACGGCGACGCGCGATGCGCTAATCCGGGACAAGATCGCGACCGGCGATTGGCGCGCCCATATCGGGCACAGCCCGTCGTTGCTGGTGAACGCGGCAACCTGGGGCCTGATCGTCACCGGCAAGCTGACGGCCGCGACGAGCGAGGATAGCCTGGCCTCGGCCGTCACGCGGCTCATCGCCCGCGGCGGCGAGCCGATCATCCGCAAGGGCGTGACGCTCGCCATGCGCCTGATGGGCGAGCAGTTCGTTGCCGGGCAGACCATCGACGCGGCGTTGTCCAACGGCCGGCCGTGGGAAGCGCTGGGCTTCCGCTACTCCTACGACATGCTCGGGGAGGCGGCGACGACGGCGGAAGACGCCGCGCGCTACTTCGCGGCCTACGAGACGGCGATCCATGCGATCGGGCGCCATTCGGCCGGTGCCGGCATCTACGAAGGGCCGGGCATCTCGATCAAGCTCTCGGCGCTGCATCCGCGCTATGTCAGCATCAAGCGCGGCCGCGTCATGGACGAGTTGCTGCCGCGACTGAAGCGGCTGGTGCTGCTCGCGCGGCGCTACGACATCGGCCTCAACATCGACGCCGAGGAAGCCGACCGTCTCGACCTGTCCCTCGATCTGCTCGAGGCGCTCTGCCTCGATCCGGATCTTGCCGGCTGGAATGGCATCGGCTTCGTCATCCAGGCCTATCAGAAGCGCTGCGCCTTCGTCGTCGATTGGCTCATCGACCTCGCGCGGCGCTCGCAGCGCCGGCTGATGGTGCGTCTCGTCAAGGGCGCCTATTGGGACAGCGAGATCAAGCGCGCCCAGGTCGATGGCCTGGAGGACTTTCCGGTCTTCACGCGCAAGCACCATACCGACGTGTCGTACCTCGCCTGCGCCCGCAAACTCCTGGGCGCGCCCGACGCCGTGTTCCCGCAGTTCGCGACGCATAATGCGCGCACGCTGGCATCGATCGTCGAGATGGCCGGCCCCAACTACGAGCGCGGCCAGTACGAATTCCAGTGCCTGCACGGCATGGGCGAGCCGCTCTATGAGGAGGTCGTCGGGCCGGCACGGCTCGGCCGCCCATGCCGCGTCTACGCCCCCGTCGGCTCGCATGAGACGCTGCTGGCCTATCTCGTGCGCCGGCTGCTGGAGAACGGCGCCAACACCTCCTTCGTCAACCGCATCGCCGATCCGGCCGTGTCCGTCGACGATCTGATCGCAGATCCGGTCGCCATCGTTCGCGCGTCGGAACGCCCCGGTGCCCCCCACGACAAGATCAGGCGTCCGCCCGACCTGTTCGGCCCGGGCCGCGTGAACTCGGCCGGCTTCGATCTCTCCGACGAGAGCGCGCTGGCGCGTCTCGGCGCAGGGCTGGCAACGAGCGAGCGCCGCGACTGGAAGGCAGTCCCGTCCGGGGCGACGGAGTGCGCATGCGCGCGCCTCATTCGCAATCCGGCCGATCGTCGTGACGTCGTCGGCGCGGTCAGGGATGCGACGGCGACAGAGATCGAGGTCGCGCTGTCGCGGGCCGTGAATGCCGGGACGGTCTGGGCCGCGACCAGCGCAGGCGTGCGCGCAACATGCCTGCGCGCCGCGGCGGACGCGATGGAGGCGCGTAGCCTCGTCCTGATCGGGTTGATCGTGCGCGAAGCGGGCAAGACCTTTGCCAACGCCGTCGGCGAGGTGCGCGAAGCCGTCGATTTCCTGCGCTATTATGCGAGCGAGATCGAAGCGCTGCGCGACGGCGACATTCCCAGGCCGCTCGGTCCCGTGGTCTGCATCAGCCCGTGGAATTTTCCGCTCGCGATCTTCACCGGCCAGATCGCGGCCGCACTCGCGGCCGGCAATCCCGTGCTGGCCAAGCCGGCCGAGGAAACGCCGCTGATCGCCGCCGAGGCCGTCCGCATCATCCATGAGGCCGGCGTGCCGGCGGATGTCCTGCAATTGCTGCCGGGCGACGGCCGCGTCGGCGCGGCGCTGGTCGGCGATCACAGCGTGCAGGGCGTGATGTTCACGGGATCGACCGACGTCGCGCGGCTGATCCAGAAACAGCTTGCCGAGCGCCTCACCGTCCATGGACAGCCCGTGCCGCTGATCGCCGAGACCGGCGGCCAGAACGCGCTGATCGTGGATTCCTCGGCGCTCGCCGAGCAGGTTGTCGGCGATGTCATCGCTTCCGCCTTCGACTCCGCTGGCCAGCGCTGTTCGGCGCTGCGCATCCTCTGCCTGCAGGCGGACGTCGCCGACCGCATCCTGTCGATGCTGCGCGGCGCGCTGCGCGAGCTTGAACTCGGCAATCCCGCGTCGTTGTCGGTCGATGTCGGCCCGGTGATCAGCGGCGAGGCCCGCGACACGCTCGATGCGCATGTCGCCACGATGCAGGCGCGCGGCCATGCCGTGGAGCGGCTGCCGCTGCCGCCGCAGGCGGCGCATGGCACGTTCGTCGCGCCGACCATCATCGAAATCGGCAACATATTCGATGTCGAGCGCGAGGTGTTCGGCCCCGTCCTCCACGTCCTGCGCTACCGTCGCGAGCAGCTCGCTGACCTCATCGACGCGATCAACCTCACCGGCTATGGCCTGACCTTCGGCATCCATTCGCGGATCACGGAGACAATTGCCCGCGCCTCGAGCCACAGCGCGGCCGGCAACATCTACGTCAACCGCAACGTGATCGGTGCGGTGGTCGGCGTGCAGCCGTTCGGCGGCTCCGGTCTGTCGGGGACGGGGCCGAAGGCCGGCGGTCCGCTGTATCTGCGCCGGCTGTTCGCGGCGCCGCCGCGCCAGCGGCTCATGGCGTCGCAGTCTGACGCGGTCTTGCGCTCTTACCTCGACGGGTTGCGCGCCAGCGGACATGCCGCGGCGGCGCTGGCATGCGAGGCGCATGGGCCCCAGGTGCTGGCCGGGCTCGAGATCGAGTTGCCAGGACCCGTCGGCGAACAGAACATCTATCGCATCACCGCGCGCGGCGTCGTCGCTGCGCTGGCGAGAAGCGAGCAGGCGTTGCTGGTCCAGATCGGCGTCATTCTGATGACCGGAAACGACGCGTTCGTCGAACGCGCCAGCCCTGCTTGTGCCGTGTTGGGACCGCTCACCAGCCGGCTGCGCGGCCGCCTGCGGATCGTCGATAGCTGGCGGGCTCTCCCCGATCTCGGGGCCGTGCTTTCCGACGGCGAGGCGGATGAATTGATCGCGCTCGGTCGCGACCTTGCCACGCGCCCCGGACCGATCGTTCCGCTCGTCACGCCGCGCGCCAGCGACGGCTGCTACGATCTCGACCGGCTGGTCACCGAAGTCAGTCTCTCCACCAACACCGCGGCCGCCGGCGGCAATGCCAGCCTGATGTCGATCGGCTGAGAAGACAGGTATTCCGTCCCGGGCTGGCTCGAGGCCGCAGGACAGGATAGGGGAGAACACCGTCATCGCCGGCCCGCTCCGCGCGCTGACGTATGCTTCGTTCCGATCGAGGACACCTTGATGCCGACCATCCTGTTCAAGAATGCCGCTCTGCTCGACCCGCTGCAGCCGGAGCTGCGCGAAGGCCATCACGTGCTGGTCGAGGACGATCTGATCAAGGAGGTGTCGGACAAGCCGCTGCAGACCAGCGTCGACCAGACCATCGATCTCCAAGGCAAGACGCTGATGCCCGGCCTGATCGATCTGCACGTCCATGCGATCGCGGTCGAACTCAATCTCGCACAGCAAGTGCAGATGCCGAACGTGCTGGTGACCCTGCGCTCGGCGCTGCTGCTCAAGGGCATGCTGCGGCGGGGCTTTACGACGGTGCGTGACGCCGGCGGCGCCGGCTATCCGCTGAAGCAGGCGGTCGACACCGGCCTCACCGAGGGCCCGCGGCTGTTCGTCTCCGGCCGCGCGCTCAGCCAGACCGGCGGCCATGGCGACATGCGGGCGCGCACGGATTTCCTGTCCGACAACGCACCCTGTCCCTGCTGCGTGCGCGTCGGTGCGTTGGCCCGGGTGGCCGATGGCGTCGATGCGGTGCGCAAGGCGGTACGCGAGGAGCTGCAGATGGGCGCCGACCAGATCAAGATCATGGCGTCCGGCGGCGTGGCCTCGCCGACCGATCCCGTCGGTGCGTTCGGCTACTCGGAGGACGAGATCCGCGCCATCGTCGCCGAGGCCCGCGCGCGGCAGACCTACGTCCTGGCGCATGCCTACACGGCGGAAGCCATCGCCCGCGCCGTCCATTGCGGCGTGCGCACCATCGAGCATGGCAATCTGGTCGACCTTCCGACCGCGCGCCTGATGGCCGAGAAGGGCGTCTATGTCGTCCCGACGCTCGTCACCTATGAGGCGCTCGCCAATGAAGGCGCGCAGTATGGCCTGCCGCCGGAGAGCGTCGCCAAGATCGCCGATGTCCGCGATGCCGGTCTGCGCTCGCTCGGCATCTACCGCGACGCCGGCGTCAAGATGGGCTTCGGCAGCGATCTCCTGGGACCCTCCCAGCGCCTGCAGAGCGATGAATTCCGGATCCGCGCCGAGATCCTTGGTCCCCGCGAGGTCATCGCCAGCGCGACCGTGATCGGCGCCGAGGTGCTGGGCATGGAGGGCAAGCTCGGCCGGATCGTGCCCGGCGCCTTCGCCGACCTGCTCGTGGTCGAGGGCAATCCGCTGCGCGACGTCTCGTGCCTGCTCGGCCAGGGCGATCACATTCCGCTGGTGATGAAGGCCGGCAAGGTGCACATCGACCGGCTGAACGCCTGAGGCAACTCGGCGCCGAAATCCACCGGGCCAATGGTCGACAGCCGTGGCGTTTGTGCGCGCTGTCATGCGGGACGTCCATCGTCTCTCCACCGCCTCGACGCTGCGGGCGCCGACATCTGCGATGAGTGCTTCTTAGAACGCAGTCATTCGGCCTCGCGGCGCTCCGTGCGTCCGAGTTGTGCGGGTCGTTTCGCCCTCATCGACGAAGAGGGCGCAGGGAATGCCGGGAGCTGGCCGCCCCCATGGCCCGCCTGCGAAAAAAATGCAGGCGGCAGGTACCACAGGTTCAGCCGAGACATCCCGGTGGATTCAATTGGTCGTCGCAACACTCGATGAGGAGGTTGCGATGGGCATTCGAAAGAAACGGTCAACGCGGGGCAAGCTGGGATCATTGGGGCGCCCACCAGTTGCGGGGCGTGCGGAACAGCAGAAATTTTGGCGTGGGATTGCCGCTGGATTGAACAGCGAGAATGCTGCGCTGGCTGCTGGATTATCGGATGCTGTCGGCCCCCGATTATTTCGAAAAGCGGGCGGCGTGGCACCGGCAATGTTCCGACCTTCAGCGAAGCCGCTCTCCGGACGGCACCTCTCCTTTTCTGAGCGCGAAGAGATTGCGCTGCTGAATGCGCAGCGCCATTCTGTACGAGAGATAGCACGGCGCCTCAATCGGTCTCCCTCGACCATCTCCCGTGAACTCGATCGCAATGCAGCCACGCACGGCGGCAAGATGGCCTATCGGGCGACGGCCGCCCAGTGGCATGCAGATCGATCGGCCCGGCGTCCTAAGCCGAGCAAGCTTGCAAGCAACGCCGCCTTGCGCGCTTATGTTGAAGAGCGGCTTGCAGGGTTTGTCGCGCCTCCAGGCGGCGTTCGGCGGAAGGCCGGTCGTGCGGGCTCTAGCCAGGATCAGGGGTGGACGAAAGCGTGGAGTCCCGAGCAGATTGCCCGGCGCTTGCCGATCGACTTCCCGGATGACGAGGCGATGCGCATCAGCCACGAAGCCATTTACCAGGCGCTTTTTGTTCAGGGCCGAGGAGCGCTGAAACGCGAGTTGTCGTCCTGTTTGCGAACGGGACGTGCGCTGCGCGTGCCCCGAGCGCGTACGCGGAAGCGCAGCAAAGGCTTCATATCGCCGGAGATCATGATCAGTGAGCGTCCGGCCGAAGTCGCGGATCGAGCTGTGCCGGGACATTGGGAAGGAGATCTGATCGTCGGCTCCGCCAGCTCGGCAATCGGCACGCTGGTCGAACGCAGCACGCGGTTTACAATGCTCCTACACCTTCCACGGTTGCCGGGGTTTGACGACGGCCCACGTACGAAGGATGGGCCTGCGCTCTCCGGACACGGAGCTGAAGCGGTACGCGATGCGATCACGCGCACCATCGTCACCTTGCCCAAAGAACTCCGCCGCTCGCTAACCTGGGATCAGGGGACCGAAATGGCTCAACACAGTGACCTCAAGATCGATACAGACCTTCAGATCTACTTCTGCGATCCAAGAAGCCCCTGGCAACGTGGCACGAACGAGAACACGAATGGCCTGCTGCGGCAGTACTTCCCGAAAGGTACCGATCTGAGCGTCTACGATGCTGACGAGATCGCCGCCGTGGCCGCAGCGCTCAATTCCCGACCGAGAAAGACGCTAGGATGGAAAACTCCAGCAGAGGCGCTTGACGAGCTGCTGTCACGAATGAAAACACTTGGTGTTGCGACCACCGCTTGAGCCCGCCTCCCGGCATTCCCCGCGCGATGGTTGGGCGGCTTATACGTCCTCTCCCCGGGGACCGGCTGTCTTGCCCCCGTCACGAACGGATCATCGTCACCGTCCGCTTGGCCTCAGCACCGGGAGGCCAGGACCCTACGATTTCGCCGGCGCATCGGGCTCGTTCGTCCGCACGATTGCTCGCGCTGCGATCCAATGCACCCACCGCATCCCGCACCCACGTCTCGTGACGATCGCGAAGCGCCCCTCATGGCGGGACGGGATGCGCATAGTCAATCATGTTTTTCTGAAAAACGAAAGTAGAATATTTTCCGTGGGAGGACTGGACAAGGGTGATGTGCTTGAGGCGGTGAGTGAAATCAGATTTTGGGCGCATCGCATCAGAGGTTGACTTGTCGGTCGTGCGCGCCTGGCTCCGGGCCCGCACGAGTCTCGAGAAGCATATCCGCTCAAGCCCAGCAGGCCGACGTCTTTGGCGGCGGCCGGAAGGTCCGAGAAGGGCGAATTGCGGACGTGACAGGGCCGCGCGACCGGGCCGTGAATGGCCTGGAGCCTGCCGACTTGCGGCGCTGCATCAAGTCGGCAACTATCTGAGGTACACTGGCCGTGACGCTAGCTCGTTCGGGAAGGCAGCTCGTGACCCGAAGCAGACACGTTTCGATAGCAAGGAGAAGGTCGCGGCCGCAGAGCCGCTACAGCGTGACTACCTGCACTGGCAGATTTGTATCGACGTCCAAAGTCCAAGCTTCCGCAAACGATCGTACTTCTTCAACCGACTCGCTTGGATGCGAGGTCGTGTTTATGAATCGGATAGGATCATCACCGAGACCGACAACCAGTTCATCAATCACGTCCTCCACTCTGCGGCAGTCTGGCCCAACAACGCAGACCAATATAACTCTGTCTTGGATGCACTGTTCAACAAAGGCCGAAAGCTTCGACGACTCCCAAGATGGTGCGTGGAGCACTACTCTCTGTGCATACTTCATCGAAACCGACCGCTTGTCATAGCCCGCGGCTCATAGCATACCACTTTTCATGCAGCAGCTTAAACCGTCCAGGGATAGTCTCGTTTCGACCAATTCCGCTCATGACCCCAAGCCGACCTCATCGCTCGTTCAAATTTTAGCATTTCGCTGGGTCTGCAATTGACGTATTCGGCCGATGATCAGACGTAATTTCAGCGAGCCCGCACCCAGATGCAGGTGACATCTTTATTATCCGTAGTGGCGTTTATTCAATAGCCTATCGCACGATGCAGGTACAGATGGGCGTGGGCGTTGTACTGTCAGGATATGACAGTCCGGCATTGTTTTGGCTCTTGATCGGCTTGCAGTGCTTAGTACTTGGCGCTCTGCTTGCGATCGTATACGCAGCTTATTTCGTCCTTCCGAACCAGATAATGAGCTGAAGAAGGCGAAAGGTGCAGTCGAGCAAGATGTCCGGTTCTGGCCCAGAGGCGACGGCTCGGGCGGGAGCCGCCGATATCAGCTTTCTGAGGTGCGGCGGAACGGCCTCCCTCGGCCGCTTGAGGGCAGGTTGTGACCCATTGCTGACCTGAGAAGTCTTGGCATCGTGTCGCGATTATTAGCGATCAGGGTGCGAATATGCGTACATGGAAGATGACAGGGCTCGGCGCGGTTTACTTGATTGCTGGTTGTCTTTTATTCGACCGGGCAGAGGCCTGCGCGGTGGCGAGCGCACAGACTGGTGTGCTCTTTGACCATATCCCTGAGGAGGTCGATGCGCCCGTCATCGTAGAGGTGGCCGCTTCTGGCCCATTGCGGAAATTACCAAGAATTGGCACCCATCGCGTCATGATCAGCAATTGGATTTCCGATATACGTAAATGGGGCCTCTGTTCGCTCGCCTATTTCGTTGCTTGCGCCAGCGCTGTGGCCTGCACGCTGCCGGGTACACCAGCATCGCTTATAGGTATCTTCTTCGAGCAAGTCCCCACCGATGTCGACGCGCCGGTCGCAGTCGAAGCGACCATCTACGACGAAACGGATGTGAGCGACTCGGGAGGGCATATTATCACACTGATGAAAGCGCGAGTAGATCGCGTGATCAAGGGACCGGTCGATACCAAGTATATCAGTATTTTCGTCCACCCAAATAGTTGCGGCCACGTTGGCGTGGGGCGAGGCATCGTGATCGGAACGCTTCGGGACGATCCTCAGCGGGGGATCATGTTGGAGGCGATCCAGAAGGCCGATATGCGGGACTGGTCCAAAGAATTTTTTGCAAAACAGGTAGCAATTGTTAAAGCCGCAAAGTGCGAGAAAAACGAACTCGGCGTCCGCGAGTGCCGCCTCTCCGGTATTGGTCCGGAATCAACTCGACCCTAGTACCCGAAACATGTCTGCTTCTGGCCCATGGCTGCCAACTTGTGGCGCCCGCGCGGTGACGCGTCGAGCAGGCACGTGCGGCGAACGTCGCGGACGGCTCACGCCCACGATTAGCTCGCCGGGACGTCTCCACGGGCCTGCACGCCGCGCGCGAAGCGCCCGAAGCGCAGCGCCAAGGTCGGCAGCACCAGCAGGTTCAGCGCCATCGAGGTCGACAGCCCGCCGAGGATGACCACGGCCATTGGTCCCTCGATCTCGCGGCCCGGCTCGCCGGCGCCGAGGGCGAGCGGCAGCAGGCCGAGGCCGGTCACCAGCGAGGTCATCAGGATCGGCACCAGGCGGTCGGCGGCGCCGGCGATCGCGGTCTCCAGAGTCCAGGCGCGGCCTTCGACGACGACCAGATGCTCGTAATGCGAGATCATCAGGATCGAGTTGCGCAGCGCGATTCCGAACAGCGTCACGAAGCCCACCATCGAGCCCAGCGACAGCACGCCGCCGGTGAGCGCGACGGCGATGACGCCGCCGACGAAGGCGAAGGGCAGGTTGATCAGCACCAGCACCAGGTTGCGCCAGTGCCCGGTGACGAAGGACAGCAGCAGCACGATGCCGATCGTCGCCAGCAGCGAGTTCACGAGCAGGTCGCGCCGCGACTTGGCCTGCGCCTCGGCCGCGCCGGTGAACTCGACATGGGCGCCCGGCGGCAGCTTGACCTCCTTGGCGATCTTCCGTTTGGCCGCGGCCACGAAGGATTCGAGGTCGCGCTCGGCCACGTTGGCGGTCACGGTCTGGACGCGCTGCCCATTGCGATGAAGCACGACGTAGCGCCCCGCGGTGCCGTAGATGTCCGCGACCTGCTTCAGGAGGATGTAGGCCCCGCTCGGCGTCCGGATCGGCATGTTGCCGATCTCGGTCGGGCGTGCCGTCGCGTCGGGATCGAGCTTGACGATGACATTGAAGACGACGTTGCCTTCATAGGCCTGGCCGACCACGTCGCCCTGATAGGCGGTGCGGATCAATTCCAGCACCTCGACCGCATCCAGGCCCCAGGATTGCAGATCGGTCGGGCGCAGGGTCACGTTGACCTGCGGCATGCCCGGCGGCGACTGCTGCTGGATGTCGATCGCGCCCCAGACCTCGCCGAGCTCGCGCGCGATGTCGCGCGCCGTACGCTCGAGATCGTCGAGATCGGGGCCGAACACGTTGATGACCACGGCGGCGTTGAAGCCGGACAGCGTTTCCTCGATGCGCTCGGTCAGGTAGGTCTTGATCGACAGGTTGATGCCGGCGAAGTTGGCGAGCGCGGCACGGATGCGCTGCTGCGCCAGCTCCTGCTGTTCGCCTGATAGCCCCGGCTTCAGGTCGACCTCGATCTCGCTCGAATGCGTGCCAGCGGTATCGACGCCGGCTTCGGCGCGGCCGGCATGCTGCGCCACGCTGCGGACCTCCGGCACGCCCTTCAGGGCCTCGGCGATCAGCGTGCCCAGCCGCAGCGATTCGTCGAGTGAGGTCCCCGGCAGCGTCGAGACGTGGAGGATCAGGTGGCCTTCCTTCAGGTCGGGCAGGAAGGTGCCGCCGAAGAACGGCACCAGGCTTGCGCCGCCGGCGGTCACCAGCACGGCCGTCAGCATGACCGTCTTGGGAAACCGGCCGAGCCGCCGCAACAGCGTCTCGTAGGAGCCGCGCGACCAGCGCACCAGTGGCGGCTCGCGTTCCTCGCGCGGCGTCCGGCCGGCCAGCAGCAGCATCGACAGCGCCGGTGTGACCGTCAGCGCGACGATCAGCGAGGCGACCACCGCGAGGATGTAGGCGATGCCGAGCGGACCGAACAGCCGGCCGGCGAGACCCGGCAGCGCAAGGATCGGCACGAACACCAGGAGCACGGCGAAGGTCGCATAGGCGACCGCGCTGCGCACCTCGAGCATGGCATCATAGACGACGCGCGCTTCGCTGCGCGGCGACGGCAGGCCGCGGTTCTCGCGCAGCCGGCGCACCACGTTCTCGACGCCGATCACGGCGTCGTCGACAACCTCGCCGATCGCGATGGCGAGGCCGCCGAGGGTCATCGTGTCCAGGCTCTGTCCCATCCACTGCAGGGCCAGCACGGCCGAGAGCAGCGACAGCGGGATCGCGGTGCAACTGATGACGGAGGTGCGCCAGTCATAGAGGAACAGCAACAGCACGATGATGACCAGGGCGCCGCCGATCAGCAGCGCGTACAGCACGTTCTGCGTCGCTGCATCGATGAAGGTCGCCGGGCGGAACAGATCGGCGTGCAGCCTGACCTTCTCGCTGTCGAGCGCCGGGCGCAGCTCCCGCAGCGCGGCCTCGACGCGCGCCGCGACGTTGCGGGTGTTGGCGCCGAACTGCTGGCTGATCATCATCATGATGCCGGGCTGGCCGTTGATCAGCGCGCCCCCGATCGGCGGCTCCGGCGCGTTCACGACCGTCGCGACGTCGCCGAGCACCACGCTGGCGCCGCCTTGGTGCAGCAGGACCGTCCGGGCCAGCTGCTCTGGTGTGAGCGACTGGCCCTGTGTCTGCAGGATGACCCGTTGATTGGCGGTGTCGACGAAGCCGGCACCGCGCACGCCGGTGGCCTTGCGCGCGGCGGCGACGACGTCGTTCATGCCGACGCCGAAGCGGACAAGGTCGTCGGACCGCACCTGCACCTGCAGCGACCGGATGTCCCGGCCATAGGTCGTGACCTGCGCCACGCCCGCGACGGCCAGCAGCCGTCGGCTCACGGTCCAATCGGCGATCGTGCGCAGATCCATCAGCGAGCGCTGCTCGGAGGTCAGCCCGATCGCCAGCACGGTGCCGGCCGCCGGCACCAGCGGCGTCATCGATGGCGCCCGCACGCCCTGTGGCAGGCTGCCGGCGACGACCGCGAGTCGCTCGGTCACCAATTGCCGCGCCCGGAAGACCTCGGTGCCGGGCTGGAAGATAACCGAAATGACGGACAGGCCCTGGATCGACGACGACCTCATGCTCTCGACGCCGGCGAGACCGTTGATCGCGATTTCGATCGGCTGCGTGACCAGCACCTCGACCTGTTCCGGACTGAGCCCGGGGGCCTCGGTCTGGATCGAGACCTGCGGCGGCGCGAATTCGGGAAACACCGCGTAATTGGCGCTGCCCAGCGAGAAGATGCCGTAGCCGACAATGGTGCAGGCCACCCCCAGCACGATGCCGCGGAAGCGGATGGCAAACGAGATCAGCGCCGCCTGGGGGCCGGCCGCGGCGCCGCGAACGCCGTCAATCATCGTCGCCGCCGCCGCGAAGCTCGCTCTTGGCCTCCTCCGACAACAGCACCTGCGCGCCGCGCAGGACGATCTCGGAGCCCGACGGAATGTCCTGCACGACATAGTCGTCGTCGGACACCGGCTGGTCGGTGCGGATCGGATGGCGCTTGAAGAGCTCGGGACCGGCGCGCAAATAGACCCACGAGCGGCCCTGCCATTGCACGATCGCGGTGTCCTCGACAAAGACGCCGTCGAACGACTTGCCCGAGGGCACGTAGGCGGTGGTGTTCATCCCCGGCAGCAGCCCGCTGTCGCCAGCGGCGACGAAGTAATAGCTCACGCCCTGGATGCGCGGATCCGTTCGCGGCGCAGCCGACAAATAGCGCAGATCGATGTTGGCGCTGCGGGTGGGCGCCTGCGCCAGCGCGCCGCGCGGCGGCCCGGCCAGAGTCACGCCGGGCGGCAGCGTGACCTGCACCAGCAGCTGCTCGCGTTCGATCAATTGCACGACCTGCGGCGAGCGCTCGATGATGCCCTTTCCGATGACCGCGCCCCATTCCTGCCGCGCCGTCGCCATCAGGGTCTTCACTTGCGATTCCGCGGCAGCCAGGGTGGCCTGATCAGTCCGGAACGTGCCCTCCGCCGCTTCGGCGTCCTTCCGCGGCATTGCCGCCGATTGCACGAGGTCGCGGGCGCGCTCGAATGCGAGCCTTGCGACGTCGAGTTTCGCTTGCGCCGTCTGCAGCTGCGCCTGGGCATTGGCGTAGTTGTTGGTCAGGTCGGTCAGCCTGCCGACGTCCAGCACCGTGCCGTAGGCGCGAAACTGCTCGGGATGGGATTCCGCAGCCAGCACGGCGGTCTGGAGTCCGATCTGCTTCTGTTGCGTTGCAGAAAGCTTGACCGTTGCCGGTTCACGGCCTGCCGCGCCGTCAGACTGCGCCTGCGCGCGCGACGACAGGGAAACCAGCGTGAACAGCATGGCACCGCATGCGGCCGCAGCTCTCGTCCGTTGCCTCACCATGCAGTCCCGGCCCATCGATCGGGGAAACGTCTGGACGACGTCGATGTCATTGCGACAACAGCTACTTCAGCTTCGAGGGTGTTTCAAGCAGCGCCGGCCGGGAGCCGCCGCATAGGACCCAGCGACATCCCCGGACTTCGTCGGGCCATCGCGCGCGTCCTGTCCGCGCCGCTTCCGTCGATGCGATCACGGTACCTGCGGAGGGAGCGACGCAGTGCAATGCACGCCGGCACCGATGCTTGTGGCGCCTGTCTCGCAAGCGAGCCGCATGCACGGCAGGTAAGTGGCCGAACTTGGACCGCAGCCGCGCTGCGGCGGGGAGATCGGGCGTTCGGCATGCGTCCCGATATTTCTTCTTGAGCGTTAGAAGTATTCTTAGACACATTCCAGCGTATTCGTCCGCAACCCAAGCTTGTTGCCGGCCACACGCGCCGCGCTACACGAAAAGCCAAGACCAACAAACTTCTTACGCACGATTTTCCTCATCGAATGACCCGGGATTTTTTCCCGATTCTCCTACGGGAGCGAGAATCGTCACATTCATCTACCTGTCGGGTCATTGATGTGACCTCACTTCGCCATACGCCTCCGCAACGAGTCGGGAGTTCCGTCGACGTTGCAGCGAGGCAAGCTTGTCCACTCTGAACCCACTCTCCGATCGCCCGGCGCACCGTGATCACGCGCAGGGCCATCCTTGTCGGTCAGCCTCTCGCCGCGCTCGTGCCGACGTCGCGGCCGACTTCAGAGAAGGATCTGCGCGATGAGCCAGCTGGTGAATGTGCGGCCCAACGAGGCCGGCGCGGGCGATCGCAAGGCGCAGAACAGTGCAGCCGATCACGGCATGCGGCTGCTTGGTGCTATCGGCGCCGCGGCCCTGGAGCCGCAGTCGCCGACCGACGCCTGGGCGTTCTCGACGAGCGAAGTGCTCGGCACGGGATCGGCCGTCGAGCCGTTGCAGGACGTGCTCGGCGGTCTGACCGAGATCATTCGTGCCGAGGGCTCCCCGGCGGAGCGGCAGCCGGATCATCCATTCGCCGACGATCACGGCTTCACGCTCGACCAGGAGGAGCTGGCGGGTCTGCCGGGCGTGGTGCTCAATACCTTCGACGTCGACGGCCCGGTGTGGCTCGCCGTCGAGGCGCTCGCCGCGACGGAGCCGCCCGCCATCGACGACGATCTCAAAACCTGGGTCGAGCCGTCGTCCGACCCCGACCGTCGTCCATCGCAGCACGAGAGCATCCTGGTCACGGTCGACGAGATCGAGAAGAACCGCCTCACCTTTGCCCGCCACGCACGGCCCGAGGATTTTTCGCCGGCCCCGGCGCTGGGCGCCTGGACCGGACGGCTGCGCCTGGAGCAGCGCCCTGACCTCGTGCAGCGGATCGAGCGCTATATCAGCGGGCCATGGACCGCCTGGGCCGACACCGAGCGCATGCGCCGCCGTACCATGGCGATCCACCAGCGGCTGCGCGATATGGCCGCCGCGACCCGCGCCGATCAGGCGATGGAGGTCCTGTGGGGCATCGCGCTGTCATCGTGGCGGCAGGGCGGGCGCGAATTCGAGTTGCCGCTGTTCGAGCGCGCGGTCGAGATCGAGATCATCGCGCGTCCGGATGCCGAGGTCAGGGTCCGGCCGCGCTTCGTCGGCGCAGCCGTCAATTTGAGGGCGCTGGATGCCGTGGCACCGGACGCGGCGCTTGCCGTGCGCGACAGGTCGGACCGCCTGGTCGAGGTGCTGGAGCAGCGCGCAGAGCTGTCGCCGTTCACGCCGATCGGCCTCGATCAGATCCTGAGCGCCGCAGGCGCGCAATCCGGTCACAAGACGTCGCGCAATTTCGCGTCTTCGGACGATGCGCCGGCCATGGAGGCCTCGGAGGCTGCGCTCACGTCGGGACGCTGGGTCATCTCCGCGCGGCGGCGGCCGGAGAGCCTCGCCCTGCGCGACATCGACCGTCTCAAGAACGCGATCGTGCATGCGCCGCAAAGCGAGTGCTGCCTGTCGGAAGCCGTTAGCGCGCTGCTGTCGCAGCCGGATGGACGAGGGCACGCCAGTTTACGCCGGCATCTGTCCAGCGTCGTCGGCGGCCCGATCGACCTTGCGCCTGCGCCCAAGCCTGCCGCCGTCGAGCAGGGAGATCTGTTCTTCCCGTTGCCGGCGGTCGTGGAGGATGTCGAAATCGTGCGCGAGCTGTCCCGGTCGGATGGCCTGATGGTCCAGTCCGTCGCACGGGACGATCGGATCACGGCGCTCGCCAACGTCGTCTGCCATCACCTCGCGCTCGGCTCGCGCGTCCTCGTCGTGTCCAGGGACGAGGCTGCACTTTCCCTGCTGCATCAGAAGCTGCCGCCGGCCATTCGCGAGCTGACCGTCAGCTCGACCGGCTCCGACAAGGACGTGCTCAGGAAGGCCGAAGCCCTGGCCGGCCGGCTGCAATCGATCCTGGACGCGACCAATCTGCGCGACCATGTCGGTCAGATCGGCCGGCTCGAGCGCGACATCATCTCGAAGCGCACGCAGATCGCATCGCTCGACGACGAGATCGCCGAGATCGTCGGGCGCAATCTGCGGCTCGCTGGCGGCTTGCCGGAGCTGCCGTTCGATCTGTTCGATGCGCTGATCGGCGAGCAGGCCATTCATGCCTGGTTCACCGACCGGCCGAAGCGCCTGCTCGCGGCTACGGACCCGCTCGTCGCGGCGGTCGACAAGGCGCGCGAAGCGCGGCTGCGGCTTGCCACTGATCTCAAGCACATCGATGACGAGTTGCCGGAGCTCGCGGCGCTTCCCGATACCGCCGCGATCCTGCGTCTGCACGCGGAGCTGCAGCACCAGGCAGGGCTGACGTCGGACGCAGGCCGCGACGAGGATCTCGCGCTCGACGCCATCGCGACCTTCGGGCTTGACGCAACCACCCGCCTGGCGGCCGACCTCGATGCGCTGGTAGCCGGCCATCGCGCCATCGCCGAGGAGACCTGGCTCGCGCGGCTATCGCCGCTCGGTGCCGCAAAGGCTGACGCTCCCGCAGGTCTCGACAAGGTCGTGGGTTGGGCGCGTGATGCCTCGTTCCAGCTGTCGCGGAGCGCCGAATTCGCGAGGCGCCAGGTGCAGGCGCCGGTCGAGGCGTTCACCAGGAAGGACGCGATCCGCGTGGTCGAGCGGCTTGCGGCCGGCGAGAAGCCGTTCGCGCGGTTCTCGCCCTCGCGCCGCGCGCTGAAGGCCGCCGTCGAAGCGATCACGGTGGACGGTGCCGCGCCGTCGAAGCCGGCGGACTGGCAATATGTCGGGCGCTTCCTGCTCTGGCGCCACGACCTGCATGCGTTGCGCGCGCGCTGGACGTCGATCGCGACGCAGATCGATGCACCCGCGCTTCAATTGGAATCGGCGCGGACGTTCGATGACCTCGAGCACATCGTCAAGAGCGTCGAGGCCGCCATCGTGACGGCCGCGCTTGCCGTCCGCAACGTGGCCGATGCCTGCTGCAAGCTGTCGATGCCGGACGGCGACGTCAGGGCGATGCTGGCGGATGCGCAGCGGCTGGTCGCGTTCGGCGCGGCGATCCGGACCGTCATGACGCGCGTATCGGGACCGCTGGTCGAGCTTGCTCGCCTGGGCGAATTGTTCGCCCGGGCGGGAGAGCTCGCCGGCTCCGTTCAGGATGACGTGCTGTCGCGGGTCGGTGACGCCGAGACGGAGCCCCTGGAGCTCGAAACGCGGTGGACAGGCATTCTCGCGACCATGGAGAAGATCCGCGAGGCCAGCGCGGACTACGAACTCGTCAGGACCGCCTGCCGGATGGCGACTGCAGCGGGCGCGCCGAGTCTGGCGCAGCGGCTGCGGTCCGCGCCGGCCGCGGGCGAGGCGAAGGATGCGGCGACGCTCGCGGAATGGGTGGCGGCCTGGAATTGGGCCGTGCTGATGCGGATCGAAAGTCCGGAGGAGCGGCAGCTGCTGCATGACCTCGCGGCTCAGCGCGCGCGGCTGGAGACGCGGTCGCTGGCCCTGTTCGAAGCGGTGATCGGCGCCCGCATGTCGCTGGGCATCGCGCAGAATGCGGGCGGCGCCGTCAGGCAAGCGGTGAAGCGGTTCAGGGACTCGATGCAGAAGATGGCGTCGGCCTGCTCCGGCCCGACCGCGCGCCGACTTCGGTTTGCCGCGCGCAGGTCTCTGGACGGCTGGCTCGAGGAGATTCCCTGTCACGTGATGCCGGCCTGGCGTGTCGCCGAGTTGCTGCCGGCCCGGATCGGCACCTTCGATCTTCTGGTCATCGACCACGCCTCCCGCTCCGATCTGCGCGAACTGACGGCGATGCTGCGGGCCCGCAAGGTTCTGATCAGCGACGAGCTTCACGACGACGGGGCCGTGGTCGAAGCCGGCCGCAACGATACTGTTGTCAAACGCACCGAGACGAACACGCTGCGCCGCGTTCCGCCGGCGCTGTGGCGGCTGCTGATGCCCGGTGCCTCGCTGCGCGATCTCGCCGAGATCCTCTTTCCCGATCGCATGATCGAGCTGCGTGCGCGCCCTGCCGGCGTCGGGGCAGCCTCGGTCCCAGCTCCGCTGCTGCCCGCTGATACGTCCAGGCCGGCCGATGCACCGGCCGCCGAGCTGCCGCGGCCGGCCCGCGCGCTGGCGCCGAAGCAGCGGCCGCAGCCACGGCAGGTCATCACGACGCACTCGCTCGAAGAGGAGATCGCCACCGTCGCGAAATATCTGTCGATGGCCCGCCGCTCGGGGACGGACATCGTCACGGCTGCCGCGGCCAAGCCCAGCGCGCCCGCGATACCGCAGCGGGCTGAGAGCCGCGCGGCTGCGCCCAAGCCCTCGCCGGAGGTTCGCGTTCTGCGCCGGCGTCCGCCGCGCGAGCCGGCCGCGGACATGGTGACGCCGGTTGTGACTCCGGCTCCGCCTGAGCTTCCGGCCGTCCCGCAGCCGGCCACGGCCGAGCAGACCCAACCGCGCGCGGCCGCCGTCACTGAAGCGCCGGTCATTGTCGCCGATCGGTTTGCGGTGCCGCAGCGCCCTGCCGAAAAGAAGGTGGTCACGGCGGAGATCGAGGCGGAGTCCACGAGCGCCGCGCCGGCAGAGCCCGTGAAGCCTGGCGTCGTTGCGATACCCGCTGCGGCAGCGGCTTCTGCCACCACTGAGCCCGCCGCCGCTGCTGCGGCTCCAGCCGCTGCTGCGCCGGCGACAGAGATCAAGATTCATCCCTCCCTCGTCGAGATGGCGTTCAAGTCGACGGAGAACGCCGCGGCACCACGCCGCCGTCTGCCGAGCCGGCGGGTGATGGCATTTGCCGCGGCCGGACTGCTGGCAGTCGTCGGTGCGGCGGTGTCCTGGGAGCGCGCGTCGGAATGGATCCAGCTGTCCCTGAGCGGTGCGACTGCAGCGTCGGCTCTGCCGAGCGAACCGGGCGCCCATAAGGTCAATGCGGAGCGGATCACGCCGGAGGCCAAGCCGGTGGTTGTCGCCGCGGCCGAGGAGCATGCCACGGTCGGCATGAGCGTGCCGGTTAGCACACCGGCGCGGGCGTTCCTCTACCATGAGGATCCGCAGGATCCGAAGGGCAAGCGTTATCCTGGCAAGGTCACCTGGTCGATCGAGCAAAGCAAGGGGCCGCGACTCGATGCGGCGCCGGCGATCAAGGGTGAGATCGAGATCGAGAACGGCACCAAGGCCACGATCTCGCTGCGGCGGAACGCCGACATGGAGATGCCGGCGAGCCACGTCATGGAGCTCAAGTTCGACTGGCCGGATCAGTCGGTGAGCGGCCTCAACAGCCTGAGGGGCATCGGCCTGAAGGGCGAGGAGGCCGAGCGCGGGACGGCGCTGGTGACCCAGACCGCCAGGGTGACACCGAAATACTTCATGGTCGCGCTGTCCGCCAATGAGGTCGATACCAAGCGCAACCTGATGCTTCTCAAGGGCAAGCAGTGGTTCGACATTCCGATCGTCTACGAGGGCGGCAACCGGGCGCTGCTGTCGATCGAGAAGGGATCCGACGGCGACCGCGTGTTCAAGGACGTGTTCGCCAGCTGGGGTCAGTGACGGGGTTGGCGGGCATCACGAGCGAGGACAGCATGAGCGAGAGTTCAGCGTTGCAATGGCTGCGGGCTCCCAAGCTTGCCGAGGATGCGCTGCCGGAGGATTCCCGCGCGGTGGCCTGCCGGCGCTGCGGCCGTACGGTGCAGGTCTCGCTCAGCCCGATGCGTCCGCCGAGCTTCCTGCGCGTCGAGGATCAGGTCGAGTGTCCCGAGGTGCAGGAGCGCTGGACCGGCAAGAGCGAAGGCGGGCTGCTGCTGATGATGTGCGGCGCGCTCGAGCAGTCGCTCGACGCCGAATGGGAGATCGCAGAGCCGGAGAGTGCAGCTCGACGAGAACCTGCACCTGTCTCTCCGGTGCGTCCGCGCCCGTCGCTCGCGCCGGCGGCGTCCCTTCCGGACAGATGGGACGACGGCGGCGACGATGATCAGGAGGAGACGGGTAAGGGCGGCCGGCTGAAGGCCTTGTTCGCACCGGCTGCAGGAGCTCGCAAGAAGCTGATCCGTGGAGCGCTCGGCGTCATGGTCCTCGGCATCGTCTTCCTCGGCGGCGTGCTGCTGCCGTTACGCGAGATCGGGCTGCTGATTCAGGCGCCGCCTGGGTCGGCCGGATCGTCGGGTTCGCAGCGGGAGGCGCAGTCTGCCGCGCCGCTGCCTTCGCCGCGCCGGATCCTGTTGGAAGCCGCCAGCACGCCCCAGGACGCCTCGCGATCGCCGTCCAGCGCCTTCATCGCGCCGCGCCAGGCGGCTCCGCCCCTCGAGGCGACGCTGGCGCGATCATCCGACACCGCAGCCATCTCGCGGCCCGCGCCGGCGTCGGAAGCCGAGTCGAAGCTGCGCGTGCCTGAGCTGGTCGCGATCGCCGGCGGCAGTTTTGCGATGGGTGGCGACGACGAGTCCGAGCAGCCGGCGCATCAGGTCAGCGTGCGGCCGTTCTCGCTCGGCAAGTATCCCGTCACGATCGGCGAGTGGAGGCAGTGTGTCGCGGCGGCAAGCTGCGCCGACATCGCGACCGGTGCGGATGATCGTCCGGTCACCAACCTGAGCTACGACGACACCCAGGCCTATCTCGGCTGGCTGTCGAAGGCGACCGGCAAGTCGTTCCGGCTGCCGACCGAGGCCGAATGGGAATACGCCGCGCGCGGCGGCCAGCGCACCCGCTATTGGTGGGGCGATCGCATGCGCCCGGGCATGGCCAGTTGCAAGGGCTGCAACGGCGCCGGCGAGGCCGAGACGGATCAGCCGCCGAAAATCGGCAGCGTCCAGGCCAATCCTTACGGCCTGTTCGACATGGGCGGCGGCGTCGGCCAGTGGGTCGCCGACAATTGGCACAAGAACTACAAGGGCGCGCCGGCGGACGGATCGGCCTGGCTCGAGGAGAGCAGCTATGCCCGCGTCATCCGCTCGGGATCGTGGAAGAACGGCGCCGCCGATGCGCGGGCCGGCAGCCGCGACCGCTATGACGGCCGCATCCGGCATCCGACCCTGGGTTTCCGCGTCGCGCTCTCACCATAGGGGATTTGCATGCTGCCGAGGTCTGCGCGACTCTGCCTCATCCTGACCGCATCGCTCGTGCTCGCGCCGTCATTGGCGCCGGCCAAGGGAACGAAGGCTGCGAAGGATGCCCGCGTCTATTTCATCTCTCCTGCGGACGGGGAGACGGTGACCGGGCCCTTCATCGCTCGCTTCGGACTGCGCAACATGGGCGTTACCCATGCGGGCGACGATTTCGCCGGCAGTGGCCATCATCATCTTCTGGTCGACGTCGACGAGACGATGCAGGCCGGCGAGGAGATTCCGCGTGACAAGAAACACGTTCATTACGCAGCGGGGGAGACGGAGGCGCGGATCGAATTGTCGCCCGGCAAGCACACGCTGCAGCTCGTGCTGGGCGACACCAGGCATCTCAACTTCGATCCGCCGGTGATCTCCGAGAAGATCATGATCACGGTGAGCAAGCCGAACGGAGGCGAGCAGGAGGCGCGCGCGACGCGTAGCGTCAGCGCCCGAAACAGACCGCAGATCCGATCCGTACCAGCCGAGCCGCCGGCCCAGCCCGAGCCGTCGCCGGAGATGACGAAGTCGCCCGAGAGCTCCGACTTCATCAGCCGCGTCTTCTCCGGGACGAAGTGACGATCTCTCCATTCCCGGTGGCCGGGCGCGTTGATGTGCGTCTGCTTACCCGCGACCGTGGGACGCAAGCTCGGTCGCTCCTTGTGGAACCATCGGCGAGGGCGGCGCTTGTCGCTCCATAGCGGCAAGGGCGATCCATCATCATCCTGCCTGCCGCAGCGATGGAATGAAGCATGTCGAAATTCGCGCCAAGGCTCGCGAGGCGCGCCGACGTCGCGCTCCGCAGCGGCGGCGAGAGCAAGGGCAGCTCACCCGGCCGTGGCCGCTCGTCCGGGCGCGATTCCATGGCAGATCCCGACGCGAGCTGGGACGTCGTTGCCGAGGCATCCGACGAGTCGTTTCCCTGCAGCGATCCGCCATCCTGGCCGGTGGTCCGTGTCGGCAAGGGCATCGCCCGCGCCTGAGATCAGGATCGCTTCTTCGGTATACCGCGGTTCGCACGCATGTGCGCTTGACGGCTGGTAGATGCGTGCGCAGACAGCCGCATTGTCACCGTCCGATACCGATATCGATCCGGTCCTGTGAACGATCGCAGCGCTCAGAATATTTTTTTCTGAGGCTTAAGGTCGCAGCCGTGTAGCTGTCTGTTCCTTTCTCGCCTCACCCTGGTCACAGCCGCAATCGGGCAGGAGTGTGGTCCCGCACGCATCGCCAGTGACGCCTTATGCGCGAGGAAGGCGCGTGCGCCTCGCGCCAGTGCTGCTACATCCTTGCGAATCAATATCAGTTGCAACGTACGGGGAACTACGCGCGTTGCCGATTCCGGAAAAGATCAGCAGCCTGCCGACACGGTTCGATCCTGACTGGAACGTATATGAGTTCGCATCTCAGCGACATTGCGGCCGGATGCGGATCGTTTCGAGCCGCGCATGCGTGTTCGAGGCCGTCCGCCGCGGAATGCGATGTCCAAGTTTCGTTGAAATCTCCCTCCCCTTTGTAGCCCGCGCATCGAGCGCTGTTGGCGCCGATGGCGCAGTCTTCGAGGAGGGATTTGATAATGAAGGTCATCAAGATAATGGTTGTGGCATTGGCGGCGGGTCTTGCGTCGGGCTCCGCTGCGCTCGCCGACGGCTACAAGGATTGCACCAAGCTCGACAAGGCGTCGTGGAAGACGACGGCCGAGGCCGAAGCGAAGGCGAAGGCTGCCGGCTACGAGGTCCGCCAGACCAAGATCGAGGGCACCTGCTACGAGGTCTACGGCGTCAAGGGCGGCAAGCTCTATGAGCTGTTTTACAGCCCCGAGGACCTCGCACTGAAGCATACGAAGGCGAAGTGATCTGATGGTCATGCGTGACGCAGGCCGGGCGCAGCGGAGCGTCTCCTCCGAGACGCCGGCGAACTCAAGTTCGGGGACCGTGGCGGTCTGGGATTTTCCGCTGCGCGTCTGGCACTGGTCGCTCGCGGCCTTCGTGCTCGTCGCCTGCGTCACGCCCAACACGTTCGACCGCCTGCATCGGCTGGCGGGCTACGCCGTCATCGGTCTGCTCGCCTTCAGGCTGATCTGGGGATTGATCGGCAGCCGCCATTCGCTGTTCGCGCGGATCAGCCTCAAGCTGCGGGCGGCGCCTCAATACATCGTGGGCATGCTGCGCGGAGAGACGGGACGCTATCTCGGGCTGAACCCGGCAGGCGCCGCGATGCTGGTCGTGATGCTCGCGCTTCTGATCGTCTCGACCATCAGCGGCGTCATGCAGGTCTCGGTCCGGTTCTTCGGCGTCGGCTGGATCGAACAGGCGCATGCGCTGTCGTCCAATGCCATCATCGCCCTGATCGCCGTGCATGTGCTCGGCACGGTGTGGATGAGCGTGCTGCAGCGGGAGAACCTGATGCGCGCGATGGTCACGGGACGCAAGCGCGTGCCCGGAATCGTGCGTGCGGCGGCGGCGCGCAGCGTCGCACGGCAGAACCCGGAGCCGATGGCGAACGAGGAGCACGTATCCGTCGTGCCCGATCTGCCGCCCCTGCGCGTGAATCCGACGCCGGGCGCCGCGAAGCCCGCACGCATGCCGCGGTCCCTCAGCATTCACGACAAGCGGCTGGGGGTCGGCAGGTGAGGCGGCGGGCATCGGTCGTGTGCGCTCGCCGCCGATATGGGCGGGCGGGCTCGCGTCTGATTTCATTTCTGGTGCGCGCAAGGCTTGTCCGCGCACGGCTCGAGCTGGATGGAGGCACACGCACATTTCGGTCCATGCCGCGCGGGACCAGCGCGGGCGCGTTCCTATGCGTGTATCTCGCTCGCAGTCGCCTCGACGAGCCGGCGCATGAGGATCATGCATGTGCTGCGCGCAGCGCGCGCGGTCGATCGTGAGTCTCGTGTGGTTCGCGGGGTGTGCGACGACGCTGCATGACCTGTCGTGTCTCATATCAGCACAGCAGCGATGCGAACCAAGGCGGTCATGCTGCTCTCGGCCGCAGAGACCGCTGATTTTCGTCGCTGTCATTCGGCGCCGCGCGTCGGCGATGCTCAAGCCGATGCATCTGCGCGGCGCCGCGACGCTACGCTACGCAACTAATAAAGTCGCGCGCATCGTCGCACACAACGATGTTGTCAAATTTGGACACGGTAAATTGCCGCATTCGGGACTTTATAGTCGTTCTATGAAGTGTCGGAGACTCGTCGAAACAGGCGAGCGTCGGGAAGCCGTCCGGCACATTCGGGTGAATTCGGGACAGGGACATACATCATGAATCTCTTTGGGAAGGTACAGGCAGCAGGAGCCGCCGCGCTGTTGATCGCGGCGCTCGCGCTTCCGGCGAGCGCGGCGGAGACCACGATCGAGATATCGGTCAAGGACAACAAGTTTCAGCCGGCGGAGATGAAGGCGCCGGCCGACACGCCGATCGTGTTCAAGGTCAAGAATCTGGATGGCGCGCCGGTCGAGTTCGAGAGCGAGCCCCTGGAGTTCGAGACGGTGATCAAGCCGAACATGGAAGGCGTCGTGAAGGTCAAGGCGCAGAAGCCGGGACGCTACGAATTCTTCGACGACTTCCATCAGGGCAACAAGGGCACGCTGATCATCGAGTGATCCGGCCTTCGGCCCCGCGGCGCCGTGATGCCGGAACGTGTCACGCCGCGGGGGGGGGGGGCGCGCTTCGCAGGTTGCCGAACTCGACGGAGACGAGGCTTTTTGGAACGGGCAGCACGAGAGACGGTCGCTTCCAGACGTGGCATCGGTCGCGACGTCTCATGGTGCCAGGAGGAGTCGGTTGCGATCACCGTGCTGCTCGTGACGCTGTTTGGAGCCGCGCCGTCCTACGGTCAGACCGTCGTTCCGGGGAGCCAGGTCAGAGCCTATGCAGATCCCGGGGCCGCCGAGGGTGGGCCGGTGGTGGTCGTGCCCAATCGTCGCCGCCAGCCGGCGCGGCCCGCGAATGGCAATGGACCGCTGGTCATTCCGCAGGTGATCGTTTCGCCTGGCGGCGTCGAGCCGGAGCCCAAGGCGGCAACGCAGGTGGATGGGGCTGCACCGCCGCGGCCGCGGTCTCCGATCGATGCCGGCGCGGGCGCGCTCCCTCAGGCCGCGCGCCGCGAGCCTGCGCCGCGTCTGGCTCCGGTTCGAAACGGCTTTTTCGGTGCTCCGTCCGCCGGCCTCCTGGTTGGCGGCTGCCTGTCGACGCCCGGCCGGCTGTCGACGACGAACGTCCCCAATCGCTGTCTGGATGCGCTGGCCTTCGCCGTCAGTCCGCCGCCGGCCACCCGTGGCGTGCTGCCGCGCAACCTGCCGCCAATTCCGCGACAGGATGCGCAGCCGATTCCGCCCGTTCTGGCCGATAAGCCGAAGATGCGGCTGCCGCCGGTGAACAAGGGGCAGAAGCCGCAGGAGCCGCCGGCGCAGCCGCCGATGATGGAGGAGGACCCCTATGAGCCCAAGGGCATCACGGTGGGAAACTTCATCCTGAAGCCTGCGTTCGAAATGTCGTCAGGCTTCGACAGCAATCCCGGCCGTGTGCCACAAGGCAAGGGCTCGGCGTTCGTCAGCGTTGCGCCGGTCCTGCTCGTGCGCTCTCAGTTCGAGCGGCATCTGCTCAACGCCGATGTGCGCGTCGGCTACATCGACTATGCGAAGCTCCGGCAGCTCAGCAGGCCTACCGTCGACGCCAAGGTGAATGGACGCTACGACATCACCGATACGTTTGCGCTCAACGGCGAGGGGCACGTTGCCGTCGATGCCGATGATCCCGGCACGCCGCGCTTCGCCGGCCGGTTCGCCAAGATTCCGCTGGCCTCCACCGTCGGCGGCTCCGTCGGCGTCACCAAGCGGTTCGAGGAGGTCGAGGTCTCGACCAAGGCCGCCATCGACCGCGTGGCGTTCCAGAACGCACCGCTCATCGACGGCCAGATCGTCAGCAATGCCGATCGCAACTTCGTCCAATACGGCTCGCAGAGCCGCATCACCTATAATCTGACGCCGGAGATCCGGCCCTTCGTCGACGTCGCCGTCGACCGCCGCGTTCACGACATCGCGGTCGATGCCGAAGGCTTCCGCCGCGACTCCACCGGTACGGCCGTCGAGGCCGGCGTGACCTTCAACTACGCCGACAAGCTGACCGGCGACGTCGCCGTCGGCTATCTGACGCGCCGCTATCAGGATCCGATGCTCAAGCCGGTCAACGGCTTCATTGCCGACGCCAATCTCACCTGGCAATTCGCCAAGGAGACGGCGATCGCGCTGGGGGCCAAGTCGCAGGTGGTGGAGATTACCGAGCCCGGCATCTCCGGCGTGCTCAAGCGCGATGTCACCGTCGGCGTCGAGCATCAGTTCGAGCCCTGGCTCATCGGTACGTTCCTCGCCGGCTATGGCGAGGACGCGTTCACCGGCACGACGCGGGTCGACAACCGCTATCTGGTCGAGCTCGGCATGCTCTACAAGTTCTCACGCCTGCTGCAGCTCAGGGCCAGCGTCCGGCGCGAGGAGACGCGCTCCAACTTCCGCGAAAACAATCTGTCGGCGACCGTGGTGCAGGTCGGCGCGCGGGTACAGTACTGATCGGCTGCCCGGCAGGCGCCCGCGCGGCATCTGCGGTCTTCTGAGCGCGTGCCTGGAGATCACGCCTGCTGTCGTGACGCGGCCACAGTCATTCCGGGGCAGGGCCGCAGGCCTGGAAGCTGGAGTTTCGCGCCGGCTTCGCCATGTAGTATTAGCCACCCAGCGACGGGTGGACGCGCGGCGGGAGTGGCTGGCTCCAGTCTCCAAAACGAAATGCAGCGCCCACGAGGTGAGCGCTGCCAAGTCCGGATCTGCGCGTCAGTTCGGCCACGACTACTTCTTCTGATTGAAGTTCACGTCGAGGCTGAAGCTGAACTGATCGTCCGTCAGTCCGGACGGCGGCGCGGGCACCGGGTCGGAGCGGCGGATCATCGCAAGCGCGGCATCGTCGAACATCGAGTCGCCGCACGACTGCATGACGGACGCAGACACCACCTTGCCGGCCCGGCTCAGCACCAGCGCGACCTTGACCGTGCCATTGTGCTTCTTGCCTTCCGGATAGCGCTTGTGCAGCTCGAAATAGGCGCTGATCTTGCGGCCCCAATCGTTGGTCAGCTTCTGCTTGTCCTTGCCCATTCCCGGATTGGGGGCCTTGGCCGTCTCCGCCGGCGGCGCGGCCTCGTCCAGCGCCTTGCGGGCCGATTCTTCCTGCGCGGCAGACGCGACCGATGCCTCGGCCTGCTGGGTCGCCTGCTGCTGTTCCTCCTTCTCCGGCTTCTTGGGGTCGTTCTGCGTGACGACCCGATCGGCCTCTTCCTCGGTCTCGGTCGGCTTGTCCTTGACGGCGTCGGACTCCTTGACTTCGGCGGTCTGCTGCATCTGCTCCGGCGCAGCTTCGGCCGCGTCGCTGTCGGGACCCGGCGGAAGATCGTTGTCCTCGACCTGGGGCGAGGCCATCTCGAGCGCGAATTCGGCGCCGGCGGCGCCGAGGCCACCTTCCGCATCATTGCCGCTGAGATGGACGACCGCGAGCGCGGCGCCGCCACCGTGCAACATCACGGCGCCAATCGCGGCTGAGATCCACAAGCGGCGCGACGCTCCTTGATACTTGTGTTCGACCATTCTTCACTTCCGTCGTTTCACTGGTTTCAATGTGCAGCCTGGGCGGCGGCCTGTGAGACGCCTTCGACAGTCACGAGCTTGATCTTCGGATAGCCGCCGGTCCGCAGCAGCTCCATCACGTCCATCAGCTCGCCATAGGCCACGCCCCGGTCGGCGCGCAGGAAGATGAACTTGTCCTTGGCGGCCTCGGGAATGTGCTCGAGCGTGCTGACCAGGCTCGCCCGCTTCACCTGCTCCTCGCCGACGAACAGCGTCAGATCCGGCTTGATGCTGACATAGATCGGCTTGTCCGGCTTCTTCTGCGGCGTGGCGGTCGAGGTCGGAAGATCGACCGGCACGTCGACCGTGGAGAGCGGTGCCGCGACCATGAAGATGATCAGCAGCACCAGGATCACGTCGATGAACGGGGTGACGTTGATGTCGCTGGTCTCGCCGAGATCGTCGTCACCATCACCTTCAGACAGAGAAACGGCCATGACCTACTCCGCTGCGAGCGCCATCGGAGGCGCGGAGTGGACGTGGATCGGCTCGAAGCGCTCGCCGTGATGGCTGTGGCCGCGGTCGAGATCGCGCGACAGCATGCGGGCGGTGGCGCCGGAGGACCGGTTGACGAGCTCCATGTAGCCCTTCGTCACCCGCGTGAAGTGATTGTAGATGATCACGGCCGGGATCGCGGCGACGAGGCCGATGGCGGTCGCGAGCAGCGCCTCGGCGATGCCGGGCGCGACCACGGCGAGGTTCGTGGTCTGCGACTTCGAGATGCCGATGAAGCTGTTCATGATGCCCCAGACCGTGCCGAACAGGCCGACGAAGGGCGAGATCGAGCCGATCGTGGCGAGCAGGCCCATGCCGGTCCGGCAACGCCGGCCTTCGGCACGCACGATCTCGGAGAAACTCGACGCCGCGCGCTCGTTGACGCCGTGAGACGGCAGTTCGGACGACATCCTGATCTCGTGCATGGCGGCATCGATCAGTGCTGTCAGCACGTTCTGGCGTGATCCCAGCGCGAGCTTGGCTTCCGACAGCCAGCGTACGTCGTCGACCTTGCGCAGCGCGCTGCTCAGCTTCCGGCGCAGGATGGAGAACTCGATGGTCTTGGCGATGAAGACGGTCCAGGTCGCAAGCGAGGCGAGCGCCAGCCCCATCATCACCGATTTCACGAGAATGTCGGCGGCCAGGAACATCGACCATGGCGACAGATCGTGCGGCACGTGTGATGCCGCCTGCGCACCGCCTTGTGCCGCACCCTGGGCCGGCTTCTCTGCCTGGTCCTTCGCTTTGTCGCCCGCTGCCGTGTCCGTGACGGCTTCGGTCGCGCTCGACGGCTGCGTGTCGTTCGTTGCGGCGGCCGGTGCCTGGTTCGTTGCACCAGCTTGCGGCGTGGTCGCGGCCGGAGCTGGCGAAGGCGCGGCCGTCGTCGCGACGCCGCTGGTCGTCGGAACCGCTGCCGTGGGAGCAGGCGCTGCCGCCTGCGGCGCGGGCTGGGCAACAGCGGGGGCCGTCTGCGCCTGTCCGATGGTCACTGGCTTCGGCGCCGCGCTCTGAGCTGCGTGCGCAACGGGAGCCGGCCCACTGGCCGCGGCGGCGTTGACGGGCGCAACGGCAGGCGCCTGCGTGGCGGCCGCTGTCGCCGGAGGCTGAACGGATTTCGCTCCGGTCGCATTCGCCGGATTTGGTGCTGTGGTCTGCGGGGCGGTTGCAGCCTGGCCAGGTCTCGGCGATGTGGCCGGCTGCTCGGCATGCGCCATGGCGCCGGCCGAAACGGCTGCGATCACCGCTCCTACATGAAGAACGATCCTGAACATGTTGCTGCATACCCCTTGGTAGTTATCTTCTCTGTAATGTCTCTAGTCGTAACCCGGCTGTTTTGAGACGGCGCGTTGACTCAAAGCGGGAACATCAATGTCGGCCGTCACTCCGGTGAGTGCGATGCCAAATGAAAAATCGAATCGTGCGGCCAGTTCATCGGCCGTCGATGCCGCACATGACGTCCTAACTCCCTGAAAGTCCTGATGCGAGACGGAGCTAGCCGTGCATGACGCCGCTGATGCGGCCGCGCGTCACGCAATTGCCTCCGTTCGGTCTTCCATCGATTCTAATTAGTCGGAACCGCCGTGATGATCCTGTTCGGTTGGCACGAGGGCATGCCGCGCGGCTTTCGGGACGGGATGCCGTCCGAAAGGAGCTTGAGGGCGTCGATGTCCGAATCAGAATGCCGATGAGATCGGCGTCGTTCAAGAAACACGCACCGCGCGCCCCTGATCACGTCGTGATCAACGGCCATCGCGGTCGTGATGGGGGCTGAAGTTCGCGAAGCGCACGCGCTCACCGCCACGGAAAATCGCAGAGCTCGCCAACGACGCTCCGCCAGCGGTCAAAGACATGAATCGACAGCTCCGAGAAACGGACCAGCCGACTGCATGTGAGCTCGGATGGCGGTCTATCGCGAGCGCTGGGGAAAGCGCCTGAACGATGGGATCATCACCAAAACGAATGAGCCGGGCTGCATCGCGTGCAACCCGGCTCGTAAACGATCGAACTCAACCAGATCGTTGCGACCGAAGGAGAACCTCTAGTTCTCGGCCCAGTAGCGGATCAGGTTGTGATAGAGGCCGGTCAGCCGCACCATCTCCGGATCGTCGCGCCCCATCCGCTGCGACAATCCCTGGATCGTCGTATCGAGATCGAAGATCATGCTGCGCGCGAGGGGATCGCGGATCATGCTCTGCAGCCAGAAGAACGAGGCGACGCGGACGCCGCGCGTCACCGGGGTGACCATGTGCAGGCTCGAGGAGGGATACAGCACGAGGTCGCCGGCCGGCAGCTTCACCTCGTGCGAGCCGTAGAGATCCTCGATCACCAGCTCGCCGCCGTCGTAATCCTCCGGCTCGGAGAGAAACAGCGTGACCGAGAGGTCGGTGCGGATGCGCAGGCCCGTGAGCTTGTCGCCGCGCACGGCGTTGTCGACGTGGATGCCGAAATGATGACCCGACTCCGCGCTGTAGCGGTTGAACAGCGGCGGGAAGATCTGCTGCGGGATGGCGGCGGCGAGAAAGCGCGGATTGGCGGTCATCGCCGAAATGATGCGGTGGCCGAGCTTGCGCGCCACCTCGCTGTCGGGCGGCAACTGCTCGTTGCGCTTGACCATGGCGGACTGGGCGCCGGCCGTCGAGCGGCCGTCCTCCCAGTCGCTGGAGTCCATGATGCGGCGAAACTCCGCCACATCGTCTTTGCTCAGAATTCCGGGGACACAGATCAGCATGAACTCATCACTTGATGTGTGCCCCCGGCTGGGTGGTCTGCGATCAGAACCGTCCGGACAGGACGATCGATGCGCTTCGTCCCGGACCGACGAGCACGAACGGCGTGGCACTCTGATAGAGAGCGTCGTAGTAGAGCTTGTCGAAGATGTTGGCAACAAACACCTTCGCCGTCCAGTTCTTGTCGAGCTTGGCTTCCGCGAACGCATCGAAACGCCAGTAGCTCGGCAACTCCGTGCCCTGGTTCGCCGCCAGCCAAGTGCCGCCGAAGATCTTCGAGCGGTACACCGCCTGGCCGCCGATCTCCCAGGTGTCGTTGATCTGGTACTTCGTCAGCAGGCTGAACGACTGGTGCGCGGTGTTGGCGAGCTGCAGGCCGACATTGCTGGTGAACAGCGCGGTGTTGGCTGGCGGGATGTTCGACTTCGTCACCTCCGACTGCATCAGCACGATGCCGCCGAAGATGCTCCATTTGTCGGTCAGCTTGCCGCCGGCCTGCAGGTCGATGCCGCGGATGCGGTAGGCGGCACCGGCCGAGAGACACGGCACGGAGCCGATGGTGCCTGCCGGATACGGGCAGTCCGCGGTGGCCTGCGCGGCGCTGGTGATGTTGCGCGACTCGCGGGCATTCTCCTTCTCGGTCTGGAACAGCGCTCCCGTGACCAGCAGGCGACCGTCGAGCAGCTCCCATTTGGTGCCGATCTCGATCGAGGTGTTCTTCTCGGGCCCGAAGATCTGGTTTGCGCCGCCATTGGTGACCGCCGACAGGCCGCCATATTGCGGGCTGAGGCCGTCGAACTCCGCGCCGACCGGATTCGACGAGGTGGCGTAGGCCGCATAGAAGCTGGCGTAGGGCACCGGCTTCAATGTCATGCCGACGTTGAAGTTCGGCATGCCGCTGGAGGCCGCCGTCGAGCCCGGCGTGTTGGCGACGCCGTTGACGGTGCCGAAGCCGTCGACCCGGACGTCGTATTTGTCATAGCGCACGCCGCCGTTGAGGATGACGAGATCGCGGTAGTTGACGCTGTCGAGAGCGTAGACGCTCGCCGAGTCGATCTTCACGTTGGTCGGGAATTGCCCCAGCGACGGAATGCCGAACGGCAGGTTCGTGAACTGCGGGTTGAACACGCTCACGCCCGAGAGCGAACCGCTGCCCGCGAACGCCAGGCCCTGCTGCTCGGAGGTCAGGCCGGTGTAGCTGTTGATGCGCGCCTTTTCCTGCGAGACCTCGAGGCCGGCGAGCACGGTGTGCCTGAAGTTGCCGGTGTCGAACTTGTAGGTCGCCTCGAGCTGGTTGGCGAGCACGTCCGTCTGCTGGAAGCGGCTCTGCGGGTTGGCCCTGATGAGCGCGCCGGACGGCGGATTGATGTTGGTCGGGCCTTCCGGCAGCGTGCCGATGTAGTTCAAGGTCGAGCGCGACACCCGGACCTTGTCGGAGATCGTCAGGTCGGGAGTGACCTTCACCTCGGCATTGAACGAGCCGATGTCCTGTCCGACACGCGAGAAGTCGCGGTTGACGAAGCCGTACCAGGCGTTGCGCGGCGAGCCGACCTCGGGGAATGGCGCGCCGGCGGTGAGCGTGCTCGGCCGATAATACGGCACGCCGAAGTCCGGACGGCCGGTCACCTCGTTGTGGATGTAGTTGGCGGACAGGGTGACGGTGTCCAGCGGCGTCCACTTGGTGGCGATGAAGCCGCCGTTGCGGTTGTCGGTGACGTAGTCGCGGCCGGCAACGCCGGCATCCTGGAACAGGCCGCCGACGCGGGCAGCGAAGGTCGGCGTGATCTTCTGGTTGACGTCGATCACCACGCGCTTGGTCCTGTCGGTGCCGAGCGTGGTGTCCATGTTGTAGAAGCTGTTCTCGGTCGTGGCCTGCTTGGTCACGATGTTGATCGCGCCGCCGGTGGTGCCGCGGCCGGCGAAGGACGACGCCGGGCCGCGCAGGATCTCGACCTGCTCGGTGAAGAAGTTCTCGCGCACGGAGACGCCGGCGTCACGCACGCCGTCGATGAAGACGTCGTTGCGGGCGTCGAAGCCGCGGATGAAGAAGCGGTCGCCGAACGCGTTGCCGCCTTCGCCGGTGCCGAGCGTCACGCCGGCGGTTGAGAGCACGGCGGATTTGAGGCTGGTGGAGTTCTTGTCCGCCAGGATCTCCTTGCTCAGGACGGTGACGGTCTTGGGCGTGTTGAGCAGCTTCTCCGGAAACTTGCCGGAGGCCTGCAGCCGCTCGCCCTTGTAGTCGGAAGCGGGGCTGGAATAGGGGTTGCGGTCGGGCGGCAGATTGCTCTTCGGCGCCGCGGCCTGCTGCTGCTGTTGCTGGCGGGCGGCGCGGCGCATTGCGTCGCGGGCGCGGACCTGGTCCGCGGTCGGGCGCGAGGCGGCCGGCTTGGGGCGCGCCACCGGGGCTTCGACGTTGACGGACGGCAGCGGCGCCTGCTGGGCTTCGGCACTGGAGAACGAGGCAACCGCGATCAGGCTCGCGACCGCCGAGACTTTCACACCGGAAATCTCGGGAGATGGATCCCACTCGTGCCCGCGTGCCCCTCGCAAGCTCCTTGGAAAGATTGCCTTACCCATACTCGACCACCCCATTCGTTACGCAAAACTTTGACTTGGGTTCGTTGAACGCCCGCAACGGGCGCGTGCCTGTTGCGAATGCAAGTCAAGAAGCGAGGGAAAGCGGTCCAAAGCTGGTTCCGCTGGTGGCCGGAATACGAAAAGTTTCCATCCATTTCTGAAAATGAGACTTGTTCGCAATGTGTCGCCCGGCGGCAACAGTTGAAACCTCCTGGTTGAGCTGATCTCCATCATTCAATTGCTGATGGGAGAGTTGGTGGTCTTTCACGTCGTCTCGCGAGGTGAATCGTGCGCTTGACGATCACTTCGGTCGATCTTCGGTTCGAGCTGCTCCCCGCCGCGTCGCGAGATGCGGCGGGAATCTGGCGAATCTGTTTCCCGATCGGGACGCGTATGCGGCTCAGAACTTCGCCGTGGTGATCAGGTAGAACGCGTGGCCCGGGATTTCGACCGTGAGATCAGCGGCGCTCGGCGATGATCGCGACCGGCCCGCCGCCGTCGGGGCCCTGATGCTCGGCGCCGCCCGAGACGAACAGGTCGGTGAAGCCGAACAGCCCGGCCAGCGCGCCGCCGACGAAGGCGCGGGCGTGGCGGGTCGAAGAGACGTCGCTGTCGTCGAGCATGGTATGCCGCTGGCCGCGCAGCCGGCCGCTCTGCGCCGCCTCCGCCTTGGCGAGCACCGCGGCGATGCGGCTGCGATCGGCGGCCGGCACCTGGCCCGGCACGTTCAGGCCGAGCCGGGCGAGCGCCTGCCGCGCCGGCTCGATGTCGATGGCATCGCCCATGACCGCATGATCGATCGCCAGCGGCCCGCTCCACTTGGCCGACATGCCGGCGACCATGATCTCGTGGTCGAGCAGCTCGACGCCGCCCGATGTCGCCGCGCGCTCGCTGTAGCGCGAGACATCCGTGCAGATCGTCGCATCGGACAGATCGGCAGCGGCGAGCTCGCCGAGCGCGACGGCGACACCCAGCGCCGAGGCGCCGCGGGAAAAGCCCATCGACTTCAGCGTATCGCGCACGGCGGTGCGCTCTCCCCGCGCCTCCACCGCCTCGATCCGCTCCATCGTCAGCAGCGGGCATTTCACCTGGACGTAATGGACGTCGGCGGGATCGCTGATGCCGGCGTCAGCCATCGCCGCGCGCACGCCGGCCGCGACCTGCTCGACCTGCTGCATCCGGCCGAGATGCTCGCCCGCCAGCACCGGCGTTCGCGCGCGCCCGAGCGCCAGCGATGCCGGGAAAGCGCGCGGCGCCGCGGCGTCGCCACCGTCGCGTGCCTCGAACACGATCATGTGCGGCGACAGCGCGCCTTCGGTGCCGCCGGACATCACCATCGCGATCTGCCGCACGGCGTCGGCTGCGAGATATCGGCCGAGCAGCGTCTCCAGCGAGCGCACGGCGAAGGCGCGGGTGAAGTCGTTGACGCAGCCATTGCCTTCGGTCTTGCCGAGAATGGCGACGATGCCGGCGGGATCGATGGCGCCTTGCGCGATTCCGGCCTCGAGCGCGCCGACATCGTCCGGGCTGCGCATCGGCAGGCGGTGAACGTAGGCGCGGCGCAGCGTGGTCGGCATGTCGAGAACTCCTGTCGGGCGTCCGGCGACACTAGGCAATCACGAAGCCGCGCGCGACGGTGTTCCGGGATGGTCCGCGTGCTATCCTCCGCAATCCCATCTCGACGACCGGTGATCCATGCCTCTCTGGACCTGCTTTCAATGCGGCGCGCAGTTTCCCGATACGAAGGCGCCGCCCGGCCATTGCGTCGTCTGCGAGGACGAGCGGCAATATGTGAACTGGAAGGGACAGAGCTTCCTCAGCCGCGACGACCTTGCTGGCCGGCATCAGGTCATCTGGCGCGAGGATGACGGCCTGACCGGCCTCGCTTTGGATCCCAGCTTTGCGATCGGCCAGCGCGCGCTGCTCGTTCCCGAGCCGGACGGCTGCGTGATGTGGGACTGCATTCCCTTGGCGACGGAGGCAGCCATTGCCCGCGTCCGCTCATTGGGCGGTCTGAAGGCCATCGCGGTGTCGCATCCGCACTACTATGGCGCGGTCGCCGATTGGAGCGAGGCATTCGGCAACGCGCCGGTCTATCTCCATGGCGACGACCGCGCCTTCGTCACCCGGCCGCATCCGGCCATCGTGCCATGGACGGGCGATCGCCTCGCCATCTCGGATGACGTCGTGCTGCTGCGGACCGGCGGGCATTTCGCCGGCGCCACCATCCTGCATTGGCGCAAAGGTGCCGGTGGCAAGGGCGCGCTGTTGACCGGTGACATCGCGATGGTGGCGATGGATCGCCGCCACGTCAGCTTCATGTACTCCTATCCGAACTACATCCCGCTCGGCGCCGCCGCCGTGCGCCGCATCGCCGATGCGGTCGCGCCGCTCGCCTTCGACCGCATCTACGGCGCGTGGTGGCAGAAGAACATCGGCGACGATGCGAAGGCGGCGTTCGATCGCTCGGTGCGGCGTTATCTCCAGGCGATCGCCTGAGCCGCTGGTTCCACGAACCCCCGTAAAGTAACGGGGCATTAGGCACAACCATAAGGTTGTATTTGATCGTCTTGCAGTCTTTGGTCGGATGGTATCGAAGTATCCCGGGCGGAGTGGGGTACCTCAATGCGTTCGCAATCATGCTCGTCGGTGACCGGCGCCATCGCGCCGGCCGGCCTCATCCTGCATTCAGATACTCTCCCGGGCTTGCACGATCCGGCGTTCGCGTCCACCGCCAGCCACATGCAGCGGCTCTGGGCCGTGCTGGCGCTCGTGCTCGCCATCGTGCTCGCGCTGCCGTTCCTGCTGGTCGATGTGCCGCCGGTGCTCGACTATCCGAACCACCTCGCGCGCCTGTTCGTGCTGGCGCATCCCGACGATCCCGTGCTGTCGCAGATGTACGCGCCGAACTGGCACATCCTGCCCAATCTCGGCATGGATGTGATCGGCGTGGCGCTGCTGCGCTTCACCGACGTTCATGTCGGCGGCCGCATCCTGCTCGCGCTCAGCCTGTTCGCGCCGCTCTTTGGCGTGATCGCCTATCACCGCGCGGTGTTCGGCCGCTTGTCGCTGTGGCCGCTGGCGGCCGGCATCATCGCCTACGACGGCGTCTTCCTGCTCGGCTTCATGAATTTCCAGCTCTCGCTTGGTCTCGCGCTCGGCGGCGCCGCCGGCTGGGTGGCGCTGCGCCGTCGCGGCTGGCTGCCCGCGATCGCGTGGGGGGCCATCGCCGCGGCGGCCGCCTTCCTCTGCCACATCTTCGGCCTGCTGTTCTTCGCGGTCCTGATCGGCGCTGGAGAGGCCGATCGGCTGTGGCGGCTGCGCCGGTCGCCCGGCCTTGCACGGGAGCTGGTGGTCGTCGCCTGCGCGCTCGGCATCACGCTCAGCCCGGCCGTGCTGCTCTACGGGCTCTGTCCGCTGGGTGAGGGCGGGCTGCAACTCGGCGCCTGGATCGGACCGCCGAAGCTGTGGCGCATCATGACGCCGTTCCTGACCACCAGTGCCGAGCTGACGGTCATCACGACCGTCGCGGTGCTGTCGGTGTTGATCCTCGTCCGGCGCCAGATCGTCGTCGCGCCGGGCATTCCGCTGGCGCTGGCGGCGCTGTTCGTCGCCTTCGTCGCGGCGCCATGGAGCGCGCTGGGCGGAACGTTCATCGATATGCGCTTTGCCGCGATGTGCGGCCTGCTGCTGTTCGCCGGCCTGCAGCCGGTCGTGCCCGGCAGGAAGGCGGCGCTCGTCGGCATCGTCCTCGCGGCCCTGACGCTGATTCGGACCGCGGATATCGCATCGGCATGGATCGATCACAGGGTCGACCTCGCCGAACTGCGCGCGGCGATCGCGCATGTGCAGCCCGGCGCGCGCGTCATCGCCGCGCATGGCCATGAGCAGCCCGTCTCCAGCCGGCGCGAGCGGATCCTGCCTGGATTCCGCTATGTCGATTCCCATATGGCGGCGCTGCTCGTGATCGAGCGACGGGCGTTCTGGCCGCTGATGTTCGCCCATCCGAGCCAGCAGCCCGTGGCGGTCCGTCCCTCTTTCGCGCGCCTTGCGCAGCCGCTGGCCGAGCCCGCCGCGTGGCGCTGGCTGCAGCCGGACACGCCGTCCGCCGACGTGTTGCAGCTCGCGCGCTATCTGGCCGGCTGGCGGTCGCACTTCGATGCCGTTCTGCTGCTCGACCCGCCGCTCCCTGAGCAGCCGGTCGCCGGCCTCACACCGCTCTATCTCGGCAGCTACATCCAACTGTTCCGCGTCGGGCAGGGCGGCACCGGCAGCACGGCGGTGCAGAAGCCTGAGCCTGCTCCGCGGACGGCCTCACCGTCCTGAGGCCGGAGAGCGCCGGCTGGGCGCTCGCCAAGCTCGCTTCCGGCATCCCCGTCTTCGGATGGGGCTTTGCCGCCGTGCAGGGACCGATGCAGGAAGCGGCCGACGAGGCCGCGCGCGCCGTCGCCGGCCAGATCGATCCGGCGACGCTGCAGCCCAACTTCGGCACCGAGCAGGGCGCGATCTGGGTCATGCTCGGCGTCGCCACCGTGAACGTCATCCTCGGCGTCTGGCGGCCGCGGTTCACGAACCTGCCGGATTGAACCAGGCATTCGTCGGACTGCGCTTCCCGAGCCTCCGCCTTCTGCGCCGGCCCCGCCGTGCGCTCCCCTCCCCGCAAGGGGAAGGGGAGCGCACCGCCCCTGCTCGAGGGAGGCGCTTGCGGATTTCGCGAAATTGCTCTTGCTATTTTTCCGAAACAATGCTTATCTCCTCCCATCCCGCCTCGTGCAGAGGGACGTACGCGTCGTCACGAACGTGGAGGTGGGCTGCGATGGACGTGACGGCTGTGCCAGACGAGCGCAGTCCGGCGCGGACGGCGAAGTCGTGTGGTCCTGGCCTCTCGACGCTGAGGTCAAGTCCGCAAGCGTTGCTTGACGGCACGCGCGGGCGATGGGGGCAAGAAAGCCGATCCCCAGGGAGAGCACGAAGGACACCGTTAAAACCGATCGCGCGGGGGAGGCCGGTTGTCAGGCCCGACCTGTGGTGACTGCCGCCTGCTTTTCTTGTTGCAGGCGGGCCATGGGCCGCGGTCAACACCCGGCCTTCCCCGCGCCCTCTCATTTTCAGAGGGACGACTGCCGTATCACTCGGGTCCGACGGGCCGCGGGAATGCGACGACGCATGTCGATGATATCCGCAGCAAGACCTCACTCCCGCAACGCATCGCGTTCGATGAGCCGAGCATTTCGATTGGCCATGGGCGACGCCAGCGCCGCGGCGCCGACATCGTCCATGTCGAAGTCAATGTCGAAGCCTTCAGAGCTGCGTGGCGCGCAGCTCGATCGTGAGCGGCGCCGTCGTGCGCTTGGCGGCCGGATCGGCCGGCATCTGCAGCACGCGGGCGCGCTGGCCGGCGGCGAGGTCGGTGACCTTGACGATTCGGCCATTGGAGAATTCGAGCGCATCGTGATGTTCGGTCGGCTTGTTGGTGTCGACCTGGCGGAAGCGGGCGAGATGGGCGCCGACCTTGCGACGGAAGAAGAAGCCCTTGATGCGGACATCGTCTTCGAAGGCGAGCTCCGTGCCCGGCCGCAGGCAGACGGCGGTCAACGGGTCGTCCTTGGTGCAGAAGCCGCGGGTCTCCGTGCCGGGAAATCGACAGGAGACCAGCACGTCGGCAGTTTTGGCATCGCGGGAAGCAACAGTATGGAGGCTGTAGTCACACATGGGGAGCTCCTGAAGGCCGCCAGCACTGAGGCCGCAACGGCGTAGCAGGAGAGTTGTTCCATGTTGTTGCAGCCCCTCTGTTCGAGAACTCCCGCCGCAGGACCGGCCGGCGGCGGGAACTCGTGATCAGGTGAGATGCGCAGCTTCTTCGGCCTCGTCCTCGGCGGCGCCCCAATGCGAGGCGTCCTTGATGGTCGGATCGATGAGCTCGCCGCGCAGCAGCGCCAGCGGCGACTTCCAATACAGCGCGATGTTGTGGAACGGGTCGGTCAGCACCTTGAAGGCCCAGATCAGGCCCGTCGAGACATCCTGCATTGCAAACAGCTGGATGACGCGAAACAGACCGCCGCCAATGCCGACCGCGAGCCAGAGCAGGCCGACGTGGCGGACGAAGTCCATCCGGCCGGTCGGCTCGGCGAACAGGCCGAACAGCGTCGGAAACGCGAACAGCGCCACCGGCACCAGGCCCCACACCGTCAGCAGCACGATCTTGCGGGTCTGATTGTAGCCGACCTTGACCGCCTCCTTGTAGTCGTTGCTGACGCCGTTGACGTGGTCATAGCCGTTCGGTTCGAAGAAAAAGTGCCCGGTCTGCCGCGTCAGCATCGCGAGCCAGCCGACCAGGCCGGCCATCGCCGGATCCTTGAACAGCAGCGCATAGCACACGAGGAAGATCACGGCGCTGATCAGGTGCAGCGTCTGATTGATCCGGCTCTGATGATAGTAGCGATAGTCGTCGAAGCGCTGCGTCTGCAGCGTCTTGTAGTAGCGCGACATGCGAATCCCCGTGCCGTTGTGGAACGAGGCGAAGACGTAGAGGGCCTCAGTGAAGGTGGCGTGACATTATGATGTTGTCACAATGAAACCGACCGGGAGCGGATCGGGAGCCGCAATGTGCGCAAGTGAGCGGACTTTGTGCCGGCGCACGACTCGCCGGCTGCTCTCTCTGTCTGCCGCAAAATGCGGAGAAACGGCTTTGATCCGGATCAAAGCCGGTTGCCGATGTGGCGTGTTGTGGCCTGCATCAGCCGGCGGGCGACCTCGCCAGCCGGATCGCCTCGCTCAGGATCGCGCGGTCACCGATATGGTTGGCGAGCAGCAGCACCAGCCTGGCGCTCATGCGCAGGGCCTCGTCCTCGCTGAGGTCGCGCTGGCCGCCGATCAGCTCGGCATAGAAGTCGTCGGGATCGCTGATGTTCGGGGTGAGGGTCAGGCTCATGCCGCAAGCTCCTGCTGGACCGCGCCGCGCCTGCCGCAGGCGCGCCGGACCGCGTCCGTGATCGCGTTCTCGTCGAACTGCGGCCAGCGGGCGGTGACATATTGATCGGGACGGAACAGATAGGTCGTGCCGGGCGAGGCGCCGTATCGTGCCGCGAGCAGGCCCTTGGCATCAGCGATGTCGCGGCCGACGACGATCACCCGCGCCGTGATGCCGTCGATGCTGAGCTGCTCGGCCGTCACGGCGGGCTCGAACGTGACCACGGTGAAGCCCGAGCCGAGGCAGTTCAGCAACCAGCCGGGCTGACCCGCGATCGTCACCGGCGCATCGGCGGCATTGGTGCCAGGCGTCATCGCCCCGGGGACGCTCCCGCCGTCAGGCGTGTTCAGCAACGACGCGACATAGGGCGTCGGCGTCGACAGCCGGCCGCTGTTGACCAGCGGCCGGGCAAAGCTGTGGTTCTGTGCGAGGTCGAGCACGGCGTCGCGATAAAGGCGGCTGGCTTGCGTCTTCGGCGTGATGAAGTCGGTCGCCCGTGTCGAGTTCAGGATATTGTCGTCGGCGGCAAAGGCGCGCTCCTCGTGATAGCTGTCGATCAGGCTCTCCGGCGCCTCGCCGCGCAGCACGAGCGCCAGCTTCCAGGCGAGGTTGTCGATGTCCTGCACGCCGGTGTTGGCGCCGCGGGCGCCGAACGGCGACACCTGGTGCGCCGCGTCGCCCGCGAAGAGGACGCGGCCGTGACGGAAATTGTCGATCCGGCGGCAGGCGAACTGATAGATCGACACCCATTCGAGCTCAAATTCGGTGCTCTCGCCGAGCATGGCCCGGATGCGCGGGATCACGCGCTCGGGCTTCTTCTCCTCGTCCGGATTGGCGTCCCAGCCGAGCTGGAAGTCGATGCGCCAGATGTTGTCGGACTGGCGATGCAGCAGCACCGACTGTCCCGGATGGAACGGCGGATCGAACCAGAACCAGCGCTCGGTCGGAAACTCCGCCTTCACCCTGACATCGGCGATCAAAAAGCGGTCCTGGAAGAACTGGCCCTTGAACTCGGCGCCGACCATGCGCCGCGTATCGGAATTGGCGCCGTCGCAGGCGATCACCCATTGCGCCTCCATGGTGAAGATGCCGTCCGGCGTCTCAACCGCGAGATCAGCGCAGTCGTCGGTCTGCTTGAGGCTGACCAGCCGATGCTTCCAGCGCAGGTCGATCAGCGGAGTCCTGTTGCAGGCATCGACCAGAATCTCCTCGAGATAGTATTGTTGCAGGTTGATCATTGCCGGCCAGCGGTGGTCGGGCTCGGGCAGCAAATCGAATTGATAAGAGAGCTGGTCGCGGAAGAAAACCTTGCCGATGTTCCAACTGACGCCCTTCTCGACCATCGGCGCGGCGCAACCGAGCCGATCCCAGATCTCGAGCGGGCGTTTGGCGTAGCACACGGCGCGGGAGCCGATGCTGACGGTATCGTTGTCGTCGAGCACGACCACGGGCTGGCCGCGGGCGGCGAGATCGAGTGCCGCCGTCAGGCCGATCGGCCCGGCGCCGATCACGACGATCGGATGGCGGCGGGTCTCGCCGCTGCGCTGCTCCGCCGAGCAGACATAGGGAAATCGCGGATAGACATAGTTGCTCATGGCTGCCTCGCCTGGCGCGTTGCGGTCGGGACTGTCGGAACGAGCAATCGTTCAGTCGCTGCCTGCGAATTCCTTCTCGTGCATCCAGGCGGTGTGCCGCGGCGGCTTCTTGGTGGTCGCCCATTCGTCCACCATGGCGTGGGCGACCGACTTCATCCGCGCGATCTGGTCGGGCGTCGCGGTCCAGGCCGCGATCTCCAGCCGGTGGCCGCTCGGATCATGGAAATAGATCGATTTGAAGATGGTGTGGTCGGTGATCCCGACGACGTCGAGGCCGGCGGCCTCCGCGCGCGCCTTCGCTTCCTCGAGCTCCGCCATGTCCTTGACCTGGAAGGCGATGTGCTGGGTCCATTCCGGGGTGTTCGGATCGCGTCCCATCGGCGGCGAGTTCGGCAGCTCGAAGAAGGCGAGGATATTACCGTTTCCCGCATCGAGGAAGATGTGCATGTACGGATCGGGCGCCTTGGTGGAGGGCACCTTGTCCTCGGCGATGGCGCCGAGCAGGTCCATGTTGAGGATCTTCTTGTAGAAGTCGACGGTGGCCTTTGCGTCGGCGCAGCGATAGGCGACGTGATGGATCTTCTCGATCTGCATGATTGTCCTCCCATGATCGTTGTTGGCAGAATAGTAACGAATGATACGATTATGCGGCATTGATCCAGATCAACCCGACTGGGATCGGATCGAGGTCGCGAGGGGCTGGAAGCACGAGGACAGAGACGCAATGACGAAGCCGGCCACCGACATTCGCGACCGCAAGCAAGGCGAAGCGGCCACGGAGCGCGAGCTCCGATTGCAGCGCTATTTTCCCTACCGGCTGGCCCGGCTCGCCGAACAGGTGTCGCTGGCGGTGGCGGAGGTCTATGCCGACCGGTTCGCGCTGTCGCGCCAGGAATGGCGGATCCTGGCGGCGCTCGGCGAGCAGCCGCGGTTGCCGACCAAGGAGATTGGCCGGCTGACGACGCTCGACAAGATGAACGTCAGCCGCGCCATGCAGAGCCTGGAGGCGCGCGGGATCGTCGGCCGCAGCCGCGATCCCGCGGATGGACGGGAGCGGATCGTAGCGCTGACGGCCGCCGGCAGGGCGCTGTACCGCAGAATCGTGCCCCATGCGCTGGCGCGCGAGGCCGATCTGCTGAGCGTGCTTTCGGCCGCCGAGATCGCCACCCTGGACGCGGTCATCGACAAGCTGCTCGCAGCTGCCGAACGATCGGCCGGTGATCCCCCCGGTCGGAAGGCTTGATCGGTGCCGCCGCCGCGCTATATCGACGGTCTCTCTCCACCCCTGATAGCATGGGCCAACGCACGACGATGACCGACACCGCGACCGTTAGCCATTCCTTCCAGGCCGAAGTCTCCGAGCTGCTCCATCTGATGGTGCATTCGGTCTACTCCGAGACCGACATTTTTCTGCGCGAGCTGATTTCGAACGCCTCGGACGCCTGTGACAAGCTGCGCTACGAGGCGATCGCCAGGCCCGACCTGATCGGCGAGAGCGAGCCGCCGCAGATCCGCATCATTCCGAACAAGGCGGCGGATACGCTGACCATCGCCGACAGCGGCATCGGCATGGAGCGCCAGGAACTGATCGACCATCTCGGCACCATCGCCCGCTCCGGCACCAAGGCGTTCGTGCAGAAGCTGGCCGAGGCCAAGGACGGCACCGGCCTGATCGGCCAGTTCGGCGTCGGCTTCTACTCGGCCTTCATGGTCGCCGACCGCATCGTCGTCATCAGCCGGCGCGCCGGCGAGAATGACGTCTGGACCTGGACCTCCTCCGGCGGCGCCGGCTTCGAGGTCGCACCCGCGTCCGAGGAGGACGCCAAGCGGGTGGCGCGCGGCACCGAGATCGTGTTGCACCTCAAGGACGACGCCAGGAAGTATCTCGAAGCTTATGAGATCGAGCGCATCGTCACCGCCTATTCCGACAACATCCAGTTCCCGATCATGCTGGTGCCGGAGGAGGGCGAGCCGCGCCAGATCAACTCCGCCAGCGCCCTATGGCAGCGCTCGAAGTCCGAGCTGACGTCCGAGGATTACAGCAAGGCCTACAGGTCGATTGCGCACGCGTTCGACGAGCCGGCGATGACGCTGCACTACCGCGCCGAGGGCCGCTATTCCTATGCGGTGCTGCTGTTCGCGCCGTCAACCAAGCCGTTCGACCTGTTCGAGCCGGCGCGCAAGGGCAAGGTCAAGCTCTATGTCCGGCACGTCTTCATCACCGATGACGCCGACCTGATGCCGGCCTATCTGCGCTTCATCCGCGGCGTGATCGACAGCGAGGACCTGCCGCTCAATTTGTCGCGCGAGATGCTGCAGAACAATCCGCAGCTCGCCCAGATCCGCAAGGCGGTGACGACGCGGGTGATCAGCGAATTGGAGCAGCTCGCCGACAAGGACGCCGAGAACTTCGACAAGATCTGGGATTCGTTCGGTGCCGTCATCAAGGAAGGCCTGTACGAGGATTTCGAGCGCCGCGACAAGCTGCTGGCCCTGGCGCGCTTCACCACGACATCAGGCGAGAAGCGCTCGCTGAAGCAGTATGTCGAGGGGCTCAAGGAGAACCAGACCGAGATCTATTTCCTGGTCGGTGACAGCATCGAGCGGCTGAAGTCCAATCCGCGGCTCGAGGCCGCCAAGGCGCGCGGCGTCGAGGTGCTGCTGCTCACCGATCCGGTCGATGCGTTCTGGACCTCGGCGAGGCTCGAATATGACGGCAAGCCGCTGAAGTCGCTGAGCCAGGGCGACATCAACTTCGATCCGATCCCGGTGACAGAGCCGAAGCCCGAGGACGAGGCACAGCCGGCCGCCGACGAGGCCAACACGATCGCGCTGATCAAGGCAAGCCTCGGCGACCACGTCACCGACGTGAAGGTCTCGACCCGGCTTACCACCAGTGCCTCGTGTCTGGTCGCCGGCAGCCATGGTCCCGATCGCGAGCTGGAGCGCATCCTGTCGCAGCAGGCGCGCGGCGCCCGCACCAAGCCGATTCTGGAGATCAATCTGCGCCATCCGCTGGTCGTCGCGGTCGCGAAGGCCGCCGCCGACAAGGCCAAGGTCGACGACCTGTCGTTTCTGCTGCTCGAGCAGGCGCAGATTCTCGACGGCGAACTGCCGGAGGATCCGGCCGCGTTCGCGGCCCGGCTCAACCGGCTGGTGCTGCAGGGCGTCGCGGCGGCCTGAGGCAGGCGGGTCGCCGGGCGCGGAGGTCAGTTCTTCGCGCTCAACTGCGGGACCAGCTTGCGCCAGTGCATGATCTCGGCGCGGTAGGTCGCGGCATAGACGCCGACGTCGCCGGTGAGCGGCGTGGCGCCGACCTCCGCGAACTGCCTGCTGATGTCGGGATCGGCCAGCGCGGCGTTGATCTCGCGGTTGAGCAGCTCGACGATGGCTTCCGGCGTGCCGTGCGGCACTGCGACGCCATAGAAGCCGGAGGTTTCGAACGCCGGCAGCACGTCGGCGACCGGCGGCAGATCGGGGAAGGCGGCGGCGCGCTCGCGGGTCGAGACGGCCAGCGCCCGGACCTTGCCGCTGCGCAGGAGGTCGACGGCGGAAGCGGCGTTGTCGAACATCGCGTGGATGTGGCCGGAGGCGAGGTCGGTCAGGGCCGGCCCCGAGCCACGATAGTGCACGGTGGACCAAGTGATGCCGCCGAGGGTCCGGAACAGCTCGGCCGACAGCAGTTGGACGGTGCCGGGGCCGGCGGAGCCGACGCTGAGCTTGCCCGGGTTGGCCTTGGCATAGGCCAGGAATTCGGGCAGCGTCTTGACCGGCAGCTGCCGGCTGACCAGCAGCAGCAGCGGCATGCGCGCCATGCCGGCGACCGGCGTGAGACCTCCGTCGGCGTTCGGCGAGCCGTCGATCGAGGCCGTGATGACGTTGGCGGTCGAGGTCGCAAGGATCGTGTAACCGTCCGGCGGGGCGCTCGCGACGTTCTTGGTGGCGGTCGCGCCGCCCGCACCCGGCCGGTGATCGAGCACGAAGGGCTGGCCCAGTCGGCGGGTCAGCCGATCGCAGATCAAGAGCGACAGCCGGCCAGTGGCTCCGCCCGGGGCAAACGGAATGACCCAGGTGACGGGCTGAGCCGGATAGGGCGCATCAACTCCGGCGAACGCCGTGGTCGAAGTCATGGCTGCAACGCTGCTCCAGCCGGCGCAGCGCAGCAATGCGCGTCGTGTCATCGTGTCCTTGGGCATGCCGGCCTTCGCGTTGGCATGTTCTGGGAGCGGTACGCTAACCGGCATTTCCGAGAACTTCGTAAAGGATCGCATTCGCATCAACAGCGACGCACTCTCGGCCGGTTAACCCTCCCGGTTAACGGCTGGTCAGGCCACCCGGCCTATAAGCACGCCGAATTGGGGTGAGGGCGTTCATGAACTCCGGGCAGTCGGATCGATCTGTGGAACTCAACCCGGCCCCTCGGAAGCCGTCGGCGGCGAAGATCTGGCTGAAGGCGATCGAGCTGACCTCGCGCATCGAGGCAGAGCCGGCGCGGCTGTTCGCCGACGTGGTGGACGACTGGGCTGCGAAGCAACCCGAACGGCCGGCGCTCGTCTCCGATCGCGAGACGCTGAGCTATTCCGCCCTGTCTGCGCGCATCAACCAATACGCCCGCTGGGCGCTGGCCAACGGCATCGAGCCTGGCCACACGGTCGCTTTGATGATGCCGGGCCGGCCCGACTACCTGGCCGCCTGGCTTGGAGTCAGCCTCGTCGGCGGCGTGGTTGCGCTCATCAACACCAATCTGATCGGACCGTCGCTCGCGCATTGCATCAATGTGGCTCGGCCAGTCCATGTGATCGTCTCCAAGGACTTCCACGAAGCCTATACGGAGGTTGCGCCGGAGATCGCGGGCGGGCCGCGTGTCTGGGTTGCCGACGGCGGTGATCTCGACGTCGCGGTCGCCGCGATGGATACGCACGCGCTCGACGCAACTGAGCGCCGCGCCGTGACGATCAACGACCGCGCGCTGCTGATCTACACCTCCGGCACGACGGGCCTGCCCAAGGCCGCCAGCATCAGCCATCGCCGCATCATGAACTGGGGCGGCTGGTTTGCCGGCCTCACCGGTGCAGGTCCCGACGATCGTCTCTATGACTGTCTGCCGGTCTATCATTCCGTCGGCGGCATCGTCGCGCCCTGCAGCATGCTGCGCGCCGGCGGTGCGGCGGCGCTCGCCGAGAAATTCTCGGCGCGCAATTTCTGGCGCGACATCGTCCGTCACGATTGCACGCTGGTGCAATATATCGGCGAGCTCTGCCGCTATCTGCTGGCCGCCGCGCCGTCCGATTTCGACCGCGCCCATCGGCTGCGGCTCGCCTGCGGCAACGGAATGCGCGGTGACGTCTGGGAGGCGTTCCAGGCGCGCTTCGTCATTCCCCAGGTGCTGGAATTCTATGCCGCGACCGAAGGCAACTTCTCACTCTACAATGTCGAGGGCAGGGTGGGATCGATCGGGCGCGTGCCGTCGCTGCTCGCGCATCGCTTTCCCGCCGAAATCATCAAGCTGGACGCTGACCAGCGCGCACCCTTGCGCGGAGCTGACGGGCTGTGCCTCCTCTGCACGCGCGGCGAGATCGGCGAGGCCATTGGCCGCATCGGTACGGCGGACCAGGGAGGCGGCCGCTTCGAGGGCTATACCGATACGGGCGAGACCGAGAAGAAGATCCTGCGCGACGTCTTCGCCAAGGGCGATGCCTGGTTCCGCACCGGCGACCTGATGCGCCAGGATGACCAAGGCTTCTTCTATTTCGTCGATCGCGTCGGCGACACCTTCCGCTGGAAGGGCGAGAACGTTGCGACCAGCGAGGTGAACGAGGCGATCCTGCAATGTCCCGGCGTGTTGGAAGCATCGACCTATGGTGTCGTCGTGCCGGGCAGCGATGGACGCGCCGGCATGGCGGCGCTCGTTGTCGGCGAGAGCTTCGATCTCGATCGCCTCTCTTTAGAACTTGCCTGCCGGTTGCCGCCCTATGCGCGCCCGGTGGCGCTGCGCATCATGTCGTCGCTGCAGTCGACGGAGACCTTCAAGCAGAAGAAGCGGGAGCTGATGCGCGACGGCTTCGATCCGTCGATCGTGCACGAGCCGCTCTACGTGCGGGACGCCGGGACGGGTGCCTATTGCCTGCTCGATCGGGATATCCATGCGCGGATCCTCGCCGGCGAGGTTCGTTTGTAGATGATTTTAATCATAGGCCATGATGGGTATTTACCAACGGTCCCGAAAGATGGCTGGCAAGTCCGGCTTCCTTCACCTTCTCGTCCTATGGTCGGTTTCATCGTTTGAACAGTGAGCGGATTGGCCCATGTCGGTACGGTTAAGAATCATTGCAGCGATCAAGCAGATTGCGGACGAGCAGAAGGTCAAGCTGCCGCCGCTGACCGACGAGCTGACGTTGCACGAGACCGGCTTCGACTCGCTCGCTTTTGCCATCCTGGTCGCCCGTCTCGAGGACGATCTCGGCGTCGATCCGTTCACACTGTCCGAGGATGTGACGTTCCCCAACACGATAGGCGACTTCATCGGGGCCTATGAGAATGTCCCCGCGTGAGATCTTCGCCCTTCGCGACCATCTCGGGGCGGCGCTGACCGAGCGGACGATCTCCGATCCGCGTCACGTCCTATCGCTCGCCGAGCTCTCGCGTGGAAGCTGCCTCGGCGGCCGCGCCAAAGAGCTCAACGGACGTTCGGTGCTGCTGGCGACCTCCGGCCAGTTGCTCGCCGGCCTCGCGCTGATCGAGATCGACGGCGTCGCGCGGCGCCTGCTGCTGTGTCCGCCGGATCTCAAGGGCGAGCATCTCGCCAGCATCATCGCCGATGCGGACATCGACGTCATCGTGACCGATGAGGTCCAGCGTTTCGACGCCTGCGGCGCGGATCTCGTGATCGAGGTCGCCTTGCCGCAGCCTTCTGCCGAGGTGGTGCAGACGGTGCGCGCCACCGAATGGCTGATGCTGACATCAGGCACGTCGGGCGTGCCGAAGATTGTCGGGCATACGCTCGAGGGCCTGTGCGGCGCCATCATCGGCGACCGCCCCGTACCTGGCGAAGCGATGCCGGTGTGGGCGACCTTCTACGACATTCGCCGCTATGGCGGCCTGCAGATCTTCCTGCGTGCCATCGTCGGCGGCGGCTCGATGGTGCTGTCGGATCCGGGCGAGGGGCTCACGGACCACATCGCGCGCCTCAACGCACGCGGCGTCACTCACATGTCCGGAACGCCGTCGCATTGGCGCAAGCTGCTGATGAGTGGGTCGGTGGAAGGCTTTGCGCCGCGCTACGTGCGTCTCTCCGGCGAGATCGCCGACCAGGCCGTGCTCGACGGATTGAAGCAGGCATTTCCCGGCGCTTCGATCGGTCATGCCTACGCCTCGACGGAGGCCGGCGTCGGCTTCGCGGTCAATGATGGGCTGGAGGGTTTTCCTGCGACGCTGCTCGGCGAGGGCCGCGGGGCCGTCGACATGAAGGTCGTCGACGGCTCGCTGCGCATCCGCTCCAGGCGCGCGGCGCACGCCTACGTCGGACGCTCTGCCGCCGCCCTGACCGACACGGATGGTTATGTCGACACCGGCGACATGGTCGAGCTGCGCGGCGATCGCTACTACTTCGTCGGACGCCGCAACGGCATCATCAATGTCGGCGGGCTCAAGGTCCATCCCGAAGAGATCGAAGCCGTGATCAACGGCCATCCCGAGGTGCGGATGTCGCGCGCCAAGTCGCGACGCAGCCCGATCACCGGCGGCATCGTCGTGGCCGAGGTCGTGCTGACGGCGGATGCCGATCCGGCGCGGAGTGAGACGGTTCGCAACGAGATCTTCGCCGCGTGTCGCGCGCGTCTCGCGGCTCACAAGGTGCCGGCGACGATCCGCGTCGTGCCGGCGCTCGACGTCACACCGGCCGGCAAGCTGGCGCGCGCCGATGCATAATGTTCTCGTCACCGGCGGCAGCCGTGGCATCGGGCTCGCCATCGCGCGCAGGCTCGCGGGAGCGGGCTATGACGTCATCGCGGTGGCCCGCCGGGAGAGCGACGAACTGCGCGCCGCGATGGCCGAGTTCAGCGCCAGCAGCGCCGGCATTCATTTCCGCGCCTGCGACCTCAGCGTCGTTGACGACCTTCCGGCCTTCGTGAAGTCGGTCCGCGACGAGTTCGGTCCGCTCTATGGTCTCGTCAACAATGCCGGTCTCGGCACTGAAGGGCTGCTCGCGACCATGCACAATTCGGAGATCGAGGCGCTGGTGCGGCTCAACGTGCTGGCGCCGATGATCCTGACGAAATACGTCGTTCGCCACATGATGGCCGCGGGCGAAGGGCGGGTGATCAACATCTCCTCGATCATCGCCTCTACCGGCTACAACGGCCTGTCCGTCTATGGCGCGACCAAGGCGGCCGCCAACGGCTTCACGCGCTCGCTGGCGCGCGAGGTCGGCAAGGTCGGCATCACCGTCAACGCGATCGCGCCGGGCTTCATCGCCACCGAGCTGACGCAGAGCATGGACGAGGAGCAGCAGCGGCGCATCGCTGGCCGGAGCGCGTTGCGGCGGCTGCCGGAAACCGATGACGTGGCCGCGATGGTTGAATTCCTGCTCGGCGACGGCGGGCGCAATGTCACCGGCACCGTGCTGACGGTCGACGCAGGCAATACCGCCTGAGGCCATTTGTGGCGATCGGTCGCTCTCGCCGTTGATTTCGCTCAAGCGTCCGACGGGCGGCAGCAGCGATAGTGCCGGCGCAATCCGGAACCGGTATCCATGTTCGAGCGCATTCTGCGGTGGAGCCTCGTCGCAATCGCAATCGCGGGCCTCGCCGCGGGCGGCCTCGCGCATGTGGTCGGTCGCCCCGATCTTGCAGGGATCGCGTTCACGGCCTCGACCGTTCCTGTTATCCTCGGGCTGATCGTCTCGATCGTCCGCGATTTCCTGGCCGGCCGCATCGGCGTCGACGCGATTGCGCTGGTGTCGATGAGCGCGGCAATCATCCTCGGCGAGCCGCTGGCTGGCGCTGTCGTGGCGCTGATGTATTCCGGCGGCAACGTGCTGGAAGACATTGCCGTCGCCCGCGCCGAGCACGATCTGCGGGCGCTGGTCGATCGCGCGCCGCGCGAGGCGCATCGCCGCCGTGGCGACGACATCGACAACGTTCCGATCGCCAGCGTCGCGGTCGGTGATCGCCTGATGGTCCGCGCCGGCGAAATCATCCCGGTCGATGGCATGGTCGAAGCGACCATCGCCGTCGTCGACGAGTCGGCGCTCACGGGTGAGCCGATCCCGGTGACGAAGACGCGCGGGATGGCGATCCTTTCGGGATCGGTGAACGCCGGCGACACGTTCGAAATGGTGGTCACGGCCACCGCGGGCGAAAGCACCTATGCCGGCATCGTCAAGCTGGTGACGACGGCCCAGACCGCGAAGGCGCCGTTCGTGCGGCTTGCCGACCGCTACGCGCTGATCTTTCTGCCCGTCAGCCTCGCCATTGCGGCGGCCGCCTGGTTCGCCTCCGGCGATCTGATCCGGAGCCTCGCGGTGCTGGTCGCCGCGACGCCCTGCCCGTTGATCCTCGCCGCACCCGTGGCCTTCATCGGGGGGGTCGCGCAGGCCGCGCGCAGCGGCATCCTGGTCAAGGGCGGCGGCAAGCTGGAGGCGCTCGCGCGTGCCCATACCGTGCTGTTCGACAAGACGGGCACGCTGACCGTCGGCGGCGCGCGGCTGCTCTCGGTCGACGCGGCACCGGGCGAGGACGCCGATGCGGTGCTGCTGCTCTGCGCATCGCTCGAGCAGGCCTCGCACCACGTGGTGGCGCACGCGATCGTTCAGGCCGGCCAGGCCCGCGGGCTGAAGCTGAAGGTGCCCGAACAGGTCAGGGAGACGATGGGCTCGGGCCTCGAAGGGCTGATCGATGGCCGCCCTGTGATGGCCGGCTCGCGCGACCTCGTGCTCGGCAGCCGCACGCCGCCGGCTTGGGCAGCGCGCGCGATCCGCCGGGCGTCGTGGCGTTCGGCCCTGATCGTCTTCGTTGCGGTCGAGGGGCGCCCGATCGGGGCGCTGCTGCTGGCCGACGAGCTGCGCGCGGATACGCCGCGGGCGATCCGCTGGCTGCGCGAGGCCGGCATCGCGCGCATGGTCATGGTGACCGGGGACCGCGCCGCGGCCGCACAGGCGATCGGCGCGGCGCTCGACCTCGACGCCGTGCTGGCGGACCGTGTTCCCTCCGACAAGGTGGAGGCGGTCAAGACCGAGCAACGGCTGCATCCCACGATCATGGTCGGCGACGGCATCAACGATGCCCCTGCGCTGGCCTCCGCCGATGTCGGCATCGCGCTCGGCGCCCGTGGTGCCAGCGCCTCATCGGAAGCAGCCGACGTGGTCATTCTCGCCGATCGGCTCGATCGGGTGGGCGAGGCGATCGTGATCGCGCAGCGCGCCCGGCGCATCGCCCTGGAGAGCATCTTCGCCGGCATGGGCCTGTCGTTTGTCGCGATGGGGGCCGCCGCCTTCGGCCTGCTGCAGCCGGTGCCCGCCGCCCTGGCCCAGGAGGCCATCGACGTCGCCGTCATCCTGAACGCGCTCCGCGCTTTGTTCCCGGCTGGCCGCAGCAAGGCCGGCCGGATCACGGCCGAAGACGGCCGCGGGCTCAGGCATGATCACCAGGCGCTGCTGCGCGGCCTCGACCGCCTGCGCTCGATCGTCGATGCGCTCGACGAGGCCTCGCCCGACGGCGCCGTCGCGCTGATCATGGAGGCAAACGGCCTGGTGCAGGACAAGGTCGTGGCGCATGAGCGCGACGACGAAGGCTCGGTCTATCCGAAGCTCGCGCGGCTCCTGCAGGAGAGCCATGGCCTGTCGGCGATGAGCCGGGCGCATCGCGAGATCCTGCATCTGGCGCGGCTGCTCGGCCGGCTGGTCGAGGATCTGCCGTCCGAGCATGTGGACCGCTATCTGATCCGCGATGCGCAACGGGTGATCGAGGCGATCGAGACGCTGGTGCGCATGCACACGGCGCAGGAGGACGACATCTACGAGGCCGTGGTGGCGCGCTCGGCCGCCTGAGCCGTTCGTGTCAGCCCGGATGCCGCGGCAGGTCGATCCGTTCGTTGGCAAATTCCGCGGGACCTTCGATCAGGCGGCGAATCCGCCGCTGGCGCTCCTCGGCGGACAGGTTCGGGTCAAGCATCCGATCGATCAGCCGGATCGCATTCTGCTCGATGGCGACCGGATCCTGCGACGTGGGCTGCGCTGTTTCTGCCGGCCGCGATGCATGCAGGCCGATCATGAGCAACTGGCCGATGGCGTCGGAGCGTGTCATCTGGTGGGCCTCCGCCCAGGCGTCGATCTCGGCGGTGAGCTCCTGGGACAGCTTCACCGCACTTACCGCATCATGCCCCAGCCGGACGGCCGGGCTGTGATCCCTGCGGACGTCGGAGAATGGCGTCATGTGTTTGCCGGACGTCATCTGCCTGTTGATCATATTAGCCTAAAATATGCGGGAGGGACTGGGATTTGATTTCGATCAAGGACGTCCTAAGAAAGCGGCTTCTCGCGGCGGTTCCGCCGCCGGATGCCACGCGTGTCGCTGCCGCCAGGCGGGCCACGGAGCACAATACCGCAGACAGTCGGCAAGCCCATGCGATTCCTCCACACCTTCCAGGTCTATGATTTCCTCGACACGCTCGTCAGCCTGTTCACGGCTTTCGTGCTGGGGACGCTGATCGGCGCCGAGCGGCAATACCGGCAGCGCAGCGCCGGCCTGCGCACCAACGTGCTGGTCGCGGTTGGCGCGGCCGCCTTCGTCGACCTCGGCAACCGCCTCACCGGCGCCGACGGCGCGGTGCGGATCATCGCCTATGTGGTGTCGGGGATCGGCTTCCTCGGCGCCGGCACTATCATGAAGGAGGGCATGAACGTCCGCGGGCTCAACACCGCCGCGACGCTGTGGGCGTCCGCCGCGGTCGGCGCCTGCGCCGGCGCCGACCTGATCGCGCAATCGGTGGCGCTGACCGTGTTCGTGCTGGCCGGCAACACGCTGCTGCGGCCGCTGGTCAACGCGATCGATCGCATCCCGCTCAATGCGCAGACGTCGGAGGCGCACTACGAGATCGTCCTGACCACCGACGGGCTGCGCGCCGCCGAGCTGCGCGAGGCGCTCGACGAGCGGCTGGAGGCGGCCAAATACCCGGTGCGGGAGACCGAGGTCGTCTATCGGTCGGAGGACGTCGTCGAGATCGTCGCGACGCTGGTGCCGCTCGCGGTCGATACGGTCGATCTCGACCGCGTCGTGTCCGAGCTGGCGAAGCTCGCCGGGGTCCGTCATGCGACCTGGAACGTCAGAGCGCTGGTGTGACGGCATTGGCCGACCAGCATCGCCGCACCGGCGGCGGGGCGCTCGCCACACCTCGTGGCTGCCTGCCGCCGGCGGTCGTCGCAAGCTCCCCACCCACGTCATGGTTCGACATCCCCCGCATCGCTCATCGCGCCCATGCGAAAGTTCCATGTCGCGCCTGAACCATCGCTGAATGCAGCGCCGTCAGTCGTCGGGCGTGCGGCAGCTCCATCGTCAGTGCCCGCCGCGGGCGAAGATCTCGTAGAAGCCGAGCACGATCTCGCAGGCGATCAGGATGACGACGATGACCTCGAGCCGCAGCGAGCGCTTGGTGTCGATGATGTCGGCGAGCGTGGTCGCCGTCTCGGCGATCACCGCGAGCTTGCGGTTGAGGGTTTCCTCCCGCTCCTTCAGCTCATACTCGTCCTCGAGCCGCGCATAGAGCCGCTCCAGATCGGGCCGGTCCCACAATACGTCCGGCTTCTCACCGACCGCCACGCGGCCGGAGACCCGGTGCTGCACCAGCAGCGCCTCGCCGAGCAGCTTGAGCATCGCCACCCGGCTCTTCGAGGTTCGCCCCAGCATCGCCAGCTCGCGCGCGAACGGCTCGATGGTGTCGAACACGTTGGCGATCTCGCGCTCGCTGCGGCCGAGCACGACGCTTTTCGCCAGCGCATCGGCGACGATGAGCAGTCGCTCCAGCGACAATTCCTTGACCAGGACCGGGCCGCCGACCGGGATCGGCTCGTCGGATTCGCGCGCGACCTGGACCTTCGCCGTCTCTTCCTCGTGCGGCGCGATCGGGCCGAACAGCCGCGCGCTTAGCCGGTCGAGGAAGTTGATCTCCTCGGCCACCGACAGGCCGATGAAGACGACGACGCCGTAGCGGAAGACCACGGCGACTCCCGTCTCGCCGATGCGGACCGCCAGCGGCGTCGCCGACAGCACCTGGCCTTCGAAGCCGGCGGTATTGATGCGGTCCGCGATCTGGAGCGCGCGGGCGGCGAGTTGTGGAACGGGTGAGGTGTCGGCCATGATGACGAAAGGCTAGCACGTCATTGCCGATGGAACGATAACGCGGCGCAATCCGTCTGGCGACACGTCCGCTGCCGAATATCGTTGCGTGAACCCGCTTGACAGGAATGAACGTAGCTCCTCATTGGACGCGCACCCCGGACGGATGCCTCTCGATGTCGAAGACCAGCGCTGCGGACTACTATGCCTCGATTCCGGTGTTTCGCGGCTTTGCGCGCCTGATGGAGCCGCAGCTCTACCAGCCGGTGCCGGATGATTGGCTGATCGGCACGGCCGACATCGTCGAGTCGACCAAGGCGATCGCCGACAAGCGCTACAAGGCGGTCAACATGGCCGGGGCGGCGGTCATCGCCGCAGTCACCAATGCCTTGGAGGGGCGCGAATTCCCGTTCGTGTTCGGCGGTGACGGCGCCAGCTTCGCCGTCAGCCCGGATGACGAAGCGGCCGCGCGCGAGGCCCTTGCCGCCACCGCGACCTGGGTCAGGGAGGATATCGCTCTGGCGATGCGCGTCGCGCTGGTGCCGGTGAGCGCCGTCCGCGCGCAGGGGCTCGACGTCCGCGTGGCGCGCTACGGTCCATCGGCCAATCTGTCCTACGCGATGTTCGCGGGCGGCGGATTGGGCTGGGCCGAAGCTGCGATGAAGCGGGGCGAGTTCGCGATTCCCCCGGCGCCGTCCGGTGCGCAGCCCGATCTGTCCGGACTCTCGTGCCGCTTCGAGGAGATTCCGGCGGCGCGTGGGGTCATTCTGTCGGTGCTGGTGCTGCCGGCCCCGGGCGCGGATGCGCAGGCCTATCGCAAGGTGATCGAGGAGATCATCACGCTCACCGAGCGCAGCCCCGATGCCGGGCGGCCGGTGCCAGCCGGCGCGCCGGCGTTGCGATGGCCGCCGCAGGGATTTGGCTACGAGGTCCGCGCCGCGCGCGGACCGCTGTTTTCGCGCTGGGCCCGCGTGCTCGGACGTACGTTGTTCGTCTATGCCGTGATGCGGTTCAACATCAGCATCGGCGGCTTCGTGCCGGATCTCTACAAGCAGCAGGTGGTCGAGAATTCCGACTTCCGCAAATATGACGATGCGCTGCGCATGATCCTCGACTGCACCGACGAGCTCGCGCAGGAGCTGGAGCGCCGGCTCGGCGCGGCGGCCTCGCGCGGCATCGTCCGCTACGGGCTGCATCGGCAGGATGCCGCGATGATGACCTGCTTCACGCCGTCCGCGATCCGGCCCGATCACGTCCACTTCATCGACGGCGCACGAGGCGGCTACGCGTCGGCTGCGACCGCGTTGAAGGCCGCGGTCGCCTGAGCGCGGATCAGCGTGAGCGGGTCCAAGTCTCGCCGCCGCACAGCGATCCGACGCAGCCTTCCACCTTCAGCGTATCCGGGCCGGAAACGGAGATGTGGCTGGTGTAGCTCTGGCCGTCATCGGCGTTGTAGATCTTGCCGGACCATTTGTTCGGCCCCTCCGGGTGAACGCCTTCGAACAGTTGCAGCCCGATGATCGGGCGGTTGGCCAGCGAGCGATTCGGATTCTTGTTGTCGACGGCCGGCTTGCCGGTGTCGGTGTCCATCGGCTCCTTCAGCCACACGACGGTGCCGCAGAGATTAGCGCCGCATTTGGCGACCTTGATCCTGGCGTCGCCCGCCTGGGTCAGCCAGGTGCCGGTCGGATCATCGGCGGCCAAAGCGGGCTGCGCCATCACGACGGTCGCCAGCGCTAGACCAGCCAAACGCAATTTCCAAATCATCTTACCCCCCGTTGAAGCCGCGTTTCCATAACAGCAAACGGCGCAGTTGCAATCGTCGAGGTGCGGTTGTCCAAAGCGGGATCATCACGATCAGGTGCATGGCTGCCGAGCCGTCTCAATCCCTTGTTCGGTTGTCTCATGCATGTGCCGGGAAATGATTTTGACTGCCGCAACAAACTCCGCTGTCGTCCCGGCCCTTGAGCCGGGACCCATATCCCCAGGGAGCGGTTTGAGGCACGCCGGCCATTGGCTTTTCGCATCTCACGTCCGCCGCGGCGTATGGGTCCCGGATCGGCGCCATGCTGCGCTGGCGCGCGTCACGGCTTGTCCGGGACGACGACGGCGGGTGAGGCGGTTTCACGGTTCAAACAGCGATGGACATGGCTTTGCAGTCTCGCGGCCCTTCACGCCCGAGGTCTGCGATCATCGTGGCCCCTGCAAAAATGCAGAGGGCGCAGGGAATGCCGGGTGAAGGCCTCACCCATGGCCCGCCTGCGAAAAAAATGCAGGCGGCAGGTACCACAGGCAAAGCCGATTCAACCGGCATTCCCTGCGCGACGGTCTTCACGCTTATACGCAGTCTCCTTGGTGCGCCGGGCTTGTTGGCCACCATCCCCAGCGCCATGCGTTAGCATTGCGCCAGGTTGACACCAGCTTCGGGGTGTCAGGACGCTGCGACTTCACGTCCGCGCGCTACCGTTCGTCCGCACGCCGATAAGCATGCTGCGGCAGCAACGCGGCCATCGCATCCCCACCTCGCGTGTCGTGACGATCGCACGCAACGCCCCTTGTGTACGCCAGATCTGCCAGAATGCGCGAACGGGCGGTTCTCGCAAAACCGCCCGTCGCTGGATCTGAGCCCGTAACGCCCCAAACGCGGCAGAGCCTGTATCAGAGCGAGGGACAGCTCCGGTGATCTTCCTCAACCCGAACAGTTGCAAGGGCTTCGAGCCCATACAAGGCAAGGAAGGGAGTGGATGATGACACAGATCGCAAATGATGTCGCTGGTATCGATGTGGCCAAGGACAAGGTGGACGGCTGCATTCGGAAACTCGGAGTACGGCAGGCATTCCCGAGCAGTTCGCTTGGGCATCGCCAGCTGGTGGCCTTGCTTCGCAAGCACAAGGTGACCAAGGCCGTCATGGAGGCCAGCGGCGGCTATGAGCGCGAATGGGCCAAGGCGCTGCGCGAGGCCGGGATAGAGGTGCGGATCGTTGATCCCAAACGGGTTCGCAGCTTCGCCTTGTCGGCGGGTCGACTGGCGAAGAACGACACGATCGACGCAGAGATGATCGCCTGGTTCGCCGAGACGTTCGACGAGGCACCGAGCCAGACCTACGATGCTGCACGCGAGGAACTGGCGGGGCTGGTGAAAGCGCGCAAGAATCTGATGGATCTGAAAACCCGTTTGCAGAACCAGACCGAGCATGTTGTGCCGGGATTGGCGCAGAAGGCCCATTCCCAGGTGTTGAAGACGCTCGCGGCTCAGATTGTGAAGCTCGAGGCTGCGATCTTCGCCAGGGTCAAGGCGACGCCGGAATTTGCCGAGCGCGCCGAGATCATTGAAAGTGTGCCGGGGCTTGCCGTCACGACCTCCGCGCTCCTCATCGCAGGAGCGCCGGAACTCGGCAAGGTGAGTGACAGGATCGCCGCTGCCCTGATCGGTGTTGCCCCTTACGACGACGACAGCGGCAAGCGCCGAGGCGAGCGCCACATCAAGGGAGGTCGGCGCTGGGTGAGAAACGGCCTGTTCCTTCCCTGCCTCGGGGCAGCGACGCAGCATAATCCGGTGCTCACGACCTACTATGAACGCCTCATCGCCAAGGGCAAAGAGCCGAAAGTTGCCCTCATCGCCTGTATGCGCAAGCTGATCATCATCCTCAACACGATGATCGCCCGCGGCGAAAAATGGAATCCCAAGCAGCTGCGCGTTGCGATGAACTGATCGAGCGCCACACTGCGCTCGGTCCACGACCGAGTGCATGCCAAGCCAACAGGAGGGCGAGCGGACGGGGTCAAGGCCTTCAGCCGCCGAAGGCGGGGGCGCGTCTCGCGCCAGCCTTGAGGCCGGCCGTTCGCCGGCCTACACAGCACAGTTGCTCCGAAGTGAGGCGGGATGCGCGCATCAAAGCATAATTTCTGAATTTCGTAAAGATAATTCTGCCCGACGGGCAGTTTGCGCAAGGCACATCTGTGGCGACTCCTGCCTCGAGCCAGCAGGACGATTGCTCCGTTCGAGATCGGGCCGGACCGCTCGGAGGTCGACCTACACCCGATCATGGCTGCCAGGACCGTGTAACGGAACGAACCGCGTGACCGGCCGTTACCCCTGCGCTGCATCATTTCTCGGATCCTCCGGTTGTCGTGCACGCCTTTCCATGAGGGCAGATGATGACCGCAGCCCGGACCACAGCGCGCAAGCTCGCAGCCTCAACGCCCAGCCTCCTGACCAACCCGACACCGTCCCTCGAGCCCCTGACGCGTCGCGGCCGGTCGCTGGCGAAGACTCATCCATTTCTTCTGGCGGCAGCGGCGGCCACGGCCGTCCTGGCCGTCACAGCACTGATCAATCGCCGCCTCGCCAAGTCGGCCGAACGGGCCAATCCCCCCGCCGGCCAGTTCATGGACGTCGACGGCGTCCGGCTGCACTATGTCGAGCGCGGCACCGGCGTGCCGCTGGTGCTGCTGCATGGCAACGGCAGCATGATCCAGGACTTCGCCTCCAGCGGCCTGATCGATCTGGCGGCGCAGAACTACCGTGTCATTGCATTCGACCGGCCGGGCTTCGGCCATAGCGACCGGCCGCGCAACGTCGTGTGGACGCCGACGGCGCAGGCCCGGCTGATCAAGAGCGCACTCGACCGCCTGGGCGTATCGGAGGCCTTCGTCCTGGGTCACTCCTGGGGCGCATCCGTTGCCGTCGCGCTTGCCCTCGAACATCCGGCCATGGTCAAGGGCATGGTGCTCGCCTCCGGCTATTACTATCCGACCTTCCGGTCTGACGTGGTGGCCGGATCGGCTCCGGCCATTCCGTTGCTGGGCGATATTCTGCGCTACACGATCTCCCCTCTGATCAGCCGCATGATGTGGCCGCTGCTGATGGCCAAGCTGTTCGGTCCGCGGTCGGTTCCGGCGAAGTTTGCTGGCTTTCCCAAGGAAATGGCGGTTCGGCCGTCGCAGATCCGCGCCTCCGCCGCGGAGGCCGCGCTGATGATTCCCGATGCTTTCCGCTTCAGGAGGGCGTACGGTGAGCTGAAGATGCCGGTCGTGATCGTCGCCGGCGATCAGGATCGCCTGATCGACATCGACGCGCAGTCCAGACGGCTTCATCACGACGTCAGCCAGAGCACCTTTCGCCGCGTGCGCGGCGCCGGCCACATGGTGCATCAGACGGCCACCGAGGCCGTCATGTCCTCGATCGACGAAGTCGCAGCGGCGGCGTAGTCGGAGGGCGAATATGGCTGCGGCTGCCGGATTGCGGGATCCGTAGCTTGCGGAGCAGCGACGAAAGGGGGAATCGAACTCATGCCGGCCGAGGACGCGTGCATGCCGATCTGGCACGAAAAGCATCTGCGGGCCGCTACCAAAGCTGCCGGCGTGGCCTTGTGGTCGTGGAACGTCGACACCGATGCGATCACGATGGACGAGCGCGCCTACGAGCTGTGGGAGGTGCCCAAGAGCAAGAGCAGGATCACGTTCGAGGTGCTCTCCCAGAACATTCACCCCGCCGATCTCGAACGGGTGAGATCGGCGTTTTCAGCGACGCGGGCGATCGTCGGCGCTTATGAGATCGATTTTCGCATTCTCGCGGATGGCGAAATCCGCTGGATTTCCGCCCGCGGCCAAGGTGACGATGCCGACATCGCCGAGCGGCTGATGTTCGGCATCTTCCTCGACGTGACCCAGCGCAAGCAGGCCGAAGAAGCCAACGAGCTGCTGGCGGGCGAGATGAGCCATCGGGTCAAGAACCTGCTGACGATCGCCACCGCGCTGACGCAGATGACGTCGCGCACGGCGGCGACAAAGGAGGACATGGCCCACGAGCTCGCCAGCCGGCTGATCGCGCTGGGCCGTGCCCAGGATCTGATACGTCCGCGGCCGGGCGGGACGAACCAAGCAGCCCTGCTCGGCGATCTCGTCTCCGTGCTGCTTGCCCCCTACGACGAGAAAGGCGCCAGCGTCCGCATCCGTGTGTCGGTGCCCAAGATGAATGTCGGAGAACGCTCGAGCACGACATTGGCGCTGGTGATCCACGAGCTCGCGACCAACTCGGCGAAATACGGCTCGTTGTCGGTTTCGAGCGGCACGCTGGACGTGTCGTGCAGCGCGCATGACGACGAAGTGGTGATCATGTGGACCGAGCGCGGCGGGCCGCCGAAGTCGGCCGACACCACCGAAGGCTTCGGCAGCAAACTGATCCATCGCAGCATGAACGCCCAGCTCGGCGGCACCATCGCCTTCGACTGGTCCGACGAAGGCCTGGTCGTAACGCTGCGCATGAGCCGCGAGCGGATGGCGAATTGAGGGTGAGAGGACGCATGTTCGCCCTCGAGACAGACGTCGTAGGGTGGGCAGAGCGCAGCGTGCCCACCTGACTTGCTAAGGGCGATCCTGTGCAGACAAAATAGCCGCCAGCATCGCAGCAAGCGTTTCTCTGCTTGTGCCCACCCTGGTCTCGAGCTCGAACAGCTCGATTCCATTGCACACTTCGTTCAAGCAGTTTCCCAATGCGATCAGCTCATCGGGCGCTGCAGTGATCGCAAATCGACCGTCTGCCATACGCTCAATCGTCATCACGGCCGCTCCGCTGCGGAGGGAGATGGTGGGCACGCTACGCTTTGCCCACCCTACGAACTACGAACTTGGCTCGTAGCGCCCTACTCCGCCGCAATCTGGCGCGGGGCCGGCGGCGGATTTGCGAGGTCGGCGGCGAGCTGAGCGTAGCGCGCTTTCGCGTCGTTCACCGCCTTCTCCTTCACGGGGCCGTAGCCGCGGATGCGCTCGGGCAGCGACAACAGCTCGACGGCGATCTCGGCATTGGCGGGCGACAGCAGGCTGAGAACGATCGCGACGTCCTTCTCGTAGCCCGCGATCAGGTCTCGCTCCATCTTGCGTTCGGCCGCGTAGCCGAAGATGTCCAGTGGTGTGCCGCGCAGGCCCTTCAGCTTCGCCAGCAGGCGGAACATCTTCATCATGCCCGGCCCAAAGCTGCGCTTCTTCGGCCTCCCTTGCGGATCGAGGCCGGAATTGAGGATGGGCGGCGCCAGATTGAAACTGATCTTGTAGTCGCCCTCGAACGCGTCATGGAGCTGCTTCTCGAACGTGCCGTCGGAGAACAGGCGCGCGACCTCGTACTCGTCCTTGTAGGCCAGCAGCTTGGCGTAGTTGATGGCGACTGCGCGCGGCAGCGCCTCGCCGTAGCCGCCCTGGTCCGCAGCGTCGCGCACCTGATCGACCAGCTTGCGGTAGCGCTTGGCGAGCCGCGCATTCTGATAGCCGGTGAGCAAGGCCATGCGATGAGCGATGATCTCGTCGAGCGTCATCGCCTCAAGCGACTTCGGCGGCACCGCCTCGTCCTTGCCGGTCATCATGTCGGCGAGCCGCTCGGGATTGACCACCGCGAGACGGCCGAGCCGGAACGCCTCGGTGTTCATCTTGATCGCGACGCCGTTGATCCCGATCGCCTTCTCGATCGCCTCTGCCGACAGCGGCAGCAGGCCCTTCTGATAGGCATACCCCATCATCATCATGTTGGTGGCGATGCTGTCGCCAAGCAGCGCCTCGGCCGGCTTGGTGAAATCGAGGAAGCTCGAGTCCTTGTGCAGCGCCGTTTCCAGCAGGCTCGTCACCTTGCGGTTCTGGAAGTTGAAGTCGCGGTTGAGGACGAAATCGGCGGTCGGGATCAGATGGCTGTTGATGACGCCATGGGTGCGCGCGCTGTCGCACAGCGTGATCGTCTCCTTGGCGCCCGCCACCACCTCGTCGGCGGCGATGACGAGATCGGCGGTGCCGGTGACGATGCGCGAGCAGGTCACGTCGGCGGTGTTCTCCGACAGGCGCACGTGGCTGAGCACCGCGCCGCCCTTCTGCGCGAGGCCGGACATGTCGAGGATCATCGAGGCCTTGCCCTCGATATGCGCGGCCATGCCGAGCAGCGCGCCGATCGTCAGCACGCCGGTGCCGCCGACGCCGCCGACCGCGACGTTGTAGGGCCGGTCCAGCGACGGCTTGGTCAGGGGCTCCGGCATCTCGCCGATGTCGCCGAGTTCGGCCGGCGCGCGCGAGCGCGGCTTGCCGCCGTCGATGGTGACGAAGGACGGGCAGAAGCCCTTCACGCAGGAATAGTCCTTGTTGCAGGAGGACTGGTTGATGACGCGCTTGCGCCCCAGCTCGGTCTCCAGCGGCTCGACCGAGATGCAGTTCGACTGCACCGAGCAGTCGCCGCAGCCCTCGCAGACGGCCGGATTGATGAAGACACGGCGCTGCGGATCCTCCATCGTGCCGCGCTTGCGGCGGCGGCGCTTCTCGGCGGCGCAGGTCTGCACGAACACGATGGCCGAGGCGCCCTTGGTCTCGCGGAGCGTCTTCATGACGTTCTCGAGCTCGTCGCGATGCGCCAGCTTGACGCCGGGCGCGATGCTGTCGGCCGGATAGGCGTCCGGATTTTCCGAAACCAGATAGATCTCGCGGATGCCCTCGGCATGGAGCTGGAAGGTGATCTGCTGCGGCGACAAATCGCCGTCATGGCGCTGGCCGCCGGTCATCGCAACCGCGTCGTTGTAGAGGATCTTGTAGGTGATGTTGGCCTTGGAGGCGATCGACTGGCGGATCGCGAGGCTGCCAGAGTGGAAATAGGTACCGTCGCCGAGATTGGCGAAGATGTGCTTCTCGTCGGTGAACGGCGCGATGCCGACCCACGGCACGCCCTCGCCGCCCATATGGGTGAAGGTCTCGGTGTTGCGGTTCATCCACAGCGACATGAAGTGGCAGCCGATGCCGGCGAGCGCGCGGCTGCCCTCCGGCACCTTGGTGGAGGTGTTGTGTGGACAGCCCGAGCAGAAATACGGCGTGCGCGCCACCGGCGAGACCAGCTGCATCTGCGAGGCGTCGCGGCCGTTGAACCAGTCGGCCTTGGCGCGCAGCATCGCCTTGATCTCGGGATTGAGGTCGAGGCGGAGAAGACGCTCGGTCAATGAGCTGGCGAGCGAGGCGACGGAGAGCTCGGTGGCGAACGGCAGGAAGCGCTTGTCGTGCTCGTCCATCTTGCCGACGATGCGCGGGCGGACGTCGTCGCGCCAGTTGAACAGCTCCTGCTTGACCTGGTTCTCGACGATCTCGCGGCGCTCCTCGATGATGAAGATCTCCTCGAGTCCGACCGCGAACTGCCGCACGCCCTCCGGCTCCAGCGGCCAGGGCATGCCGATCTTGTAGAGCCGCAAGCCGATCCTGGCGGCGACCTCCTCGGTGATCCCGAGCTCGCGCAGCGCCTGACGGATGTCCTCATAGCTCTTGCCGGACGCCATGATGCCGTAGCGGGCGTTCGGTGAGTCCATCGTGATGCGGTTGACCTTGTTGGCGCGGGCAAAGGCGATCGCGGCAAAGCCCTTGTAGTCCTGCAGCCGGCGGTCCTGGTCGAAGCGGTCGTCGGGCCAGCGCAGATTGAGACCACCCGGCGGCATCTCGAAATCGGAGGGAATGACGAACGGCGTCATCTCGTCGTTGAGGTTGATCTCGGCGGTGGTCTCCACCGTCTCGGTGATCACCTTCATGCCGACCCAGCAGCCGGAATAGCGCGACATCGCGATGCCGAGCAGGCCCATCTCGATCATCTCGTGGATCGAGGACGGGTAGAGATAGGGCATCAGCGCCGAGATGAAGGCATGGTCGGACTGGTGCGGCACGGTGGAGGATTTGGCGCCGTGGTCGTCGCCAGCGAGACACAGCACGCCGCCGTTCTTGGCGGAGCCGGCCGCATTGCCGTGGCGAAACACGTCGCCGCAGCGGTCGACGCCGGGGCCCTTGCCGTACCAGATGCCGACGACGCCGTCATACCTGCCGCCGGGCGACAGTGCGAGCTGCTGCGAACCCCAGATCGCGGTCGCCGCGAGGTCCTCGTTCACGCCGGGCTGGAACTTGATGTTGTACTGCTCGAGATGCTTGCGGGCGGAGAACAGCTGCTGGTCGTAGCCGCCGAGCGGCGAGCCGCGATAGCCGGAGATGAAGCCGGCGGTGTTGAGGCCGGCGGCGCGGTCGCGCCGGATCTGGGCCATCGGCAGCCGCACCAGCGCCTGGATGCCGGTCAGGAAGATGTGGCCGGAGCTTGCGGTGTATTTCTGGTCGAGATTGATCTCGCTCTCGTTGAGTCCCATTCCGCCCTCTTGCCGTGCCTTGTCGGGGTGCGCGGCTGCCGCCGGCCGGCGGAAGCGCGCGTTCTGCCAATCATTTATGTCTGCTTTTGAAGAATGCGCATCACAAATCTCGTCTGCGCAGGGCAGCCAACCGAAATCGCAATTTCGTGGCGGGAGCCGGCCGCGGCTTTTGCGGTTTGTGTCGAAAACCCCTGCCGCCGCGAAATGGGATGATGCGTGGCATGGCTTTGGCGGCTGGGCGGACGGTTACTGAAGCGTTGTGGCCGTCGCGATTCCGGCACCAGACGAATTGTGCGATGCGACAAGACCGCCGCCGTTCATCCCCGATCGTCGCCCGCAAATACGAAGCGCGGCATGTTCCATTTGTAGCGGATCGCGAGCAGCCGGAACGACAGCCCGAGCGCGAATGTCAGCGCCGTCCACCATCCGCTGGCGATGCCGAGCGACAAGCCGGTCGCATAGACCAGGCCCGTCACGACGGACACGCTGGCGTAGAGCTCGGCGCGAAACAGCAATGGCACGTCATTGCACAGGATATCGCGCAGCACGCCGCCAGCGCAGCCCGTGATCATCCCGGCAACGATGACGATGCCGATCGGCACGTTCATCTGCCAGGCGATGTCGCAGCCCGTCATCGTGAACACGACGAGGCCGACCGCATCGAGAACGAGGAACGCCATGGTCAGCCTGTGAACCAGGCGCGCCATGGCGATCGTCACGAACGGCGCCAGCACGGTCAGCAGCAGCAAGGACGGGCGCTCGACCCAGGCGAGCGGATAGTGGCCGAGCAATACGTCGCGCAAGGTGCCGCCGCCGAGTGCCGTGATCGCCCCCAACAGACAGACGCCCATCCAGTCCATGCTGCGGCGTCCCGCTGCCAGCGCGGCCGTCATCGCCTGCGCCGCCAGCGCCACCCATGACAACAGATGCAGCACGCTGTCACCGGGCGGCAGGTTCCACATGAGGTGAGCTCCAGAAGTTCCAATAGAACGAGAATCGCAATGCTCGCGAGGAACCTTAGCGCGCCGTGCAACGATACAAATTGGGATTCGCGCAGGTTTCGCGGAACGGCCCGGAGCTGCCCTGGTTGTCAGGTGACAATCACGAGGAGGATGAGATGGCCAACGAACGGCTTCCCAACGAACGTTATCCCGACGGCATGAACCGTCCCGACATGTCCACACGTCCCGACATCACTGGGGCTGGAATGACGGGAACAGATTATGAGCGCACGCCGCCAGTGGACAACCGGCTGCAGCCCGATCTCGAGCCGACGAACGCCCCCAGCTCGACGGGCCGCATCGCGGCCTATGCCCTGGGCATCGCGATCCTGCTCGGCGCGGTGTTCTACGGCCTGAACAACATGTCGATGCGCAACGACCAGGCGAGCACCACACCGGCTTCGCAATCGGCCTCGACCACCAAAGATAACACCTCGACCGGCATGACGACCGGCGCCGCGGGAGATCGCACTACACCGCCGCCGGCGGCCCCGAGCGACAAGCCCAACGCCGTCAAGTAATCTCGCGGACGGCAATCAGCGGTCCCACTCCTGGGCGGCGGGTGAGCAATCATCCGCCGCCGCTTTTTTGGCGATTCCTCCAACAAATTACGCGAAGTGTGCGAGGGCCGCCGTGGAACCATGGCAGCGCGAACCGATTGGCTCATTGACACTCTCACCCAGGAGATACGTAATGAAAGCTCTCTCCATAGCTATCGCAGCCGCGGCAAGCACGCTGGCCGTGACCGCCGCTTCGGCGGCACCGATCTCTCCCGCAGCCCCAGCGGTCCCGCAACGCGACATCCAGAACGTCCGGATGGTCTGTAACGAGGAAGGCCGCTGTTGGCGCGAGCGCAGTGAACGCCGCGTCATCATTCAAGGCGAAGATCGCGATTCCTACGCGTACGCTCCGCGTGAGCGCTACATCGAGCGGCGCGGCTATGAAGACCGCGGCGGCATCGGCTTCCGCGCCCCGGGCGTCAGCGTCGGCATCGGGACGGATCGCTACTAAGCGATTTCCGCGAACTCAGACTGAAAAGCCGCGGCAGAGTCCGCGGCTTTTCTACAGGCGGATGAGATCGGGATCTGCGGGAGGACGGGCGCGCAGCCTGATCTCAACCGAAGATCTTGTTCAGCTCGCCGCCGGGATAGCCGTTGGCCAGTTCAGTGAAGGTGCCCTGCTCGGCCATCTCCTTGGCCGCCCGGATGAAGCCGGCCCAGGCCATCCGGGCCAGCGAACCGCCGACGCTGATGCGGCGCACGCCGAGCTCAGTGGCTTGCCCCAACGACAGGCCGGAAGCGCCGATCAGAAGGTTGACCGGCTTGGGCGCCACGGCTTTCACGACCGCAGTGATCTCCTCGATCGTCTTGATCCCGGGCGCGTAGAGACAATCCGCGCCAGCTTCGGCATAGGCTGTGAGGCGGTCGGTCACGAGCTTGAGGTCGGGCTTGCCCCAGAGAAACGCCTCGCAGCGGCCGGTCAACAGCACGTCGGCGCCGGTCGCATCGATGGCCTGCCGGGCCGCGCGGATACGCGCGATGGCGAGCGCGCGCTCATAGAGCGGATCATCCTTGTCGCCCGTGGAATCCTCGATCGACAGACCGGCGACGCCGGTCGCGACCGCGCGCGTGACGTTGGCCGCCACACCCTCCGGCGCATCGGCGAAGCCGCCCTCGAAATCGGCATTCACGGGAATGTCGACGGCGGCGCTGAGCGATTTCAAATGGGCGAGCACCTCATCCAGTTCGACCTTGGTGTCCGCCTTGCCAATCGACCACGCGAAGCCGGCGCTGGTGGAGGCGATCGCGTTGAAGCCGAGATGCTGCAGCATCTTCGCCGTGCCAACGTCGAACGGGTTCGGCAGCACGAAGCAGCCGGCCTCGTGCAACTTGCGAAAGGCCGCGCGCTTGTCCGCCGTGTTGGTCACCGTCATGTCATCCTCCCATGCATCGTCGCGTTGTGTGGCAGCATAGAGCCGCGATCATTGCGCCGCCACGACATCGCGCAAGAATGTTCGCTCTTCGCCCAGAATGAGCTTGTGCTCCTCGGCCAGCGCGAAGTTCGCCCGGCCCTCGGCATCGCCGCGCAAGGTCGCGCGATAGCGCTCGTAAGCCGCGAGACTGTCGAATGAAATCAGGCCGTAGGCGATGTCGTTGGTGCCTTCGTGAGGCATGAAATAGCCGATCAGGTCGCCGCCACAGCGAGGAATGATCGACAGCCAGCGCTTGGCATAGGCTTCGAACACGTCGCGCTTGAACGGATCGATGCGATAGCGGATGAAGACGGTGATGGTCATGACAACCTCCGGTGAGTTCTGTATCATCGACACTATCCGCTTGCCCGGCGAGAATGCTTCGGCTAGCATCGAAGTATGAAATCAGGTCCGGACATTGCGATGGTGGCGGCGCTGGTCGGCGATCCCGCCCGCGCCAACATGCTGACTGCGCTGCTGTCGGGCCGCGCGCTGACCGCGACCGAGCTCGCCCAGGAGGCCGGCGTGACGCCGCAGACGGCGAGCTCGCATCTTGCCAAGCTCGAAGGCGGCGGCCTGATCGAGCCGGAGAAGCAGGGCCGTCACCGCTACTACCGGCTCGCCGATCCCGACGTCGCCGACGTGCTGGAGAAGCTCGCCGGCCTCGCCGCGCGCGCCGGCCACATGCGGGTGCGCACTGGACCAAAGGAGCCGGAGCTGCGCCGCGCGCGCATATGCTACGACCACCTCGCCGGCGATCTCGGCGTGCAGATGCTCGACAGCATGACGAGGCAGAAGCTGGTGCGCCGGCGCAAGCAGGAGATCGTGCTGACCGAGGACGGCGAACATTTCCTGGCGCAGCATCTGCGGATCTCGCCGGAAATGCTGGCGCATCCCCGCCGGCCCGTCTGCAAGGCCTGTCTCGATTGGAGCGCGCGGCGGCATCATCTCGCGGGCACGCTTGGCGCAGCGTTGATGAAGCGCTTCACCGAGCTGAAATGGGCGGCGCGCGATGCCACCCCAGGCAGCCGCGTGGTGAATTTCAGCCGCGCCGGCGAAAAGCATTTCGCGGCGCTGTTCGGTCCGGCCGAAGACTGACGATCACGCGCTCTTTATCGCAGCGCCTTCCTGCCTTGCGGCCAAAACCAACGCGGGGCACGGAACGACCATCTCATTCCCGTCTTTCCTGGAATCTCCATGTCCCGTTTCGCCGGGCGCGACAATCGCCGCGAAAGCGAGCACCGCATCGCAGAGGACGACGCCGCGCGAGCCCTACGGCATCAATCTCGAAGGCTTCCCCTACCCCGTACCCGGTCAGCCTGCTGGCTCTGTTCAATGACGGCGAGCAGAACGCGCCGAAGGCCCCACTCGCGACGGAAGCAGCGCTTGTCGTGAGGCAGCTGTGCCGACATCACCAGTGGTGACGACGGTGCCAACGGCGGCGCCAGTGCCGATGATGGTGATGCCAGCCCCAATGACGGCGCCGCCAACCCCAATGCCGCCGGCGCCAGCCCCAATGATGGCCGTGACCATGGTGTCCGTGATGATGACCGTGATGCCCCCAGCGAACCTGCTCCGGCGCGAGCCGATCGGCCTCATCCTGCGAACCGACCGCGCGCTCGACGTGCTGATCCCTTGCTGAAGGCGCCGCTTCGTTCAGCGGCAACGGCGAGAGCGGCGCAGCGACCGCATCGGTGGTGCGGAGCACGGCGCCGGCCGCCGCCGCGCAGCCGAACCCGAATGCCAGCTTGAGGAAATTCCGTCGTTCCATCGCACGCCTCCATGATCCACGAGCCAGAGCATGAAGTGAGTATTCGGCCGATCACCTGAACGTGAGCTGAACTGGCGCATGGCACCACCATGGCTCTGCCACCTTCGCCGATCTTGGTACGCGCCGCCGGCCGATCACTCCTCGACCGCCTGCGCCAGCACGAAGCTCTCGCGCGTCCGCGTCACGTCGGGCCAGTCGCGATTGAAGTCGGCAATCAGGCGCCTCATCTCGTCGCCGCCGACGGCGCGCTCCATCGCGTCGATGGCATCGAACTGATACATCGCCTGATGCGCACCGCCGGATCAGCGAGACTCCACACCCGCCATGCCTTGCGCACGCCGAAACTCCTGATCGCGTCGGGGCAGATGAACGTTCGCGATACCAGCGATCGAACTCATCGCGCCGCGATGGATCAGGCACGGTCGCGCGCACGACGAAGATGGCTGACGGCATCGAGTTTCCTCCGGTCCGTGTTGGTGTCGTCACGGAGCACGATCAAAAACGCGACCTTGCCGTCGTCTCGATCATCGCCGCGCGATGACGGGAGACTATCAAAATCAACGAGGCCCGGAGTGCCTAGGAGTCCGGGCCTCGTCACCTCGCGACCTCGCGCGAGCGAAGCCGGTCGGTATTCAATGAAATCTAGCGCCCGTTCACACGGATCGCATTGAGCTGGCTCAAAACGTCAGTAGCAGCGCGTGATCGTGACGGAGTGATCGCCGCCGCGGCGGCCCGGTACCGTCACGGTCTGCATCGGACAGCTCGACACATAGGGGCGATCGGACGGCACGACATTCGGCGGATAGCGGTGAACCCAGTCCCACGGGACGTCATAGGTATAAGTGTAGCGCACGTCGGCCGACGTGTGCTCGGGGATCTGCTGCGGCACGGGCTCGCCAGGGCCGCCATAGGCGAAAGCGCCGGCGGCCGGCAGATAGGAACGATAGCCGCGGTGGTGGTGACGGACGAAGGGCCGCGCGCCAAGCGCCGGCGGGACGACCTGGCTCGGCCCCGCCTGACCGGCGGCAACGGGCGCAGCCACCGCGGCGCCGGACTGGGCCGACGCGGCCTCGGAGGAGAACATCAGCGCGGCGGCTGCCGCGCAGACGACCAGAACTCTGGAATTCCGATATGCCGATGTTCCGACAGCCATGATACGCGACCCTACTCTTCTGACCCACCAGCGATCGATAAATGCTAGGCCAGCGGCCCAGTTCCCGCAAACCCATCGTTAAAGGTTAGTTAAGCCGTAAGCTTAACGCCAGTGGGCGGAAACGGCGCAGATTGCCGCGCCGCTCCGGCGGCAGCGCGCTGCGGTCGCCGGACTTCGTCAAATACGAAGGCGACACGCCGGGGCGCCGCCCTCCCACTTCTTCACTCCCCCTCAGAGCGGCAGATTGTCGTGCTTCTTCGCCGGCATTTCCATTTTCTTGTCGCGGAGCATGGCGAGTGCACGCGCGATGCGGCGGCGGGTGGAGTGCGGCATGATGACGTCGTCGATGTAGCCGCGCTCGGCGGCGATGAATGGCGACAGGAAGCGGTCCTCGTATTCCTTGGTGCGCGCGGCGATCTTCTCCGGGTCCGCCATGTCGGCGCGGAAGATGATCTCGACCGCGCCCTTGGCGCCCATCACCGCGATCTGCGCCGTTGGCCAGGCGTAGTTCATGTCGGCGCCGATCTCCTTGGAGGCCATGACGTCGAAGGCACCGCCATAGGCCTTGCGGGTGATGATCGTGACCAGCGGCACCGTGCACTGCGAATACGCGAACAACAGCTTGGCGCCGTGCTTGATCAGGCCGCCATATTCCTGCGCGGTGCCCGGCAGGAAGCCCGGCACGTCGACGAAGGTGACGATCGGGATGTTGAAGGCGTCGCAGAAGCGGACGAAGCGCGCGGCCTTGCGCGAGGCATCGCTGTCGAGCACGCCCGCCAGCACCATCGGCTGGTTGGCGACGAAGCCGACGGTGCGGCCGGCGATGCGGCCGAAGCCGGTGACGATGTTCTTGGCGAAGCCTTCCGCGATCTCGAAGAAGTCTCCCTCGTCGACGACCTTCAGGATCAGCTCCTTCATGTCGTAGGGCTTGTTCGGATTGTCCGGGATCAGCGTGTCGAGCGACATGTCGACCCGCTCGATGTCGTCGAAGCTCGGCCATTCCGGCACGCCGTCGCTGTTGTTCGAGGGCAGGAAGTCGATCAGGCGGCGCATCTGCAGCAAGGTCTCGACGTCGTTGTCGAACGCGCCGTCGGCGATCGAGGAGCGCGTCGCGTGCACCGAGGCGCCGCCGAGCTCTTCCGCGGTCACGACCTCGTTGGTGACGGTCTTCACGACATCTGGGCCGGTCACGAACATGTAGCTCGTGTTCTTCACCATGAAGATGAAGTCGGTCATGGCCGGCGAATAGACGTCGCCGCCGGCGCACGGGCCCATGATGACGGAGATCTGCGGGATCACGCCGGAGGCCAGCACGTTGCGGCGGAACACATAGGAATAGCCCGCGAGCGCCGCGACGCCCTCCTGGATGCGGGCGCCGCCGGCGTCATAGAGGCCGATGATGGGCGCACGCGCCTTCATCGCCATGTCCTGCAGCTTGGTGATCTTCAGCGCGTGGGTCTCGGACAGCGAGCCGCCGAACACGGTGAAGTCCTTGGCGAACACGAAGGTCTTGCGGCCGTTGACAGTGCCCCAGCCGGTGACGACGCCGTCGCCCGGGACCTTGGTCTTCTCCATCCCGAACTCGGTCGAGCGGTGCTCGACGAACATGTCGAACTCCTCGAAGCTGCCCTTGTCGAGCAGCAGCTCGATCCGCTCGCGGGCCGTCAGCTTGCCGCGGGCATGCTGCGCCTCGATGCGCCTCTCGCCGCCGCCGAGCCGTGCGCCGGCGCGCCGCGTCTCCAAGGTGTCCAGGATGTCCTTCATGCGCGTCCCGCCCGTTCCCGATCTCGTGAGTGTTGGCGGCCTTCTAACACGGCTATTTCGGAGGCGAAAAGCGGCTTTCGGACGGGCCGCCCCTCCTCCCACAGTTCGGAATTGGAAGCAGAATCATGGATATGGCCGTTCGACCAAGCCTTGCCGATCCGGCTGACGACGCAGCCCGGGGCGCCGTGCGGGGCGGCGTCCGCCTGCTGTTGCGGCTCGAAGGGCTGGTGCTGGCGGCCGCGGCAATCGCCTTCTACGCCCATCGAGGGGACTCGTGGTGGCTGTTTGCGGCCCTCTTCCTGGGGCCCGACCTCAGCTTTGCCGGCTATCTCGGCGGCCCCCGGATCGGAGCGGCCGTGTACAACGCCGCGCATGCCACGCTGCTGCCGGCCGCCCTGCTCGCGGTCGGACTGGCGCTCGGCGTGCCGCTGGCGACCCAGCTCGCCACCATCTGGCTCGCCCATATCGGCGTCGACCGGCTGGTCGGCTACGGCCTGAAATACACCGACGGCTTCGGCTTCACCCATCTCGGCCGGATCGGGCCCGCCGCGCCGCGAGGCTGAACGCCGGATGCAGGGACCTGCCGCGACCGGTAGGATGCCGGCATGATCCGATTCCGAGACATGGCCGGCCTGGACCGGCGCAGCCTGCTGCGCGGCGCACTGCAGGCCGGGCTGGTGACGCTCGGCACGCCGCTGGCGCGCACGGCGCTCGCCCAGGCTCCGCCGCTGAAATCCAACCCGTTCACGCTCGGCGTCGCCTCCGGCGATCCCAGCCCCGATGGCTTCGTGATCTGGACCCGGCTCGCGCCCGAGCCGCTGCAGCCGCGTGGCGGCATGATCGCGCTGCCGCGCGAGGTGAGCTGGGAGGTCGCGACCGATCCGGCGATGACGACCATCGTGCAATCCGGCATTGCGGTCGCCCGCATCGAGCTGGCGCACTCCGTCCATGTCGAGATCGAGGGCCTCGCTCCGGCCCGCGACTATTTCTATCGCTTCCGCCTGCCGGAGGCGGAGAGCCCGATCGGGCGTGCGAGGACCTTTCCCGCCGCCGGCGCCGACGTCGCGCAGATGCGGTTCGCTTCCGCCGGCTGCCAGGAATGGGACCGCGGCTTCTACACGGCGTGGCGTGCGATCGCGCAGGACCATCTCGACTTCGTCTTCCACTATGGCGACTACATCTACGAGAATGCGTACGCCGCCGAGTCCAAGGGCGTGGCGCTGCCGCGCACCATGCCGAAGCATTTCGCCACCTGCTACACGCTGCCGGAGTACCGGCAGCGCTATGCGCTTTACAAGACCGATCCCGACCTGCAGGCCGCGCACGCCGCCTGCCCGTTCCTGCCGAGCTTCGACGATCACGAGGTGATGGACAATTGGGCCGGCGATCGCGACAAGCGCGACACGCCGCCGGAGGCGTTCCTGTTCCGGCGCGCCGCCGCCTTCCAGGCCTGGTACGAGCACATGCCGGTGCGCTGCGCGCAGTTGCCGCGCGGGCCCGACATGCTCGCTTTTCGCCGCCTCGCCTTCGGCAGGCTCGCCGACATCGCCGTGCTCGACACCAGGCAATACCGCTCGAAGCAGCCCTGCGGCGACGGCATCAAGGCCTGCCCCGAGGCCGACCAGCCGAGCCGCACCATGATGGGCGCGCAGCAGGAGCGGTGGTTCGCCGAGGGTCTGCGCGGCAGCCGCGCAACCTGGCAGGTGCTGGCACAGCAGGTGATGTTCGCCCCGCTCGACTGGCGCTCGTTTCCGTGGCTGCCGTCGTCGGACGTGCCGCTGCGCAGCCTCGACAAATGGGACGGCGCCAGCGCCGCGCGCGACCGCGTCATGCAGATGCTGCGCGAGGCCGGCATCACCAACACCGTCGTGCTGACCGGCGACCTGCACAAGGGCGTCGCGCTCGAGCTGAAGCAGGATTGGCGCGATCCGGCCTCGCAATGCGTCGGCGTCGAATTCCTGGCGACCTCGATCTCGTCGGACGGGGACGGCTTTGCGCGCTACGATAACGAGCCGACATTGTTCGCCAACAATCCGCATCTGAAGTTCTTCAGCAACCAGCGCGGCTACATCAGACATGTCGTGACGCCGGCCCGCTGGCAGGCCGACTACCGCGTCGTCGACCGCATCAGCGTAGCTGATGGCACCGTGTCGACCGCGAAATCCTTCGTCACCCTGGCCGGCAAGCCGGGGCTGGTCGACGCCTGAGGCGACGCGCGCGCGGCAAGGCCGCCGCCGCGTCGTGTGGCGATCGGCTCGCTGACAGCAGCCGGTCGTCCTGCCGCGTAGGGTCGAGGTCATGACTGGGGCGCACCGTGCTTGGCGTGATCGCACCCGGAGAGATTTCGCTTGAAGTCGCCGCTTCGAGGCATGACGTCGCGATCCCCGCGGCGGAGTGCGCCCGGGTTTTGCTTGAGTTCGTCCCCTTCCGTGGAAGAAGAGGCGCAAGGAAGGCCGGGAGCCTGCCGCCCCCATGGCCCCCGTGCAGAGAAAATGCACGGGGCAGGAACCACAGGTTCGGCTGGGACTTCCCGGCCCTCCCTGCGCGATGGTTTGAACGGGTTATACGTGATCTCCCCGGGGACCGGCTTGATTGCCCCCGTCGCCAGCGGATCATCCCCACCGACTTGGCCTCAGCACCGGGAGGCCAGGACCACACGATTTCGCCGTCGCATCGCTCCGTTCGTCGGCCCGATCGTGAGACCAGGCTGCAGACCGACACGCCCACCGCATCCCCGGCCCGACGTTCGTGACGATCGCGAAACGTCCCTCTTGGCGGGCCGGGATGCGCGGAAATGTGGAGCTGATTTGCCCGACGGTGCAAGTGATCAGTCCGCGACAAACTGGCACGACGGGCAGTTCGGGCATGGATGATATGCGAGGATTGCCCGTCGGGCAGAGGCCTCCTCTCTGTCCATCGCTTTCTGGACAACTATGACGACGGCCTCTCCACGCCATAGTCGAATTCGCCAGCAAAGCTGAGCCTGCTGGCCAGCTCGGGCACCTTAAGCTATGGTTGCGTGTAAGGCAGGCGGCTCCTCACATCCTGCCGAAGGGCATCTATGGCTGGCGCCTGGACCGATGAGCAGAACGACGCCATTGTCGCCGATTATTTCGCGATGCTCGCGGATGATGTCGCGGGGAGACCGTACAACAAAGCCGAACGTAACCGTGCCGTGCAGGCATCGACCGGCCGAACACGCGGTTCGATCGAGTACAAGAATCGAAATATCAGTGCCGTACTCAAGGGGCTCGGCGAAGAATGGATCGCTGGCTACAGGCCCGCCTTCAATTTTCAGTCCTCACTCGAAGTTGCCGTAGCTCGCTGGCTGGACCGCAACCCGGAATGGCTCGCACGAACGACGCGGGCGACAGCGATCTCATTAGGATCAGGCTATGGGGAGCCTCCGCCACTGTGGATCGGACCGCCTCCAACACACAGCAACGCGCCTCCCCCTGAAGAGCTCGAACAGATGGTGGTGATTGCCAGAAAATATGATGTGGGGGCACGGGACGCGCGCAATCGCGCGCTCGGCCGCGCCGGTGAAGAACGCGTTCTGGCCCATGAGCGCTCAACTCTGCTGGCCGCAGGCCGGACCGATCTCGCGCGCCAAATTCGATGGGTTTCCGACGTCGATGGCGACGGCGCGGGCTATGACATCAGGAGCTTCGAACCCGACGGTCGAGAACGGCTCATCGAGGTTAAGACGACGAACGGCTGGGAACGCACGCCATTTCACATCACTCGAAATGAGCTCGCGATTGCCGAAGCGTATCGCGACGACTGGCTCCTGGTGCGACTATGGAATTTCGCCCGAGATCCGCGAGCCTTCGAGTTGCGACCTCCCCTCGAAGCGCATGTCTCGTTGATGGCGACGAGCTATCAGGCTAGCTTTCTGTAGCGATCAAATCCCGCAGCGCACCACACGCTGCGTTGTCCACCAGTCTCGCTCTTCGCAGGTCGTGACGCCGTTTGACAGCTCCGTGATCCCTCGTTCTACTTGGTTGCCAAGCCGCAACAAGCGGCGAGCCAGGAGGACGGTCATGGAGCGACATAATAGTGCCGCGCCGTCGGCGCTTGATGCGCCCGCTCGTTTCAGACTTACAGACGCATTGCCTCGAGCCGCTCGACGATCGCTGCGGCTGACGGCAGCGACCGTCGTCACGATCCTGCTGACCGCGGCCGGTCTCAGCCTCTGCAGCCGCGCCCATGCCCAAGGCATCCCCAAGGACACGCCTGCCCGGATCGAGATGTATCCGATCCCCTCGCTCACATTGTCCGACCGGCAGTTCCTGTCCGGCGACGACAATGGCAAGCCGGTCACGGTCGTGGGCGAGCTGCGCGTCGCGCAAGGCAGCGGCCGGCTGCCGGTCGTGGTGCTGATGCATGGATCGGGCGGCGTCGGCGGCAACATCGCGGCGTGGAGCCGCACCTTCAATGCGATGGGGATATCGACCTTCGCGATCGACGGCTTCACCGGACGCGGCATCACCGCCACCAGCACCAACCAGGCGCAACTCGGCCGGCTCAATTTGATCATGGACATCTATCGCTCGCTCGACGTGCTGGCGAAGCATCCGCGCGTCGATCCCGAGCGCATCGTGCTGATGGGATTTTCGCGCGGCGGTCAGGCGGCGCTGTATGCGAGCCTGGAGCGTTTCCACAAGCGCTGGAACAATTCCGGGCTGCAATTTGCCGCCTACATCCCGTTCTATCCGGACTGCTCGACGACCTATGTCGGTGAGACCGATGTGGTGGCGCGGCCGATCCGGATCTTTCACGGCGGACCGGACGACTACAATCCGGTGCGGACCTGCAAGGCCTATGTCGAGCGGCTGAAGGCAGCGGGCCGCGACGTTGCGCTGACCGAATATCCGGACTCGCCACACGGCTTCGACCTCGGCCTGCTCGGCGCCAACATGCTCGCCGTCGCGCCGAAGGCGCAGACCGTGCGCAACTGCCGCATCAAGGAGAGCGACGGCGGGATGCTGATCAATGCCGAGACGCAGCAGCCCTTCACCTATCAGGACGCCTGCGTCGAGCTCGATCCGCATGTCGGCGGCAATCCCGCCACCGCGGAGGCCGCGCGCCAGGCGGTAACGGACTTCCTGCGCACGCTGTTCAAACTGTCGTGAGCAAAAATAGAACGATTTGGATCAATTCTTGAGGTGACAGATCGAACGCATCGGGTGTTCCTGCGTTGTCGCTCACTTTTCGACGATGAAACGGAGCCCGATGATGCGCGCCTCTCGCCTTGCGATCCCCACGTTGCTGACTGCCCTTGCTCTGGCCGGCGTTGCCCATGCCGCGCCGGCCTCTCCGTTCCGCGGGCTGGAAGGCTCCTGGACCGGCGGCGGCGTGCTGAGCATGTCCGACGGCAATCAGGAGCGGTTGCGCTGCCGCGCGGCCTATGACGTCGGCGGCGCCGGCGAGCAACTGCGGCTCAACATCCGCTGCGCCAGCGACAGCTACAACATCGATCTCTCCAGCGACGTCGCCTATCGCGGCGGCGAGATTTCGGGGCAATGGAGCGAGGCAAGCCACAATGCCTCCGGCACGATCGAGGGCCGCGCGGTCGGCAACCGCATCGAGGCGCAGGCGCGCGGCCAGACGTTTTCGGCCGGGCTGTCGCTGACGACGCAGGGACGCCGGCAGACGGTGTCGATCCGGCCGGCGGGCACGGAGATCACCGGCGTCAATTTGGAGCTGTCGCGGCGATAGGCACTGACACCACCACGTCATTGCGAGCGAAGCGAAGCCATCCAGTCGCCGGACTTGGCACGAGCCTGGATTGCTTCGTCGCTTCGGTCCTGGCCATGACGACGCGGCGATGAGGGTTGATGTTCGACGATGTCGCGTGATGAACCGTAGGGTGGGCAAGTGCCGCCGTGAGGCGGCGCATGCCCACCGCGGCTTGCGCGCCGAGACCGATGGTGGGCACGGCGCGTGATACTGCCCTCGACAACTAACAGCGACTCACGCGCCTTTGCCCACCCTACGACACGACGGCATCACAGCGCTCCGATGTCCTTCAGGCAGGCTTGCGCCAGCGTCATGCGGTCCGCAACATGGCGCTCCTCGGGGCAATCCATGTTGAGCGCGAACACCGTGGGCTGGTCACCCTTGTCGACCCAGCCGACCATCCAGCCAAGCGAGCCCTGCTCCTTGGCCAGCAGCCCCGACTTGAAATGGATCACGGCCTCGCCGACCTTGGTGGTCGGTATGATGTCGCGGGTCAGATCCTGGCTGCGCTTCGACACCGGCAGCGCGCCGCGCCTGAGGCGATCGATGAAATCGACCTGCTCGACGGGATCGATGCGAAGCGCGCCTGTCAGCCAGAACTGGTCGATGCCGCCGCCGATGTCGTGATTGCCGTAGTCGAGCTCCTCGAGATATTTCTGCATGCGCTCAGGACCGATCCGGCGCGCGATCTCCTGATAGACCGGGACGGCGGAGACCGCGATCGCGCTGCGCAAGGTGTGATCCTTGTTCCAGGCCTCGATCGACCTCGTGACGCCATCCCATTTGAACACGTCCTTGTCGGGATCCTCGACAACGCCGGTCTCCAGCGCGATCAGCGAATTGGCGATCTTGAAGGTCGAGGCCGGCAGCTTCGCCTCGCCGGAGCGATCGGTGTCGCTGGCGATGATGAGATACTCCTCGACCTTGTAGGCCAGGAACGTGCCCTTGGTGCCCTCGTCGGTGAAGCGCTTGACGAGATCGCCACGGACCTCGTTGCGCGGCGGGGCGACATGCGCGAGCGAGCGCGCGGGCAACAGGCTGGCGCCGGCCATCAGGGCAAGCGCATGGCGGCGGCTCATCATGGACATCGCAAGTCTCCGTCGTCGTTCGCCCTCCCTACCACACGGCGGTGACGACCGACGCATGACGGAGATCACAAATGCGGCGCTAGCGCATCGGACGCGACAGATTGAGCACGAACACCAGCACCTCGGCGACGGCCTTGTAGAGCTCCTCCGGGATCTCGTCGCCGAGCTCGACATTGGAGAGCGCGCCGGCGAGCACCTCGTTCTCCTCGATCGGTATGTCGTGCGCCTTGGCGACCTCGATGATCTTGGCGCCGATCGTGCCCTTGCCCTTGGCGACGACGCGCGGCGCGCCCTGGCCCTTGTCATAGTGCAAGGCGACGGCGAGCTGGGTCTTGTTGGCGGCCTTCACCTCGATGCTCATAGCGCGCGATCCAGGAAATGGCCGGCCTTGGGCGGCATCACGGCCGGCGGCGCGCCGTCCTGCACCACGAGATCGCCCGGCGACAGCTCCGCGCGGCTGAGGGCTTGGCTGAGTTCGGAGAGACCGGCGCGCAACCGCGCGGCGGTGACCGGACGCTCGGCCCACATCCGCACGGAGGTGCGCTCGGCGCTGAAGCTGATCATGGCATGCACCGGGCCGGCCGGCTCGACGTCGAGCGAGAAGCGCGCCCGCCAGACGCGCTTGGCCGCGTCCGGCGACTGCGTGCCGCCGTCACGCGAGATCTCGAACTGTGCCATCGCGGTCCCTTGCGGGGTGGCGAAGGGAATCTCGAAATTCCAGCGCGGCAGCGCCGGATCGGTGCGCGCGGTCGAGGCGTCCGGGCGATCCGGCAGCGAGGCGACCTGCAGCAGGGTCTGGCGCGACAGCGCCTGGTCGGTCTCGTCGAGCAGGCGGTGCGCGATCGCCGGCAGCGGCGTGTCCGGGCCGAGCGTCGCCGTCGCCACGGCCTGCGGCATCGGCGCAGCCCCGCGGAACGGCGGCGGCGGCGTGTTGGTGCGCACGACCATTTCGGCGCGGCCATTGGCGTTGCGTCCGGGAACGAGGCCGGCGGCACGCGGAATCTGCTGCTGCGCTTCCTGCAGCACGGCCAGCACCGTGCCGGGCGTGAGCGACTGCGCCTTGGCGCCCGTCAGGGTCTCGATCAGCGCCGAGCCGGTGAAGCCGGCAGACACGGTGTCGGGCCGCCCCATTGCCGTTGCCCAGGGCTGGGGCGGCAGCTCGATCTCGATGTCGGGCACCAGCGAGGGTGCAGCGCTCTGTTGTTGCGCGGCGGCGGCGCGGCCGGCCTCGGACAGCACCGAGGCATAGGAGCCTCCCGGCGACGCCGACGTCGAGGCCGCCATGCCGGGATCGACAGTCTGCAGCACCGTCGCCAGCGTCTGGCGCAGCACGATCAGCGCCGCCTTCAGGTCGGGCGTGCCGGCGCCGGCGGTGCCATTGGCGAGCGAGGATTCCAGAAACAGGCCGGAAAGCCGCACCGCGCTCTGCACATCCTCCGCGGTCAGCGCCGGCGATAGCTGGGTCTGCTGCGCCAGCACCTGGGCCACGGCCGCGCGCAACGCCGGCGGAAGATTGGGCGCGTCGGCGACGGCCTGGAGATCGGCGAACAATTGGCCCTGGCTGCCCTGGCGGGTCGCCGCCTCCTCGCTGGCGATCGACAATGCGAGCCGCTCCAGCCCGGTCAGCGGATCCGGCGGCGGAGGCAGCGCCGGTGCCAGCCGGCCGGTGACGTCGACGACGGTGGCGGCCGGCGTCGGGGTGCCACTGGTTCCAGTGGCAGCGCTGCCGCCCTGCCCGACGATGGCGAGCTGCAACCCCTGCGCCGTCTGCGACACCGCCACCTGCACGGTCTGGCCGGCCTGCAGCGGCAGCTCGCTGGCAAGCTCCATCGACAGGTTTCCGATCGCGACCTGGACCAGGTTCTCGGCGAGCACCTGCTGCACCCTGGCGCTGAGCAGCGCACCGGCCTGTAGCGTGGTCGCGGCCTGCGGCGCGGTTCCGGCCGGCGAGCTGCCGACGCCGCGGACGGCGCTCACGGAAGGCGACGGGGTGACACTCTGGACCATGCGCGTACTCGGGTTACGCGCAGAGCCTAACGGGTGCCCCTAAACCCGGCGTTAACCGGGCCTCAGAGCGCGGCGTCGACCGCCCGGAGGATGCGGACGGCGGCCTCGTAGTCGATCTGCTTGGCGGCCCGGCGGCTCATCGCCTCCTCGTCGGCCCCCCATTGCGCGACGTTCCAGTCCTCGTCGACATGGGCCGCCGCCCAGACCTGGCCGGGGTCGCGCACCCCATGCGCCAGCGCCAGCGCCAGCAGCGCCGAGCCGGTCAGCGTGGTGACGACATGCGTCGCCGCCACCGTCCACAGGCCGGTCGGCAGCGCGCCCCGCGCCGCCTGCACTGCGGCCTCCGGCTGGGTCACGTGCACGATGCCCTCGGACAGGATGAAATGCGCGCCTAGGCCGTCGCGCGCCCAGTCCAGCACCGGGTCCCAATGCTCGGCCTCGCGCGCGACCAGCCCCTCGGGGTGGCCGGCGCGGTAGAACAACAGGTCGGACTGGAGATATTTGGCGATGTCCTCGCGCACGTCGTCGGTGCGGTCGACCACCGACTGCACGACGCTGTTGGCGAACCGCGTCAGCGGCATCGTGGCGGGATCGATGTTCTCACCCTGGGCCTGCCACTCGGCGGCCACTGCCTCCGCCAGCTCCCCGGCGGGAACGATGACGACGCGCCCCGACGGCGTGCGGATCGGCCGGCCGTCGAGAGTGACGTGGAAGCCGCCCTCGGCTGCGGTGGTGGCCGCGTCCTTGTAGAAGCGCTTGCGCAGCGGCGTCCGCATCGCCTGGCGCGCCGATTCCTGCGGATCGAGCGGCGACCGGCCGACGACGTCGTCAAACAGTTCACGCATCAGAATTCCAGCCCTCTCGCGGGATGATCACAAGGGATCCGTCGTTTTCGCGCTAGATAAGCCCTGTCCGCCCGAAATGCGAGCTGCCGATGCGTGCCCTGCTGTCCGCCCTCGTCCTGATCGGCAGCGCCGCCCCGGCCGCGGCCGGCTTCCGCACCCCGGAATCGCTGGTCCGCAACGTCTATGCCCATTACGGCCAAGGCGTGCCGGAACTCTCCGCCGGGCTGCCGCGGACGGCCGAGGTCGCCCGGCAGTTCTTCGATCCGAGCCTGGCGAAAGCCTGGACCGCCCCGCGGCGCGAGCCCTACGACTTCCTGGTGCAGAGCCCGCGCTGGAAGCTCGGCCCGGTCGCGATCTCGATCCTGCGCAAGCAGTTCGACAAGACCTATGTCGCCGCCAGCTTCGACAATCAGGGCCACCGCGTGACGATGAACTTCATCGTGGTCAAGGGACCGGACGGCTGGGTCATCCTGGACGTCGAGACGCCGCACGATTCACTGCGGCTGTTCCTGGAGCAGTTCCGGAACTGAGCGGCTGCGTAGCCCGGATGAGCGCAGCAATATCCGGGGTCTCACGAGCTGTACCGGTGAACCCGCATGTCACTTCGATCATGCGGGCTACGAAGCCCGCGCTCACTCCTCCGGCGCGTTCTCGATCGGGTCGAAGCGGTCGTGCTCGAGCCCGAGCAGATTCCACGACTGCAGCATGTGCGGCGGCAGCGGTGCGGTCGCATCGATCACGCCGCCGCGCGGATGCGGGATGACGATGCGGCGCGCCAGCAGATGCAGCCGGTTCTGCAGGCCGCCGGGCAGCGCCCAGTTCTCGATGTTGAAATATTTGGGATCGCCGACGATGGGGTGGCCGATATGGGCCATGTGCGCGCGCAACTGATGGGTGCGCCCCGTGACCGGCTTCAAGGACACCCAGGCGAGCTTGTTGGCCGAGGCCTCGACCACGGCGTAGTAGGTCACCGCGTGGCTGGCGCCCTCGTCGCCATGCGCGGCGACGCGCATGATGGTGTCCTCCTCGCTCTCCTCCTTGGCAAGATAGGTCGAGATGCGGCCCTGCTTCGGCTTGGGCACGCCGGCCACCAGCGCCCAATAGACCTTGCGGGCCGAGCGATGGCGAAACGCGCCGGTCAGATGGGTCGCCGCAAAGCGGGTCTTGGCGATCAGCAGACAGCCCGAGGTCTCGCGGTCGATTCGGTGCACGAGCCGCGGCTTCTGGCCCTTGGCGTCGCGCATCACCTCCAGCATCTGGTCGATGTGGCGGGTCATGCCGGAGCCGCCCTGCACCGCGAGCCCGGCCGGCTTGTTGAGGACGAGCACGTCGTCGTCCTCGTACAGCGTCATCGCCTTCAGGCTTTCGAGCGTCTTGCGCTCGCCCTCGGTGAGGCCGGCGCGCTCCCTGGGCGCATCGAGCTTGAGCGGCGGAATGCGCACGCTCTGGCCCTCTTCCAGGCGATCCTTGGAATCGGCGCGCTTGCCGTTCACCCGCAGCTCGCCTTTGCGGACGATGCGCTGGATGTGGGAGAACGACAGGCCGGGGAAGCGCGCCTCGAGGAAGCGGTCGACGCGCATGCCGTTCTCGTCGGCGGTGACGACGACGGTCTGCACCTTGGTCGGCAGCAGCGGCGTCTCGGGCTCGGGCTTCTTCGGCGGCGGTGCGGCGACCGGCTTGCGCTCGGCCCGCTCGGCGCCAAAGCGCACGGGCTTGCCGGCACTGGCGCGCTTGGCCGGCGGCCGCTCGCGCGACTCGAACGCGTCGCGACGATCCTCGCGCTCGGCGCGCGGGGCGCGGACGCGATCGCCCTTGCCCCGACCAAACTCGCTACGCGGCGCCGCCTCGCGCTCGCCGGCAAAACGGTCGCGCCGCGACCGCTCGCCATCCGGACGCTTGGATGGCTCGCGCTTGGCTGGCGCGCCTGCGCTGCGCGCAGCCTCGGCCTTCGGCCGCTCGCCCTTGCGGCGGTCGGCGGGACGGTCGGATTTGCTCTGGGTTCGCTTGATGCGGCGGCTCATGGCAGGTTGCGTATCTCAAAAGCCACTGCCAGTCACGGCGAAATCGGGATAAATCGGCCCGGCGAGGCCTTGCCCCGCGAAATCGGACGTGATCGGAGCGAATTGAATGACGCTGGCGAAAGTGGCCCTGACGATCGTAGCGACCGCGCTGACGCTGGGTGCCGCGCAAGCTCAACAAAGCCCGATGCCCGACGACATTGCCTGGAAGCTGATCGAGATCGGCCGGGCCATCGACCCGCCGAAGACCGCCGCGATCTACGCGCCGCTGCAGGCCAGGGAACCCTACATCGGCGTCAAGGTTCAGCGCGATGTGAGATACGGCACGGCCGAGCGCAATCTGCTCGATGTCTTCACGCCGGACAGCGCCGCCGCGCCCCGCCCGATCCTGATCTTCGTGCATGGCGGCGCCTTCATCGGCGGCAACAAGCGCACCACGCCGGATGGCCCGTTCTACGACAACATCATGCTATGGGCCACCAAGCACGGCTTCGTCGGCATCAACATCACCTACCGCCTGGCGCCGAAATTCCCCTGGCCCGCCGGCGTCGAGGACGTCGCCAGCGCGGTGCAATGGGTGGCCGCCCACGCCGCCGAGAACGGCGGCGATCCCGCGCGCATCTATCTGATGGGCCATTCGGCCGGCGCGGTGCACGTCGCGACCTATGTAGCGCATCCCGAATTCCACAAGGTCGCCGGTGGCGGCCTTGCGGGCGCGATCATGGCCTCGGGCGTCTACGACCTCACCGCGACGCCGCTCGGCGACCAGGAGATGGCCTATTTCGGCACCGATCCCTCGCGCTTCAAGGAGCGCTCGTCGCTATCAGGCCTGCAGGCCTCGAGCCTGCCGCTGATGATCGCCTCCGCCGAGCTCGACCCGCCGCGCTTCGTCGAGCAGTTCGACCTCTTGAAGCAGGCCGCCTGCAAGCGGCCTGCGGGCTGTGCGCGCGCGGTGATGCTGCCGCAGCATAGTCACATGTCGGAGGTCTACTCCATCAACACCGAGGACGACCGGCTGACGCGGGAGATCGTGGAGTTCGTGCAGAGCGGGAAGTAAACTAACGATCTGCTGTCACCGCAACGACGGCAGCTCTCTCAACCTAGGACGCGCCGGGTCGTCGGGCGCGTCCTCCGGCCCTAGCGCTGCGCGCGCAATTGGAGAGACTGCATTTCCGCTGCAGCGCTTGCGTCTATTTTCCGATCACCGATATGCTGACATTCTTTGGAATGTTGATTGGGTCGCTGGACTGGTTGGCAAAGTCCATGTGCCACCAGGTATTATCTATGAAGACGCTGATTACAGGAAGCGCTCCCGACTGTTTAACGGTGATGTTGTTACCGTTGCTCTGGAAGCTTGTTCCGATGCCGGCATTCACAGTATCGATGGTGCCGCCAGAAGACTTGGCAAGATCGAAGACCTCGGTCTCCTTGTCTCCAATGAATTTGATCTGCGAATGCCAGTTTAAGCGGACCGGCCGTGCCGCACTGGGCACAACGCTCAACGAAACTGCGTAGGTGCCAGCCCTCAACCTGTCGCAAGTCCATGAGAACGAATTGCCTCTAGTCACGGGTCCGGGGTCATCGGTCTGTGTAATAACACACCGGTTGGCGAATTTTTGCTCCGGAGGAATCGGAGGCGGCAAAGGCGTCAGAATCAGCGAATCGGAAAAACCGGCGTTTGCATCGTCGTTGAGCGCCAGCATGGAGGACTTGGCCGGTCTGTCGATGACGATAATTTTTTCACCGGCACTCACCGTTCCCGGCAGGGAGGCGTCCTTCGCCGCGGCACCCATCCATTTCACAGGAAGCGGGTTGGGACTGCCGCCAACCACGCCGTAAACTACACGGAACGACAGGTCGGAATCGGTTGCCTTGTCGGGAACAATGTACAAGCCTCGACTCTTCTGCCTGATACATTCCTTGTAAGCATCCGCCGCCTCGGCCCCGAGGCCTGTCCAAGAGATGTTGTGGAATTGCTCCTGCGAAAAACTCTCCGTCGTGCTTGTCTTGTAGCGGTCGATACTCTCACGGAACTGGTCGTAATTTGCGCCCACCGGCACTCCGTATATGACAGCAGATGCACCGGCCGATTCCTTGATCTTGTTATAAGCCTCCTTGTCTACGAACGTAGCCATTCGCCAATCGGACTTGGAAGCATCTATTTTGTTGTAGGTAGAGACGATCAGTGCTGCGTTGCACTCCGACAAGGACGCAGCCGCTGCACTTCCAGCGCCGAAAATCACAAGGCTTACAGTGGATGCGACCGCTCCCAGCTTGAATATCATGGCTCGCTCCTGCGGGTATGAATTGTAAAAAAAGCTTTCCTAATGAGAGGAAGCTGCCCTTAAAGAATCGCCTTGTCCAGCTCCGAAAATGAGTTGCGACCGGACAGGGTCTCAAAACAACTAGGGCTGCTGTCGAACTGCAGTCCCGCCTTCACAACACTCACCGACAACGCACTTGTCGAAGTTTGACGCATGTCACGATCGTTGGGCCAACGAGAAAGATGAGCCGGACGCGCGACGCAAAAATCGGTCTCGGGATTTCAAAAGTAGTCGCCAGAGTCGATGAAGGTGTCAAGCGAAGTCCAAGATCGATCCCGACTGCTTAACCGAAGGCCGCATCGCGACCGCTGCACCCAACGGCAGGCTTGCTGCACTGCGCAAGATGGCGGAAGCTAGAAGAAGGGCCGCGGTACCAGTCTGATTTTCTTGCTGGACGGTAAAATCAACGTAGTCCGGCGGAGCAACGATCAACGCCTCTGGAACGAGGCGCTATTCAACCGCCCCGCTCCTTCCTCAGCTTCGCCCAATAGTCCAGCCGCTTCCTGATCTCGCGCTCGAAGCCGCGCTCGGGCGGGTCGTAGAACTGCTGGCGGCCGAGGGCTTCGGGGAAGTAGTCCTGCCCGGAGAAGGCATCGGGGGCGTCGTGGTCGTACTGGTAGCCGGCGCCGTAGCCTTCGCCCTGCATCAGCTTGGTCGGCGCGTTGAGGATGTGCTTCGGCGGCAGCAGCGAGCCGCCCTCCTTCGCCACCCGCTTGGCGGCGCCGAAGGCCTTGTAGGCGGCGTTGGATTTCGGCGCGGTCGCGACATAGATCACGGCCTGCGCGATCGCGAGCTCGCCCTCGGGCGAGCCCAGGAAATCATAGGCGTCCTTGGCGGCGTTGGCGATGACCAGCGCCTGCGGATCGGCAAGGCCGATGTCCTCCACCGCCATGCGCACGATGCGGCGCGCCAGGAACAGCGGGTCTTCGCCGGCGTCGAGCATGCGTGCGAAATAGTACAGCGCCGCGTCGGGATCGGAGCCGCGCACCGCCTTATGCAGCGCCGAGATCAGGTTGTAGTGGCCGTCGGCCGACTTGTCGTAGATCGGCGCGCGGCGCTGCAGGATCTCCTGCAGTTGCACCGCGTTGAATATCTCGTCCTTGCGCGCCGAGCGCCAGACTTCCTCGGCGAGCGTCAGCGCGGCGCGGCCGTCGCCGTCGGCCATGCGGATCAGCACGGCGCGCGCCTCGTCGTCGAGCGGCAGCTTGCGGCCCTCGACCGCTTCGGCGTTGCTGTAGAGCCGCTCGATCGCAGCGGCGTCGAGCGAGTGGAACACCAGCACGCGCGAACGCGACAACAGAGCGGCGTTGAGCTCGAAGGACGGGTTCTCCGTGGTGGCGCCGACCAGCACGACGGTGCCGTCCTCCATCACCGGCAGGAAGGAATCCTGCTGGGCGCGATTGAACCTGTGCACCTCGTCGACGAAGAGAAGCGTGCCCTGCCCGGTCTCGCGGCGGGCGCGCGCGGCGTCGAACACCTTCTTCAGGTCGGCGACGCCGGAGAACACCGCGGAGATCTGCTCGAAATGCAGCTCGGTGGCATCGGCCAACAGCCGCGCCACCGTGGTCTTGCCGGTGCCGGGCGGGCCCCAGAAGATCAGCGAGCCCAGCGTCCGCGTCTCCAGCATGCGCGTCAGCGCGCCGTCGGGGCCGAGGATGTGATCCTGTCCGACGACGTCGGAGAGCTTGTGGGGGCGCAGCCGCTCCGGCAGCGGCCGCGGCGCATCGTGCTCCATCCCCGCCGCGGCGAAGAGGCTCGGGCCTCCCTGCTGGGGGCGCTTCGGACTCATCCGCCGAGCGTGACGTTGATCTGCTGGCCGCCGCGCAGCACGGTGATGCGCCAGACGCGGGCGGTCTCGCGCGCGGCCTTGTCGAGATCAGCGGTCTTGGCGATCTTCTGGTTGTTGACCGCCATAATCACGTCGCCCTTCTGGAAGCCGACATTGGCCGCCGTGGTGCCGTCGCCCGGCTCGAGAATGACGACGCCCTCGGTGTCGGCATCGAGATGCAGCTCGTCGGCCACCGCGGGCGAGATGTTGGCGACCTTGGCACCCTGGAACGGCGAGCGGCCGTTGATGACCATCTCGTTGCGCCCAGTGTCCGGCGCCGTCTCCAGCGCGACCGCGACCTTCACCGGCTTGCCGCCGCGCTGCACCTCGATCTGCGCGGAGCCGCCGAGCGGCCGCGTGGCGAAGCGGTAGTCGAAGGCGTTGGGATCATCGACGGTCTGGCCATCGATCGACACGATCAGGTCCGACGACTTGATGCCCGCCTTCGCCGCCGGGCTGTTCGCGACCACGGAGGCGACCAGCGCGCCGGTCGGCGAGCGCAAGCCGAGGCTCTCGGCGATCTCAGGCGTCACCGCCTGCAGCCGCGCGCCGAGCCACGGACGCTTGACCGCCTTGCCGCCGCTCTTGGCAGACGCCACGACGACCCGCACCATGTTGGCGGGAATCGCGAAGCCGATGCCCTGCGAGCCGCCGGACTTGGAATAGATCGCGGTGTTGATGCCGACCAGACGGCCGTTGATATCGACCAGCGCACCGCCCGAATTGCCGGGGTTGATGGCCGCGTCGGTCTGGATGAAGAACTGATAGTCGGTGATGCCGACCTGCGTGCGCGCCAGTGCCGAGACGATGCCGTGGGTGACGGTCTGGCCGACGCCGAAGGGATTGCCGATCGCCAGCACGATGTCGCCGACCAGCAGATCGTCGGAATTGGCGAGGTCGAGCGTGACGAACGACTCGCGCGTTCCCTTCAGCTTGAGCACAGCAAGGTCGGTGCGGCTGTCCTTCAGCACGATCTCGGCCTCGAACTCGCGCTTGTCGGACAGCGACACCTTCACCTCATCGGCGCCCTCGATCACGTGCACGTTGGTGACAACGAGACCCGACTGATCGATCATCACGCCCGAGCCGAGCGAGCGCTGCATCTGCTCCTGCGGTCCGCCCTGCAGGCCGAAGAAGCGGCGGAAGATGGGATCGTCGAGGAAGGGATTGCGGTTCTGCACCACCTTGGCGGCGTAAACGTTGACGACTGCCGGCTGCACCCGCTGCACGATCGGCGCATAGGACAGCCGGAGCTCGGCCTGGGACTGCGGCACGCGCCGGTCCTGGGCCGCGAGCGGAGAGGCGGCCAGCAGGGACAGCAGCAGGACCACGGAAGTGCGAATCAACGTCATGCAAAGAATCCCGGACAATGAGGACTTCGATATAGGCGGAACGGCGGGTGCGGCCAAGCTCAGGCGGTCTGATGCGGCGCTTTGATGGTCTCCGCAACGGGTGCGCAGGACAGCCGTTCCTGGTGCCGCTCGCCCCAGCTTCTGAGGACCTCGATCACCGGCCGCAGGCTCTCGCCGACCTCGGACAGGCTGTATTCGACGCGCGGCGGCACCTCGGCATAGACCTTGCGGACGATCAGCCCATCCTCCTCCAGCGCGCGAAGCTGCTTGGTCAGCATGCGCTGCGTCACGCTCGGCATCAGCCGGCGCAGCTCGCCGAAGCGCTGGCTGCCGCCCTGCAGGTGGTAGAGGATGACGCCCTTCCACTTGCCGTCGATCAGGTCGAGCGTGGCTTCCACCGCGCAGCCCGGACGGCGGGCGAAATTCTTCCGTTTCATCGGCTTTTGGCCCAATAGTATCCAAACGGGGACTAGTTCCCTGTTTTTACAGTACTTGCGAGGACGGCGCCAGCAGGACAAGTAGACCCAATGGAGAGGCCAGCCAGGAGGTTGTCATGAAGGCCGTCGGTTACCAGCAGTCGCTACCCATCACCGAGGAGCGCGCACTGTTCGATTTCGAGACCGCAAAGCCCGAGCCCAAGGGGCGCGACATCCGCGTCGCGGTGAAGGCGGTGTCGGTCAATCCAGTCGACACCAAGGTGCGCAAGCGCGCCGCGCCGCCGGCCGGCGAGACCAAGATCCTCGGCTATGACGCCGTGGGCGTTGTGGACGCCGTCGGCCCGGACGTGAGCCTGTTCAAGCCGGGCGACGAGGTGTTCTACGCCGGCTCGATCCTGCGTCAGGGCACCAATGCCGAATTCCACCTCGTCGACGAGCGCATCGTCGGCCGCAAGCCCAAGAGCCTCTCATTTGCCGAGGCCGCCGCCCTGCCCCTCACTTCGATCACCGCGTGGGAGCTGTTGTTCGACCGGCTCGGCGCCACCCCGGGCAAGAGCCTCGACGACCGCACGCTGCTGATCACCGGTGCGGCCGGCGGCGTCGGCTCGATCCTGATCCAGCTCGCGCGCCGCCTCACCGGCCTGACCGTGCTCGCGACCGCCACCCGCCCGGAATCCCGCGACTGGTGCCTTGCGCTCGGCGCCCATGCCGTGATCGATCACGGCAAGCCCATGAAGGAGCAGATCGAGGCGCTCAAGCTGCCGCCGGTCGGCCTCGCGGCGAGCCTCACCCACAGCGACCAGCACTACAAGGCGATCGCCGACTTCATGGCGCCGCAGGGCAAGTTCGGCCTGATCGACGATCCCGCCGAGTTCTCGATCGCCGCCTTCAAGGGCAAGGCGATCTCGATCCATTGGGAATCGATGTTCACGCGCTCCTCGTTCACGACCCCGGACATGATCGCCCAGCACAATCTGCTCAACGACGTGTCCGACCTGATCGACAAGGGCGTGATCCGCACCACCCTCGGCGACAATTACGGCGCCATCAACGCCGCCAACCTCAAGCGCGCGCATGCGTTGATCGAGAGCAACAAATCACGCGGCAAGATCGTGCTGGAGGGGTGGAGCTAACTAACAGGCCAACAGTAGGCAAAGGCGCACACGCGGTCTCTCCACGCGCGAGATCGCGGTGGCACCGTGCCCACCATCCCGCCGATCGAAAGCATAAGATGGCCGGCAACCGACGCGCGGTCCGATCAGCGGCCGTGAGCGATTGAGACTGGCCGACCGTCCCGTTTCCCCTTAACGAAAGCCGAGAAGAGCCTCCTTGCAACTGGAACAAGCGGCCGTGAGCAGCCTGAATTCAGAGACCAATGCGTCCGCCGATCATGGGCATCGCTCCGGATCTGCGCTCGAGGTCCTGCGGATCTTCCTCACGCTCGGCCTGACCTGCTTCGGCGGTCCGATCGCCCACATCGGCTACTTCCGCGACGAGTTCGTCGTCAGGCGGAAGTGGATCGACGAGCATGCCTATGCCGATCTGGTCGGGCTGTGCCAGTTCCTGCCCGGCCCCGCCAGCAGCCAGGTCGGATTCTCCATCGGGCTGATGCGGGCCGGCTATCTCGGCGCGCTCGCCGCCTGGACCGGCTTCACCCTGCCATCGGCCGCGATTCTCGTCCTGTTCGCCTATGGTGCCGGCCAATTGAGTGGTCCGGTCGGCGACGGCCTGCTGCATGGACTGAAGCTGACCGCGGTCGCCATCGTCGCGCAGGCGGTCTGGGGCATGGCGCGCACGCTCTGTCCCGACCGGACGCGCGCCTCGATCGCGGTCGCCGCAACCCTCGTCATCCTATTCAGCACCGCCTCGCTCGCCCAGATCGGAGCGATCGTTCTCGGCGGCCTCGCCGGTCTGTGGCTCTGCCGCGGCGAGGCGGCGCCGTCCGGACACGTCGCGATCCCGGTGTCGCGGACCGTGGGGCTGGTTGCGCTCGCCATGTTCGCCATCCTGTTGGCGGGACTTCCGCTGCTGCGCGGCGTGACGGGATCGACCGGCGTCGCCTTGTTCGATGCCTTCTATCGCTCGGGCGCGCTCGTGTTCGGCGGTGGACATGTCGTGCTGCCGCTGCTGCGCGAGGCCTTCGTCGGACCTGGCTGGCTGAGCGACGACGCCTTTCTCGCCGGCTACGGCGCCGCGCAGGCCGTACCGGGCCCGCTCTTCACCTTCGCGGCCTATCTCGGCACCGTGGTGGCTCCCGAGCCGCACGGGATCATCGGGGCTGCGCTTGGTCTCCTGGGCATCTTCCTGCCTGGCATGCTCGTCCTGCTCGCCGCGCTGCCGTTCTGGGACACGTTCCGCAAACGCGCCGGCGCCCAGGCCATGATGCGGGGGATCAACGCTGCCGTGGTCGGTGTGCTGGGAGCGGCCCTGTACGACCCGGTCTGGACAACCACCATCCACAACACCGCGGATTTTGGCATCGCGCTGGTCGGTTTTGTCCTCTTGGTCGCCTGGCGCGCGCCGCCGCTCGTCGTGGTCGCGTTCAGCGCCGCTGCCGGCGTCACGGTCGCGCTGGTGTGAGCGGCGCCGCCGTCGCATCACATGATGGCAAAGCGCCGCCACGGCGGCGCCTTGCCACCAGCGAACCGCCGTGCGCGGCTAATTGTGCTTCTTCCAGAATATGCGCGCGCCCTGCACGGATTGCGCGACGTTGATGCGGGCACGCTCGAACGGCGTCACCACGCCGTCCACCTTGGCCTTGTTTTCCAGCTTCTGGACGTGGATCTGACCGCGGACGAGCTGCTGCGCCTCCAGATAGGTCAGCCGTCCGCCCGCGATGCCGTTGTAGATGCGATGTGACTGGTTGTGCTGACGCGCATCAATCAGCGGCGTGCCCGCAAGGCTTGCGCCCGATGTCAGCACGAGCAGCAACGCAGCGGTCATGATGGACTTCATTTCACTCTCCTGTGGTTGTCGTCCACTGGCGTGAAGACCTCATTGTCCGCACTTCTCCAGCGAACGGCCGCCAGGATGCGCACGATCAGCGGTGTCGACCGTGCCCGCGCTCACACTGCAGCCCCTGTCGGCCGATGAAGACGAATGCTGCCGCGATCGACCGTCCGGCAGAACCGCATTTCACGCCGCGAGGCGCCTCCGAAAAAAAACGCGGGTTGCGTGAGCTACCGGTCTTGCAAATCTCACCTTTGGGTGCATGTTCGCCGCGCACTACTTTTGAATGAATCATTTTCAACAATCATTTGCGACGCATGGCGGCGAGACCATCGGCCCATCCCAGCGCGCACATCAATGGAGACTGGCCATGAAGACGATTCAGTGGCTCATGCTCACTTTCGCGACGACCATCACCGCAAGCGGCCTTGCCGGCGCCTTCAGCCCGGCCAGCGCCGCCCCTCCACCGCCGGCGAAGAACTGCCCGGCCTTCGGCTGGTCGGAGGGACTGGGTAATTATCTCAAGCCGGACGCCGCCTTCCCCACCTCCGACACCAAGACCATCCCGACGCCGGACTGCAATTTCCATCAATGGTCGTGGGAGGCGTTCGTCTGGGCGACGGCGCTGGTGAAGGATTCGGGCTCCGGCGCCGCCGTCCCGCGGTTCATGACCTTGGCGACGCCCGACGAGTTGCTCGGCAACGCCGAGAATGCCGGCGCACCACGGCCGCGCCCGCTGACGCTGGCGGCCCGTGCCCAGGTCTTCCACGGCACGGCCGGCTTCACTGAAGGCGCCGGTGCCATCGTCGAAGCCGACGGCAACATGCTGGTCGCGCAGAACGGCTATCCCGTCTACGCCTCGGTTCACATGAACCAGAGCTATTTCAGCACGGCGCGCAAGAACCTGATCGCGACCGGTGGCTACCAGAGCCAGCCGGCGGATTCCTCCTTCGCCGTTGGCGATGCGGTGTTCAAGGCGACGTGGCTGCGGCTCGACCCCGGGCAGGCACCGCCTGCGGGCGCCTATACGAACCAGGCGCAGGTGCCGGTGCTGGAGAACAACATTACCCCCGGCCTGATCACGATCCGCCCGGTGCCCGGCAAATTCGTCACCGTGACCGTGGCGCTGATCGGCCTGCACGTGGTCGGCTACACCGAGAACCACCCCGAATTCCTGTGGGGCACGTTCGAGCTGAAGAACAACTCGCCGCAGACGCCGGACAACACCTTTGCGCCATCGGCGAGCCGCTCGGATCCGAAGAGCTACACGCTCTACAAGGGCCGCACGCCGTTCTCACAGGTCAACATCCCGGCTCTGCCCGGCGCCAACCGGCCGCAACTGCGGCTCGATCCGGCGACCCAGAAGCTCACACCGGTGAGCAACGTCGTGCTCGAGAACCAGACCGGCGGCGAGAACCAGCCCAATGGCGTCGGCAACATCTTCGCGATCACGGCGCAAGCCCAGGGCTTTCTCTCCGGCCTGAAAGGCCCGCAATCGACGTTCGCGAACTACGCCCTCGACGGCACGGTCTGGATGCTCCCCAACTCGTATAATCTGAACAGCAACCAGACCAGCGCGGTCGGCTCGGTCAATCTCGCCAACGCCACCGCCGAGACCTTCGTGCAGAACGCCGACAACACGCCGATCAAGAACGTGCTGAATTGCTTCCTGTGCCATAACCCGACGTCCTATTCGTTCCAGACGCCGCCGCCGGCCAAGCTGCCGAACCGGCTGATCGCGCTGAGCCACGTGCTGTCGATCGGCTCACCCTACGAGGTGCCGAACTCGATCTCCGGCCGGCTCCTGATGCGGCCAGATCCGTTCAGGAAGTAGAGCGACGAACCTTGCGCGACGGCGCCGGCAACGGGGCCGCCGACGGTCATTTCGAACTGATGGCAGATCCCAGGATCTGCCATCAAGCGATTGAACCGACGCCGGTTATCGGCGCGCTCCGAACACTGTGGATGAGCGCGAGGTCAGGACGGCGCGGCAAACCGCTTCGGTCCTTGCGCTGCCTCAGCCTTTGTCTCAGCTCTGGCGACGAAGCCCTTGGCGAGGGCGTGGTAGAGCCCCTCCTCGCAGATCAGACGCGAGGTGCCGTAGGCGATCAGCGAGGCCATCATCAGCGGCACCACCATGGCGTGGTTGTCGGTCATCTCGGTGACGATGACGAAGGCGGTGATTGGTGCCTGCACGACGCCGGCGAAATAGGCGACCATGCCAAGCAGCATGATCGGCGCCAGCGGCGACTGCTGGAACAGGCCGGCGACGTTGGCGCCGATGCCCGCCCCGACCGCCAGCGACGGGGCGAAGATGCCGCCGGGAATGCCGCTGATCGCGGCGAAGGTGGTGGCCAGGAACTTCAGCACGCCGAAATCGCCCGGCAGCGGCGTGCCGGTCTCCAGCGCGCCCTTCACCTGGGCATAGCCGGTGCCGTAGATCGTATCGCCCGAGGCCAGACCGCACAGCGCGACGGCAAAGCCGCAGGCGAGCGCGAATGGCAGCGGATGGCGCTTGATGAGCCGGCCGCCCGCTCCGGGCAGCCCGCGCGCCATCGTGATCAGGATACGGCTGAACAGGCCGCCCGCGGCACCGCCGACGACGCCGCAGAGGGGCACGGCCAGCCAGTCGATGCCCTTGCCGAGCGCGATCGGCGTCGTGCCGAAATAGGCGTAGTTGCCCATCAAGGCCAGCGAGGTCAGGCCCGCGGCGATCACGGTGGCGATGACGAGACTCGAGGTCCGCGTCTCGAAGGCGCGGCTCATCTCCTCGATGCCGAACACGATGCCGGCGAGCGGCGTGTTGAAGGCGGCCGCGACCCCGGCGGCGGCGCCAGCCAGGATCAGGCCGGGCTGGCGGCGCGGCGACAGCCGGCCCAGCGCGAACATGATGGAGGCGCCGACCTGCACCGTCGGGCCCTCGCGACCGACCGAGCCGCCACAGAGCAGTCCGAGCAAGGTCAAAAGTACCTTGCCGATGGCGATGCGGATCGACACCAGCGGGCTACGCGCGCTCGTGTCCGTCAGGTGGCGTGCGGCGATCGCCTGCGGAATGCCGCTGCCTTGCGCATTGGGGAAGTAGCGCTGGGTCAGATAGACCGACAGCGCGAAGCCGGCGGGCGTCACCACCAGGGACGCATAGCGCGATTTCGACAGCAGCCAGTTGAAGGCGAGCTGGGCCAGGTCGGCGAGCTCCGCCAGCGCCACCGCCGCGGCGCCCACCACCAGGCCGCCGGCCACGAACAGCACCCGCCGCTGCCACCGCGCCGAGGTCAGCTTGAGCCAACGCTTGCGGCGGGGGGTGATGGTCAGCATGGGCGCAACGGAGTCCGTTCTCTACGCAGGTGCAGCACCCTCGACGAAAATCAGCCGACGGTCCAGCGCCTTCCAGCGCTCGCCCAGGGCTTTGGCGTATTCGGCCGACGCATACCATTCGCGCAACCGCGCCATCGACAGAAACTCCACGATGATGAGGGTATTGGCGGGCGGGCCGCCTTCGACCGTCTCGGCGGCCCCGCCCCGGACCAGATAGCGCCCGCCGTATTGCGCGATCGAGCCCGCCGCGCGGGTGCGATAGCGCTCCATCGCCTCGATGTCGCGCACCTCGACTTCGGAGATGACGTAGGCCGCCATGGCCGGCCTCAGGCGATGGTGTCGAGGATACCGCCCTCGGCGCGCAGCGCGGCGCCGTTGGTGGCGGAGGCCTGCGGCGAAGCGGCGTAGACGACCATGTTGGCGATCTCGTCGACGCCGGCGAAGCGCTGCAGCAGCGAGGCCGGCCGGTGCTGTTTGACGAAGGACGAGGCCGCCTCCTCCTCCGACTGCCCGTTCTGGCGGGCGAGATCCTTGACGAAGGTCTCGACGCCTTCCGACATCGTCGGTCCCGGCAGCACCGCATTGACGGTCACGCCGGTGCCGCGGGTCAGTTTGGCGAGGCCGCGGGAGACCGCGAGCTGCGCGGTCTTGGTCATGCCGTAATGGATCATCTCGGTCGGGATGTTCACCGCCGACTCCGAGGAGATGAAGATGATGCGACCCCAGTTGCGCTTCAGCATGCCCTGCATGTAGGCGCGCGCCAAGCGCACGCCGGACATGACGTTGACCTCGAAGAAGCGGCTCCAGTCCTCGTCGGGAATGTCGAAGAAGTCCTTGGGCTCGAAGATGCCGGCATTGTTGACGAGGATATCGACCTCGGGAAGCGCCGTGACGATGGCGTTGCAGCCTTGGATCTGAGCGACATCGCCGGCGACGCCGCGCAGCTTGGCTGCTGGGACCAGCTGCTTGAGCTTGGCGACCGCCTCATCGACACGGGCTTGGCTGCGACCGTTGATGACGACCTCCGCGCCGGACGCGGCAAGCCCCTTGGCGATGGCAAAGCCGATCCCGGCAGTGGAGCCGGTGACGAGGGCGGTCTTTCCCGAGAGGTCGATGTGCATGAGCAGCTCTCCGTTGTGCCGAAGGAACGGATGTGGGGCGTCGTCGCGCCAACGCAACGCGCGGCATGCAGCGCTGATCCTTTCGCCCCAGGCCCAGGGGCGCGGCGCAGACCCGCAGCCCGGATGAGCGAAGCGATATCCGGGGTCACACGAGTTGTGCCGGCGAACCCGGATGTCGCTTTGCCCAGCCGGGCTACGGATCCTCAAAATAAAAACGGCGCCCGAAGGCGCCGTTTTGAAAGTCGGATCGGAGCTACGCTTACGCGGCTTCCGAGGTCTCCTGCACCGGACCGGAGTCCAGGCCCTTGGCATCGACGTCGCGATCGACGAACTCGATCACGGCCATCGCGGCGTTGTCGCCGTAGCGGAAGCCGGCCTTGATGATGCGGGTGTAGCCGCCGTTGCGGTCCTTGTAGCGCGGCGCCAGGACGTCGAACAGCTTCTTGACCTGGTCGACATCGCGCATCTCCGCGATCGCCTGGCGGCGCAGCGCCAAGCCGCCCTTCTTGCCGAGCGTGACGAGCTTCTCGACGATCGGCCTGAGCTCCTTGGCCTTCGGCAGCGTGGTGACGATCTGCTCGTGCTTGATCAGCGCGGCGCACATGTTGGCGAACATCGCCTTGCGATGCTCGGCGGTGCGGTTGAGCTTCCGATGAACCTTGCCGTGACGCATTGTCTTAGTCCTTCATTTCTATCTGCCGCGACGGTTCGTCGGACATGTTGCTCAGGTGGGCTGCCTGCGTTCGCCCGAGTGGTGGACGTCATTCCGGGGCGATGCGCAGCATCGAAACCGGAATAACGAATGCTCAGTAGTGATCCTCGAAGCGCTTGGCCAGCTCGTCGATGTTCTCCGGCGGCCAGCCCGGCACTTCCATGCCGAGATGCAGACCCATCTGGGCCAGCACTTCCTTGATCTCGTTCAGCGACTTGCGGCCGAAGTTCGGGGTGCGCAGCATCTCTGCCTCCGACTTCTGCACGAGGTCGCCGATGTAGACGATGTTGTCGTTCTTCAGGCAGTTCGCCGAACGCACCGACAGCTCGAGCTCGTCCACCTTCTTGAGGAAGGCCGGGTTGAAGGCGAGGTCCGGGATGATCTCCTGGGCGACTTCCTTGCGCGGCTCCTCGAAGTTGACGAAGACGTTGAGCTGGTCCTGCAGGATGCGGGCGGCATAAGCCACCGCGTCCTCCGGCGTGATCGCGCCGTTGGTCTCGATCGTCATGGTCAGCTTGTCGTAGTCGAGGATCTGGCCCTCGCGGGTGTTCTCGACCTTGTAGGAGACCTTGCGGACCGGAGAGAACAGGCTGTCGACCGGGATCAGGCCGATCGGCGCATCCTCGGGGCGGTTGCGATCGGCGGCGACATAGCCCTTGCCGGTCGCGACCGTGAACTCCATGCGAATCTCGGCACCCTCGTCCAGGGTGCAGAGCTGCAGGTCGGGGTTCAGAACGACGATGTCGCCGACGGTCTGGATGTCACCGGCGGTGACCGCGCCCGGGCCCTGCTTCTTCACGACCATCCGCTTCGGGCCTTCGCCCTGCATCTTGATCGCGATGTCCTTGATGTTCAGCACGATGTCGGTGACGTCCTCGCGGACACCGGCGATCGAGGAGAACTCGTGCAGCACGCCGTCGATGTGCACCGACTGCACGGCGGCGCCCTGCAGCGACGACAGCAGGATGCGGCGCAGCGCATTGCCGAGCGTCTGGCCGAAACCGCGCTCCAGCGGCTCGGCAACCACGGTAGCGAAACGGGTCGCGTCGGAGCCCGGCGTGACCTGGAGCTTGTTCGGCCGAATCAATTCTTGCCAATTCTTCTGGATCGTCACTGTTTCACCCATGGGCCAGTCATGGGATCTGACTGACTGGCGTTGGAGAACCGCGCTTCAGATCGCGGCAGTCGAAATGTCTCAAAAGCACGACGAGGCGGACATGCTGTCCGCCTCTTTCAGATTAGACGCGCCGACGCTTGCGTGGGCGGCAACCATTGTGCGGGATCGTCGTCACGTCGCGGATCGAGGTGACGGTGAAACCCGCAGCCTGCAGCGCACGGAGCGCTGATTCACGGCCGGAGCCCGGGCCGGCAACCTCGACCTCGAGGGTGCGCATGCCGTGTTCCTGAGCCTTCTTGGACACGTCCTCCGCCGCGACCTGCGCGGCATACGGGGTCGACTTGCGCGATCCCTTGAAACCCATCGTACCGGCGGACGACCAGGCAATGGTGTTGCCCTGTGCGTCGGTGATGGTGATGGTGGTGTTGTTGAACGACGAATTCACATGAGCGACGCCGGAGGCGATGTTCTTGCGCTCGCGACGGCGGACACGTGTGGCTTCCTTGGCCATATAAGTACCTTTCTTGAGATCTCAACGCCGCCGTAATGCCAGCGGCTACACCAAACGAGCGAATGGTAAATAGCGAATAGCGAGAAGGGCTTCCCCTACCCGCTATCCGCGCATTCGCAATTCGCCAATTACTTCTTCTTGCCGGCGATCGCCTTGGCCGGCCCCTTGCGCGTGCGCGCATTGGTGTGGGTGCGCTGACCACGCACCGGCAGGCCGCGGCGATGACGCAGGCCGCGATAGCAGCCAAGGTCCATCAGCCGCTTGATGTTGATGCCGGTCTCGCGACGGAGGTCGCCCTCGACGACGTAGTCACGGTCGATGATCTCGCGGATCTGCAGGACTTCCTGGTCGCTCAGCTGGTTGACGCGGCGATCTTCCGCGATCTTCACCTTCTCCACGATCTCACCCGCGATCTTCGGGCCGATGCCATGGATGTACTGGAGCGCGATCAGGACGCGCTTGTTGGTCGGGATGTTGACACCGGCAATACGGGCCACGGACTTCTCTCCTGTCACCGATCCCAGGACGGACCGGCCTTCATTCTCGCTATCTCGGGCAGGTGTCCGCAAACGCGAACAAGACGCCCACCCCTCGATTCGTGGGGCCCGGCATCTCTGGGAAAACCATCCGACTTTGATGCGGGCTTATTAATGGATTCACACGGCGGTCGTCAACCGCCCCTACGAGATTCGGTCACCTCGCCGCACGCTTTTTTGCAGCCTTAGCAGAGGTTTTCCGGGTTCCCTTGGTGGCCTTGGCGGCGGGCCTGGCAGCCTTCTTCGAAGCCATGGAGGCCTTCCTCGGCGTCGTCTTGACTGCCTTTCTTGCGGTCTTGGCGGACTTCTTGACTGCCTTTTTCGCCGGTGCGGCTGCCTTAGGAGCCTTTTTGGCAGCCTTCTTGGCCGATTTTGCCGGCCCCGTCTTGCCCGGTGCCTTGGCGCTGCGCTTGGCCGGGCTCGCCTTCTTGGCCGCCCGGTTACCGCCGGTCTTGCCAACGGCGGCCAGGATCCGACCGATCTCCTCGGTCACCTGCTCGATCGGCATCATGCCGTCGACGGTCGCCAGCATCCGATGGTCGGAATAATAGTGGATCAGGGGTGCGGTCTGGTCGCGGTAGCTGGCCAAGCGCTTGGTGAGGACCTCCGGCGTGTCATCGGCCCGAACAGCTTCGCCGCGCGCGCGGGTCTCGGCGGCCCGGCGCTCGACGCGTTCAAGCAGCACACCTTCATTGACGCGGAGTTCGATCACCGCGTCGAGCTTCATCTGCTTCTGCTTCAACAGCGCATCCAGCGCCTCGGCCTGCGGCACCGTGCGCGGGAAGCCATCGAGGATGAAACCATTGGCCGCGTCGGGCTGCTCGATCCGGTCCGCGATGATGCCGACCACGACCTCGTCCGGGACCAGACCGCCCGCCGCCATGATGTCCTTGGCCTTCAGCCCGATCGGCGTCTGCGCCGCCACCGCGGCGCGCAGCATGTCACCGGTCGACAGCTGGACGATGCCATACTGCTGCACGAGGCGCTGCGCCTGCGTTCCCTTGCCCGAGCCGGGCGGTCCCAGAAGAATGAGTCTCATCGAATTTCGCCCCCCGGCACACGGTGAGCGACCCTCCCGCACACCTTGTTCTTGGCTTTGTGGTTCCCCGGGCCGCGATCCGCCGCTAACCGCGGCGGCGCCCCCGCAACTTCGACTTCCTGATCAGCCCCTCATATTGATGGGCGAGCAGATAACCCTGAACCTGCGCCACGGTATCCATCGTAACGCTGACCACGATCAGAAGCGAAGTGCCACCAAAGTAGAACGGGACGGAAGCGTAGGAAATCAGAATTTCCGGGATCAGACACACGATCGCCAGATAGATGGCGCCGAGCACGGTGATCCGCGACAGCACGTAATCGATATATTCCGCGGTGCGCTCGCCCGGCCTGATGCCGGGGATGAATCCGCCGTGCTTCTTGAGGTTGTCCGCGGTCTCGGTCGGGTTGAACACGATCGCGGTGTAGAAGAAGGCAAAGAACAGGATCAGCGCCAGATACAGCACCAGGAACAGCGGCCGGCCATGACCGAGCTGCGTCGTGATCCACTGGAACCACTCGGGTCCCTTGCCGGCGTTGAAATTGGCGACCGTGGTCGGCAGCAGCAACAGCGACGAGGCGAAGATCGGCGGGATCACGCCCGAGGTGTTCAGCTTGAGCGGCAGATGCGAGGACTGGCCCTCGAACATCTTGTTGCCGACCTGGCGCTTCGGATACTGGATCAGGAGCCGGCGCTGGGCGCGCTCCACGAACACGATGAAGGCGATCACGGCGACGGCCATCACGATGACGATCAGGATCAGGCCGGTCGACAGCGCGCCCTGACGGCCGAGCTCGAGCATGTTGGCAAGCGCCGAGGGCAGCTCGGCCACGATGCCGGACAGGATGATCAGCGAGATGCCGTTGCCGATGCCGCGCGAGGTGATCTGCTCACCGAGCCACATCAGGAACATGGTGCCGCCGGTCAGCGTGATCGCGGTGGAGAGGCGGAAGAACAGGCCGGGATCGGCAACGACGTTGCCCGCGCCTTCGAGGCCGACGGCGATGCCGTACGACTGCACCGCGGCGAGAATCACCGTCAGATAGCGGGTGTACTGATTCAGCATCTTGCGGCCAGCCTCACCCTCTTTCTTGAGGGCTTCGAGCTGGGGCGAGACGGTGGTGAGCAACTGAATGATGATCGATGCCGAGATGTACGGCATGATGTTCAGCGCAAAGATCGCCATGCGGTGAATGCCGCCGCCAGCGAACATGTTGAACATGCCGAGAATGCCGCCGGCCTGGGTCCGGAACACCGAGTCCCAGATGTTCGGATCGATGCCTGGCAGCGGAATGTAGGTGCCGAGGCGGTAGACCAGCAGCGCACCGAGGGTGAACCAGATGCGCTTCTTCAGCTCATCGGCCTTCGCGAGCGCGCCGAAATTGAGGTTTGCCGCCAGTTGTTCCGCTGCTGAGGCCATGTCTAGCTTTCTCCCGCCGCCCTTCTTCACCGCATTGGGCCCCGCGAGGGCTCGCAGGGCCGGGCAGACGCCGGATATTATCTGGTGCGCGGGCGCGTTCTGTCCATTGCCCTGCCCTATCCGGCATGCGCCGGAGGCAGGGCAATGACGCAGATGTTACGCAGCCTCGCCTTCGTCCTTGGCTGGCGCCAGGAGCTTGACGGTGCCGCCGGCCTTCTCGACCGCCGCGATCGCTGACTTCGAGGCGCCATGCACCTCGATGTTGATCTTCGCGGTGAGCTCGCCACGGCCGAGCAGACGCACGCCGTCCTTCGGCCGCCGCAGCGCGCCCGACTTCACCAGCGCCTCGGCGTTGATCACGCTGCCGGCGTCGAGTTTCTTGGCGTCGATCGCCTGCTGGATCCGGTCGAGATTGATCTCGACGAAATCGAGCGCGAAGATGTTGTTGAAGCCGCGCTTCGGCAGACGGCGATGCATCGGCATCTGACCGCCTTCGAAGCCCTTGATGCGCACGCCGGAGCGCGCGGTCTGGCCCTTGCCGCCACGGCCGGAGGTCTTGCCCTTGCCGGAGCCGATGCCGCGGCCGACGCGCATGCGCTTCTTGCGCGCGCCGGCGTTGTCGGCGATATCGCTGAGCTTCATCGCCCTTCTCCTTACTTCTCGTCGACGATGCGGACGAGATGATGAACCTTGGTGATCATGCCGCGGACCGCCGGCGTATCCGGCAGTTCGGTCACCCGGCCGATCTTGTTGAGCTTCAACCCGATCAGCGTCTCGCGCTGCGAGTGATGCCGGCGGATCGGGCTGCCGATCTGCTCGATCTTGATCGTCTTGGCGCTAGCCATGGTCTTCACTCCGAGTTGCGCCATCCGCAGGACGACGCGCGTTCGTTAGTCGGCTGCTGCCTCGGCATCGCCACCGACGCGGCGGGCCTGCAGAGTCGACACCTTGATGTTGCGGCGCGCGGCAACTGAGCGCGGGCTATCCTGGTGCTTCAGCGCGTTGAAGGTCGCACGCACCATGTTGTACGGGTTCGACGAGCCTATCGACTTCGCCACCACGTCCTGGATGCCGAGCGTCTCGAACACGGCGCGCATCGGGCCGCCGGCGATGATGCCGGTACCGGCCGGAGCCGCACGCAGATAGACGCGACCCGCACCGTGACGACCGAAGATGTCGTGGTGCAGGGTGCGGCCCTCGCGCAGCGCGACCCGGGTCAGGTTGCGCTTGGCGGAGTCGGTCGCCTTGCGGATCGCCTCCGGAACCTCACGTGCCTTGCCGTGGCCGAACCCGACCCGGCCCTTCTGATCGCCGATCACGACGAGCGCCGCAAAGCCGAAGCGCTTACCGCCCTTCACGACCTTCGCGACTCGGTTGATGTGGACGAGCTTGTCGACGAACTCGCTGTCGCGCTCCTCGCGCTCCTTGCGATCGCGACCGCCTCGTTCCCGTTCACCTGCCATGGTGCTATCCAATCTTCTGAGGGGCTCTGACGCCCATATCCATTGATGTTAGAAGCTCAGCCCGCTCTCGCGCGCCGCGTCGGCCAGCGCCTTGACGCGCCCGTGATAGAGATAGCCGCCGCGATCGAACACGACTTCCTTGATCCCCGCCTTCACCGCGCGCTCGGCGAGCAGCTTGCCCACCGCCTTCGCCGCGTCGATGTCGGCACCGGTGTTGCCGGCCGAGCGCATCTCCTTCTCCATCGACGACGCAGAGGCGAGCGTCTCGCCCTTCTGGTCGTCGATGACCTGAGCGTAGATGTGCTTCGACGAGCGGAACACCGACAGACGCGGACGGCCGCCGGCGGAGCGGCGCAGCGACAGCCTCACACGCTGCTTGCGCCGGGCATTCGTAACCTTGGCTCTCGACATGTCCGGCTCCGTTACTTCTTCTTGCCTTCCTTGCGGAAGATGAATTCACCCGCGTACTTCACGCCCTTGCCCTTGTAGGGCTCCGGCGGCCGGTAGGCGCGGATTTCGGCGGCCACCTGGCCGACGCGCTGCGGGTCGATGCCCGTGACCGTGATCTCGGTGGGCTTCGGCACCGCGATCGTGATGCCTTCCGGGATCTGGTAGACGACGTCGTGGCTGTAGCCGAGCGCGAGCTGCAGGTTCTTGCCCTGCATCGCGGCGCGGTAGCCGACGCCGGTGATCTCGAGCTTCTTCTCGAAGCCCTTGGTGACGCCTTCGACCAGATTCGCGATCTGGGCGCGAGCGGTGCCGTACAGCGAACGGGCGCGCTTGGTCTCGGCGCGCGGGGCAACCTTGACCTGGCCGTTCTCGAACTTCACGTCCACGTCGTCATGGACGATGAACTGAAGCTGGCCCTTCGGCCCCTTCATCTTGACGGTCTGTCCATCGACGGAGGCCGTCACACCGGACGGCACCGCCACAGGCTTCTTGCCAATACGTGACATGGCTCAATCCTTCTTAGAACACCGTGAAGAGAACTTCACCGCCGACATTCGCGTCACGCGCGCTATGGTCGGCCATGATTCCCTTCGGTGTCGACAAAACAGAAATTCCGAGCCCGTTGTTCACGCGCGGCAGGTTCTTCACCGAGGTGTAGACGCGGCGGCCGGGCTTGGAGACGCGCTCGATCTCGCGGATCACGGGCTCGCCGTCGAAATATTTCAGCTCGATCTCGATCTCGCTGCGGCCCGACGGATGCTCCAGCGTGGCATAGCCACGGATGTAGCCTTCGGACTTCAGCACCTCGAGCACGCTGGCGCGCATCTTGGAGCCGGGAGTCGAAACCTTCGACTTCGAGCGCATCTGCGCGTTGCGGATGCGGGTGATCAGATCGCTGATGGGATCGTGCGTTGACATGGTGCGACCCTCCTTACCAGCTCGACTTCACGAGGCCCGGGACCAGGCCCTTGGACCCGAGCTCGCGCAGCGCGATGCGGCTCAGCTTGTTCTTGCGATAGTTCGACCGCGGACGGCCGGTCAGCTCGCACCGGTTGCGGATGCGGGTCGCCGACGAATTGCGCGGCATCTCGGCCAGCTTCAGGGTCGCGGCAAAGCGCTCCTCCATCGGCTTGGACTTGTCGGCGATGATCGCCTTCAACCGGGCGCGCTTCGGGGCGGCGTTCTTCGTCATCCGCTTGCGCCGGTTGTTCTTCTCGATTGAACTCTTCTTTGCCATGCTTGGCTCCTGGGTATCCGCGTTTGAGAAGCTGTTCAGCGTCTCACTGCCGGAACGGGAAATTGAATGCGGTCAGAAGGGCACGGGCCTCATCATCGGTCGTCGCGGTGGTGCACACCGTGATGTCCATGCCCCAGCTCTCCCCGGCCTTGTCGAAGTCGATCTCGGGGAAAATGATGTGCTCCTTGATGCCGAGCGAGTAGTTGCCGCGGCCGTCGAAGCTCTTCGGGTTCAGACCGCGGAAGTCGCGGACGCGCGGCAGCGCGACGTTGATCAGACGGTCGATGAACTCGTACATCTTGGTCTTGCGCAACGTGACCTTGCAGCCGATCGGCTGGTTCTCACGCAGCTTGAAGGTCGCGATGGCGACGCGCGAATAGGTCACGACCGCCTTCTGGCCGGCGATCAGCGACAGGTCGGCCGCCGCCGTCTCCGCCTTCTTGCGGTCGTTGACCGCCTCGCCGATGCCCATGTTGAGCACGACCTTGTCGAGCCGCGGCACCTGCATGACGTTGGCGTAGCCGAACTTCTCAGTCAGCTGGCTCTTGATCTGGCGATCATATTCCGTGCGGAGGCGCGGGGTGTAAGCAGTCTCAGCCATCGATCTCAACTCCCGAGCTCTTGGCAACGCGGACCTTCTTGCCGTCCGCCTGAATCTTGAATCCAACACGCGTCGGCTTGCCGTCCTTGCCGACATACGCGACGTTCGACAGGTTGATCGGCGCCTCCTTGGAGATGATGCCGCCTTCCTGGTTCTGGGTCTGCTTCTGGTGACGCTTCACCAGGTTGATACCGCGCACCAGCGCGGTGCCCTCGTCGGGACGCACCTCGAACACCTCGCCGGTGCGACCCTTGTCGCGGCCGGTCAGGACGATCACCTTGTCGCCCTTGCGGATCTTGGCAGCCATCACAGCACCTCCGGCGCGAGCGAAATGATCTTCATGTGGTTCTTGGCGCGCAGCTCGCGCGGCACCGGCCCGAAGATGCGGGTGCCGACCGGCTCCGACTGGTTGTTGATCAGAACGGCCGCGTTGCGGTCGAAGCGGATCACCGAGCCGTCGGCGCGGCGGATGTCCTTGCGGACGCGCACCACGACGGCCTTCATGACGTCGCCCTTCTTCACCTTGCCACGCGGAATGGCTTCCTTGATCGACACCACGATGATGTCGCCGACGGTGGCATAGCGGCGCTTCGAGCCGCCCAGCACCTTGATACACATGACACGGCGTGCGCCGGAATTATCGGCCACGTCGAGGTTGGTCTGCATCTGAATCATTGATGCACCTCGTCCTCTTCATCTGCTGCGCAGGAAAGCTGCGCCTTGTTTGATCCCGAAAGCGAAATGGGCCCTCTTCGACGAGGGCTGCTTCGCGCCTCAGGCGGATTTCTTGTGCTCGCCCCGGACCACGGTCCAGCGCTTGAGCTTCGAGATCGGCTTGCTCTCCTCGATCCACACCATGTCGCCCGGCTTGAACTCGTTGTTCTCGTCGTGCGCGTGGTAGTTCTTCGAGCGGCGGATGGTCTTCTTGTAGATCGGGTGGGTGAAGCGCCGGTCGACGCGCACGACCACCGTCTTGGCCTGCTTGTCGCTGACGACAACGCCCTGGAGGGTCCGTTTCGGCATGTCGAGCCTCTTACTTCGTCTTGGCGCGCTGCTGCGCGGCGATGGTCTTGATACGGGCGATGTCGCGACGCGCCTCGCGCAGCCGAGCGGTGTTCTCGAGCTGGCCGGTGGCACGCTGGAAGCGCAGGTTGAAACGCTCCTTCTTCAGGTTGACGATCGCATCGTCCATCTGATCGGGGCTCATCGCGCGAATGTCGGCAATCTTCATCTCGGCCATGACCATTACTCCGCAATGCGTTCGACGAAGCGCGTCTTGATCGGCAGCTTGGCGGCCGCCAGCAGCAGCGCCTCGCGCGCGATCTGGGTGCTCACGCCGTCGATCTCGAACATCACCCGGCCCGGCTTGACGCGGGCCACCCACAATTCCGGCGAGCCCTTGCCAGAGCCCATGCGGACCTCGGCCGGCTTCTTCGACACCGGAAGATCCGGGAACACCCGGATCCAGACGCGGCCGGCGCGCTTCATGTGACGGGTCAAGGCACGACGGGCGGCCTCGATCTGGCGCGCGGTGACGCGGTCCGGCTCCATCGCCTTCAGCCCGAACTGGCCGAAGGCCAGCGTCGCGCCCGAGGACGCAACGCCGTGGATACGGCCCTTATGCGCCTTTCGGAACTTGGTCTTCTTTGGTTGCATCATGGCTTTGAGCCCTCAAACCTGTCTTGTCGCGGCTGATCGATCAGGCCGCGTCGCGGCGCGACCGCGGCTGCGAGCTCTCGCCGCCGCCTTCGTTCATCCGCTTGTCCTGTGCCATCGGATCGTGCTCGAGGATCTCGCCCTTGAAGATCCAGACCTTCACGCCGCAGGTGCCGAAGGTGGTGAACGCGGTGGCCACACCGTAGTCGATGTCGGCGCGCAGCGTGTGCAGCGGCACCCGGCCCTCGCGGTACCATTCCATGCGGGCGATTTCCGCACCGCCCAGACGACCCGAGCAGTTGATGCGGATGCCCTCGGCGCCGAGACGCATCGCCGACTGCACGGCGCGCTTCATGGCGCGGCGGAACGCCACGCGGCGCTCGAGCTGCTGCGCGATCGACTCGGCGACCAGGGTCGCATCGAGCTCGGGCTTGCGGATCTCGACGATGTTGATGACGACGTCCGACGAGGTGATGTCGGCGACGCGCTTGCGCAGCTTGTCGATGTCGGCGCCCTTCTTGCCGATCACGACGCCCGGACGCGCCGAGTGAATCGTGACGCGGCACTTCTTGTGCGGACGCTCGATCACGATGCGGGCGACGGCCGCCTGCTTGAGCTCCTTGTGCAGGATCTCGCGGATCTTGACGTCTTCATGCAGCAGCTTGCCGTACTCGGCCTTGCCGGCGAACCAGCGCGAATCCCAGGTCCGGTTGATGCCGAGACGCAGACCGATCGGATTGATCTTTTGACCCATCGTATTCTCCCAGCGCCTGCTTTAAGCGCTCGCCTCGACCTGACGCACAATGATCGTCAGCTGCGAAAACGGTTTGAAAACTCGGCCCGAACGGCCACGGCCACGCGGCGAAAAACGCTTCATCACGATTCCCTTGCCGACGAAAGCCTGCGAGACGACGAGATCGTCGACCTCGAGCTCGTGATTGTTCTCGGCATTGGCGATCGCCGATTCCAGGCACTTCTTGACGTCGACCGCAATCCGCTTGCGCGAGAACTGCAGGTCGGCGAGGGCTGCCGACGCCTTGCGGCCGCGGATCATCTGCGCCACCAGGTTCAGCTTCTGCGGGCTCACCCGAAGCATCCGGGCCACAGCCTTGGCCTCGTTTTCGGGGAGGCTCCGTTCGCGCTTTGGTTTGCTCATCGCTTAATCCTCAAGCCTTCTTGGCTTTCTTATCGCCCGAATGGCCGTGGAAGGTGCGGGTCGGCGAGAACTCGCCGAACTTGTGGCCGACCATCTCTTCGTTGATCGCCACCGGCACGTGCTTCTGGCCGTTGTAGACGCCGAACGTCAGGCCGACAAACTGCGGCAGGATGGTCGAGCGGCGGCTCCAGATCTTGATGACGTCGTGACGGCCGGACGCGCGCGCCGCATCTGCCTTCTTGAGCAGCGACGCCTCGACGAACGGGCCTTTCCAGACTGAACGAACCATGTCCGTCGTTCCTTACTTCTTCCGCTTGTGGCGGCTCAAGAGAATGAATTTGTCGGTCGACTTGTTGGTGCGGGTCTTCTTGCCCTTGGTGGGCTTGCCCCACGGAGTGACCGGGTGACGACCGCCCGAGGTACGGCCTTCGCCGCCGCCGTGCGGATGGTCGATCGGGTTCATCGCGACACCGCGGTTGTGCGGGCGACGACCCATCCAACGCTTGCGGCCGGCCTTGCCGATCGAGGTGTTCATGTGGTCCGGGTTCGACACCGCACCGATGGTGCCGCGGCAACGGCCGTGCACCAGGCGCTGCTCGCCCGAGTTCAGGCGGACGATCACGTAGTCCTGGTCGCGGCCGACGATCTGGGCATACGTGCCGGCCGAACGCGCGAGCTGGCCGCCCTTCCCGATCTTGACCTCGATGTTGTGCACGATCGTGCCGACCGGCATGTTGCCGAGCGGCATGACGTTGCCCGGCTTCACGTCCACATAGTTGCCGGCGACGATGGTGTCGCCGACCGCCAGGCGCTGCGGCGCCAGGATGTAGGCCAGCTCGCCGTCCTGATACTTGACCAGGGCGATGAAGGCCGTGCGGTTCGGATCATACTCCAGCCGCTCGACGGTGGCCGGAACGTCGACCTTGTCGCGCTTGAAGTCGACCGTACGGTACGACTGCTTGTGGCCGCCACCGAGGAAGCGAACCGTGATGCGGCCGGTGTTGTTGCGACCGCCGCTCGACAGCTTGCCTTCGGTCAGCGCCTTGACCGGCTTGCCCTTGTAGAGGGCCGAACGATCGACCATCACCAGCTGGCGCTGGCCCGGCGTCGTGGGATTGAATGTCTTCAGTGCCATGGCAGCTCAGCCCTACAGTCCGGTGGTCACGTCGATACGGTGGCCCTCTTCGAGGGTCACGATCGCGCGCTTGCTGTCCGATTGCGAACCGAAATTGCCGCGGAACACCTTGGTCTTGCCCTTGCGGACGAGCGTGTTGACGCTCCTGACCTTGACGTCGAACAGCTTCTCGATCGCCTCTTTGATCTGAGGCTTGGTCGCCTTGGCGGCCACCTTGAACAGAACCTTGTTGTGCTCGGAGGCGAACGTCGCCTTCTCGGTCACCACCGGCGCGATGATGATGTCGTAGTGGCGCGGATCAATGGTCTTCATTTGAAGCGCGCCTCCAGCGCATCGATCGCCGCCTTGGTCAGCACGAGCTTCTGACGGCGCAGGATGTCGTAGACGTTGATGCCCTGGATCGGCAGCACGTCCAGGTTCGGGATGTTACGGGCTGCAGCGGCGAAGCCGTTGTGCAGCTCAGCACCGTCGATGATCAGCGCGTTGGTCAGGCCGAGACCGGAGAAGTGACCGATCAGCGCCTTGGTCTTCGCCGCCTCGAGGGTGGCGTTCTCCAGCACGACAAGATCACCGTCCTTGGCCTTGGCCGACAGCGCATGCTTCAGCGCCAGCGCACGGACCTTCTTCGGCAGGTCGGTCGCATGCGAGCGCACGACCGGACCGAAGGCGCGGCCGCCGCCACGGAACTGCGGCACGCGGGCCGAGCCGTGACGAGCACCGCCGGTGCCCTTCTGCTTGTACATCTTCTTGCCGGTGCGCCAGATCTCGGCGCGGCCCTTGGCCTTGTGGGTGCCGGCCTGGCGCTTGTTCAGCTGCCACTGAACGCAGCGCTGAATGATGTCGACGCGGGGCTCCAGACCGAAGATGGCGTCGGAGAGCTGGACGGAACCGGCTTCCTTACCCTCGAGCGTGGTGACTTTCAGTTCCATTTATGCGCCCTCCTGCACGGCCGGCGCTTCGGCAGCCTGCTCACCCGCGACCTTGAACTTGCCGGGCTTCGGCGCTTCCTTCGGCAGCGGCTTCTTCACGGCGTCGCGCACCGAGATCCAGCCACCCTTGGAGCCGGGCACCGCGCCTTCCACCAGGATCAGGCCACGCTCGACATCCGTCTGCACCACCCGCAGGTTCAGCGTGGTGATGCGATCGACACCCATGTGACCGGGCATCTTCTTGTTCTTCCAGGTCTTGCCGGGGTCCTGACGGCCACCGGTCGAACCGATCGAACGGTGCGAGATCGACACACCGTGCGTGGCGCGCAGACCGCCGAAGTTCCAGCGTTTCATGCCGCCGGCGAAGCCCTTACCGACCGAGGTGCCCGTGACGTCGACGAACTGGCCGACGACGAAGTGATCGGCCTGGATCTCGGCGCCGACCGGAATCAGCGAGTCCTCGCTGACACGGAATTCGGCGAGCTTGCGCTTCGGCTCGACCTTGGCGACCGCGAACTGGCCGCGCTCGGCCTTCGGCATGTAGACCGTCTTGCGGCTGCCGCTGCCGAGCTGCAGAGCGACGTAGCCGTTCTTCTCGGTGGTGCGGTGACCGACCACCTGGCAATTGCCGAGCTTCAGCACGGTCACGGGGATATGTTCGCCGGTCTCCGTGAAGACCCGCGTCATCCCGACCTTTTGTGCGATCACTCCGGAGCGCATCGGCGTGCTTCCTGTTCTTCTCTATGTCCGCGTGAGGTGCGAACGTGAATCCAAAAACTTAGAGCTTGATCTCGACGTCGACGCCGGCGGCCAGATCGAGCTTCATCAAAGCATCGACGGTCTGCGGGGTCGGATCGACGATGTCGAGCAGGCGCTTGTGGGTGCGCATCTCGAACTGCTCGCGGCTCTTCTTGTCGACGTGCGGCGAACGGTTCACGGTGAACTTCTCGATGCGGGTCGGCAGCGGAATGGGTCCGCGAACCTGCGCGCCGGTCCGTTTCGCCGTGTTGACGATCTCGCGCGTCGACGTATCGAGGATACGATGGTCAAACGCCTTGAGACGGATGCGGATATTTTGGCCGTTCATTGCCGTATCTTTCTGTGAGTAGTGAGTGGCGAGTAGCGAACGGCGAATGGATAATCTCCATTCGCCACCCGCCATTCCCTATTCGCTGTTGTTACTCGATGATCGAGGCGACGACGCCGGCGCCGACGGTGCGGCCGCCCTCGCGGATGGCGAAGCGCAGCTTCTCCTCCATCGCGATCGGCACGATCAGGTGCACTTCCATCGCGATGTTGTCGCCCGGCATCACCATCTCGGTGCCTTCCGGCAGATGAACAACGCCGGTCACGTCGGTCGTGCGGAAGTAGAACTGCGGACGATAGTTGGTGAAGAACGGCGTGTGACGGCCGCCCTCTTCCTTGGTGAGGATGTAGGCCTCAGCCTTGAACTTGGTGTGCGGCTTGACCGAGCCCGGCTTGCACAGCACCTGGCCGCGCTCGACGTCCTCGCGCTTGGTGCCGCGGAGCAGCGCGCCGATGTTGTCGCCGGCCTGACCCTGATCGAGCAGCTTGCGGAACATTTCGACGCCGGTGACGGTGGTCTTCTGGGTCGGGCGGATGCCGACGATCTCGATTTCCTCACCGACCTTGATGATGCCGCGCTCGACACGGCCGGTCACCACGGTGCCGCGGCCCGAGATCGAGAACACGTCTTCGACTGGCATCAGGAAGGGCTGGTCGATCGGACGCTCCGGCTGCGGAATGTACTCGTCGACATTGCGCATCAGCTCGAGGATGGCGTCGTGGCCGAGCTTCTTGTCCGAATCTTCGAGAGCGGCGAGCGCCGAGCCCTTGATGATCGGGATCTTGTCGCCCGGGAATTCGTACTTCGACAGGAGCTCGCGGACCTCGAGCTCGACGAGCTCCAGCAGCTCCGGATCGTCGACCATGTCGCACTTGTTGAGGAACACGACCAGCGCCGGCACGCCGACCTGGCGGGCGAGCAGGATATGCTCGCGGGTCTGCGGCATCGGGCCGTCAGCGGCCGACACGACCAGGATCGCGCCGTCCATCTGGGCAGCGCCGGTGATCATGTTCTTCACGTAGTCGGCGTGGCCGGGGCAATCGACGTGCGCGTAGTGGCGGTTCTTGGTCTCGTACTCGACGTGCGCGGTCGAGATGGTGATGCCGCGCGCCTTCTCTTCCGGGGCCTTGTCGATCTGGTCGTAGGCAGTGAACGTCGCACCGCCCGTCTCGGCCAGGATCTTGGTGATTGCAGCCGTCAGCGAGGTCTTGCCGTGGTCGACGTGACCGATGGTGCCGATGTTGCAGTGGGGCTTGTTACGTTCAAACTTAGCTTTGGCCATTTGACTCTCCGTTCAGTCGCTCACTTGAGCTCGCGACAATCAGGCAAACTTCTTCTGGACTTCGGCCGACACGTTGGCCGGCGCTTCAGCGTAGTGCGAGAACTGCATCGTGAAGGTCGCGCGCCCCTGGCTCATGGAGCGCAGGTTGTTCACGTAACCGAACATGTTCATGAGCGGCACCATCGCGTTGATGACGTTGGCATTGCCGCGCATGTCCTGGCCCTGGATCTGGCCACGACGCGAGTTCAGGTCGCCGATGACCGAGCCGGTGTAGTCTTCCGGGGTCACCACCTCGACCTTCATGATCGGCTCGAGCAGAACCGACTTGCCCTTCTGCAGCGCCTCGCGGAAAGCCGCACGAGAGGCGATTTCGAAGGCCAGCGCCGACGAGTCGACATCGTGATACTTGCCGTCGACCAGCGCCACCTTGACGTCGACCACCGGGAAGCCGGCGACAACGCCCGCGCCCAGCACGCTCTCGATGCCCTTCTCGACGCCCGGGATGTATTCCTTCGGAACCGCACCGCCGACGATCTTGGACTCGAACACGTAGCCGCCGCCCGGCTCGTTCGGCTCGACCACGAGGCTCACGGCCGCGAACTGGCCGGTACCACCGGTCTGCTTCTTGTGGGTGTAGTCCACGTTGGCCGGCTTGGTGATGCGCTCACGGAACGCCACCTGCGGCGCGCCGATGTTCGCATCGACCTTGTAGGTGCGCTTGAGGATGTCGACCTTGATGTCGAGATGAAGCTCGCCCATCCCCTTGAGAATGGTCTGGCCCGACTCGTGATCGGTCGACACGCGGAAGGACGGATCCTCCGCGGCCAGCTTCGCCAGCGCGACGCCCAGCTTCTCCTGGTCGGCCTTCGACTTCGGCTCGATCGCGATCTCGATGACCGGCTCCGGGAACTCCATCTTTTCCAGGATCACCTGGTTGGACGGATCGCACAACGTGTCACCGGTGCGGGCTTCCTTGAGGCCTGCAAGAGCGACGATGTCGCCGGCATAGGCTTCCTTGATGTCCTCGCGGTTGTTCGCATGCATCAGCAGCATGCGGCCGATGCGCTCCTTCTTCTCGCGGGTCGAGTTCACGACACCGGTGCCCGAGGTCAGGACGCCCGAATAGATGCGGCAGAAAGTGATGGTGCCGACGAACGGGTCGTCCATGATCTTGAACGCCAGCAGCGCCAGCGGCTCCTTGTCGTCCGCCTTGCGCACGACCTCGTTGCCCTTGTCGTCGGTGCCCTTGATCGCGGGCACGTCGAGCGGCGACGGCAGATAGTCGACGACGGCGTCGAGCAAGGGCTGCACGCCCTTGTTCTTGAAGGCCGAGCCGCACAGCACCGGATAGAAGGCGCCGGTCAGCACCGCCTTGCGGATCAGGCGCTTCAGGGTCGCCTCGTCCGGCTCGTTGCCGTCCAGGAACGCAGCCAGGGCGTCGTCGTCGAGCTCGACGGCGGCTTCCACCAGCTTCTCGCGATATTCCTTGGCCTGATCGGCGAGATCAGCCGGAATCTCGGCGTAGTCGAACTTCGCGCCGAGCGCCTCGTCGTTCCAGACGATCGCCTTCATCGTCACGAGATCGATGCAGCCCTTGAAATTGTTCTCCGCGCCGATCGGCAGCTGAATAGCCACCGGCTTCGCGCCCAGGCGATCGACGATGTCGGACAGGCACTTGAAGAAGTCGGCGCCGGTCTTGTCCATCTTGTTCGCGAAGACGATGCGCGGCACCTTGTACTTGTCGCCCTGACGCCAGACGGTCTCGGTCTGCGGCTCGACGCCCTGGTTGGAGTCGAGCACGCAGACGGCGCCGTCGAGCACGCGCAAGCTACGCTCGACCTCGATGGTGAAGTCGACGTGACCGGGGGTGTCGATGATGTTCAGGCGCTTGCCGTTCCAGAACGCGGTGGTCGCAGCGGAGGTGATCGTGATGCCACGCTCCTGCTCCTGCTCCATCCAGTCCATCGTCGCGGCACCTTCGTGCACTTCGCCGATCTTATGGCTCTTGCCGGTGTAATAGAGGATGCGCTCGGTCGTGGTCGTCTTACCGGCGTCGATATGCGCCATGATGCCGAAGTTGCGATAGTCTTCGATGGCGTGTTGGCGGGGCATGGGTGTGTTCCCTGATTTCCGTCGGTTTCGCCGTTACCAGCGATAGTGCGAGAAGGCGCGGTTGGCTTCAGCCATCCGGTGCACGTCTTCACGCTTCTTCACGGCGTTGCCCCGGTTATTGGAGGCATCGAGCAGCTCCGCCGAAAGCCGCTCGGTCATCGTCTTCTCGTTGCGGTCGCGCGCGGCCGAGATCAGCCAGCGGATGCCCAGCGCCTGCCGGCGGGTCGAACGAACTTCGACCGGCACCTGGTAGGTCGCGCCGCCGACGCGGCGGGAGCGGACCTCGATGGTCGGCATGACGTTTTCGAGGGCCTGCTCGAACACCGTCAGCGGGCTCTGCTTGGTCTTGGCCTCGATGATGCCGAACGCGCCGTAGACGATACCTTCGGCGACCGACTTCTTGCCGGCGTACATCACCGAGTTCATGAACTTGGTGACAATGATGTTCCCGAACTTCGGATCCGGAAGCACTTCACGCTTTTCGGCTGAATGGCGACGCGACATGTGATCTTGTTCCCGCTTCTCTCGAACGTCTTACTTCGGACGCTTCGCGCCATACTTCGAACGGCGCTGCTTACGGTTCTTGACGCCCTGGGTATCCAGCACGCCGCGGAGGATGTGGTAGCGCACGCCCGGCAAGTCCTTGACGCGACCGCCGCGGATCATGACCACCGAGTGCTCCTGCAGGTTATGGCCTTCACCCGGGATGTAGCCGATCACCTCGAAGCCGTTGGTCAGGCGCACCTTGGCGACCTTACGAAGCGCCGAGTTCGGCTTCTTCGGGGTCGTGGTGTAGACGCGCGTGCAAACGCCACGCTTCTGCGGCGACTGCTGCAGCGCCGGCACCTTCTTGCGCGACTTCTGCACTTCGCGCGGATTTGCGATCAGCTGGTTGATCGTCGGCATCTTGGCCTTCACCCTTCTCAACGTTCGCACGGAGACCGCGACCGGCTTCCGCAAATTCTGTTCGAGGTTCCCCGCCTCACCGGGCCGTTCGCGCGATCAAAACCCACGCAAAACGAAATCGCGCCAACCGTTCATCGCTGAACGGAAAGCGCTTGACGCCACAGAGGACCGCGATCACCACCAGTCAGCTTGCGCTGGCGGGCGGCCTACCGAGGTCATGCATCCGAAATTGGTCTCAGGAGAACGAGCTCGAGAGATCTAATATCGTTTTGGCATTGCCTAGCTATGATCGACAGCGTTTGAGCGGCATTCGTCGAGGGTGGTGCCCGTCCCACCCTGTTCTGGGTGGTCTGGGTGATCCGTACCGACGCTGGCGAAGCTCACCGCCTGTCGTTGAGTGCCGGCCTTTTATAAGCGGTAAATATCCAAGTCAAGCAAAACGACGCCGCAGGACGCTCAAAGAAGCGCTTCTGGCCGCTGCAGTTTCCGCTCCGACGGTGCCCCAGCGTCCTAAGGTATCTGTAGACCGCAGAGCCCTGCCCGCGCCTGCGCAGTCACCTCTCCGACCCGGGACATATCCAGAGACATTGAAGATAAGGCTTTTTTCGGCTTTGGCCGACAAGGATGGCGCCAAGACGAGGCGCCCGGTGACAGAATATACCGATATTGCGATCATTGGCGGCGGCTTGGCCGGCGCGATCACGGCCGCCATGCTCGGGCGTGCGGGCATCCCGGCGATTCTGGTCGATCCCCATGCGATCTACCCGGCCGACTTTCGAATCGAGAAGATCTCCGGTGCCGGGCAGATCGACCGGTTCCGTCGCACCGGGATCGCCGACAAGGTGTTAACCCAAGCCACCCTGGCCCCGGAGAACTGGATCGCCCGATTCGGCTACGTGCTCGAACGGGCGCCAGTCCAGCAATATGGCATCCTGTACGATACGCTGGTGACGGCCGTGCGTGACGAGATCCGTGGCCCTGTGACGCGAATCGTCGCCAAGGCCGTGGCGATCACGCCAGGCGAGGATCGCCAGTCGGTCGTGCTGTCCAACGGGCAGACGATCTCGGCCCGCCTCGTCGTGCTCGCCAACGGGCTGAACGTTGGGCTGCGGCACATGCTGGGAATCACCCGCAAGATCACCAGCCCTGCCCATTCCGTCTCGATCGGCTTCGACCTGACGCCGGTCGGCCGCGCCGCCTTCCCGTTCCCGGCCATGACCTACTTCCAGGAGCGGGCCGGCGCCCGGGTGCCCTACATCACCCTGTTCCCGATCGGCGAGCGCATGCGGGCGAACCTGTTCGCCTATCGCGAGGTAGATGATCCCTGGCTGCGGGCGATCCGGCGCGCCCCGGTCGAAACGCTGACGGCCGCCCTGCCCGGCCTGCGGCGGATCACCGGCGGGTACGCCGTGAGCGGCGAGGTGAAGGTCCGGCCCGCCGATCTCGCCATCAACAGCGGGTACCGCATGCCGGGCGTGGTGCTCGTCGGCGACGCCTTCTGCACCACTTGCCCCGTCACCGGCACCGGCTCCGACAAGGTGTTCACCGATGTCGAGCGCCTCTGCAACGTCCACATTCCGCGCTGGCTGGCGACTTACGGCATGGGCGAGGCCAAGATCGCGGCCTTCTATGCGGACCCTGTCAAGATGGCCTGCGATGCGTGGTCGCTCGAGAAGGCCTGGCGCTTCCGCGAGGTCTCGACCGGCACCGGACCCTATTGGCTGGCGCAGCGCTGGGCACGCTTTGCAGTCTCGCTCGGCCGCGGCACGCGGCAGCGGCTGACGAAGACCATTGCGCCGCTCAACGCTTATTCCTCGTCGTCGTCATCATCCTCATCGTCGTCTTCATCGCTGTCGTCGTCGGCCTGATCGGCCCGGCTCGGCTGGTGGCCCTGGTCGTCCCACAGCTTGCGATAGACACCGTTCTTGACCAAGAGCTCGGCGTGGCTGCCGCGCTCGATGGCGCGGCCGCCGGAGATGACGATGATCTCGTCCATCTCGACCACCGAGGTCAGGCGGTGGGTAGACCAGATCATGGTGCGGCCCTTGGCGACCTTGAGCAGGGTGCGGTTGATTGCGGCTTCCGTGGTCTGGTCGAGCGCCGAGGTCGCCTCGTCGAGCAGCAGCACGGAGGGATTGCGGATGATGGCGCGGGCGATTGCGATGCGCTGGCGCTGGCCGCCGGACAGCGTGTCGCCGCGCTCGCCGACGAGCGTGTCGTATTTCTGCGGCAGGCTCATGATGTAGCGGTGGATCTCGGCCTTCTTGGCCGCCTCCTCCACCTCGGCGTCGGTGGCGCCCTCCTTGCCGAGCCGGATGTTCTCCCGCAGCGACATGTTGAACAGCATGTTCTCCTGGAACACCACGGCCATGCTGCCGCGCAGCGAATCGCGCGTGACCCTGCGGATGTCGACGCCGTCGATGGTGACGCGGCCTTCGTTGGGCACGTAGAGTCGCAGGATCAGGTTGAGCAGCGTGCTCTTGCCCGAGCCCGACGGACCGACGATCGCGATCCGCTTGCCGACGTCGAGCTTGAGGCTGAGATTGTCGAGCACCGGCGTCTGGCTGCCCTCGTACTGGAAGGTCACGCGCTCGAAGGTGATGTCGTGGCTGATGCGGGGCAGATCCGGCGCGCCCGGCCGGTCGGCGCCGCGGGTCGGCTCGTCCAGCAGCTCCTGCATGTGCCGGATTGCGGCCGCCGAGGAGATCGACACCGGCACGAAGTGCATGACATGGGCGATGTTGTAGGACACCTCCCAGAACGCGCTCTCGAAGGTGACGAAGGTGCCGATCGTGATCTGGCCCTTGGTGGCGAGATAGGCGCCGAGGGCGAGCACGACGAGATGCAGCAGCAGCACGGAGATCGTGACGGTGCGCTCGACCATGGTCGACAGGAACATCGCATCCGCCATCTTGCGCCGCGCCGCGTCGTTGCGGAAGCTGAACCAGCCGAATACCTTGCGGTGCAGGCTGAAGGCCTTGATGACGGCTTGCGCCGCGATGTTCTCCTGGATCACGCCGAGCAGCGACGCCTCGTTCAGCTTCTGCTCGTAATTGGCCTGAACCGCCTTCGGCGTCAGGATGCGCGGGCCGATCAGGGTGATCGGAAACACCAGCAGCGCGATCGCAGCGAGCTGCCAGTTCAGGAACAGCATCAGAATGATGCCCGCAATCAGCTCGAGGAACGGCAGCACAGCGCTGTTGGCGAAACTCTTCACGACGTTCTCGAACGCCGACATGTCGACCGAGAAGCGCGACAGGATCTCGCCGCGCTTGGTGCGCTGGAAATAGGCGGCCGGCAGGTTCTGCACGTGGTCGAACAGACGGGTGCGGACATCCGAGATGACGCAGGCCGCCAGACGCGCATCCCAGCGCTCGTAGAGCACGGCAACGATCGAGGTGAAGATGCCCGCAACGGCCAGGACGCCGAGGATGCGATAGAGCGCCTCGAAATCCTCCTCGCCGAGCGCATCGTCGATCAGGAACTTGAGGCTGAGCGGCATGATGACGTTGAACAGCGTCTCGATCAGGACGCCGATCGACACGAAAGCCAGCATCTTCTTGTATCTGGCGAGCAGCGGCGAGACGAAGCCGTAGATGGTCGCAAGCGCACCGGCGGCCTCGCGGGCCGTGTAGACAACGAGATCCTCGTCGTCGTCATCATCGTCGAGGTCGAGGCCGGCCTCTTCGCCGTCCTCCTCGTCATCGTCCTCGATGACATCAGCCTTCTCGGTCGCCGACGTCTTCGCTGTTCCGGGTTTTGGAACGGCAGGCACGGCCGCCGCCGGCCCCCGCTTGTCCAAATCATCGGCAGGATCAGCTGCCGTTGCGGACGTCTGATTTCGCGGCGGTGAAGATTTGGGCGCCATTCAACGAACCGATCCTGCACGGCCAGCATGACCGTAACGGATTAAAGCGGCTCGGCTTTAACACCTGTGTCCGCCGGCCGCCAGCATTCTCGCGACACGGTGCCGCAGCGGCCGCGACCAAGACGCGGCCCTGTCACGCAACCAGCACAGTCACAAGCGCCGCGGACGCAAGACAGCATCGAGATGCCGGGTTCAACGCCCGCGACCTTGGCTCGAAATGACGGCGGCTGTGCCGCAAGCCTAGTCCTCGTCCTCGACCTTGTCGAAGAACGAATAGCGCAGGCTGTCGGCGTCGGCGTACCACTGACCGGGCCCCTTGTTGGCCGCGAGCGTCGCAGCCCACACCTCGTCGGTGCAATCGCGGCGGTGCATGGCCAGATCAAACCCGTTGCCGAAGAACAGCTCCGACCACTCCCACCAGGTGCCGAGCTTCTTGACCCCACGCAGCAGGTCGTAGCGGTCGACCAGCGCCGGGGCCATGTCCGAGGTGATCGAGCCGAACACGAGGCCGGTCTTGACGACGCGGTTGAGCTCGCGGATCGCGCGCGCAACCTGCTTGTCACCGAGGTGGCAGAGGCTGGTCTCGAACACGAAATCGAACTCACCGGTTTTGAACGGCATGTCGGTGATCGAGCCGAGCTTGTTGTACTTCTTCAGCGCCTTCGGCGTCTTGCCGTGGATGTAGCGGTTGTTCTCTATGCCCCAGGCATCGATGCCGCGCTCGCGGAGCGCACCCACCAACTCGCCGCTCGCGGAGCCGGCGACCAGGAGCTTGTAGCCCTTGCCCTTGCCGGCCCGGTTCCAGACGATCTTGATAAGGCTGGTCAGATAGTCCGGATCGGTGAACTGCGACCACGCTTCGCTGTACGGCCCCTGCCCGCGATAATTGTCGAAATAGTCGCGGTCGATCTTGTCCGATAGCGGCATCTCGGCCTGCGAGCGGGCGCGGCGCAGCCGCATCATCTCGGTCAGGATGATGTCGGTGGCCGCATCCGAGGAATCGAGCAGCCCGTTCAAGGTCGAGTCGAACAGGTAGTCTCCGACCACGACGATACCGGGGTGCTCTTTCGGCTCAGGCCGGTGATTGGTCATGACGTCGCGCACCGGCAGACCGCCGGGCAGCGCGTTGACCGACGACAGCCAGCGATGGATCTTGCCTTCCATGAAGTGCGCGCGCGCATCGCCGAGCGCCGCCGGGAGCGACTTCAGGGCGGCATCGATCAGCTCCTGGTCCGACAGGTTGGCGAAGGCGAGCGCATCCGAGCCCGCGATCAGCCAGTTCAGCACGCCGTGCTTGCCGACGTCGTGGCGCGAGCCCTCGTTGTAGATGCAGCAGCCGCCGAACGCTTCCGACATGAACCAGGAGCCAGGGATCTTCTCGCCCCAGAACGGCTCGTCGAACAGGATCGAGACGCGCAGATAATGCGCGGGACGATCGAAATAGGCGATGTGCTTGACCATGGACTGGCGCAGCTTCTCGCCGTCCCAGCCGACCGTCGACAGCCAGGAATGCGGCAGACACACCAGCACGAGATCGAACTCGCGCGTCTCCGGCCCCTTGCCGTTCATCATGTTGAGCCGGTAGCGGCCCTGCTCGGTCTTGCCGATGCGGAGCACGCGATGATTGAGCTGGATGTCGGCATCGACCTCCGAGCGAAGGCACTCGATCAGCTGCTCGTTGCCGTTCTGGATCGAGTACAGGCCGATATAGTCGTCGATATCCATCACGAAGTTCTTGAGCGCATTGAGGCCGTTGGTGTTGTGGGCCTCGGTCGCGAGGTCGGAGCGCGACATCACCTTGAAGAAGCGCTTGGCCGTGGGATCCTCGACCTCCTCGTCGAGCAGCTCTTCGCAGGTCTTGTAGGCCCAGGGGTGCTCGTTATCGTGGGCGCCGACGCCTTCGTAATATTCGACCGGCGACATCACCTCCGTACAACGCTTGCGGAACGCCTCGACGGCAGCGGCCGTCTTCGGGCCGTACTTGCGGCGCAGCCCGGGCACGTCGTCGAGCAGCTCGCCGTCGAGCTGGACCTGCAGCGCATCCATCGGAATCGTCTGCAGACCGAAATGCTGGATCAGCTCGCGCAGCGGATCAGGGCCGGTCATCGAGTAGTCGTAGATTTCTGCGACACCAGCCTCATACATCGCCGGTGCGGTATCGAACTTGCGCGTCACGATCTTGCCGCCGAGCCGGTCGGATGCCTCGAAGATCGTCACCTTGCAGAGATCGCCGAGTTTGCGCCTCAGGTACCAGGCGCTCATCAGTCCACCCGGACCGCCACCAACAATCGCAAGGTCAAGCATCGAAGTTCCGCCATCTCCGGCTGTCAGCGACGTTGCCGGTCGTCCATATCAGGGGTCCTGCCACCCTCGGGGCTCGATCGGCCATAGCGTACCCGGCCCGCAAAAGATTTGCGCCGGAGCAAATCGGCGCATCGCCACGGGAGTCGACGGAAATCAGCTCAGCGGATCTGATGCTTCCAAAAGCGCCTCTGTCCCTGAAGGGAAGATGAACAACGGGGCAGCAGCGCGGCAACAGGAGAAGAAAATGTCAAAAAAAGGCCGGCAACCGCCGGCCTTTTCTACGCGTGATGAACGCACGGCAGACCCCAACACCGTCAGGGTCTGCCGCAATCGTCCGTTTACTCTGCCGGCGGCAGAGCGAGCGGCTGAGGCTCGGGCTGCGCCGGCACGATCGCCGCCTGCTTCTCGCGCTCGTCGAGAATCAGCTTGTCGCGCTTCAAGGCGACTTCGCGGATGCGGGCCATCGAGGCGCCGGTGCCAGCCGGGATCAGACGACCGACGATGACGTTCTCCTTGAGGCCCTCGAGCGGATCGATCTTGCCGTTGACCGCCGCCTCGGTGAGGACGCGGGTGGTCTCCTGGAATGAGGCCGCCGAGAAGAACGACCGGGTCTGCAGGCTCGCCTTGGTGATGCCGAGCAGAACCGGAGTGCCTGTGGCCGGCTTCTTCGCCTCCTCCACGGCTTTCGCGTTGAGCAGGTCGAACTCGATCTTGTCGACCTGTTCGCCCGAGATCATGTCGGTGTCGCCCTGGTCGGCGATCTCCACCTTCTGCAGCATCTGACGGACAATCACCTCGATGTGCTTGTCGTTGATGAGCACGCCCTGCAGCCGGTAGACCTCCTGGATCTCGTTGACCAGATAGGCCGCGAGCTCCTCGATGCCCTTGATCGCCAGGATGTCGTGCGGCGCGGGGTTGCCTTCAACAATGAAGTCGCCCTTCTCGACGATGTCGCCATCCTGCAGATGGATGTGCTTGCCCTTCGGAATCAGGTACTCGCGCGGCTCCTCGGTCTTGTCGACGGGCTCGATCGAGATGCGACGCTTGTTCTTGTAGTCGCGACCGAACCGGATGGTGCCGGCGATCTCAGCGATGATCGCGGCATCCTTCGGCTTGCGCGCTTCGAACAGCTCCGCCACCCGCGGCAGACCGCCGGTGATGTCGCGCGTCTTGGCGCTTTCGGTCGAGATACGCGCCAGGATGTCGCCTGGCTTCACCGTCGCACCGACGTCGACAGAAAGAATCGCGTCGACCGACAGCATGTAGCGGGCATCGCCGCCGCGGGCGAGCTTGAGCACCTTGCCGTCCTTGCCCTTGATCACGATCGCCGGACGCAGATCCGCGCCACCGCGCGTTCCACGCCAGTCGATGACCACGCGCTTGGCAATACCGGTGGATTCGTCGAGCGTTTCCGAGATCGACAGACCTTCGGTCAGATCCTCGAACCCGATCGTGCCCTCCGCTTCCGTGAGGATCGGGCGGGTATAAGGATCCCACTCGGCGATGCGCTGGCCGCGCTTAATCATGTCGCCGTCGTCGACGTGCATGCGCGAGCCATACTGGATACGGTGCGTCGCACGCTCGGTGCCGTCGGGGTCGACGATCGTCACGACCATGTTGCGGACCATCGCGATCAGGTGACCCTCGCTGTTGCGAGCGATCGACTTGTTCCTGATGACCACCTTGCCTTCGAAGTTCGATTCCACGAAGGACTGCTCGTTCAGCTGCGCCGCGCCACCGATGTGGAAGGTGCGCATCGTCAGCTGGGTGCCGGGCTCACCGATCGACTGCGCGGCGATGACGCCGACAGCCTCGCCATGATTGACCGGCGTGCCGCGCGCCAGATCGCGGCCGTAGCACATCTTGCAGATGCCGTTGACAAGCTCGCACGTCAGCGCAGAGCGGATCTTCACCTCCTGCACGCCAGCCTGCTGGATGGCGTCGATGTGGCTCTCCTCCATCAGCGTGCCGGCCTTGACCAGCACGGCGTTGGTCGCGGGATCACGCACGTCATCGCAGGGCACGCGGCCCAGGATGCGCGAGCCGAGCGAAGCCACGACCGTGCCGGCATCGACGATGGCGCGCATCTTGATGCCAAGATGGGTGCCGCAATCGTCCTGCGTGATGATGCAGTCCTGCGCGACGTCGACCAGACGACGGGTCAGGTAGCCCGAGTTCGCGGTCTTCAACGCGGTGTCCGCGAGGCCCTTGCGGGCGCCGTGGGTCGAGTTGAAGTACTCGAGAACCGACAGACCTTCCTTGAAGTTCGAGATGATCGGCGTCTCGATGATCTCACCCGACGGCTTGGCCATCAGGCCGCGCATGCCGGCGAGCTGACGCATCTGGGCCGGCGAACCACGCGCGCCGGAATGCGACATCATGTAGATCGAGTTGATGTCGGCATCCGCCCCCGTCGCCGTCTTCTTGGTGACGGAGATCTCCTTCATCATCTCCTTGGCGATCTCTTCGCTGGCCTTCGACCAGGCGTCGACGACCTTGTTGTACTTCTCGCCGTGGGTGATCAGACCGTCATTGTACTGCTGCTCGAAATCCTTCGCCAGCGTACGGGTGGTGTCGACGATCTTCCACTTGCCCGCTGGCACGACCATGTCGTCCTTGCCGAACGAGATGCCCGCCTTGAAGGCGTTGTAGAAGCCGAGCGCCATGATGCGGTCGCAGAAGATCACCGTCTCCTTCTGGCCGCAGTGACGATAGACCTGATCGATCACGCCCGAGATTTCGCGCTTGGTCATCAGCTTGTTGATGACCTCGAACGTGACGCGCGGATGCTTCGGCAAGAGATTGCCGAGCATGACGCGGCCCGCGGTGGTTTCGATCCAGCGCTTGGCGACCTTGCCGGTCTCGTCCATGCCCTCCCAGCGATACTTGATCTTGCTGTGGAGATGGATGGCCTTGGCGTGCAGCGCATGCTCGAGCTCGGCCATGTTGCCGAACGCCATGCCCTGGCCGGGCATGCCTTCGCGCATGATCGAGACGTAGTAGAGACCGAGCACGATGTCCTGCGACGGCACGATGATCGGCTGACCATTGGCCGGATGCAGGATGTTGTTGGTCGACATCATCAGGACGCGCGCTTCCAGCTGCGCCTCGAGCGACAGCGGAACGTGGACGGCCATCTGGTCGCCGTCGAAGTCGGCGTTGAACGCGGAGCAGACCAGCGGGTGCAGCTGGATCGCCTTGCCCTCGATCAGCACCGGCTCGAACGCCTGGATGCCGAGGCGATGCAGCGTCGGCGCGCGGTTCAACAGCACCGGATGCTCGCGGATGACCTCGTCCAGGATGTCCCAGACCTCGGGGCGCTCCTTCTCGACCAGCTTCTTGGCCTGCTTGACCGTCGTCGACAGGCCCTTGGCATCGAGCCGCGAATAGATGAACGGCTTGAACAGCTCGAGCGCCATCTTCTTCGGCAGGCCGCACTGGTGCAGGCGCAGCTCCGGACCGACCACGATGACCGAGCGACCGGAATAGTCGACGCGCTTGCCGAGCAGGTTCTGACGGAAGCGGCCCTGCTTGCCCTTGAGCATGTCGGCGAGCGACTTCAACGGACGCTTGTTGGCGCCGGTGATGACGCGGCCGCGGCGGCCGTTGTCGAACAGCGCATCCACCGCTTCCTGAAGCATGCGCTTCTCGTTGCGGATGATGATGTCGGGCGCGCGCAGCTCCATCAGCCGCTTCAAACGGTTGTTGCGGTTGATGACGCGACGGTAGAGGTCGTTGAGGTCGGAGGTCGCGAAGCGGCCGCCGTCGAGCGGGACCAGCGGCCGCAGGTCCGGCGGGATCACCGGCACCACGGTCATGATCATCCATTCCGGCTTGTTGCCGGAGTGGCGGAAGGCCTCGACGATCTTCAGACGCTTCGCGAGCTTCTTGTGCTTGATGTCGGAGTCGGTCTCCTGCATCTCCGCACGCAGCGTCTGCTCGAGCTTCTCCAGCTCGAGGCCGCGCAGCAGCTCACGGATGGCCTCCGCGCCGATCATGGCGGTGAAGCTGTCCTGGCCGTATTCGTCCTGCGCCTTGAGGTACTCGTCCTCGGACAAGAGCTGACGGTCCTTGAGCGCGGTCAGACCCGGCTCGAGAACGACGTAGTATTCGAAATACAGGATCCGCTCGAGATCCTTCAGCGTCATGTCGAGCAGCAAGCCGATGCGCGACGGCAGCGACTTCAGGAACCAGATGTGCGCGACGGGAGCGGCGAGCTCGATATGGCCCATGCGCTCGCGCCGGACGCGCGACAAGGTCACCTCGACCGAGCACTTCTCGCAGATGATGCCCTTGTACTTCATCCGCTTGTACTTGCCGCACAAGCACTCGTAGTCCTTGATCGGCCCGAAGATACGGGCGCAGAACAGGCCGTCGCGCTCGGGCTTGAAGGTGCGGTAGTTGATCGTTTCCGGCTTCTTGATCTCGCCGTAGGACCAGGACAGAATCTTCTCCGGAGACGCAATCGAGATCCGGATCTGGTCGAAGACCTGAGCCGGCGTCGTCGGATTGAAGAGATTCATAATTTCTTGGTTCATCGTATTCTCCTCGCGGGCCGATCGGGGGTCGGCCGCAAATTCGAAAATCTCTCAACGGGCGCCTTGTCCTGACCCGCGGGGGAAGGCGCCGGCACCCGGCCGTCCGAGACGGCCGGGCCTGACCTCTTGAACTACTCGGCGGCTTCCGACGTCGGCGCCGGTCCGAGCTTGGAGTTGTGCAGGTCGACGTTGAGGCCGAGCGAGCGCATTTCCTTGACCAACACGTTGAACGATTCCGGAATACCGGCCTCGAACGTGTCGTCGCCGCGCACGATCGCCTCGTAGACCTTGGTGCGGCCGGCGACGTCGTCCGACTTCACCGTCAGCATCTCCTGCAGCGTGTAGGCCGCGCCGTAGGCTTCGAGCGCCCACACCTCCATTTCGCCGAAACGCTGGCCGCCGAACTGGGCCTTGCCGCCCAGCGGCTGCTGGGTGACCAGCGAGTACGGGCCGATCGAACGCGCATGGATCTTGTCGTCGACCAGATGGTGCAGCTTCAGCATATAGATGTAGCCGACCGTCACCTTGCGATCGAACGCATCGCCGGTGCGGCCATCATAGACCGTCGACTGACCGGATGCGTCGAGGCCGGCGAGCTTCAACATCTCCTCGATGTCGGCCTCCTTGGCGCCGTCGAACACCGGTGTGGCGATCGGCACGCCACGGCTCAGATTGTGACCAAGCTCGATCAACTCGTTGTCGTTGAGCGACTTGATGGTCTCGTCATCGCCGTAGATCCGCTTCAGGGTCTCCTTCAGCGGCTTCACGTCCTGCTTCGACAGGTAGGCATCGACCGTCTGGGCGATGCGCTTGCCGAGGCCGGCGCAGGCCCAGCCGAGATGCGTCTCGAGGATCTGTCCGACGTTCATGCGCGAGGGCACGCCCAGCGGGTTCAGCACGATGTCCGCATGCGTGCCGTCCTCGAGGAACGGCATGTCCTCGATCGGCACGATCTTGGAGACGACGCCCTTGTTGCCGTGACGGCCGGCCATCTTGTCGCCCGGCTGGATCTTGCGCTTCACCGCAACGAAGACCTTGACCATCTTCATCACGCCTGGCGGCAGCTCGTCGCCACGCTGCAGCTTCTCGACCTTGTCGAGGAAGCGCTGTTCCAGCCCCTTCTTCGACTCGTCGTACTGCTTCCGCATGGCCTCGATCTCGGCCATCAGCTTGTCGTTCGGCGAGGCAAACAGCCACCACTGCGACTTCGGATACTCGTCGAGCACCGCGCGCGTGATCTTGGTGTCCTTCTTGAAGCCCTTCGGACCGGAGATGCCCTGACGGCCATCCAGCATGTCGGCGAGACGGCTGTAGACGTTGCGGTCCAGGATCGCCTGCTCGTCGTCGCGGTCCTTGGCCAGACGCTCGATCTCTTCCCGCTCGATCGCCAGCGCACGCTCGTCCTTGTCGACGCCGTGCCGGTTGAAGACGCGGACTTCGACGATCGTGCCCTGCACGCCCGGCGGCACCCGCAGCGAGGTGTCGCGCACGTCCGAGGCCTTCTCGCCGAAGATGGCGCGCAGCAGCTTCTCTTCCGGCGTCATCGGGCTCTCGCCCTTCGGCGTGATCTTGCCGACCAGGATGTCGCCGGCACGCACTTCCGCGCCGATATAGACGATGCCGGCTTCGTCGAGGTTCTTCAGCGCCTCTTCCGACACGTTGGGAATGTCGCGCGTGATTTCCTCCGGACCCAGCTTGGTGTCGCGGGCCATCACCTCGAATTCCTCGATGTGGATCGAGGTGAAGACGTCCTCCTTCACGATCCGCTCGGAGAGCAGGATGGAGTCCTCGAAGTTGTAGCCGTTCCACGGCATGAACGCGACCAGCACGTTGCGGCCGAGCGCGAGCTCACCGAGATCGGTCGACGGACCGTCAGCGATGATGTCGCCCTTCTTGACGATGTCGCCGACCTTCACCAGCGGACGCTGGTTGATGCAGGTCGACTGGTTCGAGCGCTGATACTTCATCAGCCGGTAGATATCGACGCCCGACTTGGTCGGATCGAGATCCTCCGTGGCGCGGATGACGACGCGGGTGGCGTCGATCTGGTCGATCACGCCGGAGCGGCGCGCCGCGATCGCGGCGCCCGAGTCACGGGCCACCACACCTTCCATGCCGGTACCGACGAACGGCGCCTCGGCGCGAACCAGCGGCACGGCCTGGCGCTGCATGTTCGAGCCCATCAGCGCGCGGTTGGCGTCGTCGTTCTCGAGGAACGGGATCAGCGCCGCGGCCACCGAAACGAGCTGCTTCGGCGACACGTCCATGTAGTCGACCTTGTCGGGCGTCATCGGCACGACTTCGCCGGCGTGACGGCAGACCACGAGGTCCTCGGTGAAGCGGCCCTTGGCATCGAGCGGCACGTTGGCCTGCGCGACGCGGTAGCGCCCCTCCTCCATGGCCGACAGATACACCACCTCGTCGGTGACCCGGCCGTCCTTGACCTTGCGGTACGGCGTCTCGACGAAGCCATACTTGTTGACGCGGGCGAAGGTCGCCAGCGAGTTGATCAGGCCGATGTTCGGACCTTCCGGCGTCTCGATCGGGCAGATGCGGCCGTAATGCGTCGGATGCACGTCGCGCACCTCGAAGCCGGCGCGCTCGCGGGTCAGACCGCCCGGTCCAAGCGCCGACAGGCGGCGCTTGTGGGTGATCTCCGACAGCGGGTTGGTCTGGTCCATGAACTGCGACAGCTGCGACGAGCCGAAGAACTCGCGCACGGCAGCGGCGGCAGGCTTGGCGTTGATCAGGTCCTGCGGCATCACGGTGTCGATGTCGACGCTCGACATGCGCTCCTTGATGGCACGCTCCATGCGCAGCAGGCCGATGCGGTACTGGTTCTCCATCAGCTCGCCGACCGAGCGGACGCGGCGGTTGCCGAGATGGTCGATGTCGTCGATCTCGCCCTTGCCGTCGCGCAGGTCGACCAGGGTCTTGATGACCGCCAGGATGTCTTCCTTGCGCAGCGTGCGCTGGGTGTCCGGCGCATCGAGCTCGAGGCGCATGTTCATCTTGACGCGGCCGACCGCGGAGAGGTCGTAGCGCTCGGCATCGAAGAACAGCGACTGGAACATCGCCTGCGCCGAGTCGAGCGTCGGCGGCTCGCCCGGACGCATCACGCGGTAGATGTCGAACAGCGCATCCTCACGCGTCATGTTCTTGTCGGCCGACAGCGTGTTGCGGATGTAGGGGCCGACATTGACGTGGTCGATGTCGAGCAGCGGCAGGTCCTTGTAGCCCTGCTCGTTCAGCACCTTGAACAGCTTGTCGGTGATCTCCTCGCCGGCCTCGGCGTAGATCTCACCCGTCTTCGGATTGACGAGATCCTCGGCGATGTAGTTGCCGAGCAGCTCCTCGTCCGACATGCGCAGCGCCTTCAGCCCCTTCTCCTGGAGCTGGCGGGCGGCGCGCACGGTGAGCTTCTTGCCGGCCTCGAGCACGACCTTGCCGGTGTCGGCGTCGATCAGGTCGTTCACGGTCGAATAGCCGCGGAACCGGTTGGCGTCGAACGGAACGCGCCAGCCTTCCTTGATGCGCTTGTAGATCAGCTTCTTGTAGAAGGTCGACAGGATCTGTTCGCCGTCGAGGCCGAGCGCGAACATCAGCGACGTCACCGGCAGCTTGCGGCGACGGTCGATGCGCGCGAACACGATGTCCTTGGCGTCGAACTCGATGTCGAGCCAGGAGCCGCGATACGGAATGACGCGGGCAGCGAACAGCAGCTTGCCCGACGAATGGGTCTTGCCCTTGTCGTGGTCGAAGAACACGCCCGGCGAACGGTGCATCTGCGAGACGATGACGCGCTCGGTGCCGTTCACGATGAAGGTGCCGTTCATGGTCATGAGCGGAATGTCGCCCATGTACACGTCCTGCTCTTTGATGTCCTTCACCGACTTCGCGCCGGTTTCCTCGTCGATATCGAACACGATGAGGCGCAAGGTCACCTTGAGCGGCGCAGCGAAGGTCATGCCGCGCTGGCGGCACTCGTCGACGTCGTATTTCGGCGGCTCGAACTCGTAGCGGACGAATTCCAGCATCGAGGTGCCCGAAAAGTCGGAGATCGGGAACACCGAGCGGAACACCGCCTGCAGGCCCTCATCCGCTCGCCCACCCGTGGGCTCGTCCACCATCAGGAATTGGTCGTAGGACGCCTTCTGAACCTCGATGAGGTTCGGCATCTCCGCGACTTCCTTGATGTGTCCAAAGAACTTGCGAACGCGTTTGCGACCGGTGAATGTCTGCTGCGCCATCGTGGCCTCTCATTTCGTCGCCCGGAGGGGCGAACCTTCCGAAACAGCGGCTGCCACCGCCCCTTCGGGTTGAATTTCGATCCATTTCGAGGATCTGAGGCCCAAAGCCGGAACGGAAACGTCCCAGCTCTGTTCTTCAGACCAGCAAAACGCAAAACGACGCGCGAGGCGCGAGGGCGCACCCGCTCGTCACAACCATCTCGTCACGGACTGCAAAAGCCCGAAATTGCCTATCTCCCAACGGTCTAAAGGCGGAGACGCCACTCCACCGATAACCGGCTTTTCGTGCTGCCGACCCAATATGGGCCGACGATAGCCGAGATTCGAGGGGGAAGCCCCTAAATCTCCACACTTTTCCGTGTTCGGCCCGCAACGGGCGATCCTGTTGCACGCCTTTTGCAGTATCCCGGCCCGACCCGACACCTCTGCAAAACTCTTTTGTCCCGATGATGACCGGGCGATGTTACCGCCCGGTCACCATAATCTCTCGAAACCTTCGGACCTGCCTTAGGCCGCCGGAAGGCTCCGCTTGCAATCTTGCGATTACTTGAGGTCGATCTTGGCGCCAGCCTTCTCGAGCTGAGCCTTGATCTTCTCGGCCTCTTCCTTGTTGACGCCTTCCTTGACCGGCTTCGGGGCACCCTCGACCAGGTCCTTGGCTTCCTTCAGGCCCAGGCCGGTGATGGCGCGGACTTCCTTGATGACCTCGATCTTCTTGTCGCCGGCCGAAGCCAGGACAACCGTGAACTCGGTCTTCTCTTCCGCCGGAGCGGCAGCGGCAGCAGCCGGGCCAGCAACCGCGACGGCGGCAGCGGCGGACACGCCCCACTTCTCTTCCAGGAGCTTGGCGAGCTCGGCGGCCTCGAGAACGGTGAGCGAGGACAGGTCGTCGACGATTTTCTGCAAGTCAGCCATTGATCTACTTCCTTAAGATGGTTCGGTTCGAAACCAGGTTTTGAGTGTTTGCGAAGGGCGTCAGGCCGCTTCGCCCTTTGAGGCATGAGCCTGAATGACGCGCGCGACCTTGGCCGCGGGTGCGTTGGCGAGCTGGGCGAGCTTGGTCGCCGGAGCCTGGATCAGGCCGACGAGCTTGCCGCGCAGTTCGTCCAGCGACGGCAGCGAGGCGAGAGCCTTGACGCTGTCGACATTCAGGACGGTTTTACCCATGGAGCCACCGAGGATGACGAACTTTTCGTTCGCCTTGGCGAATTCCATGGCAACCTTGGGCGCCGCGACAGGATCGTTCGAAGTTGCGATCACGGTCGGCCCCTTCAACAGGGGACCGATGCCGACGACGTCCGTGCCTTCAAGAGCAATTTTGGCGAGACGGTTCTTCGAGACCTTCACCGACGCGCCCGCCTGCTTCATCTGCATGCGCAGCTTCTGCATCTGGGCCACGGTGAGGCCGGAATAGTGAGCGACGACCGCGACGCCCGTGGTCTTGAAGACCTCGTGCAGTTCCTCGACCGCCTCTTTCTTTGCCGCTCGTTCCACAGCAAGCTCTCTCCGGTTGGCGGCCTTCGCCCGAAAGCGGGACCGCCGGGTTGCACCCGCCGCCCCACCAAACCTGACCTCCGGACGGAAGAACCCGAGGACACGCAAGGCAAAACGGCGATGAATAGCCTGCCCTTCCGCAAGGCTTTATCGGCCCACGGAGTGTCGAGGTTCGAACCAAACCTGCATGCCACCACGACAGAGGCAGTGGACATGCCGAAATCCGGTCTTCACCCGTCTATGCAGGCTGGACGATTAAGCCATTGAGGAAATTGAATTCCGCGCCGGCGCCTGCAGTCTCGGACAGGATCGGGGTGATCGGCGGACCGACCTCCCCTGCGGCATTCGAGAGCAGAAAGATCCTTCTTCCTTCCGGGTCATCCAAACGGATATCCTCAAAAGGAATGCTGGATCCTCTAGGCTTTCGGAATGCGCGCACGAGCGCGCCAGCAAATGCCAGCCCGCCCGGAAGCCGGTTCTTTAACGGGTCCACGGCGACTTGCCAAGACCCCCAAGAGCAAAAATCGCACCAGTTGGGCAGTTCGCGAGGCCCCACGAGCATCCGCCAGCGCCTGACGGGCGAAGGCGAGAGCAGCATGCGGGTTCCCACGCTCTCTCCCCCGTCATTGCGAGCGAAGCAATCCAGGGTCGAGAAGGAAGTCTGGATTGCTTCGTCGCAATGACGGCGCTCATGACGGCCGAGGTCTCACACCGGATAAGTGTAGGCCGTCTTCACCGTCGTATAGAACTTGCGCGCGTAGGAGCCCTGCTCGCGGGCGCCGTAGCTCGAACCCTTCCGGCCGCCGAACGGGACGTGATAGTCGACGCCGGCGGTCGGCAAGTTGACCATCACCGTGCCGGCCTCGCTGTTGTGCTCGAAGTGCGAGGCGTATTGGAGGCTGGTGGTGCAGGCGCCCGCCGCGAGACCGAACTCGGTGTCATTGGCGATTGTCAGCGCCCCGTCGTAGTTCTTTGCGCGGATCACGCAGGCGACGAGCCCGAAGATCTCCTCGCGCGCAATGTGCATGGTGTTGGTGGCCTCGGTAAATTGCGCCGGCTGCATGTAGAAGCCAGGCGTCTCGCGGTTCAGGAGCTCGCCGCCCCAGGTCGGCTTGGCTCTGGATCACGATCTAAAAGTTCGTGTCGTAGCGGTGATCCATGACGCGCCGCGTCAGGATTCGAACTTTTTCGATCCTCGGCGCATCCTTCCGTCTATGGGGTTCAACAAGCTATGGATCAGCAGCTGTGGATCATCAAGCTCCTATCGGACCGACCGATGCCGAACTGGCCGTCGCCGCTCGCGGCGGCGATTGTGCCTACCTTGGGCTGTTGCTGGAACGTCATCGCGCGCGGCTGTACGCGGCGGCGCTGCGAGTGCTCGGCTACGGTCCCGAAGCCGAGGATGCCGTCCACGACACGTTCATCATCGCGCTGAGGCACATCGGGGAGCTTAAGGACCCTCAGGCGGTCGTCGGCTGGCTCTTCACCGTGCTGCACCGCTGCTGCCTGGGACAGTTGCGCCGAAGACGGCGCGAGGTGCTCACCGCCGAGGTGCCCGATCGCCCCGACGAACGGCCAAGCGTCGAGGAGCGGCTGGAGAAAGTCGCGCTTCGCGAATGGGTCTGGGACGCGCTGCGCAAGCTTCCCGAACCGCTGCAGGCCACCGCCATGCTGCGATATTTCGGCAGCTATCCATCTTATGAGGAACTGGCCGCCATCCTAGCCGTCCCGGTCGGAACCGTCCGCAGCCGGCTGTCGGAAGCCAAGCGCAAGTTGGCCGAGATGCTGCTCGAGACGGCGGGCCTCGTCGATCCCGACGCCAGGTTGCAGTCACGCCAGCACCAATGGTTCTATGACGAGCTATTTCGCGGTCTCAACCGCGCTGGCGAGCGCGACCGTTATCTCAGCCATTTCGCGGAAGATCTCCACCTCGTCCGTGGAGGGGGCAAGCCGGTATTCGGGCGGTCGTTCATTGCCCAGGAAGTCATCGAGGATAACGAAGCCGGCGTTCTCTTCGAACCGCAGCGCATCCTCAGCGCCGGCAACGTCAGCGTGATCGAGGGACGGTTCGTCAATCCCCCGGAGGATCCGTTCCATTGCCCTCCGGGTGTCTCATTCGTGGTTTTTCGACGCGACAGCAAGGCCAGGCGCCTGCATATCCATCTTTCGCCGCGCCCACCCGGAATCGACGACGACTGATCGAACTTTCTCTCTCGGCCGGGCCTCCTTTGAGTCCGCACCCATCACATGGCGCGGACCCAAATGGTTCAATAGAGGTGAGAGAACATGTTCAACTTCGCAGTTCGTGACTTCGTTTCCAGCAGCGTTAGGTTCAGGTTGCGGCGGTCACACCGGGTCTTCACGGGCGCTTTGGCTTCGGCCGTCATCTGCGCGGCCGTGTTCGCATCCAGCCTCTGCCTAGCCGGCCAGGCAGAGGTCGATGCCACCTACAAGGACATCAAGCAGACGCTCGGCAAGGTGCCAGGCTTTCTCCACCAGGTTTCGAAAGCCGCGCTGCCGGGCGCCTGGGCCGAGGTGAAGGCGCTGCAGTTCTCGAACGAAACCGCCCTGCCGCCGAAGGTGAAGGCTCTGATCTCACTTGCCGTCTCCGCCCAAATCCCCTGTCGGTACTGCATCTGGGAAGACACCGAGAACGCCAAGCGGGCAGGTGCGACGAAGGACGAAATCGAGGAAGCCGTCGCGATCGCCGCGGTGGCCCGGCACTGGAGCACGATCTTCAACGGCATGCAGGTCGATTTTGAGACCTTCAAGAAGGAGCTTGGCAGCGACGCGCAAGCGACTCCGCCTGCCAAATAAGGCGAACACCATCGGCAATGTGCCAAATCGGGATGCCGAACGGAAAACGCTGCCGTCGGCATCCCATGGCGTGACTTAGAAACCCACGATTGGAAGGAGGCAAGGATGCCCATAGTTTTCGGAGAAGCTGTCAGCACGGTGAAGGATATCGTGTCCGTGATGAAGAAGCATGGCGATGCGGTGCGCGGGACCTACCGTGCCCGCTACCGCTTCGATCCGCAGTCAAGCGATCCCTACACAACACCGCTTCTGGAGCGGCCGGCGAGCCTGAAGGACAATGCCCCGTCTGTCGTCTATCCCTGGGAACAGATCTTCGCCGCTGCAGCCGTCTGTGCCGGCTCGGACTATCCGATGCTGGCGGCGCATGCCGGCATCGATCTGCGTTCGGTCGAGTTCGTCGCGGAAGGCGTGTTCGACCCGCGTGGTGAATTCGATGGCCTCGAAGGGCTCGAGGCGCCCGTCGAGGCCCGGCATTGCTACCTATCCCTCCACCTCCGCGCCACCTTGAGTTCCTCCGCACCGCGTGCCGAACTCGAGAAGATCCATGAGCGCGCCATTTCCCACAACATGGTGCTCGGCGCACTGAGGGGAATCCCCATGACCAGCGAGCTTGTGGTTCGGCAGGCGTAGAGGTCAGATCGTCGCGTCCATGCCTGATGACTCGCGTCCACACTCAAGCATCAAGGCTCTGATGGCCCACCATATCGCATCGTCCAGATCGGCACCTGACCGGGCCCATACTCATTTCCGATCCACAGTGGCCGCAGATCTGCAGATAGGCGTAAGGCGTGCCATCGAACATCACCCACGCTCGCAATGACGAGGAGGGAGTTCGTCACGTCCCGAGCATGGCAACGTTCGCGCGATCTGTCGGGTGTCGTCGCACCCGCCAGGGCCGTGCCACCTACCCCTTCGGGCAGGCCCCACCGGCGTCGGCCCAGGCCTTGATCAGCTCGCCGAACTGCTTCTGGCTGCCCGGGGCTGGCGTCCGCCCCGCTCCCGGATTCCAGCCCCAGCCGACCAGGTCATCCTCAGCCATATGATGAATCAGCTGGGCCATGGTCTTGCCGCCGTTGAGCTTCGGGTCCTTGATCTGGGTGCAGATCTGGCCGAGCGATCGGCCCTGCCAGGCCATCTCGATCGGCGCCAGCTGCCACTTCGGATTGCCGGGCACGCGCGCCGGGTCGAAATTGGCTTCGTGGTGACAGGTCGTGCAGGCGAGCCCGCCGGGCGCGCCCATGCCGGCCTCGCCGCGGACCACCAGCGGCTGGTGCGGAATCATCTTGTCGGTCTGGGTCGGCCGGTCGCCGGCCGGGTGGCAGTTCATGCATCGCGGCGACTGCAGCACCTTGCCGGCCTCTTCGAACAGCGCGACGGCGCGCTCCTCCTTGTTCTTGATCTTCGCGAAGTCCGCTGCCGGCTTCAGGCCATTGGCCACGCGGGTCGCCTCGGGCGCGGCATAGGCGCGCTGAAGCCCCGGATAGGCCGCGACGGCAACCGCAGCCAGGCAGCCGGCGAGCAACGCCATCGCCCCCGTTCTAACCAGTCTCATGCAGTGTCTCCCGGCCGGATCGGCAATTGCGTGGGGCGCGGCAGGCCGAGCTTCGCCATGGCGTTGGCGACGGCCGGTCCGAGCGGCGGGACGCCGGGCTCGCCTACCCCCGATGGCTTCTCTGTCGACGGCACGATCGCGACCTCGATCTCGGGCATCTCGTGGATGCGCAGCGAGCGGTAGGTATCGAAATTGCCCGACACCGGACGTCCCTCGTCGAGCGGCTGCTGCGCATAGAGGATGTGGCCCAGCGCAAAGCCGATGCCGCCCTCCATCTGGGCTCGGATGATGTCGGGATTGACCGCGACGCCGCAGTCGACAGCGCACCAGACCTTGTGCACGACCGGACCGTCGGCGCCCATCGACAGCTCGACGACCTGGGCGACGTAGGTGTTGAAGCTCTCGACCACGGCAACGCCGCGGGCGCGGCCCGCCTCGAGCTTGGCGCCCTTCCAGTCCGCGAGCTCGGCGACCGCCTTGAGCACACCGGCGTGACGCGGCTTGTCGGCCATCATCGCCAGTCGCCCCTCCACCGGATCCTGGCCGGCGGCTTCGAGCAGCTGATCGACGAACGCCTCGACAGCGTAGCCGGTATGGGTGTGGCCGACGGAGCGCCACCACAGCACGGGCACCCCGACATCGACCTGGTGCAGGTCGCAGCGGAAGTTCGGCACCTGGTACGGGATCTCGTTCGAGCCCTCATAGGCGGTCGCATCGAGACCGTTCTTCATGGTCATCGCCTCGAACGGCGAGCCCTTCATGATCGACTGCCCGACGATCGTATCCGACCACGCCACGATCTTGCCGTCGCGAACGACGCCGCGCATGCGGTGCAGGCTGAACGGCCGGTAGTAGCCGCCGCGCATGTCGTCCTCGCGGGTCCACACCAGCTTGACCGGACGTCCCGGCCCGATCGCCTTGGCGACTTGCGCCAGCTCCATGGCGACATGGGTCGACTGCTGCGCGCGCCGGCCGAAGCTGCCGCCGGCGAGAATCGTCTTGAGATCGACCTTGGCGATGTCGAGCCCCAGCACCTGCGCGATCACGGCGTGATCAGGCGTCGGAAACTGGCTGCCGTAGCGCGCCGACGCGGTGTCGCCCTTCCAATGCAGGAAGGCGTTGATCGGCTCCATCGGCGCATGGGCCAGATAGGGGAACACGAACTCGGTCTCGATCAGCTTGCCGCCCTTGGCGATCTCGGCGTCGACGTCGCCCTCCTGCTTGACCAGCGCACCCTGCTTCTTCGCACGCGCGCGAAACTCCTCCAGCAGCTGCGCCGTGCCGCGCGTCTCCGCCTTGCTGTCGTCCCAGGTGATCTTGAGCAGGTCACGTGCCGTTTTCGCCGGCCAGAAGCCCTCGGCATAGACGGCTACACCGTTCGGCACCTCCTTGACGTCGACCACTCCCGGCACGGCCTTGGCCGCCGACGCGTCGAACGACGCCACCTTGCCGCCGAACCGTGGCGAGCGCGCCACCAGCACGGTCAAGGTCCCCGGATCCTTGATGTCGATCGTGTACTCGGCCGAGCCGTTCGACTTCGCCACGCTGTCGAGCCGGGTTACAGCGCCTTCCTTGCCGATCAGCTTGAAGGCGGAGGGATCCTTGAGCTGCGGGTTCGCCGGCACCGGCTGTTGCATCGCGTTGGCGGCCAGCGCGCCGAAACCGCTCTGCTTGCCGGAGGGATGTCTGACGATACCTTTATCGACCGTGATCTCCTCGGCCGGCACCTTCCATTCGTCGGCAGCCGCTGCCACCAGCATCGAGCGTGCGGCGGCGCCGACCTTGCGCATCTGCTCGTAGGAATTGGCGATCGCGCTCGAGCCACCAGTGCCCTGCACCCCGAACAAGAGATTCTTGTAGAGCACCGGATTCGAGGGCGCATGATCGGCGCGCATCTGCGACCAATCGGCATCGAGCTCCTCGGCCACCAGGGTGGCCATGCCGGTGAACGGGCCCTGTCCGAACTCGATGTGCTTGCAGAGAACGGTGACGGTGTCGTCCTGGCCGATCACCAGAAACGTGTTCGGCGCGATGTTGACGGATTTTGCCGCGGCAGCGTCCTGCGCGTAGGCGACGCCGTTGCGCGCGACATAGGTGGCGAGCACGAACCCAGCGCCGGCTTTCAACAGCGAGCGGCGCGACAAGGTCGCAGCGGCTTCAGATTTCACATGAAGGTTCATGATCAGCCCTCCAGAGTCTTGGCGGCCGAATGAATTGCGGCGCGGATGCGGACATAGCTGGCGCAGCGGCAGATGTTGCCGTTCATTGCGAGATCGATGTCCTGGTCGGTGGGCTTCGGGGTCAGGCTGAGCAGCGCGGCGGCGCTCATCACCTGGCCTGACTGGCAGTAGCCACATTGTGGCACATCATGCGCGGCCCATGCCTTCTGGACGGCAACCGCCTCTTTGCTGGAGAGTCCCTCGATCGTCGTCACTTCGCTCTTCCCGACTGCCGACACCGGCAACGAGCACGAGCGCACGGTCTGGCCGTCGAGATAGACTGTACAGGCCCCGCATTGCGCTACGCCGCAGCCATATTTGGTGCCGGTCAGCCCAACATTGTCGCGAATGGCCCAGAGCAAGGGAGTGCCGGGGTCGACATCAACCTGATGCTCCCGCCCATTGATCTTCAATGTGAACGCCGCCATGGCCCCTCGCTCTATCTGTCGTCCTAACAGCAAGAGTTAGAAGCATTCGAGAATGGTTCGCAATTCACAGAGATGTGCAGTGCGTCAAAATATTTCTGGGCGGGGCGGAACGTTTGGACGTAGCCCGCATCAGCGTCAGCCACAGCCCGCAAAGGCGAAGCGGCATGGGGGATGGTCCGTCCCGGGTCGTTCCGCTCGCCCGGGCTACGAGCTACTTGACTTGATAAGGCATCATCTCGCCGGCGAAGAACGCCGTGAGATTCGCCACCACGCAGGCCTGCATTGCGACGTGCGACTCCCTGGTGTTGCCGCCGATATGCGGCGTCACCACCACATTGGGCAGGGAGGTCAGCTCATCCGGCGCATGCGGCTCCGTCTCGAACACGTCGAGACCGGCACCGGCAACGGTACCCTCCTTGAGCGCCGCCACCAGCGCCCGCTCGTCGATGACCGAGCCGCGCGAGATGTTGACGATGTGGCCGTCGGTGCCGAGCTTCTTGAGGAGGTCGGCGTTGACGACGTGGGTGGTCTCGGCGCTGGCGCGGACGGCGATCATCAGCACGGTGCACCATTCGGCGAGCGCATCGAGGCTCGGGAAATATTGATACGGCAGATCGTCATAGCGGGTGCGGTTGAAATAGCCGACCTCAGTCTCGAAGGCGGCTACGCGGCTCGCGATCTTGCGGCCGATCTCGCCCATGCCGTAGACGCCGACCTTGCAGCCGGCGAGACTGGGCGGCGGCTTCATCAGCGGCGATGGTTTTGCGGACGCCCAGCCCCCGTCGCGGACATAGGCGTCTGCCACCGTCAGCCGCCGCGTGGTCGCCAGCATCAACATCACAGCGACGTCTGCGACCGCCGCGGCATTGGCGCCCGGGCTGTGGCCGACGGCGATGTTACGGGCCGCGGCCGCCTTCAGGTCGACGCCGTCGTAACCGGTGCCATAGCAGACGATGGCCCCGAGCGCCGGGAGCCTGTCCATGTCGGCAGCCCCCAGCGGCGTGCCGCCCGCCGTGATCAGCGCCCGGATCCGCGCGACCTCGTCCGCCGGAAACACCTCGTGCGCCGGCTTGCCGCCGCTGTCGAGCAGATCGAACCGATCGGCAAAGCGCTGGGTCAAGGATTTCGGCAGGCGGGAATAGATCAGGACCTTGTCGGGCATGTCGGCCGGTACTCCAAAATGCGAAGGGCGGGATCGATGAACGATCCCGCCCTCCCCAATCTAACCTATGCTTGGCCGCTCAGGCGAGCACGGTGCCCGGCTCGACCTTGACGCCCGGGCCCATCGTCGAGGAGACGGCGACGCGCTGGACGTAGGTGCCCTTGGCGCCCGCCGGCTTGGCCTTCACGACCGCATCCGCCAGCGCCTTGATGTTCTCGACCAGCTTGTCCTCGGCGAACGAGGCCTTGCCGACGCCGGCCTGGATGATGCCGGCCTTCTCGACGCGGAACTCGACCGAACCGCCCTTGGCGCCCTTGACGGCACCGGCGACGTCCATGGTCACGGTGCCGATCTTCGGGTTCGGCATCATGCCGCGCGGACCGAGCACCTTACCGAGGCGGCCGACCAGCGGCATCATGTCGGGGGTGGCGATACAGCGGTCGAAGTCGATGTTGCCGTTCTGCACCTTCTCGACCAGGTCCTCCGCGCCGACGACGTCGGCACCGGCGGCCTTGGCTTCCTCGGCCTTGGCGCCGCGGGCGAACACGCCGACGCGCAGCGTGCGGCCGGTGCCGTTCGGCAGCATGACGACGCCGCGGACCATCTGGTCGGCGTGGCGCGGATCGACGCCGAGGTTGATCGAGACCTCGATGGTCTCGTCGAACTTCGAGACGGCCCGCTCCTTGATCATCTTGATCGCGTCAGCAAGCGGGTAGAGCTTGGTGCGATCGATGCCCTCGCGGGCCTTCTTCAAACGCTTTCCGAGTGCCATGGCGCCTTACCCCGCAACTTCCAGACCCATCGAGCGGGCAGAGCCCTCGACCATCTTCATGGCCGACTCGATCGAGTCGCAATTCAGGTCCTTCATCTTCTTCTCGGCGATCTCGCGCACCTGCGCCTTGGTCACCTTGCCGGCCTTGTCGCGGCCCGGCGCCTTCGAGCCGGACTGGATCTTGGCAGCCTGCTTGAGGAAGTAGGACATCGGCGGGGTCTTCATCTCGAAGGTGAAGGACCGGTCCGCATAAATGGTGATGACCACCGGGATCGGGGTGTTCTTCTCTTCCTTCTGGGTCTGCGCGTTGAACGCCTTGCAGAACTCCATGATGTTGAGACCGCGCTGACCGAGCGCGGGGCCGATCGGGGGCGACGGGTTGGCCGCACCGGCCGGAACCTGAAGCTTCAGGTAACCGGTTACTTTCTTTGCCATTATGACTCTCCAACGCGTTCGCGATTCTGCCTGATGCGAACGCAACGCCTTCGGGCGACAAAACCCTCAGGCGAGGTTTGGGACCGTGGTCCGGCGCGCTTGATCCGGCTGGCAAAGCCGGTCACGCCTCCCACGAACGAAATCGCCCCCCGGTTGGGGAGCGAAGGGCGCCCGATACACGAGATCGGACGAAAAGGAAAGGGCTGAGCCCTTTCGTAGCCCGGGCGAGCGCAGCGCCCCCCCCCCCGGGGGGCATCGCCGGCATCGGTGTGAACCCGGATGTCGCTGCGCTCATCCGGGCTACGACCCCATGAGGCTCAGCCGACGATCTTCTCGACCTGGTTGAACTCGAGCTCGACCGGGGTGGCGCGGCCGAAGATCGACACCGCGACCTTGACCCGCGAGCGGGCCTCGTCGATTTCCTCGACCACGCCGGAGAACGAGGCGAACGGGCCGTCGGCGACGCGGACGTTCTCGCCGATCTCGAACGACACCGAGGATTTCGGCCGCTCCACGCCTTCCTGCATCTGGTTCAGGATGCGCATCGCCTCGCCTTCGGAGATCGGCATCGGCTTGTTCTCGGCGCCGAGGAAGCCGGTCACCTTGGGCGTATTCTTGATCAGGTGGAACGCCTCGTCAGTCAGCTTCATCTTCACCAGCACGTAGCCGGGGAAGAACTTGCGCTCGGCGTCGATCTTGCGGCCGCGGCGCACCTCGGTGACCTTCTCGATCGGCACCAGCACCTGCTCGAACAGGTCCTCGAGATTGCGCTGCTTGGCCTGCTCGCGGATCGACTCCGCGACCTTCTTCTCGAAGTTCGAATAGGCGTGGACGATGTACCAGCGCTTGTCGGAGCTTTGCGTTGCGGTTGCCATCAGTGAATGCCCAGCACGAGGGTGATGAGATAACGGATGATCTGATCGGCGGCGAAGAAGAACACCGAGGCCAGCGCCACCATCACGAACACCATGATCGTGGTGATGGTGACCTCGCGACGGCTCGGCCACGAGACCTTGGCGGTCTCCGAGCGCACTTCCTGCAGGAATTTGAACGGGCTGGTAGCCATCGTCAGGGGTCCGCGTCCGTCATCGGACGATTGAAGAGTTGACTGGGAAAACCGAACAGCCGTCCTTGGCCCACCCTCTTGTCGGAGAGATGAGCCGAATCCACGGGCTCGCTTGTTCGGGGAGTGAAAAGCCGCGCCGGATATCCGCTTTTATCGCGGGCCGGCTGCAGGTTGTCGAGATATCTACTGTCGGGCCGGCCAAAGGTCAAGATATGGGCATGCCGGGCGTCGGCGGCCATTCCCGCGTCAGGCCCCCGCCTGGTCCGCCACAACGCGGTTTTTCGTGCAACGGCAGGCCATTTCCGCACCACGGCAGGTTGAGCAGTTGCCGCGACGAAATGCCCGTGGTGGAGCGGCTCCTGCTCTTGCCGGGCCTGCGCCACCCGCTCATTCTCGCCGCACAAGAACAATCCGGAGGAAACCCATGACCTTTGCCCCGCGCAAGGGACGGACGCGCCTTGCCGCCGTCAGCCTTGCTGCTCTCGGTCTTGCCGCTCTCGCCCTCACCGCCGTCCCTGCCTGTGCCCAGGCCCAAGCCCCGCTCAAGATCGGCGTGCTTAGCGACTTCTCGTCGGTCTATTCGGACATCGGCGGCCAGGGCAATCTCGAGGCCACCAAGCTCGCGGTCGAGGAGTTCGGCGGCAGCATGTTCGGCAAGCCGATCGAGGTAATCAGCGCCGATCCGCAGAACAAGGCCGACATCGCCGCCGCGATCGTGCGCAAATGGTACGAGAACGAGGCCGTCGACATGATCATCGACATGCCGACCTCGGCGACCGCGCTCGCCGGCATGGAGATGTCGAAGCAGTTCGAGAAGCTGATGATCGTGACGGATGCCGCGAGCTCCGACATCACCGGCAAGTCCTGCTCGCCCTACACCGTGCACTGGACCTACGACACCTACGGCAACGCGCACACGGTCGGCAGCGCGATCGTCAAGAACGGCGGCAACACCTGGTTCTTCATCACCGCCGACTATCTGTTCGGCCATTCGATCGAGCGCGACACCGGCGACGTCGTGCGCGCCGCCGGCGGCACGGTGGTCGGCAGCGCAAGGCATCCGCTGAACAACCAGGACTTCTCGTCCTTCCTGCTGCAGGCGCAGGCCAGCAAGGCCAAGATCATCGGCATGGCCAATGGCGGCGGCGACACCATCAACACCATCAAGCAGGCCGCCGAGTTCGGCATCGTCGCCGGCGGCCAGAACCTCGCCGGCATCGTGATGTTCATCTCCGACATCCACAGCCTCGGCCTGAAGCTCGCCCAGGGCCTGATCATCACCGAGGCATATTACTGGGATCTCAACGACCGCTCCCGGGCGTTCGGCAAGAAGTTCTTCGAGCGCATGAAGCGGATGCCGACCATGAACCAGGCGGCGACCTACAGCGCGACCCTGCACTATCTCAACGCGGTCAAGGCAGCAGGCAGTCGCGACACCAAGCCGGTGCTCGCCAAGATGCGCGAGACCCCGGTGCGCGACGCCTTCACCGAGAACGGCTTCGTCCGCGAGGACGGCCGCATGGTGCACTCGATGTTCCTGTTCGAGGTGAAGAAGCCCGAGGAGTCGAAGGGCCCGTGGGATTATTACAAGGTGCTGGCCGAAGTGCCCGGCGACCAAGTGTTCCGGCCGATGAAGGACGGCAACTGTCCTTATGTGAAGCAATAAGGGGTTGCTGAAATGCATTCGGGGCTCGCGCATCGCGGGCCCCGGCCTAACTGCTTCTGTCGATTTTGGCGGTAAGTGCTTGATCTCGCTGGCAGGAGTGGAGAGGCTCGAACTCTGCTGCTATTGCGAAAAACTGCTGAAGTTTCAGGGATCTTTGACCTAACCGGAAGCCATGTGTACACCGGTTTTGTGCATCGGGACAAGTCGCCGTAGAGCTGGCTTTTTGTCGGACGACCGTGGATGCTCGATCCATCAGCACTGTCTCTGATCGCGCTGAGTGCATTTGGAGCTTTCTAGTAGCCGTAACACTCATGGGTGGTAGCGACAGTCGGACGAAAGATTCGTCCATGAGGGTCGCTAGACCCACCGCTCCAGCACGACATGACCTCCGCGGCTCGATATCATCTGCGAGGCGGAAGACACCCCCGCTAGATGGACTGGACGGTAGATGCGCGCCGGCAATTGCTCGCCGCTACGTGGGGGGTACCGACGAGCAGCGCGCATGAGGTTCTCGTAAGAGCAAGATCGCGGCTCCGGACCCCTACGCTTCTACGATTGGCCGGGGACGCGAGGCTGGCCGCTACGGTCCCCAGCCCTTCAGTCGATCACCCTATCACAACGCAGTCTTCCTTCTCGCACTGGCACGGCTGGACTGAAAGGAATTCCCATAACTCGTGCAATTCGACTGTTTCGCCAGATACCGCGCCCAAGTGCCCCAGTGCGAAGAAGGAATGCCTAGTTTGGTTCGCGCTGCGGGATGACCGACCGTAAATCTGCCTCGCCAGCATCTGATAACACTCAAAGTCTACCGCATCACCAAGTCGAACCCGTGCCAGCACTAATCAGCTTAGGACAGTATCACGACCGCGCTACTTCCGGCCACGCAGCAATCCACGCGGAACATACAACTTCGCCGGCCAGATCCGCCAACCCCAGCTAAGCTGCGCGGTAAAACTTCACCGGATCGCCACGCGCGGCCCAGAGCAAAGCCCAAAATTCCATGCCCTGTCCGCGCTAATCCGGCCATCCCAAAAAGTAAGCTAAGGGCGACGTGAGTTTAGGAGAGGCCGCGTGCCCAAAACTCTCGGTGCCCCCTCCACGCCAAACAGCATACGCATCCGGCGCACCACCGAGCGGCAAAAATACCGCGGCGATGTCGACGTGCGACTTCGCAACATTTCCTCACCGAAGACCAATTGGCCCACGAAATCTTCTTGATCTTCCTGCGGTAGAGCATCACACTATTGCAATTTTAAGGGGACGACCTGCCACCCCCGTTGTTATTGATCGTTTCTCAAATTTTCATGAGGCCGCCGTGCGCGCCGGATACCGACTAAGTGTTTCGCCCGAAGAGGGGGATGAGTTCAAGCTCGTATGGAGCGATCATTTCAGCGATCTGCAACCGTACTGCGTCAGCGGAGCTCTCGTTACAAAGGCAAGCGAGGAGATCCGCGGGGTTCTGAACGCTCTAAGCAAACACTATCGCGAATGCGAGGTGACGGGAGCGAAGCCGGACTATTCCCCATTCTACCCTGACTTAGCTCGCGCGGGCGCTCACCTGTCCGAGGCCTTGCTGAATAGGTCCAGCGGCGAGCAAGGCTCTGCAGACGAAGCGCGTTCTTTGATATCGTCTATCGAGGGGCAAATCCCATTAACTATCGTTATCTCCGGGACACCCTTACATGTGCCCTGGAGTTTCGCTTTTCGAGGCGACCTTGACTCGCTGCCGCCAACTTCAGGGACCTTGGGTGACTTTAAAGACTTCTGGACCAATGTATTTGACATCAACATCAGCTATAGCCGCACCACGCTCTTGAAGGCTGCACATAGCAAAGACGCCGCACCTTTCGTTCTACATGCCTTACATGAAGAGCACTTCAGCAACGCTCGGGCTTTGCTAACCGATGCGGAACGGGCCGTGGTCGACCAACTACTAACCCTCCGGATCGGAAACACAACTGACTGGGACACCTGTAGACGAAAGTGGCGAAAAAGCGACGACGCCGACAGCATCATCTACATCTTCGGTCATTCAGATGGACAGAACATCTTCCTGTCTGAAGACAACGATCCGAAGTACATTCTCGATGCCAACGGCTTCCGCCTAACCTTTCGAAAGCCCGCGGGCGCAAAATCGAACACCATCTGTTTCATAAACGGTTGCCGCACTTGCGCCGGATTGCTCGGCAGCAGCTTCATTGCCGCCACGGCCAGCCAGGGTTTCTTCGGCTTTATTGGCAGTGAAGCCGAAGTCTCAAACCTCTTCGCCGCCCGATACGGGGCAGACTTTATGAAAAAGTTGTGCGTGGATAGACTGTCGGTCCAGGACGCCTTTGCTGCGATTAGAGAACGACAAGATCTCTTCCCACTGAGCCTCCTCTACTCCTGCTACGCTCAACCAGATTTTAGGCTGGCTGCCCCTTTGGAAGGAGCCGCTGCATGAGTCTACTATCCCCGGATCAGTTGAGAAAAACGATCACGCCGGAACCAACATCTGCCTGGCCGTCGGAACCCTACAAAGGGCTAAACTATTTTCAAAGGTCTGACGCACCGCTATTCAGTGAGCGCGACATAGATGTATGCAGTTGCGCCGCCATCGTTGGCTTTGCAACCAACAAGGTGCTTCTCCTTCACGGCCGGAGCGGCACTGGAAAGTCGTCATTCTTGCGAGCCGGGCTCCTTCCGAAACTTCAGCAGGCCGGCTTCTACAGTTTCGAAACCAAAGCCAATGGAGATGAGCCATTATTGGTGAGATGCACCGCGAACCCACTACTCAGGCTTCAACATGCACTGACGCATCGCTTAACCAACTCAGACGCCTCAAATGCGTTGGGAGGGTTTGGACGAAAGCGAGCGCTCTCGTTGCTTCAGGCAGCCACCTCAGATGATCCGACGGACATCGCTGAGCAACTCCTGGCCGCGTTTCAAGCCCTCTCTAACGGATCTTCGCGCCCCATTCTCTTTGTAATCGATCAAGGAGAAGAGATCTTCACGCTAGGCACCGCCAATGAGATAAGAGCCGCGTTTTTCTACCTAATCGAGGAGCTCTGTATCCGGCACATTGACCTCAAGCTCATTGTGTCGATCCGCACCGAATTCTACGGTCAATTTTGTGATCAGCTTCGCGTTGCTCCGAACTTGACCGTTACTACCTCCCGGACTTCCCTCGATCAATACATGCTGCATGGCCTCCGAACCGAAAGCCAAATTGTCGCGACGATTGTGCGCCCGACACTCAACGAGCCGGTCAGCTCCTACGGGATCCCTCGCAGCGTTTATAACTTCGCATTTGAAGTCGGAACAGCCGAGCAGATCGCAGCAGACTTACTCCAACATTGCGGTGAATCCAGCACGCTGCCTGTTATGCAGATAGTGTGCCGAGATCTTTTTCGCTCTGTGGTTGGCGAGAGCCGACCCGCGTCATGCCGTCTCATTTCATTACGAGACTATGACCGCCTTGGTCGGGTTAGTGGGCGCGTCAACGCCTTTATCAATAGCTCGATCCGAAATGTCCTCAAATCCGTGAATAATGCAAATCCTACTGAGAGCGAAGTCTCTAGATGGCAGGAAGTACTTGCAAACCTCGTGGCAAGGCAAGAAGGCAGCGTCTTAGCCAGCTTGCTGGTGGATGAAGATGAGATTATTGCCGATGCAAAGTCTCGAGGGATCACCGGGAATATCTCACAATGCCTCAAGGAGATGGCAAGCGAACACTCCGGCTTGCTTAGAATCTCGGAAGGAGCTGGCAGCACGCAATTCAGCCTCGGCCACGATGCCTTAGCTCCTTCGCTATTCCAGTGGCGCGAAGCTCGCGCGGATATCCTGCGCGAGCGAAGGTCAGCAAAGCGGATTACAATCGCGCTTGCGATTGCATCCGCGCTCATTGTTGTCTTCACTGCCGTGGTATTCTGGCAAATCTATCAAAACAGATCACAGACTTTGCAATTGATTTCCGCACTATCGAACAATGACAGTAGCCCCGGCTACAGGACTCGCGTACTCCTATCTTTAGCAGCATCCATCGAATCGAGCGGGCTGCTTTCAAAGCAACTCTTGCATCAAGACCACCTCTTCGACTTACGACAGAATCTATTGCGATCACCTGTGTTCGTGGGTAAGCCATCAATTGCGATCGGCCTGTACGACGACAAGATCACTCGCTTAGACGCTACGGGCAAGATATGGCACCAACCGCTGGCTAATCCGGCTGCGGAGCAGTTAATTGGAATCATTCCGCCTCGAACGGCCGAGGACCAATCCCCATGCGCAATTGGCCGCATATCCGGCCTGACAAGACCAATCGTATACCAAGGAGGGTACGTGTACTGGTGGCCAGATCAAGCGAGGCCAGACGAACCGCAGCGACTTGAGCTCAAATCGTTGTTCCCCACCGGCTTTGGAACGACAGGATTCACCCTAGTCGATATCGCTAATGGGCATTTGAGAGCAACGCAGATCACCAGCTCCCCAAGAATATATCGATTTCTCGAGATCTCCTTTTCAGGAAGCCGCTTCGTTGCGAGTGACATAAAGGAACTACCTTGGTCGTATGCACTCTGGCCGGTATTTTCACCGTACAGCGATAAGCTTGCGTTCCTCTCGGGTCGCGAACTTCTACAGAGTGATCGCTTGCAACCGTCGTCTATAAAGAAGGTTGGATCTTTGGCCGATCCGACGAAATCAAATAAGGAAATCAGCGAGATCGCGCCCGGACCAGCACCGGAATTGTTCTTGGAGTCTATCGGTTTTGCGCCCAGCGACGCAGCCATATTAGTCCGCGGGCGGCGGTCGGAGATTTTCATTTTCCGAGCAGAAACGCCCCTACCCTTGCGGCTTGGGATCTATGAAACCCTGCAGGACGCACCGATCAGGCCTCGATTTGGTTTTTCTCGACCGCTAATCGCTGGGGTCAAAATCGCGGACAACTGGCGCGCGGCTTGGGTGGGCGACGAGGGAATTGACATGCTCGAAGGTTCAGAAGACGGTCTAGGCCGCCTAGTTCGGGTGAAATCACTACTTCCCGCAGCGCCGTTAGATTCGATCATCCGAATCGAGTTTAGCCGAGATGGTCGCTGGCTACTTGCCGTCTCGCAATCCGGCTTCCTTGAGCCTGCTGTGTTCCGCATTTGGGATCTGAGCTCAGCTTACGTGACGGAATTGGACGGCATGACCGTTGAGCAGCTGCGGGACAAGGCCTGTTTCGTGGCAGGGCTCGAGGCGAGCAATAAATTCTCGGCGATTGAACTAAGAAATCTCTTTGCGGGACGTGAGCGCCAACCTTGTGGGGACAAATGATGTCGACTTTTTTGGAGCGACTCGAAGGGCTAGTGAGCCGAATCTACTCATCTCCTTATCCCACCCCAAACCTGTTTAAGGTGCCGGATGCGGCATACGAGCCTGGCGGCACATTGGGACACAAGATTCCAAAGGATGATGGCTACTTCAGCTTGAGAATTAACGAGCTATTTCTAAAGGACGGGCGTGCTCTTTGGGACACTTACGATCCAATGTTAGTTTCACTACTCGATTTCCTCTACGACGGCAAGCGAATGTCTGTTCCGTTCGTGATCAGCTCCGAGCTACTAAAGCAAAAGTCTAACGCAGCGCCTCACGCTGTCCTCTTCAACGACATCTTAGTAGCTGGCCCTCATCCATTCAGAGGCGGCAACGTTGCTATCAGCCTGGTGCTCTACAAAGTAAAGCGTGACAACTTTGCACGAAAAGCAATGAAATTTGTCGAGGGCGTATCTTCGGCCGCAGGGGTTCCCGCAGACATCGCCTTTTGGAACAAGGTGGGGACCGCATTCATTGACGGTCTCGAGACGCTCATTGACCTTGATGACACCGTACCTCTTTTTGGAAGTCGACTAGAAATTGATACCTCTTCATTTTCTGGCCTTTCAACCTCGTCCTGGCTTTTGACGCCTACGAATGATTTTGCTCGCGATAATGTGCTCGTGGAAAATGGCCGCCTATCCATACGCGGAGAACGTGGGACACAACGATACAATTCGCAGGACTACGTGTTGTTCTCGTTGTTAGGCTGCTCGCAGCGAGCGGACGAAAGTAGCCTTCCGTTCTACGCACTGCGAAGACAGGCACTCGAATCGGTGTTATCTGGGGAAGAAGGGTGGAAACGAGCCAAGGCTCTCCTTCTCACCTTGTATCAGCAAATGATTACAAGTCCTGATCTAACGACGCACGAAGCAGAAGATCTCTTCGAGAGATATAAGGGAGAGCTGCTACACACAAGAGATACCCTCATCAAGACAACCGCAATGTCGGTGTCGGAGGACCAGATTTCAGATGAAGTCTCTCGCCTGAATCAAGCGACAAAGCTCCTTGATCTGCATTGAGAAATTCGTGAGAATTGTACATTACTTGCCTACAAGCACCGATGCTACGGAGGTAGCGGACGATAGTGGCATCAGCTCGAGCAGGACCAGCCAGTCGGGCGACTCACGGAAGGGCAGATTTTCGAAGTTTTGAAGGAGCACGAGGCTGGCGATTACCAGCCATTTCGCGCTGGTAGCGACCTCGACTGTGCTGCAGGAGCTATCGCCAATGTTTGGTGACGGCCGAGCCGTTCAGGCGGCGGCGGTTGCGGGTGCCGGTCAGTCGGCTTGGTGATGACCTCGATCCCGTCGTGAATGTCACACCGAGAACGAGTTTTGGCAACTGGTTGTGGCCATCGCCGACGCCAGCTTTTCTGCGCGCCTTCGAGCAGTTTGAAGACCATCGCGAGCGCGGTCCTATTCGACAGGGGGCCCTTCGATCGGATCGTGAGATGGCGCACGGTCGCGAAGGGTGCTTTCAATGGGATTGGTCGTCCGCAGGTGTTTCCAGTGCTCGGCCGGGAAGTCGTAGAAAGCGAGCAGCGCGTCTCGATCCCGGCTCAGGCAATCGGCCGCCTTCCTTATTTCAGGGCGTAGCTCTCGATGAAGGCGTCGAACGCCAACGCGGCGGCGGCCTTGGTTTCGGCCATCCAGATCTCCTGCAACGCGCGTTTGGCTTTGGGCTGCTGGCTCTTCGGCAACTTGCCGAGTACGTTCGCAGTCTTGTACACCCCGTAACGCTGCTCGCGCGTTTTCGGCCAGGGCTCACCGGCGACCTTCCAGAACCCGAGCGCGCCGTCGGCGATGACGAGCCGCAGCGACACCTCAAGCCCGCGCCGCTTCAGGTCGAGCAGCAGATCGCGCCAGTCTCCTGCGCGCTCTCGTGGGCACCATCAGTGAAGCCGACCAGTTCCTTGCGGCCTTCCGGCGTTGCGCCGATCAGCACCAGGATGCACTGCTTTTCGTCTTCGAAGCGCGCCTGGAGACGGATGCCATCGGCCCAGATGTAGACGTAGCGCTTCGCCGATAGATCGCGCTTCTGCCGTGCGGCCGTGCTCGTCGAGCCAACCGTCCTTCCGGCCGATGGCGGATGCCGACGACCCGGCAGCATCCTTGCCGAGCAGCGCCGCCAGCGCCTCGGAGAAGTCGCCGGTCGATATCCCCTTCAGGCAAAGGATCGGCAGCAGCGTCTCGATCGACTTCGACCGGCGCATGTAAGGCGGCAGGATCGACGGAGAGAACTCGCGATCGCGCACACGCGGTTGGCGCACGGCGACCGGACCAATACCGGTCATCACCTCCCGCTCCGGCAAGTGACCGTGGCAGACGACACGCTGGTGCCCGTCCTCAGTCTTCAAATCGGCATGCTTGCCGAGAAAGTCCGCGACCTCGGCCTCGACCGCCTGGGCCAGCAGGGCACGCGCCCTGCAAGATTTCTGTGAGTTGATCGTCGACGTTTCCTGACTGAATCAGTTTGATGTTATCTTTGGACACGGCATATCGCTCCTTCGGTGGAGAAGTGGAGGCGCTAAGCCCCCCACGATATGCCGCCTTTCTGATTTCCGCCGTCACCAACTTTCGGCGATAGCTCGTGCTGCAGGGTCTCGCAGCACTCATTCGGGATCTCGAACGCCGTTCAAATGTGACGCCTTGGCCAATGGTCGACGAACGCGTCTTGCAAGCCTGCCAATTTCGCCGGAAGGGCGGGGCCTTCGGTTGTGAGGCCGAGGTAGTAGGCTGCGCGTGTGGCGCCGACGTACAGATATTTGTCGAAGAGGTCGGGTGCGTGCTCGGCGAGCTTGTCTACCCCGACAAAAAACACGCCCTCAAATTCCAGACCCTTGATGTGTTGGACGTCAAAGACCCTAACGTCGTTCTCCTGGCCTACGGACTGACCGCGAACGCAAGCGACGGCGTGGAGATTCTTGTCGGTGAGTGCTGCGTCAAGGATTTGCGCAAGCGGTTCCACCTCCGCCTCTTCGTTCACCAGCACCGCGATAGACGGCAGCGATCCCGTAAAGTTTTCAATTTCGCCGATGCGATCGGCCAACCAGGCGCAAACAGCATGACGGTCGCGCAATCCATTCGCAAGTACCGGAAGTACGCCATCGTTGATGACATGTGCAGGCAGTTGGGTGTCGGGCGAAGTCCCCGAAAGTCGGGCGATACGATTCGCGAATTCGTTGAGTTCTCTACTGTGACGGTAGCTGATGTTGATAGTCCGGACGTCGATATCGGCGAACACCCATTTCAGTTCGTCGATCGAACGGCTGCCCCAGCTCGTTACCCGTTGATTGAAATCGCCGCACGCCAGAAACGATCGCGTCGCCGGATCGCACATGTTTGCCATGCAAGCCAACTGTAGCGGGGAAAAGTCCGTCGCTTCATCTATCGCGATCTGGTTGCGTAAAACGTCGCGGAACGATTGCAGGGCTGGATGCTGTCCGGCGGCGACCTCGGCCGCAATCGTTCTGTTCGCGAGAAGTCCGTTGGCTGCGCGCAGGGTCGCAAGCAAAAGGACGTCGGCTTCCAGGGGAGAAAGGTCGGTCGCGGAGAATGGCTCGGCTCGATACCATCGATTTTCCGCCTGCCTTTCGCGACGGAATCGGCGGTAACGCCCTGGAACGCCGGAGATCAGGCGCCGCATGGGGTTTGCGAACCGGCGAGCCGATGACTGGACCTGGAGGCTCGCGCCGATCGAGCGCAACTCGTCTGCGGCGGGCACTTTGTTGCCAAGCCAGTCGATGATTTTCCGGTTGCGGCTCTGAGTCGGGAGAGACCGGCTCGCGGCAAGGGCGCGCGAGTGAGCCCGAATTGCCCGCATGTACGCCTCGAAAGCGGCATTGCGGGCGTCAGCCGGTGGCGGGACATCCTCGTCCTCGTCCACGTCTGGATCGTCGGGCTCTTCCGTCGTCTCAGTCATCGTCGCGAGAAATGCGATGAGCTGCGAGAGCAAAGTCTGATCGCGCCTTAACTCGGCTGAGAAGGAGTTCCTGATTCTGAGATCGGTCTCCGCCTTGATCTTGGAGATCAGGGCGCGGACGTCGTCCGCGGCTTCGCCGATCGCAACGAACTGTGCGGACGATGTATCTCCCGTCCCGTCCAGCGTCCGCGTCAAGCGCTTCCCGGCGCGCGATGCCTCAGGATCCCGGTCGTCAGCGAGTATCTTGGCGTGTTGCGTGAGCTCAGCCCAGAACATCTGGACGTGCCAGTTCTCGAAATCCTCGAACCATCTGATTTGCCGGCTGATCGTCTCCGTTAGCAGAGGATCGAAGGCGGATTTGAGAACGAAAGTGCCCGCCCCGGGGCCAGCGCGCAGAATACCGAACCTGTTGCGGGCAAGTTCGCGCCTGTAGTCGTCCCATGTCTGCAATCGAGCGTCTGGCGCCGCGATACCTTCCCGCGCAAATGCCTCCTTGAGATAGAGTTTCAACAATTCCGTGGGAGTGAACATTAGCCAACTGCCGGTATGACCGGCGACTCCCGCGAACGAGCGCGCGATAAGCGTCTCCTCCTCCGCTTGCAGAAATTCGCGATCCAGCTTCAGTCCGAGCCTCTTGATCAGCGTCGTGGTTTTGCCGGTGCCAGGCGGACCCAATATCACCAGCCGGCTGTCCAGCGGCAGGCGGAAGATCTCGTCCTGGTACTGATCGAGCAGGGGTTGATCCCGCAATCCCATCTTGAGGATGGCATTGCGCCGAAGGCCTTCCAGTACGTTGTCGGCTTCCCTGCCCTCGGCCAGAAGCGTGTCGAGGAGGTCGACGCTTTCCGCCGCGCCCGTGGACTTCAGAAGCTCGCGGAGAGAAGTTACCGTGACGGGACCATAGTTGGCCCCTTGAAAAACCGTATCGCGTGAATCCCATTTGTTGTCTTTGATGTCTGGCTGCAAGACCGCGCGTTCGATGACCTCGAAATTGCGCGTGCCCTTCGATGTGCGCACATCCTGATCCCCTCCGACCGGCAGCGATGCCATTCGCCCGATCGGAGAGCGGTAGCTCGCCATGGTATGGCGGTCGTGGGGGAGCGTTCCGGCGCGCGCTATGAAGTAGACCTTTTCCTCGCCTTCGTCGTCACGGAGGACGAGACGCGCGATCGCAGGCTCGCGTGCGAGGTCGACAAGCTGCTGCCGCTGTTCCGATGTGATGTCGCTCATGTTTTGAACGGCACTAGCCCCGGTCAGCGTGTTGACGACGGCGAATGATTCCGCGCTGGAAACGCGGGCTTCGCCGAGCTTCGCGTTGGCGGCATCCGCGATGTCCGAAAAGAAGCCGAGCGTGTCATCGGCGATTGTCGAGAGTTGCTCTTTTTGGCTAGTTTCCCCGACCCCTGACTTACTCGCCTTCGTTTTCTTCACCGATGAGTGCGCCATTCTACCCCCCACGAACCGACGATGGGTCGGCTCCGCCGACCCGAGTCTTGGCCTATGGAGGATATCGGCTTTCGGATTGGAAACCGAACGAAAATTGCGAATCCCGTCACCTGCTCGCCTTGATTGTGGGAAAGTCGCCTCGGAGCTGCACGGCCCCACTGACCAGGGAACAGGCCGACGGGTGGCGTGCAGCAGGACAAAAGACTATTCGAGGCGCGCGAGATCTCGAAGTGGCCGATCCGCGGTCCTGAGCCTCGTCTAGGACGGGCCGGTCGGGCCACTTACAACTTCCAGCGAGCCGAGTTCAGGGTCTGATCGATCCGGCGACCGAGGGCCCGTGGCGCCGAATTGTGACCACCGAGGATTCTCGTTGCTGGGGTCCGGCAGCGGCAGCTCCGGACGGGATGCCGAAAGGCCTATGCCGGCGGAGGCGCAAGCGCCGGCAGTTGCGCCAGCCTTTCCGCCTGGATAGCCCGATAACGCTCCTCGATCTGCGGCCATACTTCGTCGACGATGGGTTTCACGAGCACCGCAACCCGAATGAACGCCGCGGGGATCTCGTAGTCCGGATTCCTTCGCTTTTCTTCGACGACGAAGCGCACACTGGCGACGAACGCCTCCCAGAACTGCTCGGGGGTCCGGATCATCATGCGCCGTCGTCGTTTTATCTCGCCGAAATAGCTCGGCCACGGATAGTGCCGGCTCCACTCGCGTTCGTCGAATTTCTGCAGAAAAAGGCACCTGTTCGCGTAGTTAATCGGATCCATCCGCTGCTCGAGCTCCTCTTCGACCAGCGTGAGGACACGGTGTTCGTAGGCTTGGGCATAGGGATAGAAATCGCGCTCGTTGATGCGGATGAAGGCGTCGTCGAAGCCGCGGTAGTCGCCCCGTTCGTCGGCTTCGTACATTCCGAGGTGCCAGTTGCATCCCGAGCAGGCCAGACCGCGGATGTTGTAGACCGTTAGTTTGTCGCCGCTGCCGCGCACCGGATCATGATCGTGCTCGATAATCAGCCCTCGGGTCTCGTCGCAGAACGCGCACTTGAAGTTCTGGGCGCGGGCGAGCTCGACGACGAGCTTCCTCACCCCTGGATCGAGGCGCATCCAGCCTCGAGCGGTCTTCTTCAACAGTCCGGCAGGCAACTCACGCCAGTAATGATCGCTCATGTCGGAAGGCCTGGAGGGTGACGGGTAGCCACCATCTAATCTTCTGGGGAACTATGTTCAATCTGTGTAGATCGCGTCGTCGACTGACGCCGTCATCGCAGATCGGATCCCTAGGGCGCCTGCGTCGCTTCCGGGCGGTTGCAGAACCAGGGATTCGAGCCGGCGGGGCCGCAGGAATCGTTCTAACGGTCGGCTTCGTACTGGCCGGCATCGCAAGGGAAGACGCGAACTCCCTCGCGCGATCTCCTGCCATCGCCGAGGATCGCCGATCCGGAAAAAGGCCGCAACAGACGCAGCGCCTGCAGATCCAGCAAGCCGACCGATTTCAAGTCCTTCTCGTCCGCTGCCTCTCCCACCGTCGCCGCTGCACGGCGGGCATTCGATCGCACGCGCTCGGGCAAGGCAAGTCGTCCAAGGACATCTTGCCAGAGATTCCGTGTTCCTACCGTCAGCCAAGGCGATTTTAGGCGGCGAGCGCTGGCGCTACCGCCGCGGATTATCCTCCCAAGTGCTGGCGTAGCTGACCACGGATGTGCGGGTAGGCAAGCCCGAGAAGCTCCGAAACGACGCGCCAGTCGGCCGCCCGGAAATACCTTCCTCGATGAAAGCTCGTCTCTACGCCGATCACGCGCGGTGGCACCCAGAGCGAGGGCGACGGCTTCTGGAGCTCCCACACCGACGCTCCGCTGACCGCGTGCAGGGGATGTGGTGCCCCTTCACGCTGGAGCAGAAGATCGATTTCGCCGGCACGCCGCCGGCTTACATGGAAAGCTCGTTCTGTCTTATGGAGCTTGGGGCGGCTTGGGCGCAGGGCAGTAAGAGCATCGCGATCGTCGTGCCGCCGATCAACTACGATACGGTCACGAAGACGCTCGGCCTCAGGCAGGCCTGGAAGATTACCGACAAGCCCGGGCTCATCGATCTGCGGGAAATGATCGAGAATAACCTGCCGAACCTTGAGGCGCGGACCGAGCACGATTGGGACGATAAGCGCATGCGATGGGCCGTCGACCTGAAGAAGCTCCTGCCCAAGCTGCAGCAGGCAACCAAGATCGACGCTGACGAGCACGCGGAGGTGTTGGCGAACCTTCGGGAAAGGGATGCCGAGGTGGAGCGGCTCGAGACCGCGTTGGCGGCTGAACAGGACCGCTATGCCGAGCTCGAGAAGCTTAAGGACAAGCAGGAAGTCAAGGCGCTGGAGAAGAAGCGGCCGGGATCGAAGGCGCTGCAGGACGAGTTCGACGAACTGATGGAGGCAGTCAGCGAAAGCAAGCCTAAGGCTGCCAGGGCGGTGCTGAGGCACCTCATCGCGGACCATTTTGATCGTGCGGGGGCCATCGATTGGTACTCGAATCGCGAAGAATTCGAGGACGCGGTGAAATACGGACTGATCTCGAATGAGGGCGGCGACCGCGTCGAATGGGAACGAGCCAAGCTAAGGCCGTTCAGAGACGCGCTTGCTGCGGTGCAGGGCTTTCTTGACAGCGATGATGGCGCGAAATGGCGGGAACAGCAAGAACCCAACGTTCCGACTGACGCCGACGATCTCGAGTTCTGGGAGTACCATTTCGATTGGTGAAGACGAGGACCGCAGTGGTGCGAACTCGCTGCAGGATCACCGGCGTAAGCCGTCTCAGAACCTCGTCTTCGCCAGTTCGCTGCCTTTACGTATGGAAACGAAACGACGGATTTGGAGCGACGTTGTCCGACAATTCCGTCATGATCTCCCCGACCCGCTTGGCGAATAGCAGTGTGACCGGAAGTCGCGTAATTCCATCGCTCGAATTCCAATTCATCTTCGAGAGAAGAAGTATCTCGCGCGCACGAGCCTCTATGTCGGTCTCGCCCGCTGATCCGATCTGGATCGGCGATGGAATGTGGGCTCCGGGAAATTCCTCCCACCACGGAACGTAGCCGCTCGTGAAGAGAAACGACTCCCCCTCGATCTGGCACAGCGTTCCGCGCCATGGCTCCTCCGCGCCCTTACGGACTAGGCGGAACGGCGTTTGGCGCAGCCAGACCAAGTCACAACCAGGGACCGAGCCTTTTACAGCACGGCGAAATCCTTTTTCCTCTTCAGACTGATACACGGAAGTTTTGTGGACGACGATTCTTTTGGGTAGCAGCCCGGTCCGGAGCCGATAGCCCTCCATGACATCCTTCATCAGGGAGTAAGCCTGAGATTCGTTCAGATAGGGCTGCCGGTCGATCCGTTGCTGATGATCGATGTGGGCCCCTTTGAGGCAGAAGGGCTCATGGTCGGATGAGAACGCCTGGGCGACGCTGGCGTAGACGAGGTGACCGCCCCGCTTCTTCAGGTGGTGGAAGGACACGCCGACAAAGCAGACGCCCTCCGTAAGGCCAGACGGTCGCCACGGCAATCCACCACCCTTGTAGTAGAGCGCGGTCGTGAAATTCCAGTTTCTGGTCGCCTGACTCTGGCCCGTATTGTCGTCACGCTCGATCGTCCCCCGCCGCAGCACCTGGATCGGCACCGCGTTGTCGTACTTGTGCACCCTCGACTTCAGCGCGCGGTAGAACGTACGGAAGAGGAGATCTTCAGCGCTCGTCCTCAATGCTTCCGCCTCGGCGAGGTCCTCCTGGCTCGGAGCGAACAGGTCGAGTTGGGCGCTCTCCTCCTCGCGCTTCAGTATCTGTAGTGCACGACGCTCTCTCGGGGACAGGCCGGGGTTCTCCACCCTCAAGTCGCCGAGTTCGTCGGGGATGCAGACAACTATGCAGTCCGGTCGCGCATCGCCGAACATAGTGACCATCGGACCTTCGAACATTTCGACGAGCGCCTCGAAGGCTTCGGCGCCGACGGGGGGCCTGAAAAGGCGGTCGTATGCGTTGTCGTCGAGCACGCGGACGAAGTTGTCGTCGATCTCGAATTTGGCCTTCAGCGCCCGTTCCGCCCCAGGCCAATCGCGGTACCGCCGCGCGTTCTTTTCCTTCGCCGGACGGAACAGGTCGATATCGCCGATCCACCTGCGCGCGGCCGCGACGTCCGAGGCCAGGCCGATTAGACCCAGCCTGAAGTGCCGGCCGCGATTGTCGACGGGACCATGCGCGACCAAGGCACGCCTCGGATCGACGTCCTCATGGCCGTTGTTAAACTGAACCGTCGGTTCAGGCAGGCACTTGATCTTGATCGCGACCGTCATCGATCAGCCCTTCCTCCGGAACATCTATCGACAGAAATGAGCCCTCGAGCAGGATGTCCTGGGCGTCGACCTTGCTCAGATTGATGACGGGGGCGCCCTGCGCGATGAACCGCCCCCAGAACACCAGATCGCCGTCCACGGCTTGGTTGCGGTCGAACTTCATACGTCGGGTCGCGCGCTTCGTCCTGGCGTAGCCCGGCAGAGGCGTCCATGCGTCGGGTCCGGTGAACATGTAGAACGGCTTCAGGCGCACGCCCCACAGCGAACCAACGCGCGTGACGTCGTAGGCGAAGCCTTCGTTTTCGAACCACACGGGCGGCCTGTCGCTTCTCTGCTTGACGACCTCTCGGGGCACGCCCTTGCGAGTCGGCGTGTCGTAGATGTACTTCCGAGGGCCTTTGTTGAGACCGACGAAGTACGCGCGCCGCTGGGACTTCTTGCCGTCCCCGATCAGAAGGCCGTGCCTTTTTAGACGCACCAGTTGTCCCTCGAAATGCTTGCGGAGGAACCAAGTGAACACCCGAGCGAGATCAGGATCGGATTCGATGTCTCGGCGCTCGGTCACTGTCACGCGCCCTTCCGACATGACCGGTCGGAGCACAGTAGCGAGAAGGTCAGGCGGGGCCAGGGACCACAATTCGCCGCCCCAGAGGAGGACCGTGCCAGCTTCTTCGAGCGGCACCGCCTGCGCGATCTCGCGCAGCGTGCCCTTCACCTTGGCCCGCGAAACCGCTTCGGGAAGCGCCGCGAAAGGCAGCACGTTGACGATGTACGTTCCGATGGGCCGGGTATCGATCGCGACTCCGGCCATGCGTCCGGACGTGGCAGGCTGGAAGATATCCGCGCGGAAGCTGTCGTCGCCGGGCGGAAACTTGAACACTGCTTGACCGCTTCCGTCGCGGGTATAACGGACGACGTCGGTTAGCCCTGTGCCGGCGCGCTCCATGGCGCTCATGCCGAAAAAGATGTCGCACAGGGCCCTGTTGCGAAGCGACGTCAGTTCGCTCACGGGTTCGAACATCCCATCTGCGCCTATCAAGAGCTTTTCCCTCAACGGCTGCGAAGGGCGTCCAGGATTCGAGAAAGAAATCCTTCTTCCCGGCTCGACGTCGATCGTGGCGGGCCGATAGTCTTCGTAGTCGCGGTGGACCAGAAGGTTGATGACCAGTTCTATGAGAGCGCGCTGATGATATGCGGGCCGTTCGACGTGTTTCCCGACCGTCTTTACTTTGATGGTTGGATTTACGTCCTTGTCGCCGATCCAATCCAGAAGATCGTTCCGCTGTTTGAGCAGATTGCCTGAGATGACCTGTCGTTTTTTCCCGTCTATGGTCACCGTGACCACTGCGTGGCGAAAGAACCGCTGCGGCTCCGCGCCAAAGATGAGTATCGCGGCGTTAGTAGGTCGCAGCCCTCCGTCGCTTTCGACCAGAAGCCCGTGTTCGCGCAGGAACGCCGTCAACGTCGCAGAAGTTGGTTCGCGGAGTTTAAGCTTCCTGGCGTATTCGATGGCCGTGCGAAGCGTCAGGTCCAAATCGAGATCCGCGGACGTGGCCGTTGCGACAGGCCGATCGTCAAAGGCGATCTCCCCCCGCGCAGCCGGAGAACCCAAATTCCTCTGTTGACCGGCGAGAGCGACGTCGATGTCGCGGAAGAGCTCGTCGAAGCCGTCGATCTCGAGTAGTCGGAAGTTACCTCCGAGCCGGGCCTGAAGCGCGAGGACGTTGGGATGTGGGACGTCGCTGGCGCGCTGACACCAGAAGATTCCCTTCTTGAAGGCGAGATCGCCGGTATCGCCAAGGAGACAATCCATGATGGATGGCTCCGCCCCGCGGTAGCCCACGATGATCAGCGGCGTCGACTGCAGCAGCGGAAAGAGGAGACTGACCAGTTTGGCATCAAGGGACGCTACCTCTTCGGTCAGGTTCTTGTCAGTATATCCCTCGGCTTTTCCATGGAGCCAGACGATCTGCGCCCGGTTGAAGATGTCGAATTCGCGGAAGTCGCCCGGCGCTCGATTGACCTCCGATACCGAATGGAGATGAGGACGCTTGTCGTTCAGCGCTTTCGGCAGGCAGATGTCGAAGTTGGTGGTCAGGAGCGTTCCGGCGAGCCCGCGAAGAACGAGTTCGGCGAGCGCTCTGTACCCGTTTCCAAGCTCCTCGGTGGGCTGGATCAAGTCGAGTAGGACCTTCTGCCGATAGGCCTGGGGCTGGAGGAGATGTTTGACCGCAAGCGGGAAATTGTCCGCAAAGCGATTTTCGTCGCTGATGAACCAGGATTGCTGGTTCAGCCAAGCCTTCCACTCGGAGGTCTTCACCTGCTCAGGCAGGACGCTCCCGCCCAGGATCCGCTCGGAGAAATACCGCCGTGCCATTCGCCGGACGGCCTCGTCCGCCAACGGAACGCCCGAGGAGAAGGACGCGCCGGCGCCGAGCAGCACGGTAGGACGAGCCTCATTGTTCGGGCTGAAAATCGACGCAAGCTCACGCACGCTCTGGATGTGGGACATCGGGAGGCCATCGGCTTTGGAATCGAAGCTGGAACAATACATGAACGAAGCCCGGATACAAAGTCCGCGCTCGCTCCGTCCACCGAATTCTTGGTGGGGCAGTTTAACGTCGGATAGCGTGACCCGGCCGTCGACCCATGCTGGTCAGTTGATGCCCAAAGCCTTGAAGGCAGCAGTCTTGGGATCCCCGAAGAAGATCGGGTCGACGTGCTCCACAACGTCCCCTGTCACCTCCAGGAAGCTGCGCTTGTTTTCGATCGGGATCAGGGCGCGCTTCGCTCCGTTGTCCATGGCGAGCTGCAGCGGCTCCGCCAGCGAACGTAGCCCCTTGATGTTGCCCTGGACGCTGAGATCCCCCACAACCAGCATCGCCGGCGATGGAGGGGCTTTCTTGAGCGCGGAGAACGCCGCGATGAAGAAGCCCACCCCGATTTCACCTTCGACCCGGTTGTTCATCAGGTCGATGACCTCCACGTGGAGGTCGGATACGTCGAGCTCTCTGGCGATGGAAAGCTCGCTCTTCTTGGCGAGCATATAGCTGAACGCCCGGTTGATCGATTCCTTGGTGACGCCGTTGACCCCGCCGGCTGTCTTGAGCTTCCCGGATCCGGACGAGACCGAGACTTCGACGCGGTACATCCCGACGGTGCCGTCCTGCGCTACCGCCGCCGTGTAGACGCTGCCGGGCGGAAGGGGATCGGCCGAAATCATGTTGCGACCACCCTGCTCCGGCACGCCAACGAACCGCTCTTCGCCGGTGTCATTCAAGGTGTAGCTGAAGGACGTGTGGTAATATTCGAACGAGCCCATCTTCTTAAGCTGCTCCTTCACTCGGCGCCGGCCCTCCATCGCGAACTCAAGGAGTTCAGCAATCTCCTCCTGGGAGGCCTCGCCGCTCGGATGAATGATCTTCATCAAGCCCGAAACGGTCTTCTTGACGGCCTTCCGGTCGCGCGTGATCAGGTGCGATCCCATGGTGAAATGGCGGTCGCAGATCTCCGTGAAGTTGTGGCGCCGCAGCTCGCGCAGCGCTTCGGCGAGGAAGTCCACGACGAAGCCGTAGTGGTCCGTGAAGAGGTCGTTTCGCATCTTCGGGACCTCCCAGCCGGGAAGATAGTAGTGCAGGCGATCGATGAAGGCCATGTCGTCGCGGATCACCTCGGGCATGGGCTCGAACAGGTGTCCGGTCTGGACCATGACGTCGATCGGCTGCTGCGTATTGCCGAAGAGTGCGATGCCGGCCTCTCCGGAGGCGGCTTCCTGGCCCCGCTGAAACGACCCGGACTCGCAGTAGGTCTTCATCGTGGTGATGACCTCCTTGGGCATCTTCTCGAGGTCGGCGACCTCGTCGAAACCAACCACGTCCCAGATCTGGACGAGCCCCTTCGCCCGGCCACCCATGTGTCCGAACAGGTTGGCTACCGTCGTAGGACCGGTCATGAGGGCGGCGTAGGGAGACACCTCCTGGATGACGTAGCTCTTGCCGGTGCCGCGCGGGCCCAGCTCGACCAGGTTGTAATTGCGCTCGCAGAGCGGGATCAGCCGCGTCAGGAAGAGCAGCTTCAGGCGCTTCGACATCTCGCCCGGCTCATAGCCCATGCTGCGGAGGATCAAGTCGATCCACTCGTCCGTCGTGAACTCGGCCCTGAGGCGCTGGTATTCGGCGAGGTCGAAGGCCGCGATCTGAATCGGTGTCAGCTTCTCGATCCAGAAGGGGTTCTTTCCCTTGCCCTCCTCGTCGTATTCGAAGCGCATGTCGACCTGGGCCCAGATGCCGCCGGTCAGCAGACGTTCGTAGTCTCTGACGTACTGGTTCTGGATGTGGACGAACTTGTTCCCGAAATTGCTCAGCTCCGCCCAGTAGTCGGAATCGACCAGGCGGACCTTGACCTTGTCGATGAAGGTCCAGCTACCCTTCTCCTTGACCTTGCTCTGCGCCTTCATCGACTCGTCGGAGCGGATGTAATTGTTGGCCAGCGTGTCGTTGACGACCTGCAGGCCCATCTGGATCGCCATCTCGTCCGATGAGGCGCAGTATTTGCCGAGCAGGAACTCCAGAACGAAGACCGGAACGTTGGCGCCAACCTTCACCTTCCGGACGAGGTCCTTGCGGACCACCTTGCCGGCAAAGGTGCGATTGACCTTGTCGTCGAGAGCGTCGCGTGCGGGAACGTTACTCATCACCTAAACTCCCAAACGAACGGGGATGTCTTTCTTCGAAACGTACAGGACGGCGTCCGTCTCGGCGTCCAAAACCTGGATGCGGACGTGTTTGACAGTGTCGTCCGTCAACATGAAGCCGACGTTCGCCTTGACGGCAGGCGGCAAGGTCAGAACCCCCTCCGCCAGGTCGGCGCCGGTCGCAATGGCCGCGCGGGCAACCGGCCGATCATCGGACACCACAATTGGACGAACCTTGCGGGCGCCAGCGAAGAGGTCCTTAGACGCCGCCCCCAGCTCGATATGGACTGTGAAGATCCGGTTCGTGACCGCGTCGAAGTCGTGGGTGAGGACTACGGCGTCCTTTTCCGCCTTGGCGCTGCCGTCGACCTTCAGCTTCACGGCAATGACCGGAATGACCATTTCCTGCAACGACGTGCCGCCATGGTGATAGCAGAGATCTCCTCCGCTCTTGAAGACGGAGGTGCTGGCGGGGAACGCGAAATCAAGGTCCGTCGCGTAGCCGAGCTTCGCACCGGGGACTCTGACTGATCCGGCCGGCGTGGCCCCGCCCCGGCCGACCCAACAGCGACGATGCAGATCGATCGCATCGCCGCCTGGCGTGTCCAGGCGCATGGAGGGGTCGCGATCAGCGGCGAAGAAGAGATGGCCGTGGTCGGCCGTCACGACCGCCTCCCCGATCCCGATGGCCGCCAGACGTCCGAGGCACCGGGCAAGATCTTCGACGACGTTGTCCATGACCCGGCGGGCATACGTCGTGGTGGTGGCGTTTTCGCCGGCGGCATCGATCTCCGTGGAGCGGATGACGATGACCTTCGAGTCCCCGATCTTCTTCTGCAGCGCCTTCGTGCTCAGCGAGATCACCTCGTCGAGCGTGAGGTCGATCAGATCGGGAATGCGCGACTTCAGAAACTTCTGGCGGGCCGAAAGATCCGGAAGGAAGGTGCCGTCGATGGAAGCGCCGATCTTCTCCTTGTTCGAGACGACCGAGAAACTCGCGGACGCCCCAGGAAGCAATGCCGCCATGCCGACCGGCGTGATGGAAGGAAGCGCAGCCAACGCCGGACGCATCTGGACTTCGGAGGCTCGCGTGGTCAGGCGGCCGATAAGTTCGTGTCCCATCTCGAACCGCATGGCGTCGACCATGACGTAGGCGACTGGTACCGGGCGGCTGGCCACCACGTCCGACCAGATACGGGTCTGTTGCAGAACGCCCGGGACCGCCCAATCGGCCTTCTGGAGGGCCTTCAGGAAGCCTTCGCTCATACGGCGAACAGTATTTTCGTAAAGGTCCCGGATCTTCGCCTTGGCCTTGTCGTCGACCTCTTCGTCCAACGAGGAGAGAAATGCCTCCATGCGCCGCTGCGCCTGGTCAAGCGCGTACCACCCGTCCTTTTCGGACACGTAGCGATCGACCCAGGTGGTGGGATTGCCGTTGGCCTTCGCGATCGTCGCGTCTACTGAGGCGGAGACGAGACCGAGGTCGACCATCAGCTTGCAGACAGCCCAGACCGACTTCCGCGAAAGCTCGCGGCTGACCCAGAAGCTGCTCTCCCGCCCCCCCATCAGGGCACTGGCTTCTTCAAATTTCTCCGAGGCGATGAGGCCGAAGCACGCCGTCACCACGGCGGCCTCCTCAAACTTGAAGGTATCGATGGAGCCCAGCGCGGCACCGTTTACCGTCTCCGCCGATAGGCCAAGTTCCGCCTCGATCTTGTCCGCCGCCTCGACGTACGAAGTCGGATAGCGCTCGCGGAGGCGCTTGGCGACCTCCCGGACGGCCTTATGGTGGTCGCCGGTCTTGGCCTCGGGCACGTTCTTGATCGCCGTCGCCACTGCCCCTTGAAAATCCGCATTCGGGCCCAAATCAGACCGAAATTCGTTGACCAGCACGTACCGGAGGGCGATCTGGCGCGCTCGCCCCAGCGTCGCATCCGCAGGCAGAGAGAGACCCGCCCTAGCAAGAGCGGCGTCGCGAAGCTCTCCGAAGGCCGCCTTGGCCTTGATGTCGGCATCGTAAGAGGCGTCGCCCAGCCAATCCGTGACGATGGCGACAGTGTCGGTGGTACCGAAGATGCTCTTCAGCAGCGACGTCCCTTCTCCGCCTCCGTCGTCCTGCGCCATACCGGCCAAATCGGAATAGGTCAGCGCGTCGGATTTCAACATCTCGTCGATGGCCACGTCGGTGAACCGCTTCCGGAGCACCAGCCTGGCGAACTGCTTCAGGGCCGGCTGCTGATAGAAGGTGCCCGCCTTCTCCAATTCCATCAGCAGAGAGCCCTTGGGGTCCCGGTCGAGGCCGGGGATGTAGATGACAACATCATCCGGCTGGTCGCCGTTCGTCATATCCTCGACGGCAAAACGCGCCTTCAGGAAAGAGCCGTCAAAGACGTAGAGGCTGGCCTTCCGCTTGCCGAAATTGGCCGCCACAGGGCCGTCGCTCGAGCTGCGACCGTCCGCTATCTCCGCGAAAAACGGCCGCAGCTCCTCGCGCTTATCGTACATGACGACAACACGGCGATCCTTGATGCGGTCGCCGATCTGGTTGGCGATGTAGTCGTGAAGCGGGTGCATCGGGATCACGCTGCCTTTGACTTGCGAGTACGTTTCGAAGCGGCCCCAGTTTCGGGGGCATCCATGAGGCTCTTGAGGGCCGCCTTGACGCTGGCGGAACCGCGATCCTGGATCAACTTCGGGATCAACGTCTTCCCCTTGTCGCTGGCCTTCCATCCACCTCGTTCGTCCTCCACCCAGAATACGTTGCGGAGCCCGTGCGCTATGGCAATGCTGCGGTCCACCGCGCACTTCGGGATGACGCGTTCAGGCCAAAGATGCATCGCGAGCCGCGACCAGTCGTAGTCCCCTCGACACAGCTCTTTCCAGGTGGCTGTCGTTTCCTTCTGCCAGGCCTTGCTGCTGGGGAAAAGGCGATGAAGGGGAGCGGCGTTGATCGCGGCGCCGTCCTCAAGATTCGGATTCCACAGGGGGATTGCCCGCTTGACCTCGTCGAGGATCGTCTTCAACTCGTCGATAAGACGGGCTTGCTCTTCGACGGCCTTGCGGGCTTCGGTTGTCTGGTCGGAGTCCGCCTCGCTACGCAAAAGCTCGAACTGCCGCCGCTCGCGCGCGAGCTTGGGCGCCAGATAGTCGTTCTCCAGCCGAACGAGGGTGTCCTTGTTGATACCAGGAGCGTAAAGCCAGATTGAGTATTCGAGCGAAGGGGTCGCAAGCTGCCAGTAAATGGGAGCCTTGCGCCGGCTCTTAGAGTACGACTTCATGTGCGAAGAGAAGAAACGCTGGGCAATATCAGCGCGAACATTCTCGTCCGTGAAATCGATTCCAACACGTTCGCAGATGTAGCCAACGCGCTCCACGATATCATCGACATGTCCAGCATCGTCGACCAAGATGCCGTTGCAAATTGCAAGTCGATTCTGCTCACCTTCGATCATTCCCGGACTCTTGTCCGGAAGCGCGTCGAACGGCTGGGGCTCAGTCGGAATTTGGCGTTCGCCTGTTGCGAGGCGCACATCAAAGCGTCCAAAGGCAGCGCCCACCGCCCACGACAGCAAGGCTCCGCTGTCGGAATCGCTTGCTCCGCTCTCACCCTCGTCATCCGATTGATCTGACGAATTGAGGCTGGACGCTGATGCGCTTCGCCACGCCTCCATCGCCTTCTTGTCACTTTCGGTAAAGCCAAATGCACCATAGGCAAGTTCGTCGATCTTGACCTCAAGATCGTAAATTTCAGCCTGGATAGCGAAGGGATCGAAGTCAGATACGCGCTGGAGAAGTTGCTGCGGCAAGACGAATGCGCGCGACACTTCTTCAGTGCTCGCCAGACGTCGCCTCAAAGACCAAATCCGGCGAGCATGCTCCGCCAAGGTCGCCTGATCGGAGGAACCAAGCGTGGGGACGGGCGTCTGTTGAATAAGCCCAACCTCGAATGACTGCGCCAGTTCGGTTCTCGCGAGCTGAACACCCACCAGATAGTTGAACGAGGTAGAATTCATGACAGCGCACAAGGCCAACAACGCCTCTTCGTCGTCATGCTCCACAAAAACCGCCGGCCCTTTATCGGCAAAAATGCACCCGGCCGGCATTACTCGAAGGGAGAGGCCATTGGTGCGGCGCGGCCACGTCAGCCCCGGGCGGAAATATTGGTCCGCGCTGCGGATGTTGCGCGACCAATGACTCGACCCCGGGGTGGTCTCCGCGAATGCCTTGATTTCGGCGCCGTCGTCGTCCCACCGAGCCTGAAGATAAATATCCGCGAAGAACGTTCCGTATTGCCCGCCCTTCGCAAAGGGCGAAAATCCTGCTTGGCCTGCGGTCTCCCACCACAGGCGAAGAAACCTGAAATCGTCGCTGGACTGAAGCCCCACGGTCGCTGTCGCGATATCGGAGACCGATTTCATCCGTGCGAAGGAAGACAAAATGCTGTGTGGGCACCAGTAGGCAAACGGGCTTCCCGGGATTTGCGCGAACTCGGTCGGATTTACTTCGAACCGATAGGATCCTTCTTCGCGGGCGGCCGCCAGCATTGCGGACGCTTTTTGGTCCTGAGGGAAATCGATCAAACGAATGAACAGGCTCACGGCAGCACCTCTAGGCAATAGGCGGCGGTCTCCACCATGGCGCTGTCCAAGACCCCGGCCCCTAGGTCAGCGAACACAACAGGTGGCGCGCGTTTGAGGAGAATCTCCTCGCGCCACTTCTGGAAGCTCGAAAGAAAGAAACCGGTGCGCGAGGTAATAGCACCGAGCATGCCGCCGGGATGAAGAATGGCTATGCCGCGCTCGACGAACGCGGCATAGACGTCGTTTTTGGTGCTCGGATAATTCGTTTCGAATTCCTTCTTCGCGGCAACGCTGCCAAGTCCAAAGGGTGGATTCATCAGCACCACGTCGAACTTTCGACCGAAAAGCTCCACGAAGGCGATCCCCTGCTCAGCGTCATCGGCAAAGAGGCGACGCCTGGTGCCCTTCCCGTTGACCGCGTCGCTGACGAACCCCTTCAACGCCGAGAAGATATTTTCCTCGATCCTCTCAAAGAAGGCTGAGTTGCTGATGCCGGACAGGTCAAGTTCGCCTTGGCGCTTCGTCGGGGCCAACCCCGGCAGAAATTGGTCGGTTCGCAACTGCTCCTCATTGAAGGCCGCGCGCGCACGGCCGATTGATCGGGCCAGAGTCCGCTCGATCGGCAGTAGCGAACCCATTTCGCCAGCCAGGCGCATTTCGGACACGATCTCATTAAACAGGCCGCCGACCATAGCGGGACGCAGACTCGCTGAGAAATCTTCCACCAGCTTCGGGTCGCCCGGCATGGGCTCCGCGATGACGATGTTCGCGCGGCGGATGATGGGTCGGTCGCCGCGCGAGACCTTGTTGTCCATAAAGGCGCGCTGGGCACGCATCCAAAGGGCGAGTTGCGCGATCTGGGCGCAGCGGGGGTCGATATCGACGCCGTGGAGGTTATGTTGAAGGATCAGCGCCGGCGCCGCCTTCTTAAGGTCGTCGAGCGTGGCGTAGTCCTGCCGAAGCGTCCTGCCCGTCGCGCCGGAGACGGGCGAGGTTTCGTCGTTCCATGCCTCTTCGTAGATCAGGAGCAGCAGCGCGAAGCAGTAGAGCAGAAAGTGGCCCGAGCCGCAGGCGGGATCGAGAATCCGCAGATCACGAGGGTCCTTCTTGGCTGGACTGGATGACTCTCCGGCATCGCTCGCCTCCTTCACCATGTACTCGCATTTCTCGGCCAGGCCGGTGCGGCCATCGCGCATCTTGTGCCAGATGCGTCCGAGGGTGTTGTCGGTCAGAAACTGCACGACGTACGACGGGGTGAAGAACTGATTGCGGATCGCGAGCTCGCGGCTGTTTCGTGGCGCCGCGCTCTCGTCGCGCATCTGGCGACGCTCTTCGCCGGAGTTGAAGAACTGGTAGATCCAGCCGATCGTCTCGTCCTCTTTCCAGACGCCCTTGAGGTCGGCGACGTTCAGGATCTCGAGAATCTCGTCGAAGGTCGCCTTCTTGGGCCAGAGGACCGACGCCGGATCGCGACGATCGAACAGCACCTTCACCTCGGTGGACAGTTCGTCGAAAATGCTCTCGATGTAGAACCGGTAGCCGGCACCGTCGGCAGTCTTCAGGGCCGGCGCCAGACCGCAGAATTCCTGGAAACCGATCGAATTTTCACCCCTGCTGATGCACTCCTGAACCAGCCCGCGCGGCTCGAGCATCTTGAGGGCGGCGAAGCGGTTCAGCGTGGTGAAGGCCGCGTCCCGGATGTAGTCGCGCACGGCGTCGGCCTGCTGCATGCCGGCACGCCGCTTGTGCTCGATGGCCGCCACGATCCGGTCGCGTAGCAGAACCTGGCGACCCGTCAGATGGCGCCCGCCCTCGTCGGCAACACGACCGTCCAGACGCACGTCGAACACGCCATCGAGCTGCTCGGCAAAGTCCTCCTGAAGGAGCCGCCGAATCCTCTGCGTGGCACGTTCAATCGCGTTTCGGGTATCCTTGTCCATCAGCCGGCGCTCACTTGACGATCACTTTCTTGCCCTCACCGATGAGTCGCGAAAACTCATCCCGGATACCCTGCAGCGCCAGATCCAACTCCTCCTCGGTCTCGATGCCGCCCGCGAAGAACTGTCCAACGGACACCGTCGCCAGGCGCTCGCCCTCCAGGATCTGGTGCATCTTGGCGACGGCCAACGCCAAGCGACTTTCCGCCAGCTCCGCTTCCGACCTGAGGTGACGGATCGTCTGGTTATGCCAGTTCTTGTCGGCGCATTGACGCAGATGGCGGGAGATCTCCTCCCGCTGCGCTTCATCGAGCCGTTCCCAGCCCGGCGTCTTCATCAACAACTCGATCGCGTTCAGGTAGGCTTTGACGCGACCGTCCAAGGCCGCATCATATCGCCGCTTGTACTCGGCATTGATCGAGGCCGCCGCCGTCGAGATCGGTCCGATTTCGCGATAAAAAGTTTCCCTTTCCATCAGGTCGCCGAGAACCGTGCCCTGTTGCGCATAGATGGCGTCAAGGTCTGGCTCTTCCTCCAGCACGGAGACGAGCTGAGTGGCGGAGCGGGCGTCGGCGATTGCCTTAAGCGACGTATCGTTGAGCACCGCGGCCAGATCGGAAGCGCGCTTGATCGCGTCCTTCAAGCTCTTGTGCGAGGCGTTGAAGGTGAGGATGGCGTTCTCTTCGTTGCCGCGCCGAATCGCACGCATCTGGTTGACGGCACTTTCGAGCACATCCGCGCCCGGCAGCTGGGCCGACCTCATCGTGCCTAGAACGCCCTCAAGCTCCTCTTCATGGCGCTCGACAGCCGCCCGGATCTCGGCCGCGATAGGGCCCGACGCCAGCTCCTTGACCTCGTCACCGAACGTATCCCGGTAGTTCTCTCCGGCTTCGGCGAGGACGGCGAAGTCGATACCCTTCTTCGGCCGGAAGCTGGCGGCGCGGAACATGTTGTTACCGGAAAAGCAGTCCTTGGCTGCCGTGGTGGTGGCTTGGTCGATCACCTGCCCCTTCGAGGTTGCCTCGATCTTTCCCGCCCTGAGCAGAGACAGGGTGAGGAGCCGTACGACGTCGAAGTCCCAGCCGAAGGGCGGCTTCAGGAACTCGTCCTCGAGGTACTTGCCGGTCACCTGCTCACCGTAAGCGGCGCGCTCTTCAATCTTCGTGAGGATCTCCGACAACGGAACGACATCGGTCCGGAACACCCTCTTGTTCTGCTCGTCCCGCAGCAGCTCAAGATGCGAGAACACGGCCGGCAGGCCCGACAGGTTCTCCGCGGTGAGCAGCGCATCGATACCCTTGGTGACGTCGTTCTTCTTGGCGGAGGCTTCGGAGAAACGGTTATAGACATCGGGCAGCACCTGCTGCAGCACGCCGGTGACGGCCTTCCCGATTTCAGTGACGGTGCCGGCGGGACTGCGGTCGTTACCGCGGAAGTACACCTTGCCGGCGAGACAAGCCGCCTTCAGGCGCCGGCCGAGCTCCTGCATGTGATTGCGCTGCCGAACCTTCTCCTCGGCGATGAGCGCGGTCTCGTCGGCGGTCGGGGCGCCGCGCCCCTTTCGCTTGATCATCTCGTCTGAGCGAAAGGCCTCGCGCATCTCGCGCTTTATATCCTGGTCGAGAGCGATGCTCCAGAAAACGTCCTTCTGATCCATCTGGCTGCGCTTGCGCAGAGTTTCCGCTTCGACCAACGCCTGCTCCGCGGTGTCCGCGAGATCGAGATGGAAAGAGACGTCGCCGGCGACCTCTTCGTTGCCGCCGACCATCAGACCGGCCTTGAACGTCTTGGCGTCGCCCAGTGTGAAGCCGGGCTGCGGGGCCCAGAAGCCGGCCAGCACCGAAGCGTAAAGGCGCCGTTCGTCGGCCCGCTTGGGATCGATCGATGCCCGTGTCTGATCCCAGTCATCTTCGGCCGGGGTCGGAATGCGGTAGCCGCCGTCGCCCTGGCGGACCATGTGCTTGGCCTCAAGCTCAGTCAGCGCCTCCCGCACTTCGGTCAGCCTGGACTCGGCATCCACCCGATCGACCAGGGCGGCCGCGATGTTCTCGGGCGTCCGATGAACGGTCCGAACGAACTGCAGCAGGCACACGACCTTCGCCACGGCCTGCGCCATGGGATGCTGAAGCTTGGCCGGGATGGAGATGATCTTGGCGCGGATATCGGAATTGATGTTGCCTTCGACGAGATCGTAGACCTGGTCGAGGCGCACCAGCGCGCCGACGGGGGCGTCGGCAATCTTGGTGGCCGGGTTGATCAGAAGCTGCTGGGCGAGCTTGATGATGGTCCGGTTGGCGCCGCCGACATGCTTGCTGGCACCGCCCTGCATGCGGAGGCCGGAGACGATGTCGATGATCAGATCGATCTGGTAGGGCAGCAGCGGATAAAGGTCGACGAACCGCTCCCGGGACAGCGTCGGCAACGAGACGTCGGCCGTGAGCTTGGAATTCAGATCGAGGCGGGCGCGATTGTCGTCGTAGAGTTTGCCGAGGGCGGTCTCCGCGCCGGCGTTCTTCGCCAAGACGCGGCGGCTGGTGACCTCGGAGATGTCTGACGGCTCCAGGTGGACCTGAAGCGGGAAGCGATCCATCAGCTTCGGCAGCTCGATCCGGCGATCGTCGAGGCCGCTGACGACCTCGCTCAGGCGTTCCTGCGAGGTGACCGCGATCCAATACTTGCCGCGCCCCTTGACGCCGAGCTGCTGCACGATGGCCTGCAGGTCCAGCATCTTCTGGGTGTCCCGGGCCACGAATTGGCCGACTTCGTCGACGACGAAGATCAGAGAATGCCCCGGCCTGCGGCGCTTCATCAGCTCCACGATCCGGTCGGCCAAACGGCCCGGCGTGATGTCAATCTTCGGGCGCCCCTTCGACCAGGAATCCGCCATTGGATACGTGGCCGGCTCGAGCTTGTGAAGCACGGCGCTCGCCTGGTTGAGCGCAAAAATCGGCAAGTTCTTCTGAGTGTCCCAGGACTTTCCGTGCAGTTCCTGGAAGACCTTCTTGAACTCTTCGAGCCGCCCCTCGGTCTCCAGGGCGATTTCCAGCTCGGCGGGGTCGATCTCCTTGGCGTAGCCCAGGCTGGCAAGGAAAAGCCGGTACATGATCTCGGTCAGCATCTGGTTGCCGGACCGGATGCCCCTGTCGGTAGAGACGTCGAAAATGACGGTGTGCGTGGGGATCTTCTCGTTGATGGTCTTGAGGACGACCGAGAGCTTCGGGTCGCCGGCGCGCGCGGAAAAGCGCTCCGCGGCGGGCACCCCGAGGATGTCGCGATCCTCGATTGCGAGACCCAACACCTTCGCGAAGCTCGACTTGCCGGAGCCGAAGAAGCCGGAGATCCAGATGGCGACGCCTTCATGGGGCTTCTGAGGGGTCTCCTGATAGCGCTCCAGAACGTGGACGTAGTGCTTCTTGATCGCGTCCGTGACGACGTACTCGTCGATTTCGGAGGCGATGATCTCCGAGGACGTTTGGTCGACCTTAATGACTTCCTCGATCTGCCGAGTGATGTCGCTGGCGAACAGTGATGCGATCTTGGTCACGTTATTCATTCCTCAGAAGATCTTCGGTCGATAATTATGCTCGGCGTCGAGTACGCCCATGAAGCGAAGGCCCGACGCTCCATCGAGGTCGCCCGGATAGAAAAGGATAGTGGGGACATGCACTCGCCCCTTGAGCTGCTCAAGCAAGGAGAAGGTGCGATACACGGGGAACAGAGCGCCGGTGCGCGAGATCAGCACGACGTCCTTCTTGGGGTCCGGCTCGGTCGGCATGCGGGCCGCGACGAGGTCGACCAATGGCGCATATTCCTCGAGGATGTTGGTGATGGTCTGGATGGTCTCCTCGACCGTCCCCGATCGCTCGGCGTCATACCAATCCTCAAGAGGGCGCTGCGATGTCATGGCCTCCGAAAGGCAGTCCGCCAGCGAGATGCGGGTGACACGCTTGCCCTTCTGGGTTAGGCGCGTCGTCAGCATCGTCAGCTCCCGCCGCAGCGGGTACTCCTGCTCCGGATCGTACCGGAAGAGTGCGTACGGCATGTCATGATAAGCGCTGATCTTAGCGCGCGGATCCGCGGCCGCCAAATGCGGCTCCAGATCATGGCGCAGGCGCTTCTCGAAATCGCTCATGCCGCAACCCTCTCGGCGCATTCCAATGCGCTCTTAAACGGGAGACCCACCTGGGCGATATTTCCCGCCACTTCGTAGTTGAGCCGCTTATACTGGTGGAGGCGCAAAAGCGCGACATGGACGTCGGTCGGCGCCATGTAGGCCAAGCGCCAAAGGCGGCTGGAGAGCATCTTGGTGGTGTTGCCCTCGATCTCGCTGATCATGTGGGCGTAGAACATGGTCACGTCGTCGCTCATGGCGATCGAGGCGAAGGTCTTGGCGGGGCCGTCGCCGGCCAGCATGCCGAGATCGACAGCCATCCTCAGTAGATCGCGAGCGCTTCGAAGCTGGCCGTACTCGGAAAACGGCTTCGCCTTCGAGCCCCTGGCGACGGCGGCCTTTTCAAAAGCCGGCCTCACATCCTCGGAGCGGATCTGATAGCGCCCTTTCTCATGCGCGCTGAACAACCAACCCATCGCGAAGTCGTGGAACGGCTGCTCCGTGGCCCCGATCCACAGACGAAAGCAGTCCCGCCAGTCGACGAGGGGCATCCCTCTCTTCGCGAGGGCGATCAAAGGGCGCACCGGATCGATGTCGCGCAAACGACGCTTCAGCGTCGCATTGACCTCCCGCTCCCAGCCTGCGGTCTTGTGCTTGCCTAAGAGAGCAGCCTTCAGGTTGTCCCCGAGCGACAGCCCGTCGTCCCAGCCGGAAAAAAGCTCATAAGTCTCTTGGACCAGCACCCCCTTGCGCAGGAGGCGCTGCGACCACTCGGGGCGAACCTTCATGAGTCGGCCATCCGCGCGTAAGGGACGACCAGATTCCCGGGAACGCTCGCAGAGAAGGAAAGCGCCAGCAAGGCGGCGGTACACCGCCTACCCTCGAACTTCTCCGGAATCTGGATTGATCGGCCGTCCGACGACTTTTTGATCTTCGCATGGACCTGGATCTCGGCGTCGGTGACCAAGTCGAAGTCTTTGAGGGCGACCGGAACGTCGGTGGACTTCAACTCCGCGACGCGCTCGAAGAACGGCTGCCAAGTCGCGGCAGCGTCGAGCCACCCCTCCCAGATCGAATCCAGACGGTCTTCCAGATCGTCCGTCAAGCGCCAGAGATTGACCGACCCCGGTGGGTCGAAGATCTCCGCGCAGCGGGCGGCCGCGATCATCTGAACCGACTTCGCCTGGGCGAAATAGTGGGTTCGGGGAAAACCTCTCCGGAGCACGGTCACGCCCTTACGACTAAGCTGACCCTGCGAATTCCACCAACGGGCGCAGTCCATCTCGCCAAGGCGAGCCACGACCGTCCTGAGCCGCATGAGCCACGCAAGGTCGATATCGTTGTACATCTCAGCGGCGGCCATCTCGTCCCCTACCCTTCCCGCCCGATCCGGGTTTTGGGCGGCCCTTCTCGCCCTCGAGCCACCTGATTTCTGCTCTCACCGAATCAGAGTTTCTTTTTAGCCGGCATACATCCATCACCGAGTAATCGCCATTTGCCTCCTTGTTGACCGTGGATGGAGAAATCGCCAAACACACGCCGTTGTGAGTATATTTTCATTCCTCTTGCTGAGGTAGCGCATTTTGGATGGTCGGGAACATGAACTTTGGGCGTCAAGGCGACCCGACGACGGCCTAGAACGGAAACTTACATGTCCTTCGATCTCGACGATGCTCGCAGCTAAGTCGGCGGCATGGTGCCATCTCCGTCTTCAGCGGCCCGGAGCCGACCATTCTGGTTCTCCCCGATGATACGGAGGAATGCGCTGCCATCGGCAGGTGGATCACAGACCAGACTGCTGGCGGTGTCATGCCCAACGAATTCGGCGTCTTCGTTCGTTCCGAGGGTCAGCTCGCCACGTGCCCGGTCTGGAAAGCAGGCCTTTCCTTCAGGGTGCTCGACGATCTTCGAAACGGCCACCGGCCAGGCCTCTATCGCGACAATGCACCTGGCAGGGGCTCTGGAGTTTCGAGCCGTCCTCGTGACGGCCTGCGACGACAAGGCCATCCCGCTCCAGGAACGCATCGAGACCGTGGGCGACGAGGCCGACCTGCAGGAGGTCTACGAGACCGAGCGGCACCTGCTCTATTTCGCCTGCACCCGTGCCCGCAACCACCTGCTCGTCTGCGGCGTGGCGCCGGTCTCCGAGTTCTTGGACGACTTCGAGGTGGTCTAAGATAGTAGCATCGTCGGCCCGATCAGCACGCCTCTGCGCGTGACTCGTAGTCGCCCGCGACGTTCGTCGGTATAACTCCTAGCATCGCCACTAGGTTCGCTCTCATGGCCTCGAAAGCCAATCAAGGCGGGACGTCGCGGCGCGATCTCGTGCGGCCGCTCTGATGATCCGCAGGTCCATCGCTGATGCGGCCGGGCGGGCAAATATTTGACCGCGTTCTCGGTTTGTGCTAAGGACCATTACATCGCTACACATTCGCTGAGGAACGCCCCGCCACAAGTGGGGCTTTTTCGACACCCCGTCCGCGCCTGGGCAATCCCGCCTGGGCGATTTTCGTTTTGGAGTAAGAATGAGCCGTCTCTTTTACGATCCCGACACCGCACGACCCTACGTCGGGTTCAGGTTGTCGGCGCACCAACTGGCAGCGCTGGATGAAGCGCGCCTGAACCTACGTCAGGGTAGGTCGGAGTTCGTGCGCCAGGCCATCGAGGAGCGTCTGCAACGGCTTCAGGCGGCTGATATGCGATCCTAACGAAAAGCCCCAGCGTTGGCGCGCCGGCGCTTGTAGGTCCCTAACCGATCGAGAATTGAGAACCCGGACAATGTCACACGACGAAAGCAAAGGCAACTTCAAGCCGACTCCCATCATCAAGCCGTACGGAGTTCGAATCCAGGTCACGGCTGGCAACAAACTGAAGTTCATCACCGCCGTGCAGAGAGCGCCGAAAAAAGAACTGAGTGATCTTCAGAAGCGCCTCTACATGCGCATGATCGACAAGACCAACGAAGGATATGGTGACGATCAGGGAAAGCATGGGCATTGCTATCCCAACTTCGTGACGCTCGCCGAGGAATGCGGTTGCACCGTAAGTGCGGTGAAGGCCAACATCGCCGCTCTTGAGACGGGGGTTATGAAGGGTCGCAAGCGCCCGGATGGTACCCGGGAGGCGGACAAAATCATCCCGGCACGCTGGAGGATAAAGGTGAAGCGTAAGGGGGAGCGCGGCAAAGGCGGGGCGGGCCGTCACAACATCTACTGGCTGCCACTCTGGAATGAATTTGGAGCCGTTGAAGGCGACAAGAACGGTCCAGCAGAAACGGTCCACGACGGTGACCGTTTAGAAAAGGTTCGGAAAAAAACGGTCCACGGGGATTCCAAAACGGTCCACGAAGATTCGGAAACGGTCCACGGTGCACATGGAAACGGTCTGCGGCGTGGACCCGACTCACCTCAGCACTCACCTCATAAATTCACCTCAGAAGACACCACCTATCCGTTCGAGCCCGCCTCCGGCGAGCGGTTGCCGGCTGATCTGTTTGTAGAGGGAGACGAGCGCTTTCCAAAAGCTCGGTGGTATCGAGCGAGCTATTGGTGGTTCTCGATGGAAGATATGGATGATGCCATGGAGCTGCACGGTCTCAGTCATGGGGAAGTGGATGCAAAGATCGACGAATTTGTTGCTGAGATGGAGGCAGCCGGAGAGCTTCACGAAGATTGGTCGCCGATCTGGCGGCGGTGGATTGGCCTCACGGAAACTCAGGATGCCGGGCATCAGCAGCCGGGTGCTCCTGATGCGGATGAGCCGGCGTTCTAGGGACTCGATGCGGCGGCTGGTTGCTCCCGCTTCTCGGCCGGTTTGGTGATCGGCGGTGCGACCGCGTGTAGTCGTGCGGCTCTCGAGATCTCTGCCGATCTGGCGGGGAGCACCAAGCCAACCAACCTTGGAACGATCAAACTCACGTTGTCCGAAGACCTCGCTGCGGTGTTGGCGCGGCAAGACGGGGTGCTGTTCGAAGGGAAGATCAGTATGAGGGGCACGCCCAGGGGAGATGATTGGGCGGTGTCTGCCGTTCGCCCGATACTGCCGACCCTTGCGGGCCTCACTGGCGCGTTCTCTGAAGCTTCAGGGCCGCTACCTGGCTGGCTCCTCGAAAGTGCTCTAGGGCCAGCATTCAGGCTCTGGAGCACGACGAGAGGAAGGTCGAGGCGCGCCATAGCTGGCATCGACCGAACTAAGTCAACCCTGGTTGAGCCTTCACTAAGAGCTGGCTAAACCTCGGTTGTGCTCCGCCGTTCGCAAGATTCCGATCGCATAAAAAGGGCCATTTGATTTTCGCGTCTCGATGCCGGCCGTTTGCGCTGGTCTTGACGTTTGGCGTATATTAGGTAATAATGCAGATAGACTGCTATACATTCACGATGAATAATGGCCGCCTCATCCGGGTGGCCATTTTCATTTTGATCAACTGCCACTTAGCCCGCCCGGTCAACCGCGCGGGCTTTTTTCATGGAGTACCCCGCCTATGGCGAACATCAAGTTCGACGACCTCGTCGCCAGCCCGATGGAGAACGTCAGCCTCGTAGTCCCGAAGCTACTGCTGGAACAAATCGACCGAGCAGCCGCGCAAGATGACCCATCGAGCCCGAACCGCAGTTCGTGGATGCGTCGCGCCTTGATCGATCGTTTGAAGCGGGAGGCCACGCGATGACCGACCTGGAAAATCTGATCGTCGTCGAGGCACGCAAGCTTGGCTTCGCGGTCACTGCCGACGCGGTGATGCAATCGGCCATCGATTTGGCCGGCGGCGGCATGACTGAACAGGGCTACATCAGCCTTCCTGGCAAAGGCGTGCTCTCACCTTCCAACTACGTCAGTGCGCTGCGAGCAGCCATGCCAACAGCTTTCCGACCCCTTGATGCAGAGCCCGAAGCCACACCGCCCGGCAATCTGACTTTAACCGAGGCAATGCGCCGGGAAGTTGCAGCTACGCGCCGTAAGGCCGCACTGCCGGATGATTGGAACGCGGTTCGCGAGCGCTATGCCGCCGGTAGCGTCACTCGGAAACATATGGACGAAGTTGCGGCAGCCCGCCGCTTAGGAAAGTAAGATGACGAAACACACATTCCGCAGATCACGATCAGTTCACGCCGTCGCTGACGTGGTTCAAAACGTGCCGTTCGATGTTCGGAAGCTGCGGGCTCAGGCTATTGAGGACTTTGACCGGCGTCGGTCCCTTGCAGCGGCACGGCAGGAAGTTGAGGCCGCTCGCGGGGTGCTGAACCGTGTCAGGGACACAGCCGCAGAGCAAGCCGCGCTAGATGCAGCATTGACGAAGCTGGCAGAGATCGAAGCGGAGGCGGCTACCTGACGAGCAAGCTGAACTGAAGGCGGTCTCCGAGGACCGTCGTTCTCTGGAGGCGTAGGTGATTGAGGAGACTCGCGACTCTCAAGCGCGGGGGCTGTCGTCGCGGCGCCTCCGCCCCATCCGCCCGGTGACACCGGAGGAAAGATCAAACTGATTGCGGCAATGCTCTCCCTCGCCATGTTGATAGGCACGGCAACGGCGAGGCCGTACCCGACGCCGACTCACGATGGCCGAGACCGCATCCCCGGAACTGGCACCTGCCCTACCGGATAGGTAGGTCTAGGTGCCTTCTGCATAGCGCTGCACCGGGGCACGCCGCGCGCCTGTCCCGTGATCCCCGGCAGAACGTGTCCGGCCGGGACCTTCCGTAGTGGTGGCGCCTGCGCTGCGTTCCGCTGATCTAGCAGGGTTCGAAATTGGCTGCCTGATCCTTCATTCGCCTAGAGATCTTAGCGATTGTAGCCCGGCCGCATCCCGCAGCAGCTTCGATGTCGCTCCAAGACATGCCGGATTTGAGCATACCCTCAATACCAGCATTCCGGTCGACGTTCTCAGGGCGTCCCTTAAACTTCCCTTCCGTCTTGGCCTTGGCGATCCCTTGCGCCTGGCGACGGCGTCTGTCTTCGTAATCTTTCCGCGCAGTCGCGGCCAGAATATCGAGCACCATGCCGTTCACAGCCGCTAGGACCCGGCCAGCGAAGCTGTCCGCGTCGCCGCCTATGAATTGGTGCGAAGTCGGCAGATCAAGAGCGACTATGCGAACGCCCTTGGCATCGATCATGGCCCGGAGTTTCTTCCAATCGGACTCGTCCAGTCGGCTCAGCCTATCCACTTGCTCAATCAGAAGCACGTCGCCTTCCTGAGCGTCAGAGAGAAGCTTGAACAGTTCCGGTCGGTCGAGCTTCGTGCCGGACTCGTTCTCGCGATACCACGCAGCGATCTTGAGCCCGCGATCTTTGGCGAAGTTCTTCAGATCGCCTTCCGCTCGGTTGGCATCCTGATCTTGAGTGCTGGCGCGAAGGTAGGCGCGAACGAACATTGAAGACCCCGTCAGTTTCGTTAGACTGGTTCCCTAATATCAGTTCGGTTAGACTGGTTCAATAATTTATTTGAAGACCCATTGGGCTGGTGCCATTGGCATATACCCAATTTGAACCAGCCTCCACGCTGCGTCCTTCCGGCAAGGAAGGCGCGGGTGGACAGGCTGCGGTGCTCTCCATCGATCAGGCTGCCGGCGCTCCTGCCAGCCACACATGGCGTCGGTGGCCGGCCGGGTTCGCATGACCGGCCACCTCATCCATGGGCTCAGAGTTTGCTGGCGAACGCCTCTACTTCGCTCAGCGTGGCATCGTATGCGCGCTGCCCGCATCCGAGTCGCACGGTGTTGGTGTAGTCCAACACCATGTAGCCCGGCCCATATTCCTGGCGGAGCCAAGATCGCGCTGGCGTCTTGGCTAGACGGTGGTCGGCCTTGGCGAGGCGGCGGCAGAGTCGATCTTCACGGATTTTGAGTGCAGTCATAGCGCAACGGCTTCCTCATGAGGATTACCCGCCGTTGCGATGATCCGGGCAAGTCGATCTTGGGGCTGTCGATCGAGGCCGGGGCACAGAAGCCAACAACAATAATTATAGCGCGAGCTACATCGCACCGCAATGACATCTTGGCTGCATCGACCAGCCACACCGTTGCAAGTCTGCCGAAAACGGTTTCCCAGCGACGAAATCGACCGGGCAGAGTCGAGATTTTTTTGACGATAGGCCGGCTGGGGTTGGAGCCGCCTTTTCTGATCGATTCCGTAAAAGACGAATTACGCCCCCCACCGCCTCTCAAGGTACCCCTCACATCTCGGTAGGTTCATGCGTCCGCGTGACGCCAACAAACAACGAAAGATAAGACGTGTCAGAAAACCTAGATATCCACGCCCGCCTAACGGCCGTCAATGAAATGTCGCCGGTCCTTAAGCGAGTGATCGCGGACTTTAAGCAGTTCGAAAACATCGCCAAGCGGATCAACAACCAGCTATCTGGCGTGGGACGGGCCGGCCTGACGTCAATGGACAGCTTCAACCGGGCAGCGCAGGCAGCCGCGCAACAGATGCGAGGTCTCGCGAACACCGGCAAGTCTGCCGCCCGCTCCATGTCTGACGTCTGGCGCAAGGCGGCCGATCAGCGTGTCAGCGATACGCGGCGCATGTTTCAGTCACTTGAGCGGATGGAAGCCGGCTATCTGCGTCAGGTCGAGCGTCGCTCTGCTGCAGAGCGCAGAGCCGAACGATCAGCCGAACGTGGTAGTGGCCGATTGGGATATGGTGGTATTGGCCGCATTCCCGGACCGACCGTCCGCCAACTCGCGATCGGTGGCGTGGCCTCAGCAGGCGGCATCGGAGTGGCCCTCAAGCGCCGTATGCAATCCGATCTGAGCGAGGTGAAGGCGTCCATCTTCGGAGACCTTAGCCGCGATGAGATCAAGAGCGAGCGAAGGGACTGGATCGACAAGTCTTCAATCAAGTTTGGCGAGTCCGCCAGCAAGATCATCGACAGCTTCACCGAGTCGCTGAAAGCGGGGTTCGGCAGGGGCGCTGCTCGCCAGATCACGCAGGGCGCGCTAGAGGCGACGTCTGCGCTTGAGTTGGACGTCAACCAACTGATTAAGCTCAGCGGCAAGGTGGCCACCATCTTCGGCGGAGATGTCAGGAACGTCGATCCGAAGCGCGTGCTTGCCATGATGAACGCGATCGGCGTAGCAGCTGCAGAGACGGCCGCTGATCCTGATGAGGTAATTCAGGGCTTCAAGAAGGGCAACGCCGCACTTTCGATGAGCAAGCTCAACGAACGTGACCTTGCAACGCTCCTGTCCGTCGCCGTCTCCAGTGGTGTACAGCCGGGCAAGGCCGGCAACGCCATCAGCAACCTGATTTCTACGCTGGTCGGCGGCAGTAACGCGAGAGGTCAGAAGGCAAAGGATCTAGATCAGGCAGCGAGACTGCTTGGGCTCGGCAGCAAGTCTGCAATGTCGAGACGCGCGGCCGACGACCCCATGAATCTCCTGATCGACATGTTCAAGCGCATGAAGTCGCTTTCCGACCAGAGGAGAACCCATGTTGCTCGGCTGCTCGGAGGAGAATCTTGGGACGATGAGATTCTGCAGATCGGGAACGCCATCGATCAGATTATCTCAACCAGGAAAGCCGTTGAAGAAAAGACGGACAAGATCGCGGAAGCGTCGAAGCTCAAAACCAACTCGCTCCAAGGTCGGTGGAACAGCATCGTCCAGGGCTTTGCTCTCGCATTCGAGCACATCGGCGGCGGCTTCACCGATGCGTTCGAAGAGATAAGCGACTGGTTCCGCGACTTCAGCAACGCATTCGACTACAGCCGTTTGACCGAGAACATCCGCAACTTCGTTGCTGGCATCCGGACCGGGTTCGGATATGGCTCATGGAAGGAACTGTTAGATAATGCGTTCGGCGGGGCGTCGGCAGGCGATGCTAAGAAGTACGGTGATATAGGCCGCGGCATTGCCGAAGGCATCAAGGCCGTCTGGTCTACCCTAAAAGACGTTTTTACCGGCATCGCAAACTTTGCCGGCGTTAACGTAGGTGACACGAAGGCCATGGCGAAGTTCGCCACCGAACTACTCGGCTTCACGTTGGTGCTTCGCTTCCTTACGCCGCTCGTTACGGTGCTCGGAGCCGTTACCGCGTTCCTATGGCGCATTGGCAAGTGGGTCGAATGGATCGCCAGCTTGGTTCCTGGTAAGGAATTCATCAAGAAGGCAGCCCCAAAGGTGGCCGGACGTGTAGCGGCCCCATTGACCGGGTGGCTCGGCATGCTGCTCTACGGCGATGGCAGGCCGGACAACAGCCCCGAAGATTTCAAGGCGCTGCAAGAGGAGTTCAAAAAGGAGCGAGAGAAGCGCCTCAAGAAAGAGCAGGGTCAAGGCAAAGAGGGCGCGCCTACGGACTTCTCCGGCCGCCGCAGAACGTCCTCGGCCGTCGATGAGCTGAAGGATCAGCTTGCAAAATATGGCGCGATCGTCGAGCATTCTTCATTCGTCGCCGGCGGTTCTGGTGTATCGCTCGTTCCAATCCAACCGGCACTTGGTAGCGCCAGCCCGACCGCTCTGTTTAAGAGCACGCCCGGCAGCATCCTTCCGAACTTTGGTATTGGGTCCGGTGGCATCATCCGCCGCGATCGGATGCCTTCGTTTTCCGGAACGGGAGGCAGCATGGCGAGCGGCCTAAACAGGTCGGCATTCGACCGGATGTTCGCTGGCACTGCGATGGCAGGCAAGTGCGATCAGGTAGTGGCAGCCGCGAAGGCCAATGGAATCAGCCCCGCGCTGCTCGCAGCCATCATGGCCCATGAGACGGGGCAAGGTCGAAACCTGAGCGGAAATAACCCGGGCGGGATCATGGATCCTGCAACCGGCATGGCTCGCAAGATGCAGTTCGGTAGCCTCGATGCCGGAATTAGTAAAACAGCGTCCACTGTCGCAAAGAACTGGCAGCGTGCCGGCGGCGATCTTGGCCGCATGGGCAAAATCTATGCTCCGGTTGGAGCCGCTAGCGATCCGAGCGGCTTGAACAGATACTGGTCCACTGGTGTCGGGAAGTTCATGGGTCAAATGGCCGACTCTCAGGCAACTCCGTCTGATCTCGGCGACCCCGTGAAGACGGCAGAGCGGTTCGTCGGCAAGAACGAGTGGACCAATACCCGGGAAATTGGTGACTTCATCAAGGCTGATCCGCGCGGGAACGTCAACGCATGGTGCGCTCGTTTCGTCAATGCCGCACTCAGTGAGAATGGCATCAAGGGCACCGGCAGCGCGGCGGCGGCAAGCTTCTATCGATGGGGCTCTGCCGTCGAAGGCGCGGTGAAGCGCGGTGACGTCATGGTCGCGCCGCATCACGTCGGCATGGCAACCGGCAAAGTCCGCGAGGATGGCGCCATCCAGATGATATCTGGCAACCACGGGGATGCGGTCGGCTACAGTTGGGAACGCCCCGGCAAGTATCAGCTTCGACGCAGATCGTCTCCAATCCAGAACGTGCCCGCGCCTACGAACGCCGTAAGGAATGTTCCGGCTCCATCGATTCCGGACGCCGGTCTCGGACTCGGTCGTAGCACTTACGGAAATGTCGCGATTCATATCAACGGCGGTTCGCACGACCCAGAAGCGCTGGCGCTGCTGGTTCAGCGTCGCATTGACGAGTCGATGAACTGGCGCGCCCACGACAGCGAAACAGAATACACCTGAACCACCGAGGATTCTAACGAGGGTCGTCTGTTTCCGATTTGCATCAATGCAAATGGCCATACGGCCTGATCTCTCGTAAAATAGCGGTAGAACCGACAATCACCTGGCATGACGCATCGGTGGTTTTGCGATTGAACCGACGTGAGAGGAAACAATGCCGAAAAAAGAGCTACATCTACCCGATGCAAATAGCGTCGGCCCCAACACTCCCCTACGGTTGGATATCGCCGCTCGGCTCGCATTCCCGGACGGATCGATAAAGCTGGCGAGCCTGCGAAGAGAAATATCGCGAGGCCGATTAGCTTACGAGATGATCGCGAACAAGCACTATACGACTTTCGCCGACATAGAGGCTATGAGACAGCTGTGTCGACGCCAGGCTCAGCCACAAGCGCATTGGAATATTTCATATGCCTCGCTGAGATCACGGTCACCCGCGGAAGATGGTGGTCGTTCCCCGCAAGAAAAATTGAGACGTTTGATGCAGATTCATAGGTCTGAACGGAAGACGAAAGAGAAACCCAGCCCTTCTTCCTCCAAGAACAAATGAGCTGAGACAACGCTCAGCCCGACGTGTCCGCGCTCCATTCAGTAAGCACATATGAAATACCTATCTATCGACACACGGAAAGTATCCCTGCACCGGAAGAGACTCGTGCCATGCGTGACGAACCAGATCCGAACCAGAAAACTCAAGCGGAGCGGCGATCTTCTCGTTGGGCGAGCGTTGCACCGAGAGGCATGACAAAGGAAGAAGCGGCTGAGTATTGCGGATGCGAAACGAAGGCCGCGTTTGATTCCTGGATACAGAAAGGCATTGTACCGGGTCCGATTCCCGGCACGCAGCGATGGGATCGAAAAGCTATCGATCTGTGGTTGGATCGCGCTTCGGGTATCAGGCCTCTCGCGGAGCCAGTGAGTGCATGGGAAGAATGGAAAGCCATGAAGGCTCGTGAACGAGCAGCGAAGGGGTGAGCCTGCTCGGGTGGACCAAACTGGATTGCGCGCTCGGGCCTAAGATACCGTCGGACAAGCGGCGTCCCGACGAACAGCGTTCCGAACCGTCTGTTCGACTTGATAACGTGGGATAGCCTTGATCGCGTCTGCCTTTGCTTTCAGGCTGACCTCGCCGTACCCACTTCCTGCGTTGTTTGAGTCCTCTTCCGACCAGCCCTGGATCACATCCGCGACCCGTTGCTCAATGCGGAGATCGCGGAACTGCGTTTTCAGCCGATGACGCCAGGCATGATTGGGTTGAACGTTCGGGTCCGGGACAATCGCGCGAACCCAGTCCCTCAAGCGGTTGACAAGACTCTCCGAACCGACCGGCTTTCCGTCGACACGGGTCCCGTCCGCGAACAGAGGACCATCGCGACGCCCTCTTACGAAATCAAGGAAACCCTGGTCGATCATGTGCTGGTGGATTGGCACGACGCGAGCCTGATCCGTCTTCACTGTCCCCGCTTCTGGAGTGATTCGGAGGCACCAAGTTTCAGCGTCTAGAAATACGTCCTGCGTTCGAAGCTGGGCCAGTTCGCCGATTCGGGCGCCGGTGTAAGCGCAGAGCCAGGGCAACCAACGCTTGGCGGCCACTGAGTGTGCACCTTCATTTCCCTCGGGACGATAGTTGAACGACCGGCTCAGGATTTCGGCTGCTTCATGGTCAGTGAAGCCCGGGGAACGTGTGCGGCGCCGTTTGCCCCGGAGTACCGTGACGTTTTCAACCGGGTTGGATGTCAGCTTACGATTCGAGACACCCCACCGGAACAGGCTCTTGAGCCCGGCGAGGTCCTTGTCTCTCACCGTCTTGGGGCTCACTTCTGTGAGGCGGTGTGTCTTGAACCTCAGGATATCGGCCTCGGTGATCCGGCGAGCGTCATCGTGCTTGAGGAACGCAGACAGCGTCTCGATCGTGCCGGAATAGGCCTCGTAGGTCGACTGCTTCCGCCCGACGGCAGCAGCTTCCGTCCACCAGCCCTCCAGCAGCGATTGCAGGGTTACGGAGGAGTCCTTCGTCTCGAATGGAGGAAAGCGAGCCGCCCTCGGATCGGGCGTGTAATCGCCCGCCGCGGCGCGCTTGAGACGCCAACCAGCATCGATGGACGCCGACGCAACCTGGACCATGAATTTCCGCCGCGTATCCGGATCCAGCTCGATGCCGCGCTGGGACAGGGCCCAATCCGCCAAGAGACCAAAACGCGCTTCGAGCGCCTCGTATGGTTCACCAGGCGGCAGGGCATTCACGCCGGCCGTGAGATCATCGCCGAAGATATTGGAAGCCTGGTCGACCTCGTCACGGGCAATCTGGCCGGGAACGATGGCGGAGGCCTTGAGCCGCCCCTCCATCGCGGCACGAGCGAATGCCTTGTGGGCCGCCCACTGGAACGTGGTCCCCGGGTCCCGCTCGTAGATCTCAACGTACAGCCTGTAAACGTCGCCCGAGAGAGCGACGAGTTGCCGATGATCAAGTTGCTGAGGCCCCTGCTCCGCGGCGTCGAAGATGTTCTGGAGCGCTTCGCGTGCGGCCCGCTCGCGGCGCTGGGCCAGTTTCTGATCGTTCGTGCGGAGCGAGAAGCTGACGACATTGCCGAAAGTCGTGGTGACCGTCAGGTCGCCAAGGGGCAGGATCACGCGCCTCCCTCGGACACGATTTAGAACACGTGTTGGCACCCGCATCCGAAATTGAGCTTGGGTAGAATCCTTGCGCTTGGTCACGTAGGTCTTTCTGAGGCTCATGGTCGATGTACACCGGTTTTGTGTACCGGTTTTCGATCAAATAGCCCAGAATTTAAGGATTTCAAGCACTTAGCTGGCAGGAGTGGAGAGGCTCGAACTCCCAACCCCCGGTTTTGGAGACCGGTGCTCTACCAATTGAGCTACACTCCTAGCGAGCCGGGACAGTGTCGCCGGTTCGCGCGCTTTGAAGCATAGACCTCCCCCCGAATGCAAGGGTGCAATGGGGCAAATCGACTGGTCAGACCACAACTTCCGCGCCAGACTTGATGCAAACCGACAACAGGACTTCAGGGAGAGCCCATGACCCCGCCGACTGCCGCATCCAGCGCGCACCTTTCCGCGCTCCGCTCGCTGACGCCGCCGCTGCCGGATGACCGCCCCGAGGCGCTGGGCCTGTCCCAGGCGCGGCTGCAGCGAGCTTCGGATGCGTTCAAGCGCGAGGCCGACAAGGGAACCATCCCCGGCGCCACCCTGCTGGTCGGCCGCCGCGGCCGGATCGGCTGGTTCGACGCCATCGGCCGGCAAGCGCCCGACGCCGACACGCCGATGCGGCCGGATTCGATCTTCCGCATCTTCTCGATGACCAAGCCAATCGTCTCGCTCGGGATCATGATGCTGGTCGAGGACGGCGAGCTGTTGCTGTCCGACCCGGTCGCCAAGTTCATCCCGGAATTCGGCGAGCAGAAAGTGGGCGTCGAGACCGGCGGCAAGCTGGAGCTTGTACCGGTCGCCCAGCCGATGACGGTGCAGGACCTGCTGCGCCACACCTCGGGCTTGGCGTATGAGCACACCGGCACCGGGCCGGTGCACCAGCTCTACCAACAATCGCGGGTGCGCAGCCGCAAGATCACCAATGCCGAGCACGCGGCCATCGTCGCCGGCCTGCCGCTGATCTGCCAGCCGGGCGCTGAGTTCAACTACAGCCGCTCGACCGACATCCTCGGACGGATCATCGAGGTCGTCGCAGGCACATCGCTCGGCGGCTTCCTGTCCGAGCGCATCCTCAAGCCGCTCGGCATGAATGAGACCGGCTTCTTCACGAGCGAGGCCAATGCGCACCGGCTCGCCGAGCCGTTCGCGAAGGACCCGTGGACCGGCGAGGCCGTCAACCTGTTCAAGATGACCGAGCAGCCGCTGATGGAATCCGGCGGCGGCGGCCTGGTCGCGACCACCATGGACTACGCCCGGTTCTGCGCGATGCTGCTCGGCAAGGGCAGCCTCGACGGCACCCGGCTGGTCGGCCGCAAGACGCTCGAGCTGATGGCCTCCGACCATCTCGGTCCACATGTGAAGACGCAGGGCACGCTGCTGTCGCCCGGTCACGGCTTCGGCCTCGGCTTCGCGGTGCGCCGCGAGGCCGGCATCGCCCCCTTCCCCGGCTCGGCCGGCACCTTCTTCTGGAGCGGCATCGCCGGGACGTTCTTCTGGATCGATCCGAAGGAGGATCTGTTCTGCGTGTTCATGGCCCAGGCTCCCGGACAGCGCGACTATCTGCGCACGCTGGTGCGCGACGTGGTGTACGCGGCGGTGGAGTGAGGGCGGCGCGCAGCAAATGCTCTCGTCCCGGCGAACGCCGGGACCCATATCGCGTGATCTGTCGAAGGTCATCACTGCCAGTTGCCTGCCTCATGGCGGCCGGTGGTTATAGGTCCCGGCGTTCGCCGGGACGACAGTTGAGAGTGTGGCGGCGTCATCGCGCACCACACCCGTATGTCCCCCTCAACTGATCGTCGCGCCGCCGTCGATCACCATCGTTTGCCCCGTCATGAAGTTGCCGGCCGCCGAGCCCAGGAACACCGCGGCCCCCGCGATCTCGTCGGGGATGCCGATGCGGAGCAGCGGCGAGCGCGCGGTGGAGGCCTTCAGGTTCTCCGGATTGTCCCACAGCGCCTTGGCAAAATCGGTCTTGATCAGGCCGGGCGCGATGCAGTTCACGCGGACATTGTGCGGGCCGTATTCGCAAGCGAGGTTGCGCGCGAGCTGCATGTCGGCGGCCTTGGAGATCGCATAGGCGCCGAGAATGGTCGAGCCCTTCAGGCCGCCGATCGAGGAGACGATGATGATCGAACCGTCCTTGCGCGCGATCATCTGCGGCACGACCATGCTGATCAGCCAGTTGTTGGCGACGATGTTGTTGTCGAGGATCTTGCGGAATTGATCGTCGGAGATGCCCGCGAGCGGCCCGTAATACGGGTTCGACGCCGCGTTGCAGACCAGCACGTCGATCCTGCCGTAGATGCGGTTGGCCTCGTCGACGAGGTTCTGCAGGTTCTCTTTGCTGGAGATGTTGGCGGCCACCGCGGCCGCGGTACCCGCTCCAAATCGCTCATTGAGCTCCTTGGCGACAGCATCGCAGACATCCGCCTTGCGCGAGGAGATCACCACCTTGGCGCCGTGCTCGGCCATGCGCTCGGCAATGGCGAGCCCGATGCCGCGCGTGGATCCGGTGATGACGGCGACCTTGCCGGTCATGTCGAACAGGGTCATTGGGAGTCCTCCTTGGCTTGTTGGAATGTCGTCGGCTGCGACGGCTCATTGTAAGTCCCGTAGCCCGGATGAGCGCAGCGACATCCGGGGTCTCACGTGCTGTCCCGGTGAACCCGCATGTCGCTTCGCTCATCCGGGCTACGGGACGCCTCACGCCAGCTTGCTCGTCGTCAGCTCCGGCCCGGCCGGCTGATGCATCGCCTTGTGCCTTGCATCCGCGATCCACGGCTGCTGATTGACCATTGGCAGGCGCCATGTGCTGGTCTCGCCGGCCACGATGTGGTCGAGCCGGGTCACCGAGCAATTGTCGATGTCGAAGGCCAGCCCCTTCTCGACCAGACCGCCGAGCGCCAGGCCAACAGCCGCCTTGATGGTGCCGCCATGGCCGACGGCGATGACGTCGCGGCCGGCTTCCGAAACCGTGATACGCGCAATCGCCGCTGTCGCGCGGGTGTACAGATCCATGTAGCTCTCGCCGCCCGGCGCCGGCTCATCGATGTCGGCGAACCAGTGGCTGCCCGCCGGCCGGCTCGCCAGGAACGCGGCGCGGTTCATGCCCTGCCATTGCCCGAGATGCTGCTCGGCAAAAGCGGTCTCCCTGATCATCGCTGCGGGACGCGGGAATCCGGCGGCCCAGATCGCCTCCGCAGTCTGATGCGTGCGCATCAGATTGCTCGCATACCACACCGCGCTGCGCGGCAGGATTTTCGCGACCGCCTCGAACACCTCGCGATCGGAGGTATCGCAGGCGATGTCGGACTGGCCGTAGATGTTGCCGCCATCGCTGCGCACCGGCGCGTGACGCACCCACCACCAGCGCGTGGTGACGACAGAAGGTTTCGTTCCATCAGCCGACATCGCTCAAACCCTTCCCTCCGCTCGTCTCTCGCTGTACGTGAAGGCCTAGATCGTCTCAAGCCGCTTGGCGATCTCAGCACGTTTGAAACGGCGTTTGAATTCCGTTGCGCGGCACGCAACTGATTACAATTGAAGCAGGAGGAAACATGGGCCGCCTCGAAGGCAAATCCGTCATCATCACCGGCGCCGGCAGCGGTATCGGCCGCGCCGCATCGCTGATGTTCACGAAGGAAGGCGCGCGGCTGATCGCGGTCGACCGCAGCGAGGGCGTCAAGGAGACGGCCGAAATGGTCAAGCAGCAGGGCGGCATTGCGGAGGCCGTGATCGCCGACGCCGGCTCCGAGGCCGATGTCAGCGGCTTCATCGATCGCGCCGTCGCGACCTATGGCAAGCTCGACGTGATCTGGGCCAATGCCGGCATCTCCGGCGGGCTGATCCCGATCGCCGAGCAGACCGTCGAGCACTGGCAGGAGATCCTGCGCATCAACCTGATCGGGCCGTTCCTCGCGGTCAAATACGCGATGCCGCACATGGTGCGGCAGCAGCGCGGCGCCATCGTCTGCACGGCCTCCGTTGCGGGCCTGAAGTCGGGCGCCTCGGGCCATCCCTATGCCGCAAGCAAGGCCGGCGTCATCAGCCTGGTGCAGACCACCGCCTATTCGCTGTCCGGCACCGGCGTGCGCATCAACGCGGTCTGTCCCGGCCTGATCGAGACCGGCATGACCAAGCCGATCTTCGACGGCGCCAAGGAGCGCGGCACCGAAGGCAAGATCGGCCAGCTCAATCCGCTGAAGCGTGCCGGCCAGCCGCACGAGATCGCCGCCATGGGCCTGTTCCTCGCCAGCGACGAGGCCTCCTACGTCAACGGCCAGGCTTTCCCGGTCGACGGCGGCCTCACGGCGTCGATGCCATACGCGGGAAAACCGATTTAGCCGGGTTGCCGCGCCAAACACCGGTGTCGTCCCGGCGGACGCCGGGACCCATATCCCCTGGCCGGAATGAAGCCCGCAACTGACAGCGACGTCCCTCGCCAGATCACGCGGTATGGGTCCCGGCGTCCGCCGGGACGGCAGCTGTTGTTGCCGCGCCACTGCGGCCCGTTCGGCACAGCTGCGCGCAACACACTCCGCTGTCGTTCCCGCGAACGCGGGAACCCATACCGCGGAATCGCGCGAGCAACGTGGCTGCCGGCTGTCCGTCAGGCGACGTTCCTTTCTGCAGCCGTCATTGCGAGCGCAGCGACGGAGTTCAATCATGATGACCGCGTGCAATCATGCAAAATTCTTCCCGCGACGCCTTCGCGCCCGAGTGATCCCGAATTTCACCGCCCTCTCGCATCGAGGGCGCAGGGAAGGCCAGGCGTCGGCTGACGCCTGCGGCCCGCCTGCGAAAAAAATGCAGGCGGCAGGTACCACAGGTGCAGCCGAGAACACCCGGCCTTCCCTGCGCGATGGTCTTCACGCTTATACGCAGTCTGCCTGGTGCACCGGGCTTGTTGGCCACCATGATCCGCGCGGCGCGTTAGCGCCGTCGCGAACGTGACACCAGCATCGGGGTGTCAGCACCCTGCGACTTCACGTCCGCGAGCTGCCGTTCGTCCGCGTAGCAAACTACGCTGCGGCATCTCCGCGGCCACCGCCTCCCCGCCTCGCGTGTCGTGACGATCGCGCGCAACGCCCCTCTCGTTGAGGCGGGATGGCGGCAATCAAATCACAAATTCCGAAAAAGCGAAAGTTAAAAATTTGAGCATGGGCCTACGACGGCGCTCATCGCGCTGAAGAACCACACAAACTTTCCTTGTAGGCGCAGCCTTTTCACATCGTCGGATCGCACTCATCATCGCTCCGCCCTGACGTCGCGCATCCGAGTTGCCCGGCGGGCACCGCCGGCGCCTACCTGGGATCATCGATCCGGCGGCAACAGGCTTCGCCCGACAGCCGGCGAGTAGTCGACCGACGTCAGCAGGCGGTCCTCAATCTGGCCGACCATCAGACCATGCTCGGCATGGGTGATGCGCTTGATCTCGGCCCATTCCGCATCCGCCATGAAGGCTGCCCACCCCGCCATCTTGGTGGCCTCGTCCGGCCATTCCAGAACGTAGACGAACTCGGTCCGCTCGCCGAACCGGCTCTCCCACATCGCGACGATCTGGAAGCCATGGCGCGTGCGCATGATGCGGGCGGCGTGATCGCGGAAGCGGGCGTGAAACGCCGCCTTGTTGTGCTCGAAGATCTCGTAGATGCGGAGTTGATGGATCATGACGGCTCTCCACGTGGATATGGGCGTTGCACGCCAAGCAGCAAGGCGCATCACATCACGGTCGCGCGGCGGTCGGCGCCATCGTCGCGGGTACGAAGGCGTAGCCCCACATGAGCGCAAGCGACATCCGGGGGCTCGCGTGCAGCTCGTGTGTCCCCGCATGTCGCTCGCGCTCATGCGGGCTACGGAAAGCGTGACGTCGCCGCGAGCGGCGATCGGGTTCAAACGAGGATGTCAGCGCTAGCCGCGCTTTTTCCGGTCGCATCTTCGAACCGGCTGCTCCGAGGCGCCGTCGAACCTCGCAAGCGGACCATTTCGGCTTCGCCAAACCGAAGGATGGATCAGATGTCGAGGATGTCGAAACTGCGGCTGCTCACCACGATCGGGGCCATTGCGGCCGGCGCGGGGGCGACCGGCGCCCATGCACGTCAGCTCAATTTGTCGCCTTGCGAGCTGAGCTCTTGGGGCTCCTGCGGAACCTATGAGCTGCTGCCGCAGCCCTCGCGGCATCGCACCTCCGACACCTCGCCGACCTACATGAAGCAGACCGACCCGCGCTACAGCAGCGCCATGACCGCGGCCGGAGGCGGCGGCGGCGGGGGCGGTGGTGGCGGCGGCGGCCGCTGAGCCCCGAAGCTGGTGGGTGGTCGCTGCGTAGCCTGGATGAGCGGCTCGTCCGCCGAAGCCCAACCGGCGAAGGCGGAAGCGACATCCGGGGTCTTCACCGGCAGGAGCGCTGGCCCCGCATGTCGCTGCGCTCATGCGGGCTACGACGCGACTACGCCGCGCCCGCCTTCTGCGCGTAGGCCCAGGCCTGCTTGGTCATCGGCACCATGCGCTTGACGGATTCGATCGCCTTGTCGTTGGCGGCGGTGCCGTCGCGGATGCGGCCGATGATGCCCTGCAGAATGCCGGCGAGCCGGAACAGATTGTAGGCGAAGTACCAGTTGAGGTCCGGCAGCTCGGTGCCGGTGACGCCGCGATAGATCGCGGCCGCCTCCTCCATGGTCGGGATGTTCTTGGCCTTCAGGTCGACGCCGTCGAGGCCCGGCATGATCCACTGCATCAGCAGATAGGTGAAGTCCGCCATGGGATCGCCGAGCGTCGACAGCTCCCAGTCGAGCACCGCGATGACGCGCGGCTCGGTCACGTGGAAGATCATGTTGTCGAGCCGGTAGTCGCCATGCACGATCGAGACGCGCTGCTGCGCCGGCAAGGTGCGCGGCAGCCACTCGATCAGCTTCTCCATTTCCGGCAGATGCTCGGTCTCGGACGCACGATACTGCTTGGTCCAGCGGTCGACCTGACGCGCAAAGTAGTTGCCGGGCTTGCCAAAATCGGCGAGGCCGATTGCGGCGGGATCGTAGGTGTGCAACTTCGCCAGCGTCTCGATCTTGCTGGTGAAGATCGCGCGGCGCTGCGGCGCGTCGACATGCGGCAGGGTCGGATCCCAGAACACCCGGCCCTCCTCCATCGACATGATGTAGAAGGCAGCACCAATGACGCTGTCGTCGTTGCACAGCGCGTAGGCCTTGGCGACGGGAAAGCCCTGCTTGCCGAGCGCTGCGATGACGCGGAATTCGCGATCGACCGCATGCGCTGACGGCAGGAGCTTGCCGAACGGCTTGCGCCTGAGCACGTAGGAGCGCGCCGGCGTGTTGAGCCGATAGGTCGGATTGGATTGGCCGCCCTTGAACTGCTCGACGGTGAGCGGGCCGGCATAGCCCTCGACATGCTCGGCCATCCACGCCGCGAGCTTGGCTTCGTCGAAGCGGTGCCGCTCCTCGACCGGCTTGGTGCCGGAGAATTCTTCGTCCTTCTTGACGCCGTCGGCCACGACGAACTCCCTTGGGTCATATTGAACGTAGGGTGGGCAAAGCGAAGCGTGCCCACCGCTTTTCTCGGAGACTGGAATGGTGGGCACGCGCCTGCCCGCGCGCTTTCGCGCCCGGGCCGACGCTTTGCCCACCCTACAAGGTCTGCGTCAATGCCGCGGCTCGTTGGCGTACTTCTTCATCTCGAGCCGGGCGATGGCACGGTTGTGCACCTCGTCCGGGCCGTCGGCAAGACGGAGCGTGCGGATGTTGGCGTAGTCCTTGGCAAGACCCGCATCGTCCGACACGCCGGCGCCGCCGAACGCCTGGATCGCGTCGTCGATGATCTTGAGCGCCATGTTGGGCGCCGCCACCTTGATCATCGCGATCTCGCCCTGGGCGGTCTTGTTGCCGACCTTGTCCATCATGTCGGCGGCCTTGAGGCACAGCAGGCGCGTCATCTCGATGTTGGTGCGGGCCTCGCCGATGCGCTGCTCCCACACCGAATGCTCGATGATCTTCTTGCCGAAGGCCTGGCGCGTCATCAGCCGGCGCACCATCTTCTCCAGCGACTCCTCGGCCTTGCCGATGGTGCGCATGCAGTGATGGATGCGGCCCGGACCGAGCCTCCCTTGCGCAATCTCGAAGCCGCGGCCCTCGCCGAGCAGGATGTTCTCTTTGGGCACCCGGACGTTCTCGAGCAGCACCTGGGCGTGGCCGTGCGGCGCGTCGTCGAAGCCGAACACCGGCAGCATCTTCTCGACCTTGATGCCGGGGGTGTCGAGCGGCACCAGGATCTGCGACTGCTGCTGATGCTTGGCAGCGGCGGGATCGGTCTTGCCCATCAGGATCGCGATCTTGCAGCGGGGATCGCCGACGCCCGACGACCACCATTTGCGGCCGTTGATTACGTAATGATCGCCGTCACGCGTAATGCGGGTTTCGATGTTGGTGGCATCGGACGAGGCCACCGCGGGCTCCGTCATCAGGAAGGCCGAGCGGATCTCACCGTCCATCAGCGGGCGCAGCCATTTGCGCTTCTGCTCCTTGGAGCCGTAGCGGATGAACACCTCCATGTTGCCGGTGTCGGGCGCCGAGCAGTTGAACACCTCCGAGGCCCAGGAGATGCGGCCCATCTCCTCGGACAGCAGCGCATATTCGAGATTGGTCAGGCCGGCGCCACGGAACTCGTCGTCCTCGTGCTCCGACGGCGGCATGAACATGTTCCAGAGGCCTTCGGCTTTCGCCTTGGCCTTGAGGTCCTCCAGGATCGGGATCACCTTCCAGCGATCGCCCTCGGCGTCCTGCTGCTTGTAGATCGGCACCGCCGGGCGGACATGCTTGGTCATGAAGCTGCGCACGCGCTCCAGCCATTCCTGCTGCTTCGCCGACATCGTGAAGTCCATGGGACTCTCCTCAGGGTTTCCTCGAGATTGTTTTGACCGCAGTGTCGGTCCGCACGTCGCGTTCTTGCAAGTGTGATCTTGCGCGGCACGACCGCGCGAACCGTCGCTGCAGCGCCGAAATCTCGTCCCGCGGAAGCACCGCGATTGACATTCCGGCCGTCTCAAACAATAGTTTCATACAATTGTTTGAAACGCAACTGCCCACCCCGCTTCGTCGTTCGGGAGGACCAGCATGGCGACCGACCAGACCCGGACTGCGATCCTGATCGCCGCCGAGCGGCTCTATGCCGAGCGCGGCTTCTCCGACGTGACCTTGCGCGACATCGTGGCGGAGGCGAACGTCAATCTCGCCGCGGTGAACTATCATTTCGGCTCCAAGGACGAGCTGATCGCCGAACTGTTCGTGACCCGCTCGATCGCGCTCAACCGCGAGCGGCTGCGCGAATTGCGCGCAGCGGAGGATGCGGGCGGCGGCCGCGCCGACATCAGCGACATCCTGCGCGCGCTGGTCGGCCCGATCCTGCGCGGCTGCCTGGGGCCGGAGAACCAGCGCTCGGCGGTGGCGCAATTCATGATCCGCGCCTCGATCGAATCGGTGCCGCCAATCCGCCGCATCAAGAACAAGGAAATCGACCATCTGCGGAAGTTCGCCGCGGCGATGAAGCGCGCTTTGCCGGAGAGCTCCGAGGTCGACCTGTTCTGGGGCCTGCATTTTGCGCTCGCTATGGCGCATCACACCATCCGCGAGAGCGAGCGGCTGACCAAGCTCTCCGACGGCCGATGCGACCTCGACGATGTCGAGGATGTGATCGCGCGGGTGGTGCGCGGCGCCGTGCTCGGCTTGACGACGCGCGTACCGGCGGCAAAGTCACAGGCCAAGGTCGCAGCGCGCGAGGCGCGCTAGACCTCGTGCTCCGCTGGATGAGAAGGAAGCTCGCCTGATGACGCAGCGCCTGCGATTGATCATGGCCGTCGCCGCCGCGGCGCTCGCGATGGTGACCGCCAGCGAGCCGGTGCTGGCCCGCGGCGCCGCCGCCAGCATCATGAACTCGCCGGGCTATCAGCGCCGCCTGCAGGAATCACGGCAGCAGCTGGGCGCGCCGCCGCGGGCCCCGTTGTTCGAAGCGCCGCACTCCTATTCCCCGTGGAAGGCGAAGCGGCACCGGCATCACCGCCACGCCCACTGATCGTACGCTACACCACGTCCTCTGCTTCAAACTGCAGCCCGGATGAGCGCAGCGACATCCGGGGTCCTCACCGGCGGTAGTGGCGATCCCGCATGTCGCTTTCGCTCATGCCGGCTACGCGGCTACACCACGCCCTGCTGCTTCAACGCCGCGATCTTCGTCTCGTCGTAGCCGAGCTGCGCCAGCACGTCCCGGGTGTGCTCACCGAGCAGCGGCGGCGCGCGGTACTCCGTGATCGGCGTGCCCGAGAAGGTGAGCGCATTGCGGATCAGCGACAGCTGCGGCTCGAACGGGTGCTCGACCTTCACCTCCATGCCGCGCGAGCGCACATGCGGGTCTGCGAAGACGTGGGCGAAATCGTTGACGGGTCCGCAAGGCACGCCCGCTTTTTCGAGCTCCTCCAGCCAGTGCGCCACCGAGTTCTTCAGGAACAGGCCGGCAAAGATCGCCATGATCTCCTTGCCATTGACGACGCGGTCGTTGTTCTTGACGAATTTCGGATCGGTGGCGAGCTCCGGCGCCCCTAACACGGCGCAGGTGCGCGCGAATTGCGCGTCGTTGCCGACCACCAGCATCAATTCGCCGTCGGTGCAGCGGAACACGCCGGCCGGCATGCCGCCATTGCCCCAGGTGCCGCGGCGCGGCGGCGACTTGCCGTTGACCAGGAAGATCTGGGCGTAGTGCGACAGCGAGGCGATCACGGTGTCGAACAGGCAGACGTCGATGTGCTGGCCGCCGCCGCCATTGACGTCGCGGTGATACAGCGCCGCGAGAATACCGATCGAGGTGTTCATGCCGGTCATGTAATCGACGATCGACGGCCCGACCTTCATCGGCCCCGCCCCCGGCTCGCCGTCCATGTGGCCGGTGACGCTCATCAGCCCGCCCATGGCCTGGAAGATCGCGTCGTAGCCGGCGCGCGGGGCATACGGCCCGGTCTGGCCGAAGCCGGTGACCGAACAATAGATCACTTCCGGGTTGACCGCGCGGATCGCCTCATAGTTGAGGCCGTAGCGCTTGAGATCGCCGACCTTGTAGTTCTCCATGAAGACGTCGCAATCCTTGGCGAGCGCGCGGATGATCTCCTGCCCCTCCGGGCTTGCGATGTTGACGGTCACCGACTTCTTGTTGCGGTTGGCGCAGATGTAAAACGAGTTGTTATTGTTGGCCTTGCCCTCGGGGTCATTGAGGTAAGGCGGGCCGAAGGCGCGGGCGTCGTCGCCGGTGCCCGGCCGCTCGATCTTGATCACCTCGGCGCCGAGATCGGCCAGCATCTGCGCGGACAGAGGTCCGGCCAGCACGCGCGTCAGATCGAGAATCTTGATGCCAGAAAGCGGCAGGGCCGACATGGAGTTCCTCCGGGAGATTTATTCCTTGTGGCGGATTTGCTCTGCGAGGCACCGCCTGTCACCCGCGGATACACCATTTCGTGCCCCGGAGCACTGCGCTGGCGGCATGCGGCCTTGCCCGGCACAGGATGTCACCCGGATTCGCGACGCTCACCGAACCGGTAGCTCCCATGGGAATGCACCCGCAATCACCCGGGGCACGCGCCGACCTTCTTGCTTCGTTTTGTGTGCGACGGGAGTCCAGACACATCCGGACACAGGGAACAAGGAGCCGTTAAGCGTTACAACCACAGCTGGAGACAGGTTTGATGTCTTACCCGGAGCACGCCATGACGTCGATCTCTGCCTCCTCGATGAGCGGCTTTTCGCCGCTCGACCTGCTCAAGCAGGAGCTCACCAAGGAAGTCTCGGCCGGCAAGGTCAGCTCGACCGACCAGACCGCCTTGTCGTCGGCGCTCGACGACATCGACTCCGCATTGAAGAGCGGCGGCAACAGCTCGTCCTCGTCGTCGACCTCCAGCACGCCGCCCTCGCCCGAGGAGATGCAGTCGAAGATCGACGATCTCATCCAGAGCGAGGTCGACAGCGGCAAGCTCACCTCCGACCAGGCGACCGAATTGAAGACCGTGTTCGCCAACGCGTTCTCCGGCGGTGGCGCCGGCGGTCCGCCGCCGGCCCCGACGAGCGATGAGTCCAGCACCGACACCACGTCGAGCACCTCCTCCTCGTCGTCTTCGTCCCAGGTCGAGGAGCTGTTGAAGAAGCTGCTCGAGGCGTTGCAGAGCTCGAACAGCAGCAAGACCTCGTCCTACAGCGCCAGCGGCACCAGCTCGTCGAGCCCGTCCAGCAAGTCGCTGGTGGTCGACTTCTCGGCATGATCCGGCGGTCTCGCCATTGTGCCCGCGGTCTATCGCAGAGCTCATGCGGGCTACGTGGAGAAACCGGCGGCGTCACTCCGGCGCATTGAACGTCCGCGCGAAATACACCGGCGCAGCCGTCTTTTTCAGGCGGTAGAGCTGCGCCGGGCGGTTCGGCCCCTTGCGCATCTTGGCGATTGGCTCGATGAGGTCAGCCGACAGCATGCGGGTCCGGAACGCGCTCTTTTCCAGCGCACGATCCAGCACGACCTCGTAGGTCCGCTGCAGTTCGGGCAAGGTGAATTCCTCGGGCATCAGATAGGCCGGCAGCGAGGTGTACTCGACCTTGTTGCGCAGTCGTTGCACCGCAGCGCGCAGGATCTCCGCATGATCGAAAGCGAGCTTCGGCTTCACGCCGGTCCCGTCGAGCGGAAACCATTGTGCGTCCGCGGCGAGCGCCGTCTCCGCCGCTGACGCCGGGACCAACGCAAAATACGCGTGGGTCGCCGACCAGCCGCGGGGATCGCGGTTCGCGCTGCCCCAACTGCCGAGTTGCTCCAGATACGGGCTGACGACGCCGGTCTTCTCCACGAGCTTGCGCCGGGCGCAGGCTTCGAGATCGCGATCCGTGTCGACATCGACGAAGCCGCCCGGCAGCGCGAAAGCGTCCGGGAACGGCTCACCCTCGCCGTGACCGCGGCGCACCAGCAGCACGTGCAGCGCCTCCAGGCGGATCGTGAAGATGACGACGTCGACCGTCGTCAACGGGCGCGGGAAATTAAGCCCGGCCCCGCCTCGCCCGATCTCGCCCGCGCCGCCGCCTGGTTCTTGCCGTCCCGCCATGCCGCCCCCTGACCGCCTTGCCGAATTTTGCCCCTTGACACTAGCACGCTTAGTTGTACTGTCCAACTTACTTAGTTGGCGTAACACACTTATGCCATCAGACGTCAGGAGGCCGCCATGTTCGGCATTCGCTTCATCAAGGCCCAACCCACCACCTACCTCCTCAAATACCGCGCCGGCGCCGTGGTCGAGGAAGGCGCCGGGCTCTCCACCTTCTATTACGGGCCCGCGACCTCGCTGGTCGCGATCCCCATCGGCAGCCGCGACGCCGCCTTCATCTTCCAGCAGATCGCCCGCGACTTTCAGACGCTGACGATCCAGGGCCAGGTCACCTACCGCATCGGCGAGCCGAGGAAGGCGGCGGCGATGCTCAACTTCACGCTCAAGCGCGACGGCAAGACCTACGAGTCCGATGACCCGGAGGAGCTGCCGCAGCGCGTGCTCGGCGCGGTCGAGGTGCTAGCGCAGCAGGCGGTTAAGGACATGACCTTGAAGGAAGCGCTGCGCGCCTCCGACCGTATCGCCGAGACGATTGCGGCCGGATTGAAGCGGCGCGCCGACATCGAGGCGCTGGGCCTGGAGATCCTCGGCGTCGCCGTGCGGGCGGTGAAGCCGACGCCGGAGACCGCCAAGGCGCTCGAAGCAGAGGCGCGCGAGGCGATCCTGAAGACGGCCGATGAAGCCATCTTCGCACGGCGCAACTTTGCCGTGGAGCGCGAGCGGGCGATCCGCGAGAGCGAACTCGACACCGAGATTGCGGTCGAACAGAAGAAGCGCTCGATCCGCGAGACGCAGATGGACGCGGAGGCCAGCGTCGCGGCGAAGAAGAACGAGCTGCGCGAGGCCGGCATGGTCGCCGACATCGGGCTGGAGGCCAAGCGAAAGGACTTCGTCGCGCTGAATGCGTCGAACACCCGCACGCTGGCCGATGCCGAAGCCTATCGTGTCGGCGCGCTGATGAAGATCTTCGAGGGTGTCGACACCCGCGTGATCCAGGCGCTGGCCGCCACCGGCATGCAGCCGGGGCAATTGATCGCGCAGGCGTTCTCGGGGCTCGCCGAGAAGGCCGAGAAGATCGGGCAGTTGAACGTCTCGCCGGAGCTCCTGAACAGCCTGATGCAGAAGCCCGCGGAGGCCGCCCGTGTCCGGCAATGACCGCAAGGTGGTGCTGGTCACGCGAAGAACGCGGCTCGAGGAGCTGATCGCAAGGTTCCTCACCGCGGACCAGGCCCGCTTCTATGTCGAGCATCTCGGCGCCGACTTCTCCGACTATGAGCGCGAGCACGCGGCCTACCAGGCCGCGCGCTTGACCAGCGTCCAGACGCTGGAACGCTGGGGCCGCTACCAGATCGTCGACCGCAGCTTCCTGCCGAACTTCCTGTTCGGCCCGGCCGACATCGTCGCGGCGCTCGGCCCGGACGGCCTCGTCGCCAACACGATGAAATATCTCGACGGCCAGCCGTTGCTCGGCCTCAACCCGGACGCGGCCCGGCATGACGGCGTGTTGCTGCCGTTCAAGCCGGCCGATCTCGCGAGCGTCCTGCCCGAGGTCGCGGCCGACAAGCGCGCCGCCAAGGCGGTGACCATGGCAAGAGCGAGTCTGGCCGACGGCCAGGTGCTGCACGCCGTCAACGACCTCTTCATCGGCGCGCGCACCCATGTCTCGGCCCGTTACGAGATCACGATGCGCGACAGCCATGAGCGACAATCCTCCAGCGGCCTGATCGTGGCAACGGGGCTCGGCTCGACCGCCTGGTTCAAGAGCATCGTCACCGGCGCGCTCGCCATCGCCGGCAGCTTCGGCAGCCGCAGGACAGGCGGCGACTACACTCCCCTGCCCTGGGACGCCCGCGCGCTTCGTTTCGCCGTGCGCGAGCCGTTCCCGAGCAAGACCTCGCAGGCCTCCCTGGTCTGCGGCGGCCTCATGGGCGCGGAGACCTTGCGGCTGCGCTCGCTGATGCCCGAGAACGGCGTCATCTTCTCCGACGGCATCGAGGCCGACCATCTCGACTTCAACGCCGGCACGGAGGCCGTGATCGGGATTGCGGAGCGACAAGGACGGTTGATCGTGTAGTTCGGTCCCGCAGGTCGCGTCGTTGGCAGCGTAACGTGCTCTTGCCGCGTCATTGCGAGCGCAGCGACGCAATCCAGACTGTCTCTGCGGAAAGATTCTGGATTGCTTCGCTGCGCTCGCAATGACGGAGAAAGACCAAGCGTCCATCTTCCACATGTCGTCGCTGCGGGCGCGCGGCCGTAGGGTGAGCAAAGCGGCCGCCGAAGGCGGCAGCGTGCCCATCGTGGATCGGCGAGCTCGACGGCGAAGATGGTGCGCAGGGCGCAATCCCGATCCCGGTCGTGGACAGAGCACGGCTGCGCCTTTGCCCACCCTACGGCCGTCACGCCCGCGCAAACACCAGCACGCCGTTCGCCGGGATCGTCACCATCGCCGAGCACGGCTGGCCGTGCAGCGCCGGGCCGCCTGCGATCACAGCGCCATTGTTGCCGACGACGCCCGGATTGACCCAATTGTCGTAGACGTCGCTGTTGAACACCTCTTTCCACTGCCCGGCCGCCGGAAAGCCGATGGCGTAGTCGCGCCATGGCGTCTCGCTCAGGCTCACGATCACGACGACGTCGTCGCCCTGGCCATCCCAGCGGTGAAAGGCGAGCACGCGGTTGCCGTCATGGACGTGGACGATGGCGCAGCCTTCGGCGGTCAGCGCCGGATGGGTGCGGCGGATCGCGATCAGTTCGCTGGTAAAGCGCATCGCATCGGCGGTGATCTTGTCCTCGCCGTCGAGCAGCGCCCAACTGATCGTCGTGTCGGGGTTCGGCGTGTCGCTCCATGGTCTGTCCTCGAACAGTTCCTGGCCCATGAACAGCATCGGGATGCCCGGCGCGGTCAGCAACAGGCCCGTGGCGACCCGGCTGCGGCTGCGCGCATACCAGCAGCGGCTGTCGATAGGATCGGCGAGGCGCGGGATGCGCGGCTCGCGGCCGGCATAGACGATGTCGTGGTTCTCGATCGAGTTCACCGCGCACCAGCGCTTGTCGAGGCTGAGATCGGCGATCGCCGCGGCGATCGGCTGCATCGCAACGGCAGCGCCGGCGCCTCCGGCCGCACTGGCGATGGCGCCGCGCACGGCAAGGCGCAGGCCGTCGCTCCAGGTCGCGTCGAAGCCGGCGCCACCTTGTGCGATGTCCCTGACCACCCACGGGTTCACCGGCCAGTATTCGGCGATCTGAAACGCGTCGGGCTTCTCGGCGCGCAGCGCCTCGGTGAGCTGCTGGCAGGTCGCCCAGCCGCCGAAGCGGTCCATCACGCTGACCTCGTCGAAGCGCAGGCCGTCGGCGTGGTACTCGCGGTACAGCATCACGGCATTGTCGACGAGGTACTGCCGCACGTCGGCGTTCCAATAGGCGAACACCTGGCCGCCGGCCCAGCCCTGGTCGGTGAAGTACAGGCTGCGGTTGGGATCGCCATAGGCCTGACGGTCGAAGAACCAGATGCTGTTCTCGTCAAAGCCGCCGCCGGCGTGGTTGTAGACGACGTCGAACAGCACCGCGATGCCATGGACATGACAGACGTCGATCAAGGCGCGCAGTTGGTCGTCGCAATGACGCACGGTGTCGACGCCGGCGTAAGGCGCCGCGCCAGCCGCGACCAGGATCTCATTGGTGCGGGCGACATAGGCGGCGAGATGCGCCTCCTCGGCCTCGCCATAGTCGGTTTCCGGGCTGAACAGGTCGGTGCCGTTGTAGCCCATGCTGAACATGGTCGGGAATTCCTGCACCGGCAGCAGCTCGACGGCGTTGATGCCGAGCTTCGCCAGGTGCGGCACGCGCTCGATCACGTCGAAGAAGCAGCCGTCGGGATTGCCCGCCTTCATGTCGAAGGTGCCGACGTGGAGCTGGTAGATCACGAGCTCGCTATAAGGCGGCGGTGTGAACGCGGTGTCGTGCCAGGGAAACGCGTTGGGATTACGCAGCACCGAATGCGATTGCGGGAACGGCGGATCGACGGTCAAGAGCCGCGCATGCGGATCGCGCTTGTAGCCCGAGGTGCCCTCGCCTTCGACGAAGTACATGTAGGCGTCGCCGTCCTTCAGGCCGGGGATGAAGATCGCCCAATGGCCGTTGCCGATCGGCGCCAGGCGGCAGCTCGCGTCCTGCGCCCAGTCGTTGAACGGGCCGGAGACGTAGACCGCCTTGGCATGCGGCGCGAACACGCGGAAGGTAGCGCCGCCGGTCACCAGGGTGCCGCCCATGGGAGCCTGGAGAAGATGCATCTGCCTGAGCGAAATCCTGAGGCCTTCGGGGAACGGCGGCAGCGTAACAGGTTCGAGCAGCATATCCATGGCGGTCGGCTCTCCGCGCGTCAGAACAGCCGCGCGCCGTTCGGCACGCTCTTGTCGGGCTGGAACAGCACGACGTTGCCCTGTTCATCGGGAAAGCCGAGCGTCAGCACCTCGGACATGAACTTGCCGATCTGGCGCGGCGGGAAATTGACGACGCCGGCGACCTGGCGGCCGATCAGCGTGGCTGGATCGTAGAGCGTGGCGATCTGGGCGCTGGAGCGCCTGGTGCCGATGCCGGGCCCGAAATCGATGGTCAGCTTCAGCGACGGCTTGCGCGCCTCCGGATAGGGCTCGGCCGCGACGATGGTGCCGACGCGGATGTCGACGGCCAGGAACTGGTCGAAGCTGATCCCTGCTGCCGCCGGCGCTGTGGGATCATGGGCAAGATGCATGGCGGCCTCATCGAACGCGCGACCGCGCGGGAAGGCTTGCGGTGCCGACGCGGTCTGGGTCGGAATCTTTAATCGCCATAAGGGCTCCTGACAATGCACCCGCCCAGCGACGGCACGGCATATGGACGATTGGCTGTATTGGTGTGGCAGGCCGGTCGCAGGGTGCGAAGCCTTCAATCGCAGGCTGGGCAATCGGGGGTGCCGCTGCCCCGCATCGCCGAGCGGGAGGTGCGTGAATCGCCATGGAATGTCGCTATCCGGCGAATCGTCGCGTGCACGCCTTGACCCGCCCTGCAGCATGTCCGCCGCCGAGCGCGATGATTATGACACGTCGCCCATAATGTCGCAGTTCGGTCGCTTTGCCTCCAGACACAGCACGGAGGCCCAGCCTGGCTGCGAATACTGGACATCATCAGCAAGCTTCGCCGGGCACAACCTGCCCACCGCGCGTTGCCGGCCCCGGCGCTCTTGGGAATGGGTCCTGGCCGACGCTTCTGTCAGGCGAGCTAGGCGGCGCGCCGCCCGCGCGACAGAGTTTCGGATGGAAGCTCACCGAACATGTCGCGATAGTCTCTTGCGAAGTGTCCGAGATTTCCGAAGCCGCAATTGAAGGCGACTACAGAGACGGAGGTGCGCTGATCTGGCCCCGAGAGCATCTGCTTTGCCCGTCGCAATCGCACCGTTTTCGCAAACGCCATCGGCGAGTATCCGCGGCTCTTCTTGAACGCAGCGTAGAGCGCGCGGACGCTGACGCCTGTCTGCGATGCCAGCTCCTCGATCGTGATGGCGCGGTCCCAAGATGCCTCGATGTACTCTTCGGCCAGCCGGACGATGCGCGGCACGACGTCCTTTTCGGCTCTCTCCAACAGCTCGCTGAAGTTGTGGCGGTGAGCCGACAGGAAGGAAACGATGAGAGCCTGCTCCAGTTCGACGAGCACCGTGCGTGGCAGCTCTGTCGCCGCCGCATCCAACTGATGAGCGAGGAACATCGCCAGATCGCGCAAAACCAGAGCGTTCGGCTGCACCGCAGCCGCTATGGGATCAAACTTGAGGACACCGGCTGGCTTTGCGCCGAGCAGCGTCGTCAATGTCTGCTCCAACGCCCTCGCGCCTATTCGAAGAATGAGCTGCTCATAACCTGGCTCGAACACAATCCTGTTGGGTTCGCCAGGCGCAACTATGCAGGACTGCCGCTCGGTTATCGCGATCGCCGTGCGATTCAGAACGGTCAAAGCGCTGCCTTTGAGGCCAATTTGCAGGCGCGCGAAGTCGCTCTCCGGGAACTTGACGACCGCCCTCGCCCCGCCATATGCACAATAGCCAAGGCCGATATTCGCAAGCCGAAGGTAGTTGCCCACCCCCTGGAAGCCATCTTTGTTGGTGACTGCGAAGCCAGTTGCCCCGTAGACCGTACGCAACGCGTGCTCCATCGCCTCCGGATCGTCTGTACGAATGACGGGAGCGCGGCTCAGGAGGCTTACGGATCTGTCCAAGTTCATCGAAAGATACTATCTCAGATTGATCAAACTCAAAACCGGGAAAAACCCGGTCAGCGGCGAGGTGCCGCAGCTCGATCTTCTTCATCGCCGATATAGCTTGAGGTTCCAGTTTCTGAGCGACCTTTGCTGCTGCCCCAGCGCTCTTGGGAATGGTCCTGGCCGACGCTTCTATAAGGCGAGCTAGGCGGCGCGACGCGAGCGCGACAGAGTATCGGATGGAAGCTCACCGAACATGGCGCGATAGTCTCTTGCGAAGTGTCCGAGATTTCCGAAGCCGCAATTGAAGGCGACTGCAGAGACGGAGGTGCGCTGATCTGGCCTCGAGAGCATCTGTTTTGCCTGTCGCAATCGCACCGTTTTTGCAAACGTCGTCGGAGAGTATCCGCGGCTCTTCTTAAACGCCGCATACAGCGCGCGGATGCTGACGCCTGTCTGCGATGCCAGTTCCTCGATCGTGATGGCGCGCCCACAAGAGGCCTCGATATACTCTTCGGTCAGCCGAACGATCCGCGGCGCGACGTCCTTTTCGTCTCTCTCCAACAGCTCGCTGAAATTGTGGCGGTGAGCCGACAGGAAGGAAACGATGAGAGCCTGCTCCAGTTCGGCCAGCACCGCGCGTGGCAGCTCTGTAGCCGTCGCATCCAGCTGATGAGCGAGGAACATCGTCAGATCGCGCAAAACCAGAGCGTTCGGCTGCACCGCAGCCGCCATGGGATCGAACCTGAGGACGCCAGCCGGCTTTGCGCCCAGGAGCGTCGTCAACGACCTTTCCAGCGCCCCCGTACTTATTCGAAGAATGAGCTGCGCATAACCTGGCTCGAACACAATCCTGATCGGTTCACCCGGCGGAATTATACAGGCCTGCCGCTCAGTTATCGCGATCGCCGTGCGATTTAGAACGGTCAAAGCTCTGCCTTTGACGCCAATTTGCAGGCGCGCGAAGTCGCCCTCCGGGAACTTGACGACCGACGTTCCCCCGTCATATGAACAAAAGCCAAGGCCGATATTCGCAAGCCGAAGGTAGTTGCCCACCCCCAGGAAGCCATCTGGCTTGGTGACTGTGAAGCCAGTTGCCCCGTAGACGGTACGCAACGCGTGCTCCATCGCCTCCGGATCGTCTGTACGAATGACGGGAGCGCGGCTCAGCAGGCTTACGGATTGATCTAGGTTCATCGGAAGATGGTACCTCGGTTTGACCGAACTGATACTCCGGGAAAACACCGGTCAGCGGCGAGGTGTCGCGGTTCCATCTTCTTCATCGATGCGCTTCAATTTCCTTCCAGATTACTACTTGGCCTCATCTCATGAGGTCTGCGCTGGACGACGCGGCAACCCTCCCGCCTACCCTCGAGAGAATATCCGCCATGAAGCTGAAGCTCGCTACGCGTATCCAGCAGCGACGTCAGGTGAACGTGACCCGAACAAGTTGAAAAGCGCGGCGCTTTCTACGAGACGAGAATATTCGAAAGACCTGACCCGCTTCTTGGCGCCTCGCCGCAGTCGGACAGCGTCATCATGATTGGCTCTCAGCTTGAGTTGGCGACCCGCGCTTTGCTTCGCCGCTGCCCCAGCGCTATTGGGAATGGTCCTGACCGACGCTTCTGTAAGGCGAGCTAGGCGGCGCGTCGCGAGCGCAACAGAGTTTCGGATGGAAGCTCACCGAACGTGTTGCGATAATCTCTTGCGAAGTGTCCGAGATTTCCGAAGCCGCAATCGAAGGCGACTGCAGAGACGGAGGTGCGCTGATCTGCCCCCGAGAGCATCTGCTTTGCCCGTCGCAATCGCACCGTTATTGCAAACGCCGTCGGAGAGTATCCTCGGCTTTTCTTAAACGCAGCATAGAGCGCGCGGATGCTGACGCCTGTCTGCGATGCCAGCTCCTCGATCGTGATGGCGCGCCCCCAAGAGGCCTCGATATACTCTTCGGTCAGCCGGACGATGCGCGGCGCGACGTCCTTTTCGGCTCTCTCCAACAGCTCGCTGAAATTGTGGCGGCGAGCCGACAGGAAGGAAACGATGAGAGCCTGCTCCAGTTCGACGAGCACAGTGCGTGGCAGCTCTGTAGCCGTCGTATCCAACTGATGAGCGAGAAACATCGCCAGATCGCGCAAAACCAGCGCGTTCGGCTGCACCGCAGCCGCTATGGGATCAAACTTGAGGACACCGGCTGGCTTTGCACCAAGCAGCGTCGTCAATGTCTGCTCCAACGCCCTCGCGCTTATTCGAAGAATGAGCTGCTCATAACCTGGCTCGAACACAATCTTGTTGGGCTCTCCCGGCGCAACTATGCAGGACTGCCGCTCGGTTATCGCGATCGTCGTGCCATTTAGAATGGTCACAGCGCTGCCTTTGAGGCCAATTTGCAGGCGCGCGAAGTCGCTCTCCGGGAACTCGACGACTGACCTTGCGCCGCCATATGCACAAAAGCCGAGACCGATGCTCGCAAGCTGAAGGTAGTTGCCCCCCTGGAAGCCATCTGCTTTGGAGACTGCGAAGCCAGTTGCCCCGTAGACCGTACGCAACGCGTGCTCCATCGCCTCCGGATCGTCTGTACGAATGACGGGAGCGCGGCTCAGCAGGCTCACGGATCGGTCGAGGTTCATCGGAGGATCGGTCCCCACTTATATGGCTTTTGTGAATAATGGAGCGTACGTCTTCCGGGCTGATCCAAGTCAACCTCCGAAACACCTTCGTCAGGCGGCAGGCGCCGCGGTTCCATCAGGTTCCCGTTTCTCACATGTTAATTCGAAAGGGTAATTGGCTAGTGATGCAGCTAATTCTGAGCAAAGTTTGCAGAGATTGGACTTGAGAATGACTTCAAAATCGCCGCGCGACGCGCTTCAATCTCGTTGAGATGAACAGGCCGCAGGTCTTCTCTGCGGCCGCAAGAGAGGAGACGAATGTGGCGGCACGGGACCAGTATTTCGGCCCGACGACGTGGAACTCATGAGGTCCGTGCTGGACGAGGCGGTGATCATCCTGCCCACTGACACACCGCCAGTGTCTCACGTTTCCTATGGGACACAGTCCTCATGATTGGCTCTCAAGCTTGAGCGGGCGTCGTTCGCGTGCTGCTCGACGGCTTTGAGGGAATGGGGATTAGGTGATCAAGACAAGCGCCGCCCAACCGTCGACGCTGGGCGCTTGAGATACTCGATCTTGCGAAGCAGGTCACCGAAGCGATGAACTTATGACCTTGTCACAACGCGAGCCTGGCAACGTCCACACGCCTGTCGATATGAGGCGATATGAGGTGAGTCCTTATCATGCTTATCAAGACGGTCACGTTGCATTCTATTACTTATCTTGTAGGGATTACCAGTTCAGTGGCAGTGCACCAGGTCATCCCCTCGCCGGGCACAGCGATCATCTTCCAGTCCGGCACGACTGCAATACGTTATCAGCAGGTCGCCAATCGCTCGACCAAAAGCGATAAGTTGCCAATCAGGCACGCAAAGCGTCAACTCAACGTGCCAGGTTCTAAATTCGGAACCGACTGCAAACCGCCAATTGATGTCCCTGGGCGCTGCTTTGCAGACGCCGGAGGAACCCGCAAGGTCGCGTTGTCCGCTCCCGGCCCCCTTCGTGGCATACCGATTGCTTTGAACCAAATCGGTCCTGATGCGGCGGGTCTGGTGTAGTCGTGGTGCAGAAAAAAATGACCGATATTCGAGACGGCAACCTGTCCAATCAGGCGGCATTGAAATCGCTAAGCAGAATCCGCACAGCAAAGCTGCGGTTCGATCGGCCGACGTCACGCCAATCGACAGAGGACACCCTGTTGTCGCAGATCGCGCTTTGCGACGTTCTGCTGGACGAAATTCGATCGGTCGCTTGCAGTCTGAAGCGGGCGAGAGCCGCACCCAGTGAGTCGAAGCCTGGTCGCAACCGCGCGCGGCTGCGGTACCATTCCTCAAGACATGATCTGCAGCGACGACGCGCGGCGCAGCGATGCCGCATGCCGTCGAAGTTTCGTTCAGTCGCCACCTAGCCCGGACGAGCGCAGCGACATCCGGGTTCGCTGACACGGCACGTAAGACCCCGCATGTCGCTCGCGCCGACGCGCGTCCCGCGCGCCGGCTGTCGCTTCATGCGGGCTACGCGCTGCACCCATATCCGCGCGAGAAACGCACCATCTCTCCCCCGTCATTGCGAGCTGCGCTCGCAATGACGATTGGGGCGGCGGTCTCGCGCGTCAAGCGGTCATTCGCACCGGGCGGTGGGCACGTCGCTTCGCGGCTCTCGCCGCGTAGCGCCTTTGCCCACCCACGCTACTACAACTACGCATTCTCCAGATGGCACGCCACCCACTGGTCCTCGCCCTTCAGCCTGAGCTCCGGGACCTCGCTGCGGCAGCGGTCGAAGGCGAGAGGGCAGCGAGTGTGGAAGCGGCAGCCCTTGGGTGGGTTGACCGGGCTCGGGACGTCGCCCTTGAGGATGATGGGATTGCGCGCAGCGTCCGGCTCCGGCACCGGCACGGCTGAGAGCAGCGCCCTGGTGTAGGGATGGCCGGGGGACGCAAAGATCTGCCGTCTGGGGGCGAGCTCGACGATGCGGCCGAGATACATCACGGCGACGCGGTGCGTCATGTGCTCAACGATGGCGAGGTCGTGGCTGATGAAGAGGAGCGCGAGGCCGAACTCGCGCTGCAAATCCTGCAGCAGGTTGACGATCTGCGCCTTGACGGAGACGTCGAGCGCCGACACCGCCTCGTCGCAGACGATCAGGTCGGGCTTGGCGGCGAGCGCCCGCGCAATGCCGATGCGCTGGCGCTGGCCGCCGGAGAATTCGTGCGGACGGCGGCTCACCGCGTCGCGCGGCAGCCGGACGATGTCCATCAGTTCGGCGATGCGCGCATCGCGCTCGGCGGCGGTCTTCGCGAGGCCGAAATTGTTGATCGGCTCGGCGAGGATGTCGCGGATGCGCATCCGCGGATTGAGGCTGGAGAACGGATCCTGGAACACGACCTGCACGCGGCGGCGCATCTCGCGCAGGCGGTGCGGGCCGAGATCGTCGATGCGCAGGCCGTCGAGCACGATCTGTCCGGCGGTGATGTCGAATAGCCGCAGGATGGCGCGGCCGACGGTGGACTTGCCGCAGCCGGATTCGCCGACCAGCGACAACGTCTCGCCCTTCGCGATCTCGAACGACACGCCGTCGACAGCGTGCACGCGGCTCTTGGCCCGCCCGAACAGGCCGCTGCGGATCGGAAAATGCTTCTTGAGGTCGTTGACCTGCAGCAAGGGAGCGCTCATGCGGCGGCCTGCTCCTTGGCGGCGTAGTGGCAGGCGGCGACGTGATGCTGTGCCTTCTGCTCCAGCCCCGGCGCATATTGCCGGCACACATCGGTGGCGAGCGCGCAGCGGCCGGCGAACACGCAGCCCTCGATGCGCTGCTTGAGGTCCGGCACCTGGCCGGGAATCTCCGCGAGCCGCTTGATCTCGCCCGACAGCGACGAGCCGAGCTTCGGCAGCGCGCCGAGCAGGCCCTGCGTGTAGGGATGGCGGGGGCTGCGGAACAGTTCCCTCACCGGCGCTTCCTCGACCTTGCGGCCCGCATACATCACCATCACCCGCTCGGCGACCTCGGCAACGACGCCGAGATCATGGGTGATCAGGATGATCGCCGCGCCGACGCGCTGCTTCAGTTCCAGCATCAGCTTGAGGATCTGCGCCTGGATGGTGACGTCGAGCGCGGTGGTCGGCTCGTCGGCGATCAGGAGCTTTGGATTGCAGGCCAGCGCCATCGCGATCATCACGCGCTGGCGCATGCCGCCGGAGAGCTGATGCGGATATTCGCGCACGCGCCGTGCCGGCTCGGGGATGCCGACCAGGGTCAGCATCTCCACCGCGCGCGCCTCCGCCTGCGCCTGGTCGAGCCCCTGATGCAGCCGCAAGGTCTCGCCGATCTGGCGGCCGACCGTCAGCACCGGGTTGAGGCTGGTCATCGGCTCCTGGAAGATCATCGAGATGTCGTTGCCGCGAAGCGCGCGCATCTCGCGGTCGGAGAGCGTCAGGATCTCCCTGCCCTCGAGGCGGATGGAGCCGGCGATCTTGCCGGGCGGCTCCGGGATCAGGCGCATCATCGACATCGACGTGACCGACTTGCCGCAGCCGGATTCACCGACGATGGCGAGCGTCTCGCCGGGATTGACGTGGAACGACACGCCGTCGACGGCGCGGTTGATGCCGGTGGGGGTGCGGAAATGCACCTGCAGATTCTCGACCTCGAGCAATGGCATCATTTGAGCTCCCGGCGATCTCTGACTGCGCTGCTCATGGGCTCTTCGCCATGCGCGGGTCGAGCGCGTCGCGGAGGCCGTCGCCGACGAGATTGACGGCGAGCACGGTCACCGAGAGGAACGCGGCGGGGAAGAACACGATGTAGGGCTTGACCTGCCACAGCGCGCGGCCTTCGGCCATGATGTTGCCCCAGGACGGGATGGTCGGCGGCGTGCCGGCGCCGATGAAGGAGAGGATCGCCTCGGTGATCATGGCGCTGGCGCAGATGTAGGTCGCCTGCACCAGCATCGGCGCGGTCGTGTTCGGCAGGATGTGGCGCAGGATGACCATCGGCGTGCGCGTGCCCGAGGCGACGGCGCCATCGACATAGGGTTGCTCTCGCAAGCTCAAGACGACACCGCGCACGAGCCGCGCGACGCGCGGGATCTCGGCAATGGTGATGGCGAGGATGACGTTGCCGACACTGCCGCGCGTCAGCGCCATCAGCGCCACCGCCAGCAAGATCGGCGGGATCGACATCAGCCCGTCCATGCAGCGCATCAGCACGCCATCGGCCCAGCGCACGAAGCCGGCGACGAGGCCGATGGTGAGCCCGATCAAGGAGGCGCCAAGCGCCACCGCGAGGCCAACCGTGAGCGAGACACGGGTGCCATAGAGCACGCGCGAATAGATGTCGCGGCCGAGCGCATCGGTGCCGAACCAGAAATCCGCCGACGGCAGCCGCGTGCGCTTGGCCGGCGCGATCGCGGTGGGATCGACGGTGAAGAGGAATGGCGCGAACACGCCGATGATGACGAGCAGCAGCAGCAGCGCGCCGCCGATCGCCACCGTCGGATGGTTGCGCAGGAAGCCGATGGCGCCGCGCCGGATCTTCGGCGCAACCATCAGGTCGGGCAGAACAGGGGCGAGGACGAGGCCCGGCGGCGGCGATGTGGAGGTCGTGGCGGTCAATAGCGGATCCTCGGGTCGACCAGGGTGTAGGTGATGTCGATCAGGAGATTGACGAGCACGTAGACGAAGCTGAACAGCAGCACGATGCCCTGGATCACCGGATAGTCACGGCGCAGGATTGCATCGATGGTGAGCCGGCCGAGACCAGGGATCGCAAACACGCTTTCGGTGACGACGGCGCCGCCGATCAGAAGCGCGATGCCGATGCCGACCACGGTGACGATCGGCACTGCGGCATTCTTCAGCGCATGAATGAACAGGATGCCGCCCTGCCCCAGCCCCTTGGCGCGGGCGGTGCGGATATAGTCCTGCTGCAGCACCTCGAGCATCGCGGCGCGGGTGATGCGCGCGATCAGCGCGATGTAGACGCAGCCGAGCGCGACCGCCGGCAGGATCAGGTTCTGCAGCCACGGCCAGACGCCTTGCGCGAGCGGCGTGTAGCCCTGCACCGGAAGCCAGTCGAACTTCAGCGCGAACACGTAGGCCAGGATGTAGCCGACCACGAACACCGGCACCGAGAAGCCGAACACGGCAAAAGCCATGATGATGCGGTCGATCCACGTCCCTGCCTTCCACGCCGCGATGACGCCGAGCGGCACCGCGACGATGATGGTGAGGACCAAAGTCACCATCATCAGCGACAAGGTCGGCTCGATCCGCTGGGCGATCAGGGCCGACACCGGCAGGTTGGTGAAGATCGAGGTGCCCAGATCGAAGTGCAGCAGACGCCACACCCAACTGCCGAACTGGACCAGGAATGGCTGGTCCAGTCCGAGATTGGCGCGGATGCGCTCGACGTCGGCCGGGCTCGCCTGGTCGCCTGCGATGACAACGGCCGGATCGCCCGGCGCGATGTACAGCAGGCTGAAGACGAACAGCGCGACGATCGCCATCACCGGCAGCGTCGACAGGACTCGTCGGAGCGCATAAGCGAGCATGAGACGTCTTTCGCTTTACGCCGTCTTCGACACGCCCCAGAACAGCGGGATCGGCCCCTTGGTCACGCCGGAGACGTTCTTGCGCCACGCGGTGTAGCCGAGGAAGAAGCCGGTCGGCGCGAACACGACGTCGTCGAGCGCGGCCTTGTTGATGCGCGCAGCAACCGCCTTCTCCTCGTCGAGCGACTTGGCGGCGAACCAGTTGGTGATCTCCTTTTCCACGGGCTCGCTGGTCGGCCAGCCGAACCAGGCCTTGTCGCCATTGGCGCGCAGCGCGGTGTAGGCCGCCGGATTGATGCAGTCCGCGCCCGCATGCCAGGTGTGGAACATGTGCCAGCCGCCTTGCGAAGGCGGCGTCTTCTGCGCGCGGCGGGCGCCGACGGTGCCCCAATCGGTGGCGACGAAGTCGACGGTCATGCCGAGCTTCTTCAGGAGATCGGCGGTAACGTCGCCGAACGCCTTGGTGATCGGCTGGTCCTGCGCGACGACGCAGGTGATCGGCTCACCCTTATAGCCGGCCTCCTCGAGCAGCTTCTTGGCCGCCGCGAAATCGCGTTTGCCTTTGAGGATGTCGCCGCCCGCCTCGGTATAGAGCGGCGTGTCCGGCGTGAAGAAGCCGGGCAGCGGCTTCCACAGCGCGTTGTCGTCGCCGACCAGCGCGCGCATATAATCTTCCTGGCTCATCGCCATCAGGATCGCCTGGCGCGCCTTCACGTTGTTGAACGGCGCATGCAGGTGGTTCATGCGGAACGAGCCGACATTGCCCAGGGGATCGCCGATGTCGACGCCGATGTTCTTGTTGCCCTTCAGTACCGGCACGAGATCGGTGATCGGGTTCTCCCACCAGTCGACCTCGCCGTTCTGCAACGCGGCGGCCGCGGTCGCGGGATCCGGCATGATCACCCATTCGACGCGATCGACCAGCACCTGCTTGCCGCCGGCGAGCCACACCGGCTTCTCCTGGCGCGGCACGTAGTCGGTGAACTTCTCGAACACGGCCTTGGCGCCCGGCACCCACTCGCCCTTGACGAACTTGAACGGGCCAGAGCCGACATATTCCGACATCTGCTTGAACGGGTCGGTCTGCGCAATGCGCTCGGGCATGATGAAGGCGCAGGGCGCATTGCCCTTGCCGAGCGCGAACAGCATTTTCGGATAAGGCTGCTTCAACACCCATTTGAAGGTCTTGTCGTCGACGGCCGTGAGCTCGTTCTGCAGCGCCTTCAGCATCAGACCCATCGGATCGCGCGCCGACCAGCGCGTGAGGCTGGCGACGACGTCCTTGGCGAGCACCGGCTCGCCGTCGTGGAATTTCAGGCCGGGACGCAGCTTGAAGGTCCAGGTCAGGCCGTCATCGGACACCTGCTCGGATTCCACCATCTGGCGCTGCGGCACGAACTGGTCGTCGATGCCGTACAGCGTATCCCACACCATCGCGGCCGCGTTGCGCACGACATATTGCGTGCCCCAGATCGGATCGAAATTGGCGAGATTGGCCTGTGGAACAAAACGCAAGGTGCGTGCGGCAGCGCCTTGTGCGATCGCCGGCGCCGCAAACCCCGTCAGCGCCAAGCCACCCGCGCCCGCCAAACCCTTCAATACCGTTCTGCGATCCATGTTCTCTCCTGATGCAACATGCCCAAGTTCAATTGCCGAAATTGTAAGCAAGGCCCATGCCATGCGCGCGAAGGGGATTCATTTGAACGCAAATGAGGCATGAGGCGCAAGACCGATGGTGCCGTAGGGTGGGCAAAGGCGATGCGATAATCTCTCCACGTCCGAGGTCACCGTAGCGCCGTGCCCACCATCGCGCCACACACTCCGCCGCAAGACGGTGGGCACGGCGCCATTGCGGTCTCACATTTGGAAACAGCACGGCTGCGCCTTTGCCCACCCTACGCAGTGTGCCAGCTGGCCGCATCACGGCTTGCGCACCGGCGAACCATCCGCCATCAGCCGCTCGCCCTTGCGCTCGACGATCATGCCGTAAGCCTGCGGCTGGCGGTGGACGTCGAAATTGAAGATCGTCTGCTTATAGGATCTGCACAAATCGAGGTCACAGCGCGCCAGCGCGATCTCGTCGCCCTTGGTGGCGCAGGCCGCGACGATCTCGCCCGAGGGCGCGATGATGCAGCTGCCGGCGATGTGATCGATGCCCTCCTCGATGCCACCCTTGGCGACGCCGATGACCCAGGTGCCGTTCTGATAGGCACCGGACTGCATCACCAGGCGGTTGTGGAACAGCGAAAGGTCGTCATGCTCCGGTGCGGGCGGATTGTGCACCGGCGTGTTGTAGCCGATCAGCACCATCTCGACGCCCTGCAGCCCCATCACGCGATAGGTCTCGGGCCAGCGGCGATCGTTGCAGATCGCCATGCCGATGACGCCGCCAAAGGCGCTGGCGACGCCGAAGCTCTTGCCCGGCTCGAAATAGCGCTTTTCCAGATGTTGGAACTTGCGCCACGGCTCGTGCTCGGCATGTCCCGGCAGATGCACCTTGCGGTATTTCGAGACGATCGCGCCGGTCTTGTCGACGAGAATGGCCGTGTTGTAGCGGTGCACGATGTCGTCTTCGACCGTCAGCTCGGCATAACCCAGGCAGAAGCCGATGCGCAGATCCTTTGCGAGCGCGAACAAGGCCTGCGTCTCCGGCCCCGGCATCTCGCGCTCGAAATAGAGGTCGATCTCGGCCTGATCGGCCATGTACCAGCGCGGGAAGAACGTCGTCAGCGCCAGCTCGGGATAGACGATCAGGTCGCAGCCATTGGCGTGCGCCTGCCGCATCAACGCCATCAGTCGCGCAACCACCGCGGTGCGTGTTTCATTCTTGGCAATCGGGCCGAGCTGACCAATGGCAACGTTGACGAAGCGCGGCATGTTTCCGTTCCTTATTTCGGAACTAAGTGATCGTTCCGTGGCGCGCAGCTCTTGCACCGATCATGCCATGCCCGCTCAATCGCGCAAGCCCGGCGCGTAGCCGAACGCCACGGCCGGCTCGGCCGCGGTCTCGACCCACACGCTCTTCACCTGCGTGTATTCGTAGAGCGCCTCGACGCCGGAGGAACGGCCATGGCCGCTGTTGTTGTAGCCGCCGAACGGCGAGGCGACGTTGATGGTCTTGTAGGCGTTGATCCAGAACGTCCCGGCCTTGACCTGTGCAGCGACGCGATGCGCGCGCGCGACATCCCTGGTCCACACCGCGCCCGCGAGGCCGAACTCGCTGTCATTGGCCATCGCGATCGCCTCCGCCTCGGTGTCGAAGCGGATCGCGGCGACGACCGGACCGAACACCTCCTTGCGCGCGATGCGCATGGCGTTGGTGACGTTCTTGAGCACGGTCGGCTTGACGAAATATCCGCCGTCCTGCGCCACGCCAGTTGCGCCAGCGACGACCTCGGCCCCCTCGGCCGCGCCTTCGCGGATCATCGACAGCACGTGATCATATTGCTTGGCGTTGTTGATCGGACCGATCTCGGTGTCCGCCGACAGCGGATCGCCGCATCTGATCTTCGCCGCGCCTTTCGCGACCAGATCGACGAAGCGGTCATAGACCGCGCTCTGCACCAGCAGCCTGGAGCCGGCGACGCAGCTCTGTCCGGCGCCGCCGAAGATCGCGGCCTGCGCGCCGACGGCGGCGCGTTCGAGATCGGCATCGGCGAACACGATGTTGGCGGACTTGCCGCCGAGCTCGAGCACCGACGGCAACAGCCTGCGCGCCGCAGCCTCGCCGATCAGCCGCCCGGTCGGTACCGAACCGACGAACACGACCTTCTTGACCGCAGGCTGGCCCAGCGCGGCCTGGCCCGTGGTGTGGCCGAAGCCGGCGAGCACGTTGACGACGCCCTTCGGCAGGCCCGCGCGTTCGGCGATGCTTGCCAGCGCCAGCGACGTCAGCGGCGTCAGCTCCGACGGCTTCAGCAGCACCGCATTGCCCATGCTGATGGCGGGCGCGATCTGCCAGCCCGCGGTGAAGATTGGCGCATTCCACGGCGTGATCTGCAGCACCACGCCCATCGGCTCGCGACGCGTGTAGTTGAGATGGCTTGAAGGCACCGGGATGACGTCGCCGTGGAATTTGTCGGCCCAGCCGGCATAGTACTCGAACATCTCCGCGACCTTGGCGACCTCGCCCCTGGTGTCGCGGATCGGCTTGCCGGCGGACAGTGCTTCCAAATGCGCCAGCGGCTCGGCCGCGGCGAGGATCGCCCGTGCCACCGCCTGCATCACGCGGCCGCGGCCCGCGGCGGTCAGATTCGCCCACTCCGCCTGCCCCGCCTCAGCAGCAGCCGCCGCCTTTGCCGCCACGTCGACACCGGCATCGGCATAGGTGAGCAGCAATCTGCCGGTGGCGGGATCATTCACCGAGACCGTCGCGCCATCGCCGACGATGAGGTCACCGCCGACATGGGAGCCGACGGCCTCCAAGTCAGGCCAGAACGGCAGCGTCGCGGCGCGCAGGCGGGGATCGATGAAATGGGTCATGGCGGCAGGCTCACGGCTTCGCCATCGAACCGAGCTGCAGCTCGACGATGCGGTTGAAATCATCAGTGTCGGCAATGCTGGCGGCGCTGTCCGCCCAGATGCGCGCGGTGTCGGCGGCCATCGGCAGCGACAGTCCGAGCTCACCGATGAGCTGCGCCGCGAGCCTGACGTCCTTGCGCATCAGTTGCATGGTGAAGCCGGAATCGAAGGCGCCGTTGAGAATCCAATTGGGCACGTTGACGAGCGTGACGCCGGAGCGGCCCGAGCCGGCATTCAGACCTTCCAGCAGCCGCTCGGCATCGACGCCCGCCGCATCGGCGATGCGCAGCGCCTCCGCGGCGGTGAGCAGGTGCGCGGCGCAGAGGAGATTGTTGACGATCTTGGCGACGTTGCCGGCGCCGACGCCGCCGACATGGACGCGCTTGGCGCTCATCCGCTCCAGCACCGGCAGCACGCGCGCAAGATCATCGCCGTCGGCGCCGATCACCATGGTCATGGTGCCCGACGCCGCGCCCTTCGGCCCGCCGCTGACCGGCGCATCGACGAAGCCCATGCCGCGCGCCTTGAGAAGGGCTGCGAGCCGGCGCGAGGTCTCGGGATGCGAGGTCGAGGTGTCGACGATGACGACGCCGGGCCTGGCATGCGCGAGGATGCCGCCGGCGCCCTCCACGACATCGGCGACGATGCCGGCGGTCGGCAGTGAAAGGATCACGATGTCGGCGGCGGCGATCACGCCGCCGATGCCGTCGGCAATCGCGATGCCCTCGGCCGCCAGCGCCGTTCGCGTCGCGGCGAGCGCGTCATAGCCGGTGACGGCAAAGCCGGCGCCCTTCAGCGTCAGCGCCATGCCGCGCCCCATCTTGCCAAGTCCGATGATGCCGATCGGGGTCACGAGGCCTCCTGCCAGGATTTGCCTCGGCAGCGTAGCCGCACGATTCCGAGGCAGACATCAGCGCCCTCCGCCATTAGTGTTGACCTGAGGTCAACAGTTTCCGAAGCCATGTCCGCCCTGCTCGATCACCACCGCCTGCATTATCTGCACGAGGCGATCCGCCTCGGCTCGGTGCGCGCCGCCGCCGAAGCACTCGACGTCAACGCGTCGGTGATCAGCCGGCAGATCGCACTGCTGGAGAAGGAGCTCGGCCTGACCCTGCTCGAGCGTCTCAGCCGCGGCATCCGCGCCACCGAGGCCGGTGCGCTGCTGGTCGAGCGCTTCCGGCAATGGCAGGCCGACCAAGCCGACACCGTCGCGAAGTTGCGCGAATTGCAGGGGCTCAAGCGCGGCCATGTCGACATCGTGCTCGGCGAGGGTTTCGTCAGCGACCTGATGTCCGGCCCGCTCGGCCGGTTCTGGCAGCGCCATCCCGACCTCACCATGGCGTTCGATCTCGCCGGCACCAACGAGGTCGTCAATGCCGTTGCCGAGGATCGCCATCACATCGGGCTGGTGTTCAATCCGGGCGCCGATCCGCGCATCCGCGTCGCGACCGCGAGCCGGCAGCCGCTGTGCGCGATCATGCCGCCGGATCATGCGCTGGCGCGGCTCGGCCGTCCCTTGCGCCTGCGCGAGCTCGCCGACCACCCGCTCGGACTGATGCATCCGAGCTACGGCACGCGCCAGATCGTGGCGATGGCGGAGGCCGCCGAACGTATCGCTCTGTCGCCGAAGCTGACCACCAGCTCGATCAACGTGCTCCGCCACTTCGTCAAGAGCGGCCTCGGCCTGACGCTCTTGCCCGCCTTCTCGATCGCCGCCGATCTTGCCGACGGCTCACTCGCTGCCGTGCCGGTCGACAACCGCCTGCTGGCCTCGAGCGAAGCCTGCGTCATCACCCGGCGCGGCCGCGAGCTGCCGCATGCCGCCGGTCACCTGCTGCGCTTCCTGAGTGGCCAGATGCGGGCGTTCCGGGTCGGCGGAGCCGCCGGCAAGACCAGGACGCGCGGCGCCGGACGTTGATCCGCGCAGATCACCGCGGATCGTTTTCCGTTGCGCTCGCACGTGGGTTGCGATTGGATGTTGCAACTTCGGGAATCGACCTCATGCGCAACGTTCTCGCGATCGCGTTCGGCCTGTGGGCGGCGACAGCGGCCCAGGCCGAGACCTGCCAGTTCATCGGCAACCAGATCCTGTGCGACGACGGGACCTCGGGGCAGCGGATCGGCAACAACACCTATTGGAACGACGGCTCCTCGTCACAGCAGATCGGGCGCTTCACCTACAACAACGACGGCAGCAGCTCGCAGCAGATCGGCAATCACACCTACTACAGCGACGGCACGTCGGCGCATACGATCGGAAACACGACCTACTTCAGCGACGGCAGGACGTGCCGGCGGATGGGCAACCGCGTCTCTTGCGACTAGGCGATTCGGCCAATGTGACCGACGCTGCAACGGCTTCTCGGAGCTGGAAATCTTTGAAATAGAGGGAATTGAACCCTTGCATCGGGGCACGTCGGCTCCGGTCGACGGTCGTTCAACCGGCGTTTCACGAAGGTAGCCATCATGGAGTTCCGCTTTTCTTCAACGATCGAAGACGAGGCCTCCCACGTCCGCTTCCAACTTGGAAATCTCGAATTCTTTCGAACCGAGAAATATGATGTGACCTGGCCAGATGCACTCAAAGCGGAGATCGAGCAAGGTATAGCTCAGTTTTCAGATGAGAGACTGCGCGACGCGATCGTGCGTCACGACTTGCCGGGCGCCAGTTTGGAGCGCGTCGTGCAGTCATGGCGGCGGGTGGAGGATCGATTTGCTTCCGATTTCGTTGCGCAGCTTACGCGACAGTTGCCAAAGGTCGTGCGCGTCCATGTCACCAAGTTTGGTCCGGGCGGGTCGCACAATGGCGCATCGATGGCGCCGCGATTGGTCGTAAGCTATCCGGAAATGAAGGGATTGGATTTCAACAGCGTTCTCGTCCATGAGTTCATCGAAGTCTTGCTTTGGACAAGGTTCCGCAGCGAAGAAGCCAGACTGGGAAAGAGAGCCGCTCATGCCATCAAGGAAGCTGTCGTCGACAAGTTCTGCTCCTGCGACAACCTGATACCCGTCGTTGGGAGCTACAGAAAACAAGCGAGCTATTCCCAACTGCCTCCGGATTGGGAAGGTTGGCTACCAGCTAAAGGGCTGACGTGGAGTTCGTAGCGACCAGGCCAAATCTAGTGCGGCGTCATGCTGGCTGGCGTTGACGCAGCGGTGGTGACGGCTAACAAGTAAGAGGTCACAGTTCGGGCCGGCAAACAGTCAACCACCCGACGAATTCACTCCACGACCAAACCTTGACCGCAAACCCGGCGCGATGAATTCTTGCGGCGAGCCGGGTTTCGTTTGTTACCAAAACATCAGACTCGTCCGCAGCCGTTGCAGCTATCAGCGCGTCTTCCGCGTGCTTCGTATTTCCTGCCATGTGCGCCACGATTGAGGCGTTGACTGCATTGCTGCCCCAACTGCATTCATCCCACTCTGAAACGTCCCAAATTGCGCCGGTTGTCGATACCTTCCCAGCCAGTCCGTATATCTCCAGCAAAGCAGCGCGCTTCGGCTCTGGAGCCAGCGACAGCTCATCGCGCTGAACGTGGGTGCTAACGAGCGTCAATTGACCGTCCGCGATGGGCTCCTGAATCGCTCCGATCACAACCTGATCGGCCGCAACCAGATCATGCACATTACTGTCCAGCATGATTCTCATGGGTCAGTGTTCTATTTGAAAATGAATCGTCAGGTAAAATGGTTGCCACCATACTTGCCACCAAAGAGAACCTACCTTTGGCTAAGTGGCTGAAAATACTGGAGCGGGTGAAGGGAATCGAACCCTCGTATTCAGCTTGGAAGGCTGCTGCTCTACCATTGAGCTACACCCGCATCACGGCGTTCCCTAACATGGTCCGCGGCGGGTCTCAACCTCTTCGGGGCGGGGTTTCGAAGCGGATGGGTCCCGGATCGGGCCTGATGGAACGGCCCGAAGCGATGGCAGCGCACGACACCGAGACCGCGGCGCGGCACGCCGGCGGCGGCCCGGTTCCGTAATCTGCCCCCTACCCTCGCCGCCCGGACCGTCCTATATTGGCGTGACCATCAACAACGAAAGGAGGTGATCCAGTGTCTTTCACCAAGCGCTGTCACCTCGCTGGGATCGCCCGCTGAGCGGCTCTTCATGAGCGACGTTTGAGGGCGTGATTCGTCAGCGGATTGCGCCATCGCGGCTTGGCAACGGGGCGGTCTCGGCCCTGGACCAGCGAGTTCAAGAACGGAAGCGCGGCGGGTCTCACGGCTCGCCGCGTTTTTTATGGCACCTCCGCCCGTTCCCCGGCGGACGGTGCCGGGGGCGCCGGCTCACTGCGGATGAACCGCCGCGCCAGGAAGCCGCCGAAGCCGAGCATCCAGAAATACTGCACGTACTCCGGTGCAAGCGCTGCGATCACGATGCCCGGCACGAACACGATGACGGGAAAGATCGCGCCGGCGATCTCGGCATGGCGGCCGCTTGGAAGCGCGAGCCACCACAGCGCGGCGTTCAGCGACGCAATGATCGTCAGATGCAAGCCATAGAGGACGGCCACCGCGCTGCTCAGCCTGTAGCCGCCGTAGAGCCCGTTGGTCACCGGCAGCAGCACGATCGACAACAGGAAGAACAGATTCAGGATGACCACGGGCCGGCCCGCGAACGGCTGCCGGGCCAGCCGTCGGTGGTGGCTGATCCAGAACACGCCGGCGATGATGAAGCTGAGGACCAGCCCGGCGAGACGGCCGGAATAGGTATGCGCCAAGTCGATCCAGCCGGGCATATGCGCGAAATTGGGCTTCGGCAGGTCGTAGGCGAGAAGCGTCATTGCCACACCGAAGATGGTGTTGGACAGCGATTCCAGCCGGCGCATCTCGAACAGGTGGGACTGAGGCTCTGTCATGTCGAATCGGAAGCGACCGCGGCGGGGAACGGAGATGAAGACTCACGTTCTATAGCAGCTCCGGCGCCGCACCGCCCGACCTCGCTGCCGCCCTTGGGCGGCAGCAGTCACGTCACTCGCCACCCTCCAGACCACAACCGGCGATCGAGCGTCAGCCCTCACCGGCACGCATAGATGTGGCCATCGAAGCCGCGATAGCTGCGGGTCGCCGGATTGTAGCTGCGGAACTGGACGCAGGCCGGCACACCCGCTGTGCGCAGCCGGGGCTTGTCCTCCGGATGCTGCCGGGCCGCGGTCGGGGTTGCGGCCGCAGGCCTCGCCATCACGATCATCGGCCGGCTAGCGACCATGCGCGATGTCCTGCCGCCATCCTTGACCGCTGCATCCCTGACGGCGACCACAACGGCCTGCGCCTGGGCCGCCTTGCCGGATGACGGCTTGCCCGATGAGGCCCTGGCTGGGGATGGCGTCGTCGCGGGCGGATTGGCCGCGGCCGTCTTGGCGGAGGACGGCTTGGCAGAGGACGGCTTGGTCGCTGCCGCCGCCGTCGACGGCGATTTCACGGACGGCTTGGTCAGGGACGGCTTGCCGGCGACTGGCTCTGCTGCGGCGGCCTTCGGAGCCGCATCCTGCTTGTCCGTAACTGCGGCCTGCTTCGGCTCAGCCGAGGCGGCGGATGTCGTCGCAGCCGCCTCCGCAGCCGCGACAGGCTTGACCTCGGCACCGGCCGAAATGTCGGCGCTGGCAGCCTGGCTCGGAACGGACGGCCCGGGATTGACCGACGCGGTCTTGTCGTCTGCAGGGATCTTGTCCTCGGCAACGGGCGCCTCGGCCGGCTTCTTGATCAGCTTCTTGCATTCCAGCGGGAACACCAGCTCGCCCGACGCCGTCAACCCGATCGGCTCGCATCCGCCGAACGGCCCGCTGTCCTTGCCCTGATCCTTGGCCACCTCGCCTGCGGATGGTGAGGAGCCACCCGGCTCGGCGCTTCGCGCAAGCGAACCGCCAACTGCAATCTGAAATAGAACAACGCCGCACAACAATCCGGCCCGGCCGGCCTTCCGCCCCAATGTACGCATGACACGCTCGCTCGACGCATGAACTCCGACAAGGCCATCACGCCATTGAGGCAAGTCTGTGAAGGCAAGCCGCGGATTCCCGCTGCGATGTCAATTCGATGGCATTGTGTCCTGTTTGCACGATCAACCGTGCCGCAGGAATCCCTCAATGCGGTTGCAATCGGAGCCTAACAGGGTCACCCGCGTGCGGCGACCGTTGGGCATTGACGGCCGCCGCCAGATGCGAGCGTCCGGACAGACCCATTGAGCGCAACCGACTATCGTCCCGACATCGACTGCCTGCGCGGCTTCGCAGTGATCTCGGTGATCGCGTTCCACTACGACATCTCGCCGTTTCGCAGCGGCTATGTCGGCGTCGACATCTTCTTCGTCATCTCGGGCTTCCTCATCACGCGGATCATTCATGCGGAGGTGCGGACCGGAACGTTCTCGTTCGCGGCGTTCTACCGGCGCCGTGCCCGGCGCATCCTGCCCGCCGCCCTCGCGATGCTGTGCGTCACCCTGCTCGGCGCCAGCGTGATCCTGTTGCCGCGAGATGCAGTGTCCGTGGCGCACCAAGCGCTGGCCGTCCTCGTCTTCTGCTCCAACATCCTGCAGTGGTCGCAGCAGGGCTATTTCGACGCCGCCGCCATCACCAAGCCGCTGCTGCACACCTGGTCGCTCGGGGTCGAGGAGCAGTACTATCTGCTGTTCCCCACGCTGGCGCTCGCCGCCTTCGCGCTGCGGCGGTCGCTGATGCTTGCGAGCTTCGCCGCGGTCTGCGCGACCTCGTTCCTGCTCTGTGTGATCCAGACCCGGCTGCAACCCGCCGCCGCGTTCTTTCTGTTGCCGGCCCGGGTCTGGGAGCTCGCGCTCGGCGCGCTGCTGGCCGTGGAAGCCCTGCCGGCACCGCAAAGCCAACGGCTCAGGATTGCGGTGGCAGCACTGGGCTGGACCGCACTCGCCGCCGCCGTCAACCTGTTCTCGCCGCACACGCCCTATCCCGGCACGGCCGCGCTGCTGCCGTGCCTCGGCGCCGCCGCCGTGATCTGGGCCAATCCGACCCCGAGCAAGGCCGTGCTGACCGCGGTCAAACCGATGATCGCGATCGGGCTGTGGTCCTACTCGCTCTATCTCTGGCACTGGCCCGTCGTCTCGCTGGCGACGGCCGTCTGGGGTCCGCCGAGCTCGATCGCGGACAAGCTGGCGCTGCTCGGAGCCTGCACCGTGCTGGCGCTGACGAGCTTCTATCTGATCGAGCAGCCGGCGAGGCGCGCGCAGTCGCCGATCACGGCGCGCGCGCTGGTCGCGAGCGCATCGGTCGTGCTGCTGGCCTCACTCTCGATCATCGGACTTGCCGGCTTTCCCGCCCGCTTCTCGCCGCGGGAGCGGGCGATAGCGGAATTCATCAGCTACGATCATAAGTCCGTCTATGAGAGCGGCACCTGCTTCCTCGATCCGGGCCAGACGTTCGAGGCGCTGCAGCCGTCATGCCTTGCCAAAGGCCCGCGCCCGCGCATCCTGGTGTGGGGCGACAGTCACGCCGCTCACCTCATCCATGGCCTGACGCGAGCCATGCCCCAGGCCTCGCTACTGCGCGCCAGCCTTGCGCAATGCGTCCCTCACGCCGAAGCGGGCCAGTCCGCCGCCTGCACGAATTTCAACCGCCGGCTGCCTCGGCTGGTGCGCGAGCTCACGCCCGACATCGTCGTGCTCTCGGGCAATTGGACGCGCACCGCGACGACGCCGGCCGCACAGGCGAGCCTGCTCGCCACGATCAAGGCGATTGCGGACACCGGCAGCAAGGTGGTGGTGGTCGGGCCGAGCCCGCAATTCGATCGTCCGCTGCCGCATCTGCTGATCGCGGCGAAGCGGTTCGGCGTCGGTACCGACGGGCACATGCTGGATCTGCTCGGCGAGGTCGACGACTTCATGCGCACGCTGCTGACGGACGTGGCGCAGACCGAATACGTTTCGCTGCTCGCGCTGCTGTGTCCGGCAGGAGATTGCGTGCTCCAGACCTCCGACGGCGCACCGCTCGCCTGGGACGATGGTCACCTCACGGCGCAGGGCTCGGAGCTCGCAGGCGCACGGATCGTCGCGGCGTCGCCGGCATTGGCCGCGGCCGCAAGCGCCGCAACCGATAGCGAATAGCGCCACCTAATCGTCCGACAAGAACCTCGCGAACACCGGCGCGGCGCGCTCGCCCATGCGCTGGGCCCCTGCCACGGTGAAATGGCCGGCATCCTGGAACAGCCACACGCCACCCTCCACGACCGGGCAATCCTGGTCGCAATAGACCTCCGAGGGCCTGAGCAGCGTCACCTTGGCCAACGGCCTGATCGCCTCCGACAGGACGGCATCGATGATGCGGTTGGTCGCCACCGCCTCGCTCTTCGGCACGGCATCGCACGGCTTGGCGGGCGCGTGCCAGCGCGGCCCCGGCAGCATGCGCAACTGATCGAAGGCGCAATTCACCGGACGGACCTGGCCGCCGACGACGAGGAAATGCCGGCCCGGCCGGTCGAGCAGACGGATCGTCTCGGCAAGATGACCGGCGACCGCGGCGTTGCGGGCCTGCGCTGCCGGCCCATCGCCGAGATCGAGATAATGCTGCCACGCCTGCCCGATCACGACGAAATCGGCCTGCGACTGCCGGATCCGCGGCAGCTCGCTGTCGCGCAACTCTGCGCACACCTGGGCCCGAGGTCCCTCCGCGGTGAGCCCCGCGAGCGTGGGACATCCGCTCATGGTGGAGACGTGCCCGATCATGCCGCGCGCCTTCAGCGTCGCATCGAGCGCGGCGACATATTGCTGGACGTAGGAATCGCCGAGCAGCTCGACGCCGCGCGTGCCGTCGAGATCGCCGAACGCGCAGAGACGGCCGAAGGTGCGGCCGCATTTGTTGAGGCCGAAGCCCTGCAGCTGGAACAGCGCGAGCTGGTCGTCGGGCAGCCGCGACACGACGCCATTGGCGCGGAACGTCACATGGGTGAGCGCGGCACCGACGATGAGCACGGTCGCAAAGCTCGCCACCTGCGCGACCCTCGGCCACGGCAGCCGCCGCAGCGGCCGCTCGACGATGACGAACATCAGCGTGGTCAGCACCGCCATCAGCGCGAGCTGCGCCGCCAGTCCCGCCGCGGTCTGCGCCGCATCGCCGAAGATGAAGCGGACGAAGAAGATCACGGGCCAGTGCACGAGATAGAGCGAATAGGAGGCGGCGCCGACGACGCGAACCGGGCGGACCATCACCAGCGATGTCGGCGCGTTGGCCGCAATGATGACGGCGGTGGCGATGCATGGCAGCAGCGCGGCGACGCCCGCAAGGGACTGATAGCGGCCGATCACGAGGAGGCTGCCGGCCAGGACGACGTCGCCACAGGCGGCGGCGAGGACGCGTGCGCGCGGCGACGCTGCCAGGCGGGCCTCGAGCGGAATGGCGAGCGCGCCGAGCGCGAATTCGAACACCCGGAACGGCGTCAGGAAGAACACGGCGTCCGGATCGCGCGATGACAAGAGTGCGGCCGCGGCAAGGGACAACAGCCCGATCGCCGCAATGGCACGGAACACATGCCGGCGCGTGCCGAGCCACATCAGCAGCAGCGGCGCCAGCGCGTAGAATTGAACCTCCGCCGACAGCGACCACAAATGCAGCAGCGGCAACTGATCCGCGCTCGGCGCGAAATAGGCACTGGCCTCGCGCCAATATTGGATGTTGGCGATGGAGAGCAGCCCGTGCGTCGCCTCCTTGGCGAGCTGGCGCAGGGCCTCCGGCGACAGGAACAACCAGCCGACCGCGAACGTGGCCGCAATGGTCACAACCAGCGCCGGCAGGATGCGCCGTGCCCGCCGCAGATAGAAGTCCGACAGCGAGAAGCGCCGCGCGGCGACGTCGCGCAGGATCTGCCCGGTGATGAGATAGCCGGAGATGACGAAGAAGATGTCGACGCCGGCATAGCCGGCCTCGAAGCCGGTGATCCTCAGATGGAAGAGAATGACGATGACGACGGCGATCGCCCGGAGGGCATCGATGTCAGCCCGATGACTGCGTTCCAATGTCGTCCACTCCGCGCATCCCTCGAGGCGGACGAGTTGCGCAGACACGGATGGCAACAGCGGGAAACAGTCATGACGTCATCGGACCCATCCGATGACGTCGCGCCGGCGGTGGCGTGGCGGACGTGAAGAAGGATTGCTGAAGTCGGCCGCAAGTTCGGCAATCCGTTGAACCGCCTGCTCGAATGCGGCAATCTGGCGGCGCTGAGCGGCAATGCAGGGGCTGATGGTGGTGACGGGACTGTTGCGAGGAGAATGGCGGGCAGCGTTCGCGGGAATAGCTGTCGCGGCGATGCTGGTGGCGGCCACCTCAGCCGCGGCGCAAGCCCAGGCGCCTGCTCCCGCGCCCGGTCCCCCTCAGACCACGGTCGAGCGCAACGCCAAGGGCGTCGCCGGCAAGCCGATCCAGGTCGGGATCTATCTCAACGTCCAGCCCGACTGCTCGTCCGGGCCCCTTCCTGCCATCCGCCTGGTGTCGCCGCCCGGCAACGGCACCGTCACGATCAAGCGCGGCAAGGTCAGCGCGACCAACTACAAGCAGTGCCTCGCCCTGGAAGTGCCGGGCTTCATCGCCTTCTATCAGTCGAAGGCCGACTTCGCCGGCACCGACACGGTGACGCTCGAGGTCAAGTTCCCGCAGGGCCGCACCGAAGTGCAGCGGATCATGATCAACGTCGGCGTCGGGCCGGCGGGGCAGAAGATCTGAGCCGCAGCGCATCGGCGACGCCGCCTCCATGAGAAAAGGGCCACCTCATGGGCGGCCCTTTTCTTCTGCTTGTCCCAAGCCGACCGGATCAGACGTGGACCTGCGTCTGGGCGTGGCTGTTGTCGATGATCATCTTGATCACGTCGTCGCCGGCCGTGAGGTTGCCGCCGGTGTCCTTGATCGTCGCGACGTTGGTCCAGCCGGAGCCGGCGTTGATCTGCAGCGTCAGGTCGCCGTTGTTCAGCACGCCACTGCCGTTGGCCGAGGCCAGGCTGGTGTGCCCGCCGCTGTCGACGAAGCGCACCGCGTCGGCATGGTTGCCGGACACGCTGGCCAAGAGGCCCGAGATGTCGATGACGTCGCCGGAGGTCCCGGTCTGGAAATCCAGGATGGTGTCGAGCCCGCCGCCGGCGAGATCACCGGCGTTCCACTTGAACGTGTCGGACCCGCCGTTGCCGGTCAGCTTATCCGAGCCGGCGCCGCCGATCAGGACGTCGTTGCTCGAGGAACCGTTGATGACGTCGTCATAGGCCGAGCCGATGACGCCTTCCATGTTCTTGTAGGTGTCCTGGCCGATCCCGGACAAGGTCGGGCCGGTGGTGTTGCTGCTGCTCTGCGTCAGCGTGAAGGTGATGCCGGCCATCGCATCGGAGAAGTCGAGCAGGTCGATGCCGACGCCGCCATCGATGGCGTCGTTGCCGCCACCGCCGCGGATGATGTCGTCGCCGTCGCCGCCATTGATCGTGTTGGCAGCACTGCTGCCGATCAGGATGTCGTCGCCCGAGCCACCGGTCACGCGCTCGATATTGGCGATCGAGCCGAAGCCGGTGGCCGTGCCGGCGCCGAGATTGACCGTCACGTCCTCGCTGGTGAGGTAGGTCAGCGTATCGCTGCTGCTGCTGCCGAGATCGGCGGTCACGGCCTCGATATTGCTGAGCTTGGTTCCGTTGACGTCGGTGATCACGCCGCCGGCAACCGTGACATAGATCAGATCCTGCGACGACGTCCCCTCGATGACGAACGTGTCGGTGCCGATGCCGCCGTCGACGATGTCGACGCCGTCGTTGACGCCCCAATAGAAGGTGTCGTTGCCGGAGCCGCCGATGGCGACGTCGTTGCCGCTGCCGCCCCGGATGGAGTCATTGCCGGCGCCGCCGTTGATATAGTCGTTGCCGGCGCCGCCGAGCAGCGTGTCGTTGCCGCCGAGGCCGTAGATGCCGTCGTCGTCGGCGCCGCCGTTGAAGTTGTTGCCGCCGCTCGACCCGATCATCACGTCGTAGCCGTTGTTGGCATTGGCCTCGAGCGGGTTGTCGACAGTGGCGGTGATCGCGTCGCCGTCGTTGGCACTGTAGCCGGACAGCCACGGGGCCGAGCCGACCACCCACGACTTGTCCGACAGCGAGTTGATGGTGAGATTGAGCGCACCATTGTCGAGCGCGTTGAAGGCGAGATAGGTCGACACAGACGACACCGAATCGGTCGCCGTCACCTTGTAGACGTACAGGCCCGCGTCGTTGTTGCTCGGATCGCCGGTGAACTGGTTTCCGGTCCGATGGATCCAGCTGTCGTCGCCGGTCGAGCTGTAGACGAGGCTGTAGGTGTAGGTGACCGTCCCCGTTCCGCCTGAGAACAGCGTTGCCGCATTCAGGCTGATCACGTTCGGCGAGTCGGTGTTCTGCGACAGCGCGTAGCGTCCGTCGGCGCTCGTGGTGTCCACGACGGCCAACGGCGCCGGCTCGTTCGTGCCGTTGATGGTCACGTCGATGACCTGGCTGGCCGTGCCGTCGACCGACTTCACGGTCAGCGTGTCGTGCTTGACGTCGCCATTGTTGAGCGCCTGGACGTTGGCCGCCGAATTGTTCAGCGTATAGCCCCAGGCCCCGGTCACCGCGTTGAAGGTGAAGGTGCCATACGTCCCCGCCAGTGAAGCGGGCGTCTGGAACTGGGCTTCCCCGCTATCGACGTCGGTAACCGTCAGGGTCCCGCCGGCCGTCAGCGTGCCGTCCTCCTTGACCGCCCCGCTTGCCGCGCCCGCGATCGACGCCGCATCGTTGACGCCGTTCACCGTGACGGTGACGGTCTGCGTCGTCGTCCCGCCGTGACCGTCGTCAATCTTCACCGTGTAGGTCTGATCGATATGGTCGCTGGCGCGCAGCGACTGGATGTCGGCGTCATTGACGGTGAACGTCCAGTTCACCTTGTGGCCGGTATTGTCGACCGTGGCGTTGAACGAGCCGTAGTAGTTGCTGCCGGCCGGTGTCGTGTAGGTCACGGTCTGGGCATCGCCGTCTACGTCGGTGAAGGCGATCGCGCCGGACGCCCGCTCCACTCCCGGTGTCACGACCGTGCTGGGTTGCACCGAGATGTCGTCGATGACGGCACCACCTGCGCTCGCGAACTTGATCGTCGTCGACGTCGAGGTCGCCATGAACTGGTAGGTCTGCTCCGTCCAGCCAAAGTTCCAGGCGCTCGTCGTCAGAAGGGTCGTTCCGTCGACACCCGATGTCACGGCCGTACCGTAGGTCATCACGTAGAAGTCGACGGTATAGGTCATGCCGACGACGGTGCTGATGGTCTGACTCATCGAGCTCGATGCGCCGTAGAAGTCGGCCGAGCCGCCGTCGGTGCGGCCGCCCACGACGGTGACGGCATGGGCGCCCCCGACCGTCCACGCATCCAGCGTGTAGAAGTTGCCGTTGTAGTAGCCGAACGAGCCGTTCTGGATCAGGTTGCCGCTCGGCGCCGCATAGGAGGCGTCCTCGGTGACGCTTGCAGTGGTCGTTCCGGCTCCGAAGGTCGGCGCGTGGTTCGGCGCCGTGACCGAGCCGGTCTGGCCGCTGGTCACGTTCTCGGCAAAGCCCTGGCCGTCGGTATAGCTGACGTTGGCCGAGATCTTGTGGCCGACGTCGTTGGACCCCAGCGTGTAGGTCGAGCCCGTTGCGCCGTTGATAACGGCGCCGTCCCGCAGCCAGTGATAGACGACGTTCGACGCGGCGCCATCCGGATCGCTGCCGAGATCGGCGGTCAGCGTCTGGCCCTGCGTCGCCGTGCCCGACACCGTCACGCTCGCAGCGCCGTCATTGACCGGCGTGATGGTCAGCGTGAAGGCGTCCGAGACAGCATATTCGCCGTCGCTGGCGTAGACCGTGACGTTGACCGTGCCCGCGAAATTCGCCGGCGGGGTGCCGCTGAAGGTGCCGGTCGTGGCGTCGAAGTGCAACCACGTCGGCAGGTTGCTGCCGTCGCTGAGGTTCGCCGACAGCGTCAGCGGGTTCGCGGTGCCATCGAAGCGGCCATCGACATCGGCAAACGTGTTCGACGGGATGGTGAAGCTGAGCGGCTGATCTTCCGCCGAGCTGCGGTCGGTCAGCGCGTTCTGCAGGACCGGCGCGTCATTGTTGCCGAGGATCTGGATCGTCACCGTCTTGGCGGTGCCGTCCTCCGTGTAGACCGTGAAGCTGTCGGTCAGCGTGGTCTCGCCTTCCTTCAGCGCCTGGATTCTCGGGTCGTTGTTATAGATGCCGTAGGTCCACCTGCCATCGCTGCCGATGTCGTACCAGCCGTAGCCGTTGGCCGTGTTCGAGGACGTCGCCTGCCACACATCGTTGTGCCCGTCGACGTCGGTCGCATTGAGGTCGCCGCGGGCGATGCCGTAGAGCGGGCTGCTCTGGCTGTTGGCGATGCCGCCCTCCTCGGCGATGGTGCCGGTGGCGTCGCCGCTGATCACGGCCGCGTCGTTGACGCCGGTGACCGTGATCTTGAGCGTCGCCGTGTTCGACACCGCGCCCGACGGATCCTTGTCGGTATAGGTGAAGGTGTCCACCGCGGGCACGCCCGCCGCCAGCGCATCGGCCTTGTCGGCGACATAGGTGTAGGAGCCGTCCGAATTCAACGTCAGATGGCCGTAGGCGCCCTCGATCGAGGTGCCGACGCCCGCCCCCTGCGTCACGCTGCCGGTGCCGGCCACGACGCCGGACACGACGAGCGAGCTGACGGGGTTGTCGACGTCGCTGTCGGCCACCGAGCCGCCGGTCGAGCCGCGGATGACGCCATTCGCAACTGAGATGTTGAGCGTGTCATCCTCGAGCACCGCATGGGTGTCGGAGTTCGCCACCGGCGGGTGGTTGGCGGGGATGACCTCGACGCTGACCGTCTGGGTGGCGCTCAGATTGCCGCCGCCGACATTGCCGTTGTCGTTGATGGTGATCGTGACCGACCCCGGGTGGTCGCTGTTCGGCGTGAACACCGCCGATGCCAGATAGGTATTCAGATCGTTGATCTTGAACCCGCTCATCGCCAGCGTCTGCTCGGCGTTGAAGACGCCGAGCGACGGAATGGACAGCGTGCCGCCGGAGATGTCGAACCTCAGGGACTCGACGACATTGCCGTCCGCGTCGGAGAAGGTGATCGCGTTCGCGCCAGTGAAAGCGAACGACGCGCCTTCATCGGCGGTCACGTGCGTCGGGGCATGGATCTCCGGTGCATCGTTGACCGGCACCACGTTGATCGTCAGCGTGCCGATGTCCGTCTGTCCGGCCGCATCACGCACCGTGTAATCCACGGTATCCGCGCCATAGAAGTCGGCCTTGGGCTTGTAGACATAGGTGCCGTCGGCATTGAAGTGAATCGTGCCGCCCTTGGCCGTCGTGAAGTCGCCCGCCACCACGCTCAGCGTGTCGCCGGTGTCCGGGTCGCGGTCGTTGTGCAGAACGCCCTGCGTCGGATCGGACACGGTCAACGTCGTGTCCTCGTTCACACTGGCCGTGTCATCCACGGCCGTGGGAGCATCCTCGATCGGGTTGATGTTGATCGTGATCGTCTGCGTCGCGCTCAGATTGCCGCCGCCGACATTGCCGTTGTCGTTGATGGTGATCGTGACCGATCCCGTCGCGTCGTTGTCGGCTGATGGTGTGAACACCGCCGACGCCAGATAGGTGTTCAGGTCGCTGATCTTGAATCCGCTCATCGAGAGCGTCTGGCTGGCGTTGTAGACGCCGAGAGACGGGATCGCGAACGTGCCGCCGGAGATGTCGAACCTCACGGACTCGACGACATCGCCGTCCGCATCGGAGAAGGAGAACGCGTTCGCGCCGGTGAAGGCGAATGGCGTATCCTCGTTCGTCGTCACGTGCGTCGGCGCATGGATCTGCGGCGCGTCGTTGACCGGGGTCACCGTGACATCGATCGTCTGCAGTGCGGTGTTGACGACGTCGGTGTGGACGTTGCCGTCCGACAACGTAGCCTGGTCGGTAACCTCCGCGACCACCGACAGCGAGAACGTGCCGTTGTAATTCGCGGGCGGCGTGACCTGCAGCGGATGGCTGTCGAACGCGGCGATCGCGGCGGCGCTATCGATCACCCACTTGCCGACGTCAGCGCCGGTTCCGGCATGGCCGACCGAGAAGGTCGCGCCGGCCGGATAACCTGTAATAAGCAGCCGCAGGCTTTCGGAGCCGTCGGTGTCGGTGACGGCGGCACTGATGAGCTTCAGGTTGATCGTGGTGTCCTCGGCACCCGAGGCCGGGCCGAGATCCATGAAGCCCAGCGTCAGCGCGTCCGCCTTCGGTGCGACGTCGACCGTGACATGCGCGGTCGCAGTGCCGCCATCGCCGTCGCTGACCGTGTAGTCGAAGCCGGCAACGCCCGAGAAGTTCTTGTCCGGCGTGAACACCGGATTGCCGTTGGAGAGCGAAACGGTGCCGTGCGTCGCGTTCGACACGCCGCTGACGGTCAAGGTATTGTTGTCGACGTCGGTGTCGTTGTTGAGCAGGCTGAGCAGCGCGTTGACGGTGAGCGGGCTATCCTCACTCGCCTGGACCGCGTCGTCACGAGCCACCGGCGGCGTGTTGAAGACGCCCGTGAGCGAACGGGTGCCGTCGGTGAAGGCAAAGCTCTCGTAATTCGTGAACGTATCGGTCAGGCCGTTGTGGGTGACCTGCACGCCGATCAGCGTCACGCCGTCCGTCGCGAACACCTTGGTGTAGGTCGCATCGGCGAACTTGAAGCCGAACTTCACGGTGTCGGTGTCAGATCCGCCGTCCGACACCACGCTGGTGTTGCCCGCGAACCGGGCGAGATCGAGCGTGTCGTTGCCGGAGCCACCGTTGAACACGATGGTCGACGGCGCGATCGCGGTGCCGCTGATATCGGTGATCGTCACCGTGTCGCTGGCAGTGCCGCCGGTGATCGTGATGCGCTCGATCTCGTCGACGCGGATGGTCGCGCCGTTCGGACCGTCATAGCGCACCAGAATGTCGGTGGCGTTGCTGGCGGACGGATCGTTCAGCGTCGGATTGATCTCGGTACCGGTCGAGGTCTTGCCGATGGTGAAATTGCGCGCATTTCCATCGCCCGTGATCGCGAGCACGTCGTAGTTCGGAAAGGTCGTGCCAGACTCCGAGCCGCCGTCGATGACGTCGCTGCCGTCGCCCACCGTGTAGAGGAAGGTGTCGTTGCCGGCGCCGCCGAACAGCCGGTCGCCACCTCCTCCGCCGATGATGATGTCGTTGCCGGCGCCGCCAAACAGGGCATCGCCGCCCACGCCGTTGCCGCCGACCAGAATGTCGTCGGCATTTGAGCCGTGGGCCTCGGTCACGCCGCCGAGCTTGTCGGTGCCGACCACCTTGTCGGTCACCGCGGCGCGGTCGGTCACGCTGTGAGCCCCGACCGTCTCGCCGAGGACCGTCGCCGAGCTGTCGCCGAGATTGATGAACACAGGCGAGTTCGGCGCGTCATAGCGAGTCGTCGTCACCGTGCCGGCAGCATCGACCCGGACGGTGAAATTGTTGGTGAAGACGTCATGGTCGCGGTCCTCGACCGCGAAGGCGAAATTGATGTCGAGATACTGGTCGGCGGCGCTCGAGGTCCCGATCGGCGCGGGGTGATCGAGCGGCTGCAGCAAGGTGAAATTGTAGGAACCGGTGCCGGCCTCCGACAGCGTCACCGTGAAGACCGCGGCATCAGCCGCGTTGCCGGTCACCAAGCCATTCTGGCCGATGTAGCTGCCACCGCTCATGCGATAGGCGGTCAGCGTGGTGTGATCGGCCGACATGACGTAGGTCAGACCGAAGCCGAGCGAGGTCAGCCCGGAGAGCTGGTGGTTGGCCGCATCGTAGGCGCGCACCGGCGACGCGCCGAGGAAGGTCACCGACGGACCGGAGCTGTCGCCATCGGCTCCATAGGTGATGCGCAGATCGACCGCGCCGGTCGAGACGCTGCCGGCTGCCTCCGAGATCGCGACGGTGTCGACGTCCTGCGACTGCGGGCTGTCATCGTTGACGGTGATGATGATCTGATCGTGCAGCGCAACGGAGTCGCCGTCGGAATCGGTGGCGGTCACCGCCGTCGACAGGTCGAGCGTCAGCGTGTTGTCATGGCCGGTGCCGACGTGGTCCAGCGCGCCCTTCAGACGGAACGAATACTGGCCGGTGTTGGCATCGACCTGGAACTCGAAGATCGTGACGCTGCCCGCCTTGGCGATCAGCGTGTTGTCGACCCCCATGCTGTAGGTCAGCGCCACGCCGCCCGACGTCAGCGACAGCAGCTCGGGCGCGAGGTTGGTCTTCTCGACCGTATAGGTGCCGGGCCTGTCGGCGCCGAACGACACCAGCGAGCTCAGATTGCCGGTGAAGTAGGAATCGTTGCCGTTGCCGTCGCCGTTGAGGTCGCCGCCATGGTTGCCGGTCGCGGTCACCACCGTTCCGTTTGGCAGCTCGCTCTCGTAGACTGCCGCTCTCAACACCGTCGCGGTCGCGACGGGGGTGTCGTCGTCGATCGTCACGGCGAATGACGAGCTGGCGCTGTCGCCATCCGCATCGGTGGCGGTGAAGCCGAAGGTCAGCTTGACGTCGTTCTCGTTCTGGCCGGCCGGATGATCGACGTGCTTCAGCAGCGTGAAGCTGTAGCTGCCTGCACCGGAATCATCGAGCGAGACCTTGAACACCTGGCTGGCCGCCGACGGCGGGTTGCCGTTGGTCGGATTGCTGCCGGTGTAGCCATAGACCGTATTGCCGACGACCCAGAGCTTGACCTGGACGCCCTCGACCGTCAGCGAGCCCGCGTCCGAAGTGGCGTTCTGGCCGTTGGTGATGCCACTGAACGCGACCGCGCGGTTCACGCTGCCGCTGTTGTTGTCGTCGGCGCCCCAGGAGATCGCCAGCGAGCCGTTGGCCGTGACATTGGCACCGGCGACGTCGCCGGTGGCCGCTCCGGTGTTGCCGCCGGAAAGCCCATCCTCGTCGACGGTCCCGGCATCAGCCGTGCCGATGGCGGGCCGGCCGTTGTCGTCATTGATGGTGACGGTGAAGTTGCCGCCGGAGGCGGTATCGCCATCGGCATCGGTCGCGGTGAAGCCGAGCTTCAGCGACAGTGCATTGGTCTGGCCCGAGCCGACGTGATCGACATTGTCCAGGAGCTCGAAGGTGTAGCTGCCGGAGCCGTCGTCGGACAGCGTGATGTGGAACACCTTGCGGTCATTCGTCGTGAGCTGGCCACCATTGTCGTTGGCGACGCCCCAGATCTCGGTGTCCGACACGCGGATGAACTGCACCGCCGTGCCGTTCGACGTCAGCGTCGGGCTGCCTGCGCCGGTGGTCTTGACCACGTCGCCGGTATGGATCGCGCTATCGAATGCGACGCTGCGATTGGCCGCGCCCGAATTGTTGTCGTCGGCACCCCAATTGATGTTGAGCGCGACATCGGCCGCGGTCTGGGTCTGAAACACCTCCGCGCCAGCAGAGCCGGTGGTGTTCTCGGTCAGCGTCGCGGTGGTCGGCGAACCGAGCACCGGCACGTCGTCCTTGACCGAGACGGTGAAGCTGTTGCTGGACGTGTCGCCGTCGCCATCGGTCGCCGTGAAGCTGAACGACAGCTTGACGATGTTCTCGCCGCTGCCGGCGGGATGGTCCAGAGTGCCGAGCAGCTTGAAGCTGTAGGAGCCGTCGTTCTGGTCGCTCAGCGACACTTCGAACACGCGGGTGCCGTGGGCGAGATCGCTGCCGGTGTAGCCGACCAGCACGCCATTCTCGAAGCTGTACTTCACCGTCTGGCCGTCCGACGTCAGCGCCAGGTTGCGGCCTGCGCTGTCCTCGGCGTCGACATTCGCCCCTGCGCTCGTGTAGCGGAAGGTGACCGAGCGGTCGCCGAGCCCGCCGCCCGAGGTCTTGTTGTTGTCGTCGGAGCCCCAGCTGATGTTGAGGTCGCCGCTGACCGCGGTCGACTCCTTGGAGGAATCGGTACCGCTCGGCAGATCGTCCTCATCGACGGTCTTGGCGTCGCCGGCCGCAGCGACCGGCGTGGTGTCGAGCACCGTGACCTTGAAGCTGCTGGTGACGCTGTCGCCGTCGGAATCCGTGGCCTTGAAGCCGAACGTCAGCGGCAGGCTGTCGTCGTTCTGGCCGGACGCCGGGTGGTCGATGTTGTCGTACAGCGTGAACTTGTAGCTGCCATCGCCGCTGTCGGACAGCTGGATGGTGAAGACGGTGCGGTGATCCGCGGTGACCGCCGTCAGCAAGGTGCCGTCGCCGGAGATGGTGTAGCTGATCGCCGAGCCGTCGGAGGTCAGGCCCGTGGCGCCGGCGGCGGTCGTGAAGGCCACCGCGCGGTTGTGCCCGACACCCGCATTGTTGTCGTCGGCCCCCCAGGAGATGTCGAGGCTGCCGGTCTGGACCGTCGAGTTCGATGCATCCGGATGGCTGGTGTCGTAGCCGTCGGTCGGCAGGTTGGCCTCGCTGACGGTCTCGTCCTCGGCGCAGCCGACGGTCGGCACGTCGTCCGTCACCGCCACCGTGAAGCTGCTCGCGGCGCTGTCGCCGTCGGAATCGGTGGCCTTGAAGCCGAAGCTCAGCGCCAGGCTGTCGGTGCCCGACTTGCCATGGTCGAGGTTGTCGAGCAGCGTGAACTTGTAGCTGCCGTCGCCGTCATCGCTCAGCGTGACGATGAAAACGGTGCGGTGATCGGTGGTGACCGCGCTCAGCGTGGTGCCGTCGGTCGAGACCACATAGCTCACCGTATAGCCGTTGGACGTCAGCCCTTCCGGTGCGGTCGTGTCGAAGAACGCCACCGAGCGGTTGTTGGTCGCGCCGGAATCATTGTCGTCGGCGCCCCAGGAAATCGCGAGGCGGCCGGTCTGCACGGTGGAGTACGGCGAATCCGGGAACAGGACGTCGTAGAGATCGGTCGGAAGGTTGGCTTCGCTGACGGTCTCGCTCTCGGCGTGCCCGATCGTCGGGACGTCGTCGACCACGGTGACGGTGAACGTGCTGCTGCTCGAATCGCCGTCGGAATCGGTCGCGGTGTAGTCGAACGTCAGCTTGACGACGTTGCTGCCCTGCCCGGCCGGATGATCGAGATTGCCGAGCAGCTTGAAGGTGTAGGTGCCGGTGCCGTCGTCATCGAGCGAGACTTCGAACACGCGCTGCCCGAAATTGAGGCTGTTGCCGGTGTAGCCGACCAGCACGCCATGATCGAGGGCGTATTTCACCTGCTGACCGTCCGAGGTCAGGCCGCTGAGGCCGACATCGCTGCCGTTGGTCACATGGACGTCGGCGGCAGCGTTGGACGTGTTGGCGAAGCGGACCGAGCGATCGGCGGCGCCGCCGTCGTTGTTGTCGGCACCCCATTTGATGTTGAGCGCGCCGGTCACCTGAGGATCGCGGCTGCTGCCATCGTGGCCGCCGAAATCGTGACCGCCGAAATCGGGGCCGCAATCGCCACCGCCAGCGTTGAGATTAGCTTCGTTGATGCTCTTGGCCGTCCCGGTATGCGCCTCCGGGCTGTCGTCGTTGACGCTGACCTTGAACGTGCCGCTGACCTGATCGCCGTCGGAATCGGTGGCGACGTATTTCAGCGTCAGGGCGATGCTGTCCTCGGTGTTGGGCACCGGGTGATCGAGATTGTCGAGCAGCGTGAAGCTGTAGGAACCGGAATCGAGGTCGGACAGCTTCACAGTGAACACGGCGGCATTGGCCTTGTTGCTGGTCCAGTTGCCGTTGCCGTCGATGTAGTGCTGTCCGTCGAAGCGGTAGGCCGTGATCAACGTGCCGCCTTCGCTGACGCCGTAGGTCAACGCGACGCCGTTCGAGGTCAGGTGCTGCGCGGCGAGCGTGGTGGTGGCGTCGGATGCGAAGGTGACGGCGCGGTCGCCGTTCACCGATGACGCACCGGTGATCCCAACATTGCCGAGATTGTTGGCGCTGTCGCTGCCCCAGGAGATGCCGAGATCGCCCGTTGCAACCGTATTCTGGCCGGGAACGTCGCTAGGTCCGCCGGCGAGCCCGGTGGCTAGCCCGTCCTCATCGACCACGCCGGTCGCAATCTCCCGGTTCAGCACCGGCGCGTCGTCGTTGATCTTGACCTTGAAGGTGTCGGAGACCGCATCGCCATCCGAATCCGTGGCGACGAAGCCGAGGGTGAGCGTGACGTCGTCCTCGGTGTTGTGGGCCGGATGATCGATATTGTCGATCAGCGTGAAGCTGTAGGACCCCTGCCCCTGGTCGGACAGCGACACCGTGAACACCGCAGCCGTGGCCGGATCACCGGTGGCATGGCCCTCGCCGTCGACGTAGGTCTGATGCGCTTCATCGTAGCGGTAGGCGGTCAGCATCGTGCCGCCGGCGGACACGGTGTAGGTCAGCGCGACGCCGTTCGAGGTCAGATGCTGGCCGGTGAGCGTCGAGATCACGTCGGAGGCGAAGGTGACGGCGCGGTCGCCGTTGACCGGCGCACCGTTGATGCCGCCGTCGACATGGCTGTTGGCGCTGTCGACGCCCCAACGGATGCCGAGGAAGTCGGTCACCGTCAGATTGGCGCCCGCAGCGTCGTTGCCATCCGCGTAGGAATTGCCGGGATTGCCGAGACCATCCTCGTCGACCACGGAGTAGCTGACGCGCTCGCCAAACACCGGGGCGTCGTCGTTGACCTCGACATTGAAGCTGCCGTGGATTGCGTCGCCGTCGGAATCGGTGGCGACAAAGCCGAAATACAGCCCTTGATTATCCTCGCTGCCGCGGACCGAGTGGTCGAGATTGCCGGTGAGGTTGAAGGTGTAGGAGCCGTTGTCCTGATCCGACAGCGAAACGGTGAACACCGTGGCGCTGGCGAGGTCCTCCGTCGGCTTACCGTTCGCGTCGACATAGGTCTCGTGGGCGGCGTCGTAGCGATAGGCCGTCAGCAGCGTGCCGTTCTCGGAGACGTGATAGCTCAGCGCAATCCCGTTCGACGTCAGCCCCAGCTCCTCGAGCGAGGGAACCGTGTCCGCGGCGAAAGTGACGGCGCGATCGCCCTTGACCGACGCGCCATCAATGCCGCCGTCGACATGGCTGTTGGCGCTATCGGCGCCCCACAGGATGGCGAGCGTCTTGGTCACCGTCAGATCGGCGCCGGCGACGTCGCTGCCTTCCACGTAGCTGTCGCCGGCATTGCCGAGACCGTCCTCGTCGACCACACCGGCGCTCGGCGCATCGCCGAACACCGGCGCGTCGTCGTTGACTTTCAGGGTGAAGCTGTCGGTCACCGCGTCACCGTCGGAATCCGTGGCGACGAAGCCGATGTTGAGCGTGATGTCGTCCTCGGTGCCGTGCACCGGGTGATCGAGATTGCCCTTCAGCTCGAACGTGTATGAGCCGCGGTCCTGATCGGACAGCGACACCGTGAACACCGTCGCGCCGGCCGAGTCCGCCGGCTTGCCGTCGGCGCCGACATAGGTCTCATGCTCGGCGTCGTAGCGATAGGCCGTGAGCAGCGTTCCGTTGTCGGACACGAGGTAGGTGAGACCGAAGCCGTTCGAGGTGAGATTCTGGGCGTCGAGCGTCGCGACCACGTCGGCCGCGAAGGTCACGGCGCGGTCGCCATTGACCGGCGTGCCATCGATGCCGCCATCGACATGGCTGTTGGCGCTGTCGGCGCCCCAGCGAATGCCGAGCGTATCGGTGACCTTCAGGTCTTCGCCATAGGCGTCGCCGTCATCCTTGTAGCTGTTGCCGGCGTTGCCGAGGCCGTCCTCGTCGACCACCGAATAGCTCGGCTTCTCGCCGAAGCTCGGGGCGTCGTCATTGACCTTCACCGTGAAGGTGTCGGTGATCGCATCGCCATCGGAATCGGTGGCGACGAAACCGATGTTGAGGGTGATGTCATCCTCGGTGCCGTGCACCGGGTGATCCAGGTTGCCCGACAGCGCGAAGGTATAGGAGCCATGACCCTGGTCGGACAGCGACACCGTGAACACCACGGCGCCCGACAGCCCCTCGCCTTCCAGCGGCTTGCCGTTGGCATCGACATAGGTCTCGTGCGCGGCATCATAGCGATAGGCGGTCAGTACGGTGCCGTTCCCCGACACTTCGTAGCGCAGGGCAAAGCCGTCGGAGGTCAGATCCTGCGCCTCGAGCGAGGCCACCACGTTTGCGGCGAAGGTGACGGCGCGGTCGCCGTTGACCGGCGTTGCGTTGATGCCGCCGTCGACATTGTTGTTGGCGTCGTCGGAGCCCCAGCGGATTCCGAGCGTATCGGTGACCGTCAGGTCTTCGCCATAGGCGTCGCTGCCATCGGCGTAGCTGTTGCCGGCATTGCCGAGACCGTCTTCGTCGACCACCGAATAGCTCGGCTTCTCGCCGAAGCTCGGGCCGTCATCGGCGACATTGACGGTGAAGGCGCTGTTGACGGGGTCGCCGTCGGCGTCGGTCGCGACCACCTTGAAGGTCAGCGGCAGCGACGCGTCGTTGGCGCCGTTGTGGTCGATATTGTCGGACAGGGTGAAGGTGGCGCTGCCGGAGCCGGTGTCGGACAGCGACACGGTGAAGATGGTGCGCGCGCCCTCACCCTCACCTGCGGTCGCGATGATCTCGGTGCCGTTGGCCGACAGCGTGTAGGAGATGGCCTCGCCGTTCGAGGTCAGGCCCAGCGCCTGCAAGGTCGCGATCTCGGACGCGTCGAACACCAGCGAGCGGTCGCCGTCGACCACGGTTCCGTTGGAGCCGCCATCGACCTTGCTGTTGCCGTTGTCGGCGCCCCAGCCGATGTGGAGATCCACGCTCGCCGTGGTCGGCTCGAAGCCGTCGCCGCCCACGACCTTGGCGACGAGCTCGCTCTCGCCGCCGCCTTCACTGGCGCCGCCGGTGTGCTCGGCGACATTGATCGCCTCGACGGTGCCGGCGACCGGCGAATCGTCGTTGACGCCGATCACGATCGTCACCGGCGCGGTGTCGCCGCTGCCGTCGATGGCGATGACGTTGATGGTGAGGTTCAGCGTGTCTTCGGTGCCGAAGACCGGATGATCGAGCGGCTGCAGCAGCGTGACCGTATAGGTCCCCGCGATCGTCGAGTTGGCGTCGAGCGTGACGGTGAAGACCTGGTTGGCGACGATCGAGGGATCACTGCCGATATAGCCGATCAGCTCCGGCTGGCCGTTGACGGTGGTGATCGCAAAATGCACCTCCTGGCCGCCGGACGTCAGCCCGGCAAGACCAGGCTGTGACGCCGCAAACGCAAAGGCGCGGCCGATCACGTCGGTGCCGAAGTCGACGTTCAGCGAACCGGTAAAGCTCGTCGCCACGCCGCCGATGTCGCCGCTGCCGCCGGGCCGGCCTTCGGACAGGCCGTCCTCATTGAGCACCACGCTGTCGGCGACGCCGGCAATCGGCGTCGGATTCGGCGTGACCGGATTGTCGCCGAATTTGGTGGTGGTGTCCTCGGCTCCCAGCAGCCCAAGCGGCGTGCCGCCGATCAGCGCATCGATCTTGAAAGTCCCGAAGTTCGCTCCGGCAGGCACGCCCGGCGCACCGGGCGTTCCCGCGGCGGGCAGCACCGACTGGTCGGTGGTGATGGGAAACAGCTCGGCGAACTGATCGCCATTGATGATTCGGTCGGGGCCGACCTCGAAGCTGACGTCCTTCAGCGGGGCGCCGTTGGTATCGAAAACCGGGTCGATGGACACCGTCGACTGATTGTCGAACAGGATGATGAGGCGGTTGCCTATCTTGACGAAGGTCAGCCGCTCGCTGGCGATGTCGCTGAAATCGATCTGGCTCTGACCGTCGAGATGAACCGTAATGGCTTGGTTGCCCGGCGGTTTGCCGATCTTGAGGTGCTTTGCAGAGGCGCTGGATGGCTGCGAGGACGTGCCGGTCAACTGGGCCAGCAGGACAGGAGCATTCATGCGCCAAAACCTCCAAATATGGGGCGCTTTGGTGGCGCTCCCATTTCTATCGTTAAACTATTATTAAACGAGAATACGGGTCAATATTACCGGTTCTTGTTAATCAGACTTTAGGGACTTTGGGTAAATGCAGTCAAGTGCAGCGGCATTTATGAAGGTAAATTAGTCCGCGCCTATGCTTCCGCGCTACGCATGGCGCAGCCGGAAAGACAAGATTAAATCGGGTTTTGGCCTGGAGAATTACTACTGATCTGCAGTTGTTCCGCGCGCAATACTTGCGGAACAGCACGCACGCTGTCGTGAATATGAGCTGAGCGCCATGAAATGGCCGAAATGGAACTCCGCCTCTCGCGAATTATTTGCGAAAGGTGGGAACTATTCTTGAAAGAGGTTGTGCAGCGGCAGAATGCCTCAGATGCGGCTGACCACGCAGGCGACCGGTTCATATTTGCGAAAATACAACAGCGCCTGGTCACCGATGCCATCGAGCCACACGCCGCGGCCCGCGTAGCGATAGCCGTCGCCCATCGGAACGAGACGGACCGGAATCGCGTGGCGAGGATGGAGGTAGAGTTGCGCGGTGACGATCTCGCCCGGCGCGAGCACGGGACGAGAGCGCAGCACGTAACTGCCGCCATTCTCGCAGGCGATCGCAAACGCCGCGCCCGGCAGCACCACGGCGTCGGCCCGCGCGCTGCCGATCATCCCACCGATCGCCGACAGGACCACTGCCCCGCAAACCATGACTTGCTTGATATTCACCGCGGCCCCCTGCTCGCCAGCTTCCCAGCGTGCATTAAGACCGCAAACGGCGCCGGCTACAAGTCGTTCGGCTGCGACATTCAGAGCAGCAACGGCCGCCCCGGATCCCGGCCGCCGCCGATGTCGGCCTCCGCCGCCGGCGTCACGTCGCTCTCGCTTTCGTGGTGCGGCCGCTCGGCATAGGGCGCCGCGAACAGGCTGACGCCGCGGTGATCGATTGCAAACAGCGGCATGAAGGACTGCAGATCTCGTCCTTCCATCAGAGCGGCCCGCCGATTGTCGAGCACGAACCACTTGCCCTCGAGCCGGACTGCGACGACGGCGTGATCCTGCCGCACGGCGAGGTCCCGGACCAGCAGCAGCTTGAGATCGGATTCCGGCGTTCCCGCCGCCAGCAACAACGCGTATTTCGCGATCGCGTAGTCCTCGCAGTCACCGAGGCCGCTGCGCAAGGTCTGCAGTGGCGAACTCCAGACGTCCGGCAGGCCGTGTTGCTGATCGTCGCTGACGTAGCGCACCGCCTGGTTGACGCCGCGATTGATGATTTCCGCGCGTGCACGACCTTCGCTGGCGGCAGCCGCCGACCGCATCAGCGCGACGAAGAAGCGCTCCGACGCCGAGCAGCGCGCGTCATCGCCGTTGCAGCGCTCGGTCGACATCCACTCGCTCGCCATCGCAGCCTGGATGCCGCGCCATTTCACCCACAGCACGCCTTCGGGTGCGCGGAACGTCATCAGGCCGAACGGCTCGTCGCTGGGATTAGCGACCGCCGGCCCCTGCGAGGCGTCGCTGACTGATCCGGCGCGGCCGGCCGGGTCGGTCGATGCCACTTCCACAGGCCCGGAGGCCGCACGACGCAGGCCGTCGTGCTTGGCGAGCACGGCATTGATGGTGAAGAAACGGACGGGCGGCGGCACCGGCAGCGCGCTATCCGCAGTGCCCTGCGGAGATCTACGATTTGAAGTCTCGGCAAACGCAGCGCCGGCACAACCGGCCACGACCGACAACACAAGCGCAAGCTCCAGCGCGCGCGGGAGAGCCCGCGGCCGATCGATCCGCAACATCAGTGACGCCCCGTATGCTCCGGGGCATCGGCCGACGTCATCGCGTCGATCCCTGTCCCGGTTGTTGTCGGATCAGGGATAGGGCCGGCGCGGCTTCGGGCCGGTTAAACCGCGGTGATGTTCGCGGCCAAGCTGCGAACGCGACTAATCGCGGCCGACCAAATCGCGTCGCATTTGAACGATTCAGAATTTGGTAACGCAGGCCGGCTCGCTCAGCCGCGGATCAGCGCAGCGACTTCTGGGATCTCACATATTTTTCGCGGAGAACCGGGTATCGCTGCACTCACACGAGCTGCCCGCGCCTGCGCTCAGCGCTCGCGCAGCGCCTCGTCGCGCAGCATGCGGGCAGGCTTGACCAGATAGTCCAGCACCGATTTCTTGCCCGTCAGGATCTCGACGGTCGCGACCATGCCCGGGATGATCGGAAGCGGCTGCTGGGCGGTCCCGAGATGGTTCTTCTCGGTGCGCACCATCACCCGATAGAAGGTCTCGCCACGCTCGTTCTTGTCGCCCTTCTCGTCGGTGATGGTATCGGCGCTGATGCGCTCGACGCGCCCGTACAAGGAGCCGTACACCGAGGAATCATAGGCGCTGAGCTTGACCACCGCCTCGTGGTTGGGACGGATGAAGGCGATGTCCTGCGGACGGATGCGGCCTTCGACCAGCAGCGTGTCATCGAGCGGCGTGATCTCCATCAGGCTGGCGCCTGGCGCGACCACGGCGCCGATGGTGGTGACGTTGAGCCTGTTGACGATGCCGCGCACGGGCGAGCGCAGCTCGGTCCGCCGCACCCGGTCCTGGGCCGACTTGATGTTCTCTTCGAGCACGGCGAGATCGCCGCGCGACTTGGCGAGATCGTCCTCGGCCTGGGCGCGAAACGCCGTGACGATGTTGAGCCGGCGCGCGCGCGCCTCCTGCACTGCGGCCTCGGTCTTCACGATGCTCGCCTGTACCACCGCGAGCTGCCCCCGCATGTCGGTGGCCTGGCGGTCGGCGCGGAGCATCTCGATCTCCGGCACCACCTTCTGGTCAAACAGCTTGCGGGTCAGCCCCAATTCGCGATTGAGCAGCGCCAACGTCTCCGAGAAGCGCTTCTCGGTTGCCCTGAGCTCGTCGATCTCCTTGCTCTTCTGCTGCTCCTGCTGCTGCACGACGTCGATGTCCTGCGCGAGCTTGCGCGCATGGGCGTCGAACACGGCGCGTTCGCTCTGCACCGCGCGCGGGGCGTCCGCGACGAGCTCCTCGGGAAACTCGACCGGGCTGCGGCCCTCGGTTTCCGCCGCCAGCCGGATCACCCGCGCCGCCATCGCGCCGCGGCGCTCGCGGATCTCGCCGAACTGCGACGCAAAATTGGTGTCCTCGATCCGCGCCAGCGGCTGATCCTTTTCGACGATCGCGCCTTCCTGCACCAGGAGATCAGCGATGATGCCGCCTTCCAGCGATTGAACCACCTGGGTCTGGCGCGACGGCACGACCTTGCCATTGCCGCGCTTGACCTCGTCGAGCACGGCGAAATGCGCCCAGATCAGGAAGGTGAAGAACAGGCCGAGCGAGGCCAGCAGCAGCATCCGCGCCGTCTTCGGCGTGCGCAGTTCGACGGCAGCCCTGATGTCGTTGGAGAACGCGAAATCGCTGAGCGCCATGTCACCGCGTCCCCTGGACCGGCTTCACCGCGTGGCTCGCGGCCGGCGCCGCCGCGGGCTGCTGCGGACGCAGCATGGTGAGGATCTGCGCGGTCGGACCGTCGGCGACGATCTTGCCGGAGTCGAACACCAGGATGCGGTCGACCAGCGACAACAACGAAGGCCGGTGGGTCGAGACGATGATGGACATCTCGCCCGCCTTGTCGCCCTTGGCCAGGACCTTCAGGCGCTCGAGGAATTCGCCCTCGCTGCGGACGTCGAAATGCGCAGTCGGCTCGTCGAGGAACAGCACGCGCGGCTTGCGGATCAGGACGCGCGCCAGCCCGATCGCCTGCTTCTGCCCGCCCGACAGGCTGCGGCCGCCTTCGGCGATCATCATCTCATAGCCCTGCGGGTGGCCGGCGATGAAGGTTTCGACGCCGGCGAGCCGCGCTGCCTCGAGCACCTCCTCATCGGTCGCCGCCGGACGGCCGAGCGTGATGTTGTCGCGCAGCTTGCCGTAGAACAGGTCGGTGTCCTGCAGCACGAAGCCGATGCCGGCGCGCAGATCGGCCGGGTCGTACTGCTGGATGTCGATCCCGTCGATCAGGATGCTGCCTTCGGTCGGCGGATAGAACGCAGTGGCGAGGCGGCCGACGGTGGTCTTGCCCGAGCCGACCCGACCGATGATGCCGATCTTCTCGCCCGGCCTGATGTCGAAGGAGACGTTGTCGAGCGCCTTGGTCTGGCTTCCCGGATAGGAGAAGCTGACGTTCTTGAACTGGATGCGGCCCTGGTTGATCTCACGCGCGACGTAGATCTTTTCCGGCGGACGCTCACGGTCCAGGGACATCAGCCGGTCGATCGAGCGCAGCGCCGACGTCGTCTGGGTGAAGCGCGTCATCAGGCCGGCGATGCCTGCGATCGGACCGAGCACGCGACCCGACAGCATGTTGGCCGCCACCAGCGCGCCGACCGAGAGCTTGCCGTCGAGGATCAGGAACACGCCGACCACGACCAGCAGCAGGCTGCAGAACTGGCTGGCGACGCTCGCCGCGGTCATGGCCATCGACGCCCAGAACTGGACGTCCTCGCTGGAGCGCGCCTGCGCCGCCACCGAGCGCTCCCACACCGTCTGCACCCGGCTCTCGCCGGCCACCGCGCGGACCGTCTCCATTCCGTTCAGCGATTCCACCAGAATGCCGTGACGCGCGGCGGACTGCGCCTGCATCTGCCGCATCGCGCGTTCGAGCGGCCGCTGGATCAGCAGCCCGACGGCGATCATCACCGGCAGCATCAGCAGCGGAATCCATGCGATGGGACCGGCGATGATGAACAGCACGATGATGAACACGACCGCGAACAGCATGTCGGTCGCCGACACCACGGTGCCGGAGGTGAAGAACTCGCGAACCGAATCAAAGTCGCGCAGCTGGTTGGCGAGAATGCCGACCGATGGCGGCCGCTTGTCCATCTTCAGCGACATCACGTGCTCGAAGATGTTGGCGGCGAGCACCACGTCGATCTTCTTGCCTGTCATGTCGATGATGCGGCTGCGCACCACCTTGAGCAGGAAGTCGAATCCGATGGCGAGGAGAAGGCCGATGCCGAGTGCGACCAATGAGGGGATCGCGCCGTTCGGGATCACGCGGTCGTAGACGCTCATCGTGAACAACGGCGCGGCCAGCGCCAGGATGTTGACGATGAACGCGGCGATCGCGACATGGCCGTAATTGGCGCCGAAGCGGCTGACCACCGACCAGAACCAGTGCGTCTTCGGCACCTCGCCGGCTGCCGCCACGCGCGGATCGGCGACTGTGGCGGGCCGCACCAGATAGGCGAAGCCGACATATCGCGCCGCGACCGCCTCGAAGCGCTCGATCGCCGGCTGTTCACGACGCGAGGGATCGACGATGGTGAGGCGGCCGGCGGCCTCGTCGATCGTCAGCAGGATGCGCGTGGTGCCGTCGTGAAACATCAGCACGCAAGGCAGCACCAGCGCGGGGATCTCGCTCAGCGGCCGTTCGACCAGTTGCGCCTCGAGCCCGGCCCGCTGCGCGGCGCGCTCGTAGAGCGCGATGCTGAGCACGCCGCTGTCGAGCGGCAGTCCGGATAGCAGCGCGCTGCGGCTCAAGGCGCGGCCATGATGAGCTGCGAGGTAAAGCAGACTGTCGCTGAGAGGATCAGTTGCTGCTGCGGCTGCGCTCATCTGCGGCATCACGTGGGCCGTCTCTTCGAGCTCGAACCTTGTCGGACGAATATTCAACGACGCCTCGAAAACCCATCTGGCCCACCGAGCAGCGCGGACCTGCACCCATTGCTTCTTGCTAATAATTTGCCTTAGCCCAATTCTTTGGCTCGCACCTGGCTTTTTCAAGATTTTTACAGGTGCTTCTCGACAATCTCAGCGCAAAGTAAATGCGTATGGTGAAAAGCCGGCGCGACATGCACCGGCTTTGTTAGTCTCACCTATTTCGGCGCGCGCCCGTTGGGGCTCTGAGCGAATCCGCCGTACTTTCCGGACGCGACGAACAGCGTCGTATCCTCAGGATCGCTCGAGGCCCACCGATCGCCAAAGGTAATCGGCGCAGGATGCTTCGGCGTACCATCATGCAGGCCGAACATCGGCACCGGACCGGCGGAGCTCAGCGGCTGCGGTCCGGGCGCAGGCGCGCTCAGCCGAACAGGCGCCAGGCTATAGCCGATGAAGCCGCTCGGCGTGTCCACCGGCTCGGTCTCCGGAGGATGCCCGGTCTTCAGGTAGTTGAGCATCTGGCCCATCGCGGCGAGCAGCTGATAGTCAGCGAACACAACCACACCGCGCGCCGACACCAGCGACACGTTGGCATTGAAGTACTGGTTCTGCGAGTTCAGGAGATCGATCAGTGTGCGCTGGCCGAGTTCGTATTCCTTGTTGTAGGCGACGAAGGTGCGACGGGCTGCTTCGACATCGCGCACGAGGGCGGCGACGCGATCGGCGGTGATGATCCGGGCCGCCCAGGCCTTGTCGATCGACTCCAGCGCATCGCGCTGCAGCCGAGCGTGCTTCTGCTGCTCCTGGATCATCCGCTGCGCGGCTTCCTCACGGCGCCAGCTGTTCTGACCGCCGTTGAAGATATCCCAGGACGCAACGACCTTGCCGCTGACCTCGTCGTAGCGATTGTTGTAGGTGATCGATTCCTTGCCGGTCGTCGCGCGGCCTTCGAGCGAAAGCGTCGGCAGGAAGGTGCCGGTCGTGGCATCGAAGCCCCGCTTGGCAGCCGTCACATCCGCCGCGGCGGCGCGCAGGGTCGGATTGAACTTGTAGGCGACGTCGAGCGATTCCGCCTTGTCTCTCGGCATGTCGGACAGCCGGCCGGGGAAACGCAGGTTATAGGGCTCGACGCCGACGACCTTGCGGTACTTCGCCCGCGCCACTTCCAGGCTGAGACGGAATTCTTCGAGCACGGCCTGCGCTGCAGCGACCCGCTCCTCGGCCTGCTGGGTGTCGCCCTCGCCGGCCCGGCCGCCCTGGAAACGGGCCAGCACGTTCCTACGCAGCTCGAGATGAACCTTGAGGTTCTTCTCGGCCAGAGCGACCAGCCTGGAGTAGCGCACCACGTCGACATAGGCCTCGGCGGCATCGAGACCGATCAGCTCGGTTCGCTCCAGCACGCGGTACGCGGCGGCATCGACCCGCGCGGCCTGGCGCCACACTTCATTGATCGAGGAAAAGCCATCGAACAGCAGCTGACGGACCACCACGCCGGCCTCGCGGCCGCGCAGGTAGCGGCCATTGTTGGCCGGCGCCGGTGAAACATACTGCTTGAGCATCTCGGGCCCGGCGCTCGCATCGAGCCGGACCTGCGGCAGCAGCGTCCCCTGAGACTGGCGAAGCTCGGCCTCGGTGGCCCGCCGGTTGGCGGCGGCCTCCCCGACACCGGGATTGGTCTTCACCGCCTGGTTGATGGCGTCCTGGATGGTGAATGGCTCAGCGCCCAATGCCGGGCTAAAGCTCATTCCCACAACACATATCAAAATCGGTGTATATATGCTCTTGAACATATGGAACCGATAACAAACGCGAGATCAGCTCGCAACGCGACTCGCCACAGTTGCGACGAAAAACCGCCCGGTTGTGGCAGAATAGCTACGCTCCGCCACATTCTTCGAGGCGAAGGATTCAGGATTCTGAAGCAAAATCAATGCGATGGCGATGACGCGAAGCCGACGCGGTTGATTTAAAGCCAACTATTTTTCTTTCATAAAGAAAATCTCGCGACAGAGAATGTCGCGTTTTCCGTGGTTGCTTCAATATATCGATCGCTTTCGCGGCATTAACTCGGCTGTGGCAGCCGGAACCTCACCCGAGAGGGTGGACCGGCAACAAGCGATCAGTAGCCCACCGTTGCCAAGCCGGCTTGTCCGGGGCCTGGGTTCTGGCGCGTCGTCATGGCAGCCGTGAGCGATTGCCGCGGAGAGATCGAGGAACAACCAAGGATACAATGGAGGTCACGATCGGTCGTTGGATTTCCGGATCTCGCCACGACCCAAATGCGACTCATTGATTTCGGCGCTCCGTCTGCAGGGAATGCCCAGGGGGTCCCCGATCCTTGAAAAATCTCATGGAGCTGAAAGGCAGTAAATTGGTGGGGGAGGCAGGACTCGAACCTGCGAAGCCATGAGGCGGCTGATTTACAGTCAGCTCCCTTTGCCACTCGGGACACTCCCCCGTATCGACGGCAATTCGGGCCGGCCGCGGAACAGCAGCGTCGGGACCATCAGCGCCATGGAGACGGTAAGACCGCGGGGCCCGGATGAGTGGGCGCGCGCGGCCGGGGTCGTTATGATCGAACCCGCCCCTCGAAGTCAACCAAGGGACGACGAATTTTCCCGTCTCAGCGGTGCCAAATTGCCAGAATCCGCAGGCCGTGACAGAAGCTCGGGCCATGAGCGAACGCGACCGAAAGCCACCTTTTCGCCGTCCGGGCGGTAAATTCTCCGGCAAACCGCGCGGATTCGAGCGCCCCCAGCCGTGGCGGGAGCGCGGTCAGGACTCGGATGGCCCCGTCATTCTCTATGGCTGGCACACCGTGACCCTGGCGCTGGCCAATCCGAAGCGGAGGATTCGCAAGCTTTACCTGACCGAGAACGCTGCCCGTCGGCTCGCCGACGAGCGGATCGAGACAAGGGTGACGCCCGAGATCGTGCGTCCCAGCCAGATCGACCAGCGACTCGGTCCGGACGCCGTGCACCAGGGCCTGTTGGCGGAGGCCGATCCCCTGCCCTCGCCGGACATCGACACGCTCGCGGCCGAGGGGCTGATCCTGGTGCTCGACCAGATCACCGATCCGCACAATGTCGGCGCCATCCTGCGCTCGGCGGCGGCGTTCGGCGTGAAGGCCGTCGTCACCACCGCGCGGCACAGCCCCGAGGCCACCGGCGTGCTGGCCAAGTCCGCCTCCGGCGCGCTGGAGCTGGTGCCGATCGTCACGGTCCAGAACCTCGCCCGCGCGCTGACGCGGCTGAACGAACGCGGCTTTCAGACAGTGGGGCTGGACAGCGCGGGCGAGGAGGACATCGCGGCGGTCGCCTTGCGCGAGCCGCTCGCGCTGGTGCTCGGCGCCGAGGGCAAGGGCCTGCGGCAGTTGACGCGCGAGACCTGCAGCGTCGTGGCACGGCTCGACATGCCCGGCGCCATCAAGAGCCTCAACGTCTCCAATGCCGCCGTGCTCGCACTCTATGTCGGCGCGACCCGCATCGGATTGATGCCGAAATGACGAAGCGCCCGCGCGCATGCGGCGCGCGGGCGCTGGCGTGAACGAAGGTGCGGCTGGTCAGTAGTAGCGGCGCAGCACGCGCTGGCCGTGATAATAAGGCGAGGCGCCCCAGCGATAGGCGTGGCGGGGCTGGGCATATACCACTTCGGGGGCGACGCGGGTCGCCTCATAAGCATGCCGGCGGTGGTGATAGCGATAGACCGGGAGCGCCTGCTCCTCATAGGCCGGATACGGCGCGAAGGCGCCGGGACCGCTGTAGGTCGGGCCCTGGTTGACATAGTAGTACTGCCGCGTCGGCTCGGGCAGCCGCTCATAGCTCGCGCCGCAGGCGCCGCAGCCGTGACCATAGGTGTAGCCGGGCTGATAGAAGTATTGCGGCTGATACGTCACCGTGGGCTGGTAGGTCACGGTCGGCTGATAAGTGACCGTCGGCTGATACGCGACCTGCGGCGCGCACGGCGTGGCGTAGCCGCACGGCGCGCAGGCGGAGGCGCCGCAGGCGGCGGCCGGCGCGCTGCCAGCGACGGCCAGACCGGCAATGGCGACTACTCCTGAAATTATTCCACGCATAACTCTCTCCTGTTGATCTGTTTTTGCTTGATTTGACTGTTGATGGCGAGCTGCTCGCTAGCGGCGGTAGGCCGGCGGTGAATCGGAATAGCCGCGCGGGCCGCCATCAGGCGGAGCCAGGATGACGGCAGGCGGATACATCGGCACCGCCGGCTCCGGCGGCTGCATCTGCGACTGGGCACCCCATGAGCGCGAATAGCTCTCGGCCGGCTTCGGCAGCTTGCGATCGGCCGGCGGCTCGATCTCCATGCGGCCATAGCCAGGCCTCGCTCCGAGAGTCGGATAGTAATGGCCGACATGGGGCTCGGGCTCGACCGGCCGGCCGCCATAGATCGTCGGCTGCATGTAATTGCCCCTGCCAAGACCGTACTGGCCTTCGACGACGGCGTAGGACGCATCGATGCCGTTGATGACGACGGGCACGCCGGGCCGCTGCGGAATGACGATCTCGAAGCCTTCGCTGGCGAGCGCGGCGGAAGATGCTCCAATCAGAATCACAAGAGCCGTTGTAATACGCATGAATTCACGCCCCGGTTGCCATCCTACCAATACCGCAACGCGCGCCCCGATGGGTTAAACGCGCACATCAATCTGCTGGTAAGACTAACGCGCGAGCCACCATTCCGGGTTAAAGCCCCGGTGGGGTTCGAGCGCGAGGGTTAATGGCTGATCATCAGCCGAGAGCGACAATACTGCCAGCATCAACCCCGCCTGCCCTGTCCGCGGGACTAACAGCCTTCGGGTCGGAGCAAGCCGGACCGCAACCGCTGCTCCGGCCTCGCAAAGCAATGGCCTCATGTCGTTCCAAAACATTCCCGGCGCGGCGGGAACGACAGGGCCGGCTTGCGCTTAGCAGGTGGGGCGCAACGACGGAGTATTCCATGACACGATTTGCTATTCTTGGGGCTGCTGTACTCGCAACGGCGCTCGCCGGCCCGGCCATGGCGCGCGACATGCACCACCGGCATATGAACCACCAGCAGGAAGGAATGATGCAGCATCGGCACATGGCCCGCCAGGACGGGGCGATGATGCAGCAGCGCACCGATGCCGGGTGGAGTACCGGATGGAACAACAACGGCTGGGATCGCCGCAACAGCGGCTTCTGGCCGGCTGACGTCGCCGCTGGAGCGGTCGGCACCGCTGCTGGCATCGCAGGCGCAGCCATCGGAACCGCCGGCGCCATCGCCACGGCGCCGTTCCGGACCGCGGATGCCTATGCCTACAGTCCCGGCCCCTCTTACGGCCAACCGAGCTATGATCGCGGCCCGAACGGCTACTATGGCGACTGGAACAGCTACGCGACCCGCAACGGCCTGGTCTGCCGCCCCGGCACCATGTTCAAGGGCAGCGACGGGCTGATGCACATCTGCCAGTAAAGATCGCGCCGGAGCGGCTTCGATGATCGGCTCCGACAGGGGCGGCCCAACGGCCGCCCTTTTTGCTGGGTTGATGGGAGAGGCGGCCCTCACGCGGGGAGTAGCCGGACTGCATCAACTCTGGTAGGAACACCGCGCTTCGCGAGACCTCGTCGCAATCTGAGGACGAGATCTTCGCCACCAATGTGCATTCGCCGGCTTAGCTCAGCGGTAGAGCAGCGGTTTTGTAAACCGAAGGTCGGGGGTTCAATCCCCTCAGCCGGCACCAGCTTCCGTGAAGTTGGGATTTGCTGCGGCAATCGCTATCACCGGCCTTAGGCGTCAATTCGCCCTCGTCCTGACCGCTGGCTTGGCGATACCGGTCGCCGACGGCGGCTTGGGCGCAGTCCACTCTGGATCCGGCAACGGCCCGCCGCCCTCGCCGGTCGCTCCGATGAGTTGGCCGGGCACCTGATCCGTCACCAGCACCCAGCCTTGCGTCGCGCAGAACAGCCCGAGCAGACAGCCCTTGACCGCCAGCATCTTCGTGCCCTCGCGCCAGATCGAGACGGCATAGGTCTTGCCGTCCTCGGCGTTGTAGACCTCGCCGCTGTGGCGGCCGTCGGCGTTCAGCTTCAGGCCGAGCAGCATCTGGTGGCCGAGCAGCAGACGGCCGCGCCTGGCCGGATCTGGATTCAGCCGGTCGCGGAACGGCTGCTCCTTGGCATCCGCCGTCTCCTTCATCCAGACGATGTAGCCGCAGACGCGATCGGCCATGGCGCCACAACGCTCGACGCGGACGCGGGCGCGGCCGTCCTCGGTCAACCATGTGCCGAGCGGATCGCTGACGGGGGCGGCGTGACCGCGGCCCTCCGCCATCGACAGCAGCAGGCTGACGACGATGCGCAGGCCGACGCGCAGAACGAATCTCAATGTCATGTCCAGGGACCCCGTTGTCTCCACGGCCTCGAGCCACGCGCTCGTGCGGCGAGATTGACGTCGCCAATGGCTGCCGGACATTTGCCGGTGCCCTCGATGCGAAGGCGCGAGAAAGACGGCTGCGCGGCGGGCCGCCTTCTGGGGCGCCGGCCCGCGCGTCTGCACCGCCCGCTCACTGGAGCTGCGCGACCAGGGCATCGGCCCCCTTGTCGATCCCGGCTTCTGCGGCCGCGAGCGCGCCGACGCTGGCCTTGATGTCATAGGGAGAGGGATATTGCTTGCTGACGAAAGCGTTCAGCAGCCGCCCGCTCGCGGCATCGAAGATCTCGGCCGAGTAGAACACCGAGCCGGTCAGCAGCCCCTCGCCGTCGCGGGCGCTCTGCACACCGTTGTAGACGGCGCCGGCGAGATCAAAGCGCGAGGCGGTGCCGAGCACCGGCGTGTTGGCGACGGCGCCGGTCAGGGTGAGCCGCACGCGCAACGTGGCCGGCCCTCGCTGGCTCACGACCCGGAAGCGCGCCGACAGACTTTCCAGGAAGCGCGACCGCATGTAGGCGGCGAGCCTCGCCTTGTCCTGCTCGGACATGTCGCCGAACTGGTGATCCCTGCCGCGATAGATCACGACCGGATCGAGCATCACCTTGTCATAGCTGCGCCAGTCCGCGGCAGCTGCGTAGCGGTAGGGCACCCGCCCCGACGGGTCGGCGGAATTCGGCGCCAGATAACGCGCCGAGGCCACCTCGGAATAGGCCACCGGCGTCGCCGTATTGCAGCCGGCGCAAAGACCCGCCGCGGCAATCGCCGCAAAGCCGGACACCCGGAGTCGAACCGTCATTCCCTTTCTCCTCACCTGCGCGGCTTGTTGCGAAGCACAACCAGCGCTCAACCATTAAAACCGACTAGACGGTTTGTAAAGAAGCTCGATGAAGATTGCGTTAATGTCTCGGTGGGATGCGGCCCGCGCCTGCCGAAGAAGCGGCTTTCGAGGCAGATCAGCGGTCGGACGGGACGCGGTGCTCGAACCCCATCCATTGGCGGTCGTCGAGCAGGCGGGCAAACAGGCGGTCCAGGTCCGGCTGCTCCAGCGGCGAGACGCGCAGCATCGTCATCAACGCAAGCCCACGGGCCGCCGCCCATCTTAGGACCGCGAGATCGGCGTCCTCGGCCTCGCCGCGGATCTCAGCTACTCTCTCGGCATCCTTGGCACGGGCATCAGCCAGCAATCCCGGCTCCTGGGCGAGCGCGCCGAGCATGGCCTGCGCCACCGAATATTGCTGGGCGATCAGCTCCCGCGAGATCGCGATCTGCGTCGCGAGCTCGGGCTGATCAGCCGCTTTGCCGGCTTCAGCCCTGTACCTGCTGGCGAATTCGTCGAAATGCAGGAATTGCTGTTCCAGCAGAGCCTTGAGCACCGCTTCCTTGTTGGGGAACTGGTGCATCAGCCCGCCCTTGCTCAGCCCGCTCTCGCGGGCGATCGCGTCGAGCGTCAGCCGCCCCGGACCATCGCGGGCGATGATGGTAAGGGCGGCGGTGAGCGCGGCCTTGCGCGACCGCTCGGAGCGTGAAGGGTTGTCCATCGAAGACTGCGAAGTGCCCGGGCGGCGCACGAAGGTTGCGAGCAGGAAGATGCCCCGACACTGAGGCGGCTCCGTCATAGGGGCGAGCCACCCTCCTCTGTCAAGAAGAGCTCCGGAAAAAACCGCCGCGCCTCAGGAACCATCTGCGCGGGATTGAATTTCTGCTATCACCTTCCGCGGGTGAGGGACGAAACGAGTTCAGACTGTGGCAACATTGTTGTCACATCTCATCTAGAACTCCTGCTTATCCCCAGAAGTCACTGGTCTTCAACTTGATTTCGTCAGCCGCTTTTGTTGCAATTGAGGCATCGGGGGACAAGCGTCATGACGTGGAAGGAAGAGCGTGATGCACTGATCGCGCAGACCATGGCCTTCGTGCAGTCGGTCACCGGAAAGCCGGCCGACTTCGCCCAGTTCGAGCTGCCTGCCGTTCCAGCCGGCACCCCCGTTACGCCGCAGCAGGCTGCGGTCGAGCGACCGACGCATGTCACCTTGGAGCGTGTGCTCGCCGCCCGAGCCGAAATCGGGGCATGGCGCGGCGGCAACGCGCAAGGCGAGATCCCCGGCGCGGTCGCGGAGGCTGCAAGGCCGAGTGCGCCCCACTCCATCGCGTCCGAGGCTTCGTCCTCAGCCCTGAGCCCAGCCCCCCCGGAGCGTTTCACGAGCATCGCCTCGCAGCTCGATCTGCAGCGCGACATGCAGGCAGAGATTCGTGCTCGGGTTGCTCGCTTCCGGGCCCACCAAGAGCGCTTCAACCGGGAGCGCCAGGAATATTTCAGCGCGACACTCGCGCGCCTGAAAGCATCGGCCGAACGGAGCGCCCTCCCTGAGGACTAAAGCCGGCCGCGCCAGAGGTGCACAACGGCCGAGAGTGCACAAAAGAACGGATCCCGCAATCGACGCGCCCGCTCACAGCCAGGCGCACAGCAGCGCCACATTGGCGACGAAGGCGAGCAGCAGCCCAAAGGCGAGCGTCAGCTGGATCCGCCCGCAAAAGATGTGGAGATCGGTTCCCATGGGCTTAACCATCTGGCGATTCTAGCCCCGGAGTCCCACGGATTCTTTTTTCAAAAATTTAGGACTCGTTTACGACTCGGCCGCGCCGAAAAGGCCCCTTTCCTGCCCCGGGCGCGCCAGTGTCTCGCTACACGTGCCGTTCATTCTCGGTTCATCCTTCGCTTCTCTGGAGCTGCTTGGAATGCCCTACGCGCTATTTTGCAACGACGCCAAGTTGAGCAAAGCCTATCCGACCGAAGGGGATGTCTGGCGGCTGGCGCGGCAGAGCGGGCTTGTGGTGGACGTGATGATCAATGCGCGATCGACCGCGCATCTGCAGCTCGACAATGATTACGAGATCAGACCCTGCGCCGCCGAGCCCGAGGAAGATCCCTGGCAGAACCGTGCCGAAGCCGAGCAGGAGTTCAACATCCCGTTCGCATCCTGACCGGCTGCGGCGGAAGCCCGCCTTGGGTCACACGCGGCAGAAGACATGCACGCCGTTATGCCCGTCCGCTCCCGCGGACGGCTTGCTTTCATCAAAGATTTTTCGACAGACAGACCCGCGATCAGCGGGCAGCCGGAGCTGCCGCTGGAAGGTCGCCATGAAGCCCGTTCTCAGGGCGTCGCCGTCGCCAGCGATACCGTCTCGGCCGGAAGGGCGACACAGGCGCGCTTACGGCTGACACCGCGGATCGCACCGGTCACCTTCAGAACCTTGCCCGACGGGCAGGACGCGGTTTGCACCAGCGCCACCTCGTAGGGGGCCAGCATCAACGGTTCGGACTTCAGAACGGTCTGGGCGGAGCACGGCAAAACAGCCGCCGACAACAACAGCACGGACACCAAGATACGCATGTGGGATGATCCATCAAACCAGCGGACTGATAATATCAACTGATGGCGAAAGTTTCACGAGGGTTTGAAAATTTTTTTGCACTGCGTGAGCGATCCCGAAACCACCGACGGCCAACCGCCGGACAGCAATACACCCGCACCAGATGGCGCGGGCGTGTTGGAAGTGAGGCGTGATCCGGTCCCCGCCGGAAGCCGCCGGCCGCGGGCTCGGTGACCTCGCTTAGTACTTGCTGGCGGCCGGTCCGCCCCAGCCGAAGCGGTAGTTCACGCCGACCTTGACCGTGTGCTCGTCGCTGTTGAAGCGGCTGCCCACAACTGGAGCCGGTCCAGCCGTGAACGTCGTATTGCCGAAATTGTAGTATTGGTATTCGGCCTTGGCCGACCAGTTCGGTGCGAACATGTATTCGAGGCCGGCGCCGACGGTGTAGCCGTCCTTGGTATTGCCGGACGTGGTGAAGCCCGTCGGCACGCCGGCGACGCTCACCCCGAGATTGTTGCCGTCCCGCCAGGCGTAGCCGCCCTTGGCATAGAGCAAGGCCGGTCCCCAGGTGTAGCCGAGACGGCCGGTGACCGAGCCGAGCTGGTTGGCGCCGGTCGAGGTCACGACCGCAGCCCCCGGGAAGCCGAAATTGGTCGTATTGCGATCCATCCAGCTGTACTGGGCTTCGATGCCGAGCACCCAGTTCGGGGCAAACTGGTAGTCGAAGCCGCCCTGCACGCCGCCGAGGAAGCGGCCGTTGCTGCCTTCCAGGCTGTTATTGCCCGCGAAGGCGCCACCAAGGTGACCACCGAGATAGAAGCCGGTCCAGTTGTAGATCGCCTGGGGCGGCGTGTAGACGGGCGCCTTGGTGTAGGTGCGCGGAGGCATGTCGGCGGCGAAAGCCGGGGCAGCCAATGTGGTCAGAGCCACTGCACTGAATAAGAACCGCTTCATGGGACGTCCCCGTTATTCGTCTGCGACATCTATCGAACATCATGGCCGCATTTGGGTTGCCCGGCGGCGGTGACACAGCTGTGATTGCTGCTGCGGTGTCACCAGAGGGCAACAAAGGCCTTTTGTTCCATAGGCTTCCCGAATATTTCGTGAAGCTGACGCCGCGCCCGATATTTGGTCGCCGCGAGGCGGCAAAGCGTTCGGGCCATCCCCGATTTGTGATCGGGCAAGCCGCTTGGCAAGGTGCTGCGACGACGTGGCAGGCGGCCGAAGACGTCGCGGCCTAACGCGTGAGGCCGGCAAGCTCCGGGAATGGCGCGTAGGTCGACCCGGCACAGAGCTCGCCGGCATCCTCGACCAGACGATCGAACCGGCCGTCGACGAACACCGCCGCGCGCTCCTGCGCCGGACGGTAGCTGCCGTCGGACTCGCGCGCCGCATAGCGGAGGCAACTCACATAGCGCAGCCGGCCACCGACCGTCCGTTGCACCGGCTCCGCCATGACGCCGTCGCGCACCCCGACCGGATTGTTCAGGTAGGTCCTGAGATAGGACAGGATCTCGCTGCGGTGGTTGGCCGGAAACGGCTGGCTGCCGACGCCACGATCGCCGGTGTAGGAGATGCCGCGATTGTCCTCGCTCATGAACGCGGCGGGACCCCCGCTGGCGCAGCCCGCCAACAGCAGCGCCAGCGCGATTGCCGGCCACCAGCTCGTTCTCCCCATCCCCAGGCGCCCAACTCTTGAAAGCCAATCCCGCGGCCGTTCTAGCTCAAAGCCAGAGGCCGGGAAATCCGTCCCGGCTCACGCCTTCGTCAAGCCGCTGCCGCCGGAGCGCTCTGGCGCGCTCCGGCGGTCAACGACCAGATCGGCTCTGCGTGGCCTTGGCCGGATCAGCCGCGGCGGGTCGCCGACGTCACGCGCTTGAAGCTCACCTTGTTGTGATGGCTGAGATGCGCCACGTGGCGATGCTTGTGGCGGACGAGCGAAGCATGCGGCTTGGTCTTCGTCTTGCCGACGGTGGGCTTCATCTCGTTGGCCTTGTCGCCGGCCTGCGTCGCGCCCGGCTTGGTGGCGTCGGTCTTGGCCGCATCGGTCTTGCTCACATCGGTCTTCGCGGTGCCAGTGGTCTGGCTGGACTTCGCGGACGTATCGGTTTTTGCAGGACCAGCAGCGAAGGCGGGCGCAGCCAGGATCGACGCGGCGAGCAGAGCAACAGACATTGACTTCAGCATGGTCGTCTCCGTGATGTGAAGATCTGGAGGCACCATCCAGTCTGGATGGGCTCGTGATCATGGAGGCGACGATAGGGAACCGGCACTGAACCGCCCCTGAAGTAAAGCGGTGTTTTCAGTTCATGGACATGAAGGGATAGTCATCGAGGTGACTGGTCTGTCATCATGTCGTCCGTATAATGAACCGATCGCGGCGCAAAATCCGCGCAAATGGCCGGGAATATTTCGCAGCTGCGGGAGTTCTTCTCCGTACGCAGTCACCTGTTGGATCGACAACTCGGGAGATACGAATGAAAAAGTCTGCGATCAGGATTGCCACGCTGGCTCTGTTCTCGATGGCCGTGGCCTCCGGGCCGCTGCTTCTGTCGAAGGCCTATGCCGCGGGCAGCGATACCCCGTCGTCGCCGCCGGCGTCGGATTCAGGCAAGAAGAAGAAGGACAAGAGCTCGAGCATCGAAGATCCGAAGTTCCTGGCGGCCTATCGCACTGCCTACACCTCGATCTACGATCGCGGCGACTACGCCACCGCGATCCAGCAGCTCAAGGCGCTGAACCGCGAGGACGTCGCCGACGTTGCCAATCTGATCGGCTACTCCTACCGCAAGCTCGGCAACTACCAGGCCTCCAAGCAGTACTACGAGCAGGCCCTGGCGGATGATCCGAACCACGTGCGCACCTGGCAGTACTACGGCCTGTGGCAGCTCGAACAGGGCAACCGCGAGCAGGCCAAGTACCACCTCGACAAGGTGGCGCAGCTCGCCGGCACCAACAGCGCAGAATATCGCTCGCTGGCCGACGCGCTCGAGAAGCAGCCGGGCACCGGCCTCGTCTACTAAGACGCGATCGGACCAGATCCGATCTCGACAGTGGCGCAACCCGAAGGGGTTGCGCCATTTTCTTTGTCCGCTGCCCTTCGTCCGCTATGGATGGGATGTCGTGCAGTCCATTTTCATCACGTCTTTTGAACGGGAGATTGCCTCGTGGAGTCCTGGCTGGGCGCAGCACTCGATTACATCAAGGATTGGCTGGCCTTTCAGGTCGCCGTTTCGGAGCAACCCGGCTGCATCCTTGCGATTGCCCATCGCGGTGAGATCGTCCTGGAGGCGGCCTATGGCCACGCCAATCTCGACAGCGGCGAGAAGCTGACGCCGCGGCACCGCTTCCGTATCGCCTCGCACACCAAGGCGTTCACCGCCGCCGGAATCATGCGCCTGCGCGAGCAGAAGCGGTTGAAGCTGGACGATCCGGTCGGCGGCTACGTCAAGGATCTGCATCCGGATGTCGCCGCAGCAACATTGAACCAGCTGCTGTCGCACACGGCAGGCCTGATCCGCGACGGCAAGGATTCCGGCCAGTTCACCGACGGCCGATCCTATCTCGACAAGGACGAGCTGCTGGCCGAGCTGAAGCAGCCGCCGGCGATCGATCCCAACAGCCGGTTCAAATATTCCAACCATGGCTACGGCCTGCTCGGCCTGGTCATCGAGGCGATCACCGGCGAGCCCTACCCGGTCTGGCTGCAGCGCGAGATCATGACGCCGCTGGCCTTGCGCGAGAGCGCGCCGGACATGACGTTGCTCGGCAAGGGTGTCCCGTTCGCGCGCGGGCATTCGCGCATCGTGCCCGTGGGCCGCCGGGTCGTGATTCCCGGCGACAATCCGACCCACGCCATCATGGCGGCCGCCGGCATCGTTGCGACCGCCGCGGACACTGCCCGCTTCTTCGCCCAGCTCGCGCCGAACGCAAAGAAGAGCCTGCTGTCGGTCGCGAGCCGCCGCGAGATGGTCCGGAGGCAATGGCGCGTCCCACAGGACATCGAAGAGGCCTATTACGGCCTGGCCCTGATGAGCGGGACGACGGCCGGCTTCGACTGGTTCGGCCATGGCGGCGGCTTCCAGGGCTACATCTCGCGGACGTCGGTCATCCCCTCGCGCGAGATCACGATCACTGTGCTGACCAATGCCGTCGACGGCTGGGCGCCGGGCTGGGCCAACGGCGTCAAGTTCATCCTGCAGGCCTTCGCCACCCATGGCGCGCCGTCGCGCAAGACGCGCGATTGGACCGGCCGCTGGTGGACGCTGTGGGGCGCCGTCGATCTCGTCCCGTTCGGCGAGCAGGTCATGGTCGCCAATCCGGTGTTCATCAACCCGTTCCTCGATGCCGCCCGCATCGAGGTGACCGGACGCGACATCGGGCACATCGTGCAGGCGGCCGGCTATGCCAGCCATGGCGAGGCGGTCACGCGCGTGCGCACCAAGTCCGGCGTGAGCGAGATCTGGCTCGCCGGCGCGCGGATACGGCCCGAGAGCGTGGTGAAGGCCGAGATGGAGCGGAAGTATCCGAAGGGCCGGCGCAAGAAGGACTCATAGCCCGGGTGTTGCTGCACTCATCGGGCCTCCTCCCTGCCCTCCTTCATCAACGCCTCGGCCTCGCCGCGGAACGCTTTCCGCGCATCGTCGCGGGAATAGAACATGTGCCCGCCCGGATAGACCACGAGCTTGACCCGCGGCGGTCGCGCGAAGGCCGGCAATTGGTCGAGCAGGATCTTGGAGCCGTAATATGGCGTTGCGAGATCGAACAGGCCGTGGCCGACCAGGAGCTTGAGCTTCGGATCGAGCGCGAGGATCTGCCGGAGCTCGCCGGTGGACTCCGGCGGGCTGATGCCCTTTCCGAAATCCCATGACCGGTTCACCGCCCCGCTCAGCAGCTCGTAGGAGCCGTCGGGGTGCCAGTTCAGCCTGCGCATCAGCTCGACCGCGGCACTGGTCAGCGGCGCGGTCAGCACATCCCCGGATGGATCGGAGCTGCGCGAGCGACTCGAATCCGGATAGGGATCGATGCCAAGCACCGAGCCGTCATAGCGTCCGGCGATGCGGCCGTTCTTGCGGTCGAACTCGCGGCGAAACTCCGAGACGTCGAACCGGCCGGCCAGCCTGCGGCTGACCGCCTGGTCGATGCCGGTGAGGCTCGCGACCCTGTCGGCGAGCCGGTTGGTGGCTTCCGTATCGGCCTCGCCCTTGACGAGATCGAGCAGGAAGTCGCCGCTGGCGTAACGCTCGACATCGGCAAGATCGGCGCGGGTGACCGGTCCCTTCATCTGCTTCGCGACGGCGGCATAGCTTGGCAGGCTCGCGACATATTGCATCAGGCTCGAGCCGGAATAATCGCGAAAGTCCATCAGTGGTGAGAGCAGGATCAGGCCGCTGACGCCGATCCCCTGGTCATGTTGAAGATTGTTGACGATCTTCGGACCGCGAATGCCGCCATAGCTCTCGGCCGTGATGAATTTGGGCGAGGCGAGCCGGTCGTGCTTCTCCAGCCAGCGACGCACCACGAGCGACAGCGAACGCACGTCGCCGTCGACCGAGAAGAACCGTTTGCGCACCTCGTCGCCGGTCGCGACGAAACGGCTGTAGCCGGTCCCGACAGGATCGATGAACACGAGATCGGTAAAGTCGAGCCAGGTGTCGGCATTGGGCATCAGCTCCGGCTTCGACGAGGGCGTCACGCTGGCCGCATCGATTCCGATCCGCCACGGACCGGCATTGCCGAGTTGCAGATAGGCGGATGAGGCGCCTGGGCCGCCGTTGAAGAAGAAGGTTACCGGGCGGCTGGCGCGATCGGCACCATCGAGCTGATAGGAGGTGTAGGCGATGTCGGCCTGCGGCTCGCTCTTGTCGTCAAACAGGCGGATCGAACCGGCAGTCGCCGTGAACGACAGCGTGCGGCCGGGCAGTTCGAGCCTCTGTGTCGTGGTGGAGTCCGGCGGCAGCTTGTGCTGCTCGGCGGTCGATGCTGAGCCGGGCGGGCTCGCGGCGCGATTTCCGGACGAGCCGGTGCGATGCGAGCCCGGCGCTACGGCGTCGTGCGCCGCCGGTGGCGCATCCTCGGCGTGCAGGGCCGGGCCGGCGAGCAGTGCCGTCAAGGCCAAAGCCATCAGTCTCGGCCACGCGACGGATGATCTCATCCCTGCCATCAGCTCACTCCCCTAGGCGCTTGGCGCAACACGCCACCTCTGCAAGGGCATGAACCGCGGCTTGGGAGCAAGCTCAAGCAACTCTTCCGTGATCCAGGTCACATCCGCACCAGTGCCTGTTCCCCTCAGGTGTGTTATGGGCTCGAACCTCTCCATCGCCTCCGGCGTCCCACCACTGGGACACCCAGGTTTGGGCCAAGAGGCGCGCCGCCGATTGCGATCACGGAGTTCATCATGAAGTTGCCGACGCTCATCATCGCAGCCCTCATCGGGCTCGCCGGACCGGCCATGATTGGACCGCCGGCGGCCTGGGCCGGTCCGCCGGCGGCGCTGGTCGAGGACGTCCAGGGGGATGTGGCCGGCGCCGAGCTGATGGACTATGTCGCGCCCGGCCAAGTGATCAAGCTCGGCCCGGATGGCGCCGTGGTGATGAGCTACCTCAAATCGTGCCGGCGCGAGACGGTCAACGGCGCCGGCAGTGTCACCGTCGGCCCCGGCGAAAGCACGGTCGACGGCGCGACGCTCAAGAGCGACATCGTCAATTGCGACGCCAGCCATGCACAGGCTACCTCGCGCGAGACCAGCGAGGTCGCGGCCACGATCGTGCGCAGCGTCGGACCGGACAGCGCGCCGGTGGCGCAGGCGATCATCTACAGCGCGTCGCCCATCTTCGAGGCCAAAGGGCGCGGCACGCTGACCGTCGAACGCCTCGACCAGCCCGGCGAGCGCCAGCAGGTCGAGCTCTCGGGCCGGCAATACAAGGGACGATTCTACGATTTCGCCGGCACCAGTCACCCGCTCACTCCCGGCGGCACCTATGTCGCGAGCTTCAGCAACTTGCGCATCGTGTTCAAGGTCGACGCACAGGCCAAGGCGGGCCCCGGCCCTGCGGTCGGGCGATTGATCCGGTTCAACTGAGACCGAAGGCTCTTGTCGGTGGCGATCGGACGCCGGACGCGCGACGCGCTTGCCGTCATCGCCATCGCGCTGGCGTGCGCGGGCCTGTTCGTGTCGCCGGCCTTCGAGCGCGGCCGCGGCCTGTCGCTGGACGCGCTGACATGGCTGCACTTCGAGACCTTCGGCAATCGCCACGATGCAGCAGCGAGCCCGGCCGTGGTGATCGCGGTCGACGAGGAGAGCTATCAAGCGCCCCCCTTCAAGGGCGCGCCGCTGTTGACCTGGACCGGCGAGATCGGGCGCGTGCTGACGGCCGTCCTCGACGGCGGGGCCAAGGTGGTCGGCTTCGACATCGTGTTCCAGACATCGATCGAGCAGTCGGAGATTCCGCTCGGCGACAGCACCCTTGGCGAGAAGACGCGTGGCTTCGATCGCGACTTCCTGCGCGCGCTCGCCGCCGCGGCCGCCGGCGGCAAGGTGGTGCTGGGCGAGATTTTTGCCGACTCGCCGATCCTGCCCGCGCCCGGCCAGCGCATCGCGATACGCCAGCAACAGAACCTTCGTCCGCTCAACACCTATACCGACAGCGATGATGTCGTCCGCCGCCATCCGCTGACGCTGTCGGTCGATGGCAAGGCAGTTCCGAGCATGGCGCTGGAATTGGCGGGGCGCGCAACCGGCACCGCGCCGGTCATTGCCGCTGATGGCGTCACACTCGGTGAGTACAAGGTGCCCGGCAGCGTGCCGGGCACCATGACCCTGAATTTCGCCGGCGGCGCCCAGGACATCCCGACGTACTCGTTCGCCGATTTGCGCGCCTGCGCGCTCAAGGGCGACAAGGACTATTTCCGCCGCGAGTTCGCCGGCAAGGTCGTCCTGCTTGGCACCGTCGGGATCGAGGATCGGCGGCTCACCTCGAAGCGCTTCGCGACCCGCGCCGAGGGCGCGCGCCGGCCGCGCTGCGTGCTGGACGAGCGCAGGATCACCGAGACGTTCGCCCGCAGCACCATTGCCGGCGTCTACATCCACGCCACGGCGGTGAACAATCTGGTGCGGCAGGACGCAGCCACCGAGCTCGGACGCCCAGCGATCTTCGCCATTGCCGCAACCATCGCCCTGTTGGCTGCGCTGCTCGCGCGATTGCTGCGCCCCGCCTCTGCAGCGGCCATCCTGGCAGGGCTCGCGCTGCTCTACACCGCGCTCGCCACCGCCTTCTTCGACCATGCCTACGCGCTGCCCTTGGTGGAGCCGCTCGCGGCCGGCGTGCTCGCGCTGGCTGCGACCACCGGCTATCGCTTCATGGTCACCGACAAGGACCGCAGGCTGCTGCAGAAGAGCTTTGCCTATTATCTCGCACCGCACGAGATCGACCGCATGCTGGCCTCGCGCCGGCTGCCGCAGCTCGGCGGCGAGACCCGCGAGGTCACCGTATTCTTCTCCGACATCGAGGGCTTCTCGCGCCTCGCCGAGCAGATGACGCCGGAGCAGCTCATGGCGCTCACCAATGAATATCTCTCGGCCATGACCGACGTCATCGAAAGCCACGACGGCTATGTCGACAAATACATCGGCGACTCCGTGGTCGCCGTGTTCGGCGCTCCGCTCGACGATCCCGACCATGCGCGCAGCGCGGCGCGCGCGGCGCTCGACTGCAAGGCGAAGCTCGCCGAGCTCAACCTGATGTCGACGGCATTCCAGGGCATCAAGGTGGCGCAGCGCATCGGCATCAACAGCGGCGCCGCGCTGGTCGGCAATTTCGGCTCCCAACGCCGCTTCAACTATTCCGTCATGAGCGACGCCGTGAACGTGGCCTCGCGGCTCGAGGGCGCCAACAAGTTCTACGGCACCACGATCATTGCCTCCGAGAGCACGGTGACGCTCGCCGGAAGCGAGTTTGCCTGGCGCGAGCTCGACACCATCCGGGTCAAGGGGCGCGAGCAGTCGTTGAAGATCTACGAGCTGCATGGCCGCGCAGCCGAGCTCACGCCGGAGGAACAGGCTCTCCTCACCGGCTACGCCGCAGGCCTCGCGCATTGGCGCGCCGGCGAACTGCCGCAAGCGGTCGACTGCTTCGCGCGGGGCGCACCGAGCGATGCTCCAAGCCACTTCTTCGCGGAGCGCGTGAAAGCAACCTTTGGGACCGGCTCCTTGGCCTGGGACCCCGTGCGCAGCCTGCAGGAAAAATGACGCGGCGATGACGGCCGCGCGTGCGCGCACTTCCGGGCCATATCAGCCTCATCCCGGCCCCATTGCCCCGGGATACCGGCCGCGATGGACAAGCACGGGCAAGGTCGGCTAGACGACACGGCGCCTGTCACCGGCCAACCGACCAGCGAGCCCTGCGACGCATGACCACGTCCAAGCGATATGAGCGGATCGCCTTCGTCGCGAGTCCGAGTGCCGAAGCCCAGGCCGCACTGACGCAGCTCTCCGCGCTGTACGGCAACTCCGATCCGGACCTGGCGGACGTCGTGGTCGCGCTCGGCGGCGACGGCCTGATGCTGCAGACGCTGCACGACCACATGCGCTCGGGAAAGCCGATCTACGGCATGCATCGCGGCACGGTCGGCTTCCTGATGAACGAGTTCAGCACGATCGATCTGCACGGGCGGCTCGAAGCGGCGCAGGAATCGGTAATCCATCCGCTGCTGATGCGGGCGACCGATGCCGCTGGCGTCGTTCACATCCACCACGCCATCAACGAGGTCTACCTGTTTCGCCAGACGGCGCAGACGGCGCGGCTGCGCATCCTGATCGATGAGCGCGAGCGCATGCCGGAGCTGATCGCCGACGGCGTGCTCGTTGCCACGCCCGCAGGCTCCACCGCCTATAACCTCTCGGTGCAGGGCCCGATCCTGCCGATCAACGCCGCGCTGCTGGCGCTGACGCCGATCAGCGCCTTCCGGCCGCGGCGCTGGCGCGGCGCCCTGCTTCCGAACACGGCCTATGTGATCATCGAGGTGCTCGAAGGCGACAAGCGCCCAGTCGCGGCGGTGGCGGATCATGACGAGGTCCGCAATGTCCAGCGAGTCGAGGTGCTCTCCGACAAGACGATCTCGATGCGGATGCTGTTCGACGCCGGCCACAGCCTGGAAGAGCGGATCCTGAGCGAGCAGTTCGGCTACTGACATCGGGCGCTTTTCCGCGCCTTTTTCCTCCTTCGCCGCCCTGGGCAACGCTTTGTTAACCCGCGGCTCCGTATGGTTAATGCGGGTATACCGCCATCACCGGTGATCCTTTCAGGCCGGCCAAATGTACCGCATCGACTTCAACAAGCTGCGCTTTCTCGTCTGCGACGACAATCCGCACATGCGCCGCATCCTGCGCACGCTGCTGCATTCGTTCGGCGCCCGCGAGGTCAACGAGGCCGAGGACGGCGCGACCGCACTCGAGATGTATACTCATTTCTCGCCGGACATCGTCATCACCGACTGGGCGATGCCGATCTTCGACGGGCTCGAGCTTGCGCAGATGATCCGGCAGCCCGAAGCCAAGGGCAACCCCTACGCGCCGATCATCATGCTGACGGGACATTCGGAGAAGCGCCGCGTCACCGTCGCACGCGATGCCGGCGTGACGGAGTTCCTCGCCAAGCCGATCTCGGCGAAGGGACTGTATCAGCGCATCCTCAACGTGGTTGCCAATCCGCGTCCGTTCATCAAGACCAAGACCTACTTCGGTCCGGACCGGCGCCGCAACACCAACACCGCTTATATCGGGCCAGAGCGTCGGATCGGCGGCGAGGCCGAGATCTTCCAGCAGCCGTCACTTCTGGATAAGGCGCGCTCCGCGGTTTAGGAGCGCGGCAGTGAGCCCGCGTTAACGCAATCCGGGGATCGACGCCCAGAGCGCCCAGTTCCTCGGCTATGAATCGGGGCAATGAGTCGATTTGCGTTGGTCGGCATCATCAGGGGATATCGAGATGGCGAAAGACAAGGCCCCGGCGATCCAGGTCAAGACCTACGCCTCGCATCACGTCATCACCCAGCCCAATCCGCTGAAGCAGGTGCTGCGCCGCGCCGAGGAGAAGGATCTCGACGATCCGATCGCGCGCGCGGAAGCCGCGCTTGCCGGGCTGTCCGGCGAGTTCAAGTCGTGGATGGACACCGAGGCCGATCGCCTGACGAAGGCTTACGGTGCCGTTCTGAACAATGGCTTCGACGACGACGCCTGCGAGGAAATGTTCCGCGCCGCCCACGACATCAAGGGCGATGCCGCAACCTTCGGCTATCCCGCCGCTGCCGAGGTTGCCGACAGCCTGTGCCGGATCATCGAGCACGCGCCGGATCTCGAAAAGGTCCCCGTCGAGCTGTTCGAGCATCACGTCAACGCCATCCAGGCGATCGTGCATGATCATACGAAGTACCACAGCCCGACCGTCGCTGCCGAATTGAGCCGCCGGCTGCGCCGCGTCGCCGACGACTACCTGCTCCAGGTCAACCGCAACCGGCCGGAGCATCTCGAAGCGATCCTGGCGCCGAGCCTGGTGCCGAGCGATCAGCCGTAATCGGACGGCGATCGCGTAGGGTGGGCAAAGCCGCCGCCGCAAAGGGGCGGCAGCGTGCCCACCATGGATCAGCAATCTCTGCGGCAAGTCGGTGGGCACGGCGCCACCGCGCGCTCGAACGTGGCGATATCTGCGACGCGCCTTTGCCCACCCTACGGCAGCGGACGCGCCTCACGCCGCGATCAGTCCGAACTCCAGCCCGGCCACGAAATCCTCCGCCATCACCTCGTCGCAGAACTCGCGGGCCTCGTCGCGGGCGGATTCGGTGGCGAAGCGGCGCAGCAGGATCAGCAACGGCTCGGCGGCATCACGGTCGGTGGCGCAATGGGTCAGCACGCGCTCCACCATCTTGCGGCGCAGGATCGCTGCTCCGCTCAAGGTGTCGGCAAATCCGTTCTCGCGGCAGACTTCGAGCGCGATGCTGAAGGCCTCGAAGGTGGTGTCGGGAATGCCCGCCTTGCGCAGCAGCCCCTGCAGGCTGGCGCGGCCGCGATCGTTGAGCAGCGCCGACACCCGGGCCCGCGGCATGTCGGCGAGCTCCGACAGCGCGATCTCGAACAATTCGACGTTGCCGGAGAGAAGTGCGCGCAGGATCAGGCCCGCGGTGAGTTGCGAAGTTGCACGCAGATGCTGGACCAGCCCGCGCAGCTCCTCGCCGCGCGACCGCGCCGCGATGGTGATGGTCGAGCGGTCGCGCGCCTCATTGGTGATGCGCCCTGCTTTGTCGGCACTGAGCCAATTCCTGGCGACGACGAACTGCGCCAGTGTCTCGGAGAGCTTGTCGACCAGCGCCGCCCGCGTCGCGGCCGGCAGGTCGTCCAGCACCAGCATCGCTTCGCGGATGGCGGCGAGATGGCCGTGGCGCTCGACGATGCGGTCCCAGGAGAACGGCGCTAGCTCGGCATAGGCGTTCTCGATCAGCTCGAGCGCGGCGGCGGCGCTGCCGACCTCGGCGATCGCGGCGCAGACCGGCGCCGGCAGGCCGACGCGGCGCGCGATCGCGCATTGTGTGTCGGAGTTGCCGGTCGCGACGATGTCGACGAGGTCGGCATCGATCAGCAGCGGCGAATGTTCGAGGATGATGGCGGCGACAGAAGCCTGGTCCGTGGCGAGCGCCTGGACGATGGCGGCCGGCGCCTCCTCCGAGCGGGCGAACACCTCCGCCATGGCCTGACGCACCAACGGCGACGGATCGTCCAGCAGCATGAGGAGCGCGCCCTCCGCGGCGCCGCGATCCTCATCGCAGAGATCCGACAACAACCACGCCCGCGCGAGCGCCCTGGTGGCCTCTGCCCGCTCACCGGCGGGTGCGGTTCTGACCCAACTGAGAAACTGCCGAACGATCATGGTCTTTCCGGCTTACGCAACTTGCAGACAAAGGCCACGAGGGCCTCAACAGCACCGAAAATAAACCACGACGCTTAACAAAGCGTTCACCATAAGTAGCTGGTTTTGTTGATGTTTTGTTAAGGAGGCAAATCAAAACTATATTATGCTACCTCTGAATGTCTCATTTGGCCGTAATCCAACGGGCGAAATGCGGCCGCCGCCGGCAGCGCAAGCCGTGGCGGGAGGTCGAAAATAGTTCTTTTTGATCAATGGTTCAGCGACGAGTGCGGACCGCCTTAGCCGGCACATCAGCCCGAAAAGGTGCCGTGGGGATCGCTGAACAGGTCGAGTCTGCGCTGGCCATTGCCGCCGCCATCGTTACCGCCGCCCTCCGGCGAGGCCGCGCTAGCGACCGATGAGCGGCCCCACAATTCGCGGACTGTCGGCGAGACCGCCTGGCTCGACTGGCCGTCAACCTGGAATAGCGAGCGAAACATCGGGTCCGCCGGCCGGTTGGCGGCCGATGCGTCGGCCGTCGTCGAAGATGCGGCTTGCGACGAGCCGCGCGCATCCGGAAACATCGACAGGAAGGTGGCGGTGTCCGTCGTCGGCAGCGCGCCGCCGCCGGCTGCATTGGCCGCGACGTTCGCCGATGCCCCTCCATAAAGGGCGAGCGCCCCCCGTGTCGCCGAGGAGTTGGCGGCGCCGGCATAGCGCGTGTTCAGCACCGCATAGACCTGGGACACGCTGCGGGCTTGTCCGTCGCGATCGTAGAAGATCGGCCGGTTGGCCGCGGCGGCGCTGGGAAACATCCGCGCGGCCGACGCATTCGGCGTCTCCTGGGTGCTGGTGATCAGCTTCGCGGCGCCGCCGACACCCATGAAGTGCGCCATGTAGAGCTCGGCATCGGTCGGCCGACGGCCGATCTTGCCGGCGAGCTGGAAGCTGTTCGATTGCGTGAGCGCAGCGGCCATCGCGGACGACGCCTGCGGGTCGTCGCGCAGCTTCATGATCGCCTGCCGCATTCCGGGATCGCTGACCGTGTAGTCGCCGGACGATGTCCGGGTGATCGCGTCGGCATATTGGCCATAGCCGAGATCGGAGCCGGCTTCCTTCACGGTGCCGAGCCAAGTCTGGTCGATGAACTGGTAGAGCCCGCGCGCTGATGACGTCGAGGCGCCGGCGGTCGGATTGAAGTCCGACTCCATCTTGGCGGTCGACAGCAGATATTCGAAGCTGGTGCCGACGCTGTCCGCGGCCTGCTTGATTGCGCCGGCGACCTTCGCCCGGACGCCATCGAGGAAACCGGTGGACGAGGAGTTGGATGCGTCGACCGACATGGGAAGACCCGCTGTTTGCAGATTCGCTGGCAGACGAACGCGCCGGAAACGTCCGGCAAAATGCGGCGGGTATGATTAATGGCGGGTTAATTCGCGGGGCCCGACCGGGCCAATGAACGACCGGGCACGTCAGGACGCAGGTCGCTGGCCTACTTGCGATAGACCTCGGCGGGATCGAACAGCCGGTCGGCATCGACGAACACGAGCCGCGCACCGCTGCCATCATCCGATCGCTCGACCTTGCGATAGAAGCAGGAATGGCGGCCGGTGTGGCACGCCGCGCCGGCCTGCTCGACGCGCAACCAGACCGCATCCTGGTCGCAATCGGTGCGCATCTCGACCACGCGCTGGGTCTGGCCCGAGCTCTCACCCTTGCGCCACAACGCATTGCGCGAGCGGCTGAAATACCAGGCTTCGCCGGTCGCCACCGTCTTGCGCAGGGCCTCCTCGTTCATGTGGGCGACCATCAGCACGTCGCCGCTCACGGCATCGGTCGTCACACAGGTGACGAGGCCGGCCGCGTCGAACTTGGGCAGGAAGGCCAAGCCCTCCTCGCGCTCAACTGAGGATGAAGACACGAAACTCTCTGCTCAACGGGTTGGCAGGCTTACCGTTGCGGCGACCGCACCATGGACAGGAAGCGCGACTGCTCGGCCGGATTGTCCCTGAACATGCCGGTGAAGCGGCTGGTGAAGGTGATGGCGCCGTGCTTGGCGACGCCCCGCACCGACATGCAGGTGTGCTCGGCCTCGATCATGACGGCGACGCCGCGCGGCTTCAGCACCTCGTCGATCGCAGCCGCGATCTGGGCGGTGAGATGCTCCTGGGTCTGCAGGCGGCGGGCGAAGATGTCGGTCAGGCGCGCCAGCTTGGACAGACCGACCACCCGCTCGACCGGCGTATAGGCAATATGCGCGCGGCCGTAGAAGGGCATCATGTGATGCTCGCATTGCGATGTGAACTCGATGTCGCGAATCAGCACGAAGTCGTCATAGCCGGCGGTCTCGCCGAAGGTGCGGTCGAGCACCTCGGCCGGGCACTGGTGATAGCCCTGGTACAGCTCGTCATAGGCCTCGACGACCCGGCGCGGCGTGTCGACCAGCCCCTCGCGGGTCGGATCCTCGCCGATGTAATTCAACAGCGTATAGACCGCGGCCTCGGCCTCGGCCCGCGACGGCCTGGCACGGTCGGGCCGCACGGCGGCAGCGAGAAACTCGGCGGGATCGAGCTCTGCAGCGCGAGCGTCAGTCAGCTTGGCGTCTAACGGCTTGCCCTCGGGCTTGTTCGCACGCAACGTCTTGATCAAAGTGTCCATCTCAACTCCGTTCGACCGGTCGGCGGTCCGACCGGAGTGTCACCGGCACAGCATCACCTTGAGGGCGTCACCTGCAGAGGTGCCACACGCAGGCTTGGCGCCTCTCGCGCCGGACGCCTGTGGATGTGGCTGGAATTCCTGCCAATCGTTTCCATATACTCGCAATATAGGGCGATGAAACCCGGCCGCCAAGGCCGCCACGCCGGTAATTCCGGGACGTCAGGCACATGCTGAACGACATCTACAACAAGCGCATCATCGAGCTCGCCGGCAACATTCCGCGGCTCGGACGGCTGGACCACCCGGACGCCACTGCCACCGCCCATTCCAAGCTGTGCGGCTCGACCGTCAAGGTCGACCTCAAGATGGACGGGCCCGTGGTGACCGACTTCGCCCATGACGTGAAGGCCTGCGCCCTCGGCCAGGCCTCCTCCTCGATCATGGCCCGCCACGTCGTCGGTTCCAGCGCCGCGGAGCTGCGCGAGCTGCGGGAGACGGTCCGGAGGATGCTGAAGGAGAACGGTGCGCCGCCGGAGGGCAAATGGGCCGACATTGCCCTGCTCGAGCCGGTGCGAGACTACAAGGCCCGCCACGCCTCCACGATGCTGACGTTCGACGCCGTGGTGGATGCCATCGGCCAGATCGAGGCAAAGGCCAACGGCGAGCAGCCGGCCACGGCTCAGGGCTGAGGCTGCACCGCTTCCCACCCGTGCGTGCAGACTGACACATCCATAGCCCGCATGAGCGCACCGGCATGCGGGAGCGGTCGTCAGCAAGCTCATGATTGGACGCGGAGGTCCGGCTCGCCCCGGCGACGTCGATGCCTATTGCTGCGGCGTCGTGGCGACCGTCGCGGGCGGCAGAGCCTCGGCGGTACGCGACAGTTGCCCCTTGTCGCGGTCCAGCGCCACGGAGAAGCGGTCCTGCTGCTTGTCCTTGGCCTGCGGCTTCGGTGCGAGCTCGGCGACTGGCACGGCCCCCTTCGGCGGCAGCACCTCGGCAACCAGATCCGTGGTCACGACGTTGGTGAGCCGCAGCTCGGCGCGCGACAGCTCATGCAGGTCCTCCCAGGGCGGCACGTTCAGCGCCAGCGACAGCAGATCGCCCGCTCCGCCCATCTCGAAGGTGTATTTGGCGAGACGCCCGATGTCGCGCTCGACGATCATCAGGTCCTGCGCCGTATAGCTCGCCGCCTTGGCGTCGTCGGCGCGGTCTCCCATCCAGATCTGGTGAACGCGGACATGGGCCGTATCCGGAACATAACGCGTGGTTCCAGCCAGCAGCAGGAACACACACATCGACTCGCAATAGGCCTCGGGCATGACGCGCGGCCGGTCACCCGCGCGGCTAGGACGCTGGGTCATGCCGACGGTGGTGCGCATCTTCAGCCCACGGAACCGGCGGCCCAAGGTGATGGCGTCGTTGACCGAGCCGCCGCTGGAGTCGAGCACCAGGGCGGCCCCCGTCAGGTCGCGATCCCTCGCGAAATCCTCGAAATCCTTCGGCGTATCGCCGGTGACGATCCCGACTGCACTGACCCAGCCGCAATTCGGCTCGCAGGCGACCCAACCGAACCGCATCGGGAGTTTGCGCTCTTCGAGCGCGCCGCCGGCGCGCGCCGTGTTTGACATGATGGTGATCGCACTACCGACCACCGCACCAAGCGCTGCAACACCAAGTAGCATCCAGCGCAATTCACGCGACCGCAGCAATCTCACGCGCAATCCGTCCCCCTCGTCAAGCTCGGTACGCAGTTCCTCGGTTTTCTCGCGGAAAGACCTGACAACCTGGCCTCAAATCCGTTATTAGTCTGTCACATCCTTGTCGGGAAACGTATCCGGGCAATCACCGACCGTCCAGCTGCGGCGTGCTGCGGCGCCGCTGAAAACCGGCCATTGTTGCATCACATCACCACAAATGAACGCGAGCCGGGTTCCCTGCCGAGGAACCGGTCAAAAGCTCGCACATCCATCTGGCATCGCGCTCATGAAGCACTCATGCTCTGACATCGGCTGCCATTCTGCGCACATCGGGTCGCTGCTGGCCCGACTCCCGCGGCGCGCTGCTCACGCGCTGATTTGGCTTTATCGCCACACATTGTCGCCGCTGGTCGGCTACAATTGCCGGCACCTGCCGACGTGCTCGGTCTATGCCGATGAAGCCATCGAGCGCTTTGGGCTCTGGGCGGGTGGCTGGATGACGCTCGCCCGGCTGCTGCGCTGCCAGCCCTTTGGCACCTCCGGCATCGACAACGTCCCAACGACGGCTCCTGCGCGCGCCCGCTGGTACCTGCCTTGGCGCTACGCGCGATGGCGCGGCGTCAACGGCCCGGGCTGATGTGCAGCGCAACAGACGTCGCGCTCGTCAATTGATCTGCAGCAAATGGCCCTGGCGAAATCTCGGGCTACAATTATTCTTACGTCACGAGCCGGCGCTCCCATCAGGAACCGCGCTGCCTCGACTTGCATTGATGTGACGCTTCCTTCGGGAGGAAACAACGATGCGCTGGACAATCAGCCCCAGAAGCCACCGTTCCCGCAAGAGTGTCGGTCCCGATCATGCCGGCCACCATGACGCACGCCAGGTGGACCTGCTCTGCATCATCGCCCTGTTGATCGTCATTGTCGGTGCCTGGCGCTATCTCGCCGACAGCACCACCCTGCCCCCGCCGACGACGTCCTACATCGTGCCCAGCCAGAGCGTGCACTGGTGAGATTCACCCCTACCATCTCGGCCAGAAGATGAAATCGTCGCGCCGCGGCGGCGGATAGAGAGGAACCGGCTCCGGCGCCCGCGGCACGCGCCGGGCACGCGGCGGCGGCTGGTAATCCGTCTCTGGAAGGACGCTCGCTTCGGCCGAGACTGTCGCGTCGGCCGGAGGCGATCTCACCGCGAGCAGGACATTCGATTCACGCGTGCGCCAGCGATAGCCGATCCCGAACTCCAGCGGCTGTGCGCGCTCGAACAGCTTCGCATAGCTCCTCTGATACATGTCCGGAAACTTGTCGATCGGCCCGGCGTAGCGTCCGAACGGCAGGAAACGCCAAGCCCGCGCTTCGTAGCTAGCGAGCGGGATGCCGGAATCGTCCTGGATGATGGTGGCGCTGTTCTTCAGCAGCCAGCTACGGACCCGCCCGAAGCCGTTCTCATGCAACAGATAGGACGCGCTCTTCAGGAGACTGTCGCCCGGCCCCAGCGGCTCGCAGAATTTGAGCAACCCACTCGCCTTCACGCCGGAATCGGAGAGATCGCTGGAGAAGTAGTAGAGCGTCTTGGCGACCCCGTCGGCGCCGGCAAACAGGATGCGCGCGCCCTTGGTCGCATTGCGCGTCGGCGCCTCGTCGTTGCCGTGCAATCCGCCATTCTCGTCCAGCCAGACCAGACTGACCTCGCGGATCGTCTTGCCGGTGCGCGCCAGGAACACGTAGAGGATCGGCAAGGTCCCTTCGAGCTCGCCTTCGCGCAAGTCGACCTTCATGTCCTTGGTGATGAAGAAGGAGAAGCTCAGGACCGATTGCAACGAGCGTTCGACATAGGACAGCGCCGGGCCGATGCTGCCTCGGGGCAATCTGGTCAGGTCCGGGATCGGGCCGGTCGGCTCGAGCGCCACCAGGACATAGGTCGTTGCCTTCGGATGAAAGGCATCGGCATAGAGAAAATCCGGCCCCGAGAAGAAATAGAACATCGCCGGCCGCGCCGCGGCCAGATTGGCATCCGCCCAGGCCCTGATCTTCGACAATTGTCGCTGCTCGAGCTGATTGAAGGCGTTGTCGAAGAACGCCGCGTGCCGCCGCCATGCCGGATCCTGCACGAAGGGCACGAGCGGCGAGCCCGCCGCTGGCGCCATGCCCGCCAGCACCCGCGCCGTATCGTCCGGCGTGATGGTCTGAGCCCGAGCCTCGAAGCTCATGGCAAGGATCAGACATGCGACGGCGAACCAGACTCTCGAGGCCAACAGCATTTCAATCCGAACCCGATGCGAGCGTTGCGGTGATACGGCGCGATCGCGCGTGAGCCAGCCAATAGATCAGCAATCCCGACGCCATTGCGCCTGCGCCGAGCCCTGCCTGCAAGGGCCGCGTCGCGACGAGATAGTACATCATGAAGAAGGTCACGCTGAGGAAGATCAACGGCGTGACCGGATAGCCCCAGGCGCGGTAGGGTCGCGTGAGTTCGGGCTGCGCGATGCGCAGCTTGAACAGTCCGAGCACAGCGAGAAACGAGCAGGACAAGAGCGAGAACTGGACGAGATCCAGCACCGCCTCGAAGCTCTCCGTGAACAGCATCAGGGTGGCCACCGTGAGCTGGAACAGGACGGCGTAGGCCGGCGCCCCGTTGCGCGAGCGCCGCGCGAACACCGACAGCGCCGGAATGTCCTCGCCCATTGTCATCAGCACGCGCGGGCCGATCCACATCATCGCGGCAATGGAAGGAACCAATCCGATGCAGATCATCGCGGCCACGAAGCGCCCGCCGGTCTCGCCGAAGATATGACTGCCCGCGATGCTTGCGACCTGGAGTTGGCCCGCGAGTGCGTCCATCGGTGCGGCCCGCAGGAAAACCGCGTTGAGCGCAATGTAGAGCACCAGAACGATCACCGTGCCCAATAGCAGCGCGCGCGGCAAGGTCCGCTCCGGCGCATGCAACTCGCCGATGATGTAAGTCGCCGCGTTCCAGCCGGAGAACGCGTACATCACGAACACCAGTCCGGTCGCGAACGCCGCGCTCGTCACGTGACCGACATCGGTCGCGGTTGGCAGGAACGTCACCGGTTGCGGGGTGGCGATGGTGTAGCCGGCGATCAGGAAGGCGGTGATGAGCCCGAGCTTCAGCACGGTCGACAACAGCTGGAAACGGCTCGACTGCCTGATGCCGCCGAGTTGCACTGCTGTCACGAGCCAGACAGCGCCGTTGGCGAGCAGCAGCGGCGGAGCGCCCGGGATGACGGCACGACCATATTCTCCGAACGCCATGGCCGCGAGCGCCACCGGCGCCGCGAAGCCCACCGTCGCCGAGACCCACCCGGCCATGAAGCCGATCGCCGGGTGGAACGCCCGCGTGAGAAAATTGTACTCGCCGCTCGAGCGCGGAAACATCGTGCCGAGTTCGGCATAGGACAGTGCCCCGCAGATCGACACCAATCCCCCGACCGCCCACAGCACCAGAATGGAGAAGCCCGACGGGATGTCCCGGACCTGGAAGCCGAGGCTGGTGAAGACGCCCACCCCGATCATGTCGGCGATGACGATAGCAGTCGCGACCGGAAGCGACACGGATGGAACCCGGTCGCCGTCTGTCCGGCCCCGGCCGGGATCGTCCGCCTCGGATGCAGCCATCTCGTCGAAGGACGCCCGGCGCCCCTTCCTCTGCCTCAGCCCAGGTTCCCGCCGAAGCATTCAAACATCGTTAACGGGCGTTAAATATGACCTTCATCAAGGGTATTTATGAACCGATTTCGGACAGGCTGGGCTGCGACATTGCATTGGGCCGCCGGGCGTCCCACAATCGCGACACGTTCGCGTGGTGTGTCCCGGTGCGCCCGGGGTTGGCCGGACACGATCCTTAACGCGACCTCAATTTCAGCGGCGCAGGTTGAACGAAATCCGCTGGTTGAAGAGCCGTGTTGCGGCTCGAACTCGTCTTTGGGGACGGATGATCGGGGAAGACCATAACGTCTTGAGGTCTGTGCGCAGAGGTTGGTGCCTCTGGTGGCGCGCGGCATTGGCGCTGACGATCTGCCTTTCGTTCACGCATTGCGGCAAGGCCCCCAATCCCGAGGCGTTGGCCGCCAACGCGTCGACGGCCCAGGGGCTGACCTTCGACGATCGTTTTCCGGCACCTGAATTCAGCGACCGTTTCCCGTCCGAGCAGGAGAGCTTTCGGCTTCACACGCCCTCCGACTTCGCCCCGAAGCCGGCGCCCTCTCAGATCGCATCGCTGGAGCCGCAGCGGCCGGGACGGCCGCAGCGTGAGGAACTGACGACCCTCGTCAGCATGAAGTCGTCGGCCTTTCCTTATTTCGGCAACAATCCGGCGTCCGACGCACCGTTCCTGAACGTCAGCAGCGGTGAGCGCCGCGGCCACCGCAGCTTCTCCGGCCGAGTCTACTGGCAGGACCAGACCTACAACGACAGCCGTGTGCTGGTGCACGTCCCCGAACAATTCGATGTGCGCAAGCCGGGCGTGATCGTCGTGTTCTTCCATGGCAACGGCGCCACGCTGGAGCGCGACGTGCGCGACCGCCAGTTGGTGCCGCAGCAGATCACCGCGGCCGGCGTCAACGCGGTGATGCTCGCGCCGCAGATGGCCGTCGACGCCGCCGATTCGAGCGCCGGCAAGTTCTGGCAGCCCGGCGGCTTCAAGCGCTTCATGGACGAGGCCGCGGCCAGCCTCGCCCGCCTGACCGGCGATCCAGCAAGCGCGAAGACTTTCGCCGGCATGCCCATCGTAATCGTCGGTTACAGCGGCGGCTTCCTCCCCACGGCATGGAGCCTCGAGGTCGGCGGCATCAGCGACCGCGTGCGCGGCGTCGTGCTGCTCGATGCGGTCTACGGCCAGCTCGACAAGTTCGCCAACTGGATCGAGCGCAACCGCTCCGGCTTTTTCATCAGCTCCTACACGCGCTATACCGCGCGGCATGATCAGGAGCTGATGACGATGCTGCGCGATCGCGGCATCCAGGTCTCCGAGGACATGGACCGGCCGCTGCGCCCGGGCAGCGTCGTTTTCATCGAGACCGCGGAGGGCGTCACCCATCGCGACTACGTCACGCAGGCCTGGACTCGCAACCCGATCAAGGATGTGCTGGTCAAGATGGCGGCCGCCCAGCCGCCGATCCGGATTGCGGCCGGAGCCCAGGACATGTCGAGCCGCTGAGAGAGCGGCCGCCGCAACGCCTCAGGACTTCGGCAGCTTCTCGACGAAGCCGTTGAAGCAGGCGAGCCGCTCGTCCTCTTCCTTGGTGAACTTGCAGTCGCCGACCGCCTTGGCCTTCATCGCCTTCGGCTTGGCGGCCGGCGGAATGACGGCGTCGTAGCAGTTCAGGCGCTCCTTGGTTCCGTCATCGATCTCCAGGCAGGCCTGGAGCTTGGCGGCCGCCGATTGCGGCTTGGCCGGCGCGGCGGCGGCGGTCTTCGTCCCCTTCGGCTTGACCTGCACCAGCGGTCGGTCACCGACCATCGGCGCGCTCTGGGCCAGCGCAGGGGTGCACAGCAGCACTGCAGCCAGGCTCAACATCATCTTCTTCATGCCATATCTCTCTCATCCGACCCGTGGGCACGCGAGGACGTCCGTCGATGCTACTCGCCGGCCGTGGCAGAATCCACGCCCCAGCAGCCCCCCACGACATCGGCCTTTAATCCGGTCGGGCCGGCTTTGCCAAGCGCCAACCCGCTGCTCAGGCCGGAACCGCGATCCGCGCGCGCTGGCGGCTGGCCAGGATTGCCAGCAATGCCAGGGTCAGGAACATCAGTGCGACGTAGCCGGTGGCGCCGAGCAGGTCGCGCGCGAACAGGCTGCCGCCGATCGCGGAGCCGATGGCCTGGCCGATATAGAGCACCGAGGTGTTGAGCGACACCGAAGCCGAGGCGAGCGGCGGCGCGGCTGCCACCAGCCGAACCTGCTGCATCGAATTGGTGGACGCAAACCCCACCCCCCAGATTGCGACCGCCACCGCCATGAGGCCGTAGGTGCCTGCCGCCAGCGTCCAGGCCGACACGCCGGCGAACATCAGGCAGGTGAACAAGAGCGACGTCCGGTAGGCTCCCCAGCCATCGACGATCCGGGTTGCGATGACGACGCCGAGAAAGCCGCAGGCGCCGTAGATCGCGAACACCAGGCCGATCTGGTTGGAGTCGGCGCCAGTCAGGCGCTTCAGCAGCGGTCCCATGAAGGTGAAGATCACGAACTGTCCCGACATCTGCAGGGTCGTGACCAGGAGCAGCAGGACCACCAGGCGGTTGCGGCCGAGTTCGGTCCAGGTCTTCAACGCGACCGGCGCGCCCTTCAGGCCGGATGGCAGGCGCCACGTCAGCAGCACGGAGCTGACCGCGCCGGCCGCACCGACCACGAGATAGGCGGCTCGCCAACCGGAATGACTGCCGATGAAGGTGATCATCGGCAGCCCCACGGCGGCCGCCAGCGACCAGCCCAGGAAGACATAGGCGATGGTGCTGCCGCGTCTCTCGACCGGACTGATCAGCGCCGCCGTTCCGGCGGCCTGCGGTGTATAGAGAGCGCCGACCGCGAGCATCACGAGGCGCAGCGCGAGCAGGCTCGCATAGTCGGGCGCAAACGCCGAGCCGAGATTGCCGAGCGTGAGCACCAAGAGCGTCGCTGCGAGCAGACGGCGACGATCGAAGCGGCTCGTCAGCCAGGCGGTCAAGGGCGAGCAGATGCAGAGCACCACCGCGCCGAAGGTGATCAGGAGCCCCGCCGTCTGAACGCCGACAGCAAGATCCGAGGCGAGCTCCGGCAGCAGGCCGGCGGGCGCGAGCACCGAGCAGCCGGTGACGAGATTGCCGAGCATGAGCGCGGTCGGCGCAAAGCGCCCGGGAGCGGATGTGGATGTCATCGCGCCTCAATAGCAGAGAATTTCATGCATTTGCATGAAAATGTCTCATGCCGCCCATGACTTTCTCTCGTCCTGCCTCCTTCGTCCTGGCCGCCATTCTCGTCAGCGCGCGGGGACGGGCTGCGCCGCCGAGGCCTGCGGCGAGGGAATCTGCGTCCACGGAACCGGCGTACCCGTCGGACGGACGATGGCCTTGGACAGCGGGCAGCTCTCGGTCAGCATCTTCAGAGCAGATTGCAGGCCTTCGCTGCTCACCGGAAATGTCGAGACGTTGCGACGCGCGACATTCAACAGGGCATCGCTCAGCTCGGCCGACGGCATCAAGGACAGCGTTTTCACCTGGCTTGCATTGAGGAACACGCCCCAGGTCTCGCGATCGCCCGACCGCCGCGGCGGCGAGAGGAAATTGAGCCGCAGATCTCCGCTCGCCATCTCCAGCGGACCTGGCGGCGAGCCGGACGGCGCGATGCGCTCGACGTCGAGCTCGAAGCGGTCCTGATCGAAGCAGACCATCTGCAAGCGCGTCGTCTGGAACGTGCTCTCACCGTCCTTGCGGGCGAGAATGGTCTTGTAGGCAATCCCACGGCTGGCGGTCTCGAACATCCAGGGACTTTCGACCCGCTGCCGCCTGTCGAGCGCAAACCGCGCGATCTCCTCCCGCGTCAGGATGCGCATGCTCTCGAACGGGACAGACCGCGCCACCGTCAGCAGACCGGGATCCGCGCCGAGCTTGGTGATGTAGTCGAGCACCATCTTGTCGGCCCGCGCCATCGCCTGCTGCATCGCCTGCGCCCGCATCTCGCGGGTCGGCACGCCGCCGGTGAAGTTCAGGATGACGCGCGGCGAATGCACCGCGAGCGTCGCATCCGCTGCGATGTCACGCGTGGGCGCGCCGAGCAGCAGGTAGGGACAGGCCGAATTGCACATCGCCCCCCGCGTCCAGACCTCGCCATGCAGCTCGCGCCCGGACAGCTTCAGTTTGCTACAAGCTTCGCCCTCCTGAGGCTCGAAGCCGCACTCGCGCAAGGTGGTACGTCCCACCCGCACGGTGGCCTTGCGCTCGCGCAGCATGTCGCCGATGGCGAGCGCCTGCTGCAGATTGCCGCCTGGAGAATTGAAGTAGATCGGCAATCTGCGCTCTCCGATCTGCTTCATGAACTTGCGGAAGCGTGCGGCGGCGCCGCCGTCGATCTTGCCTTCGGCGGCGATCCAGCTGTCACAACCATGTCCACAGGCGTCCGAGGAGCCCTTGACGAGCGCGAACGCAATCGGTGCCGAGCCATCTGCGATCCGCGGCGACGGGGCGCGGCGCGCGGCCGGCCTGGACTCCGTTGCAGGCCTAGCCGGGGGCCTTGGCTGGGCCGCCGGCTTCGGCTGCAAAGCCTTTTGCTGCGAAAGAGGTCTCGGCTGGACCATGGATCTGGACTGGTCCGCGGGCCTTGTTGCCGCCGGAACGGCCGCGAGCGACGACAGGCTCGACAGCACGCACATGATCAGTGCGGCCCCAACATGAATGCCGCCGCGCCGACAAACGGAGAGCGGCGCCTCCCCTGCAGACTCCATCGCCAAACGTGTCCCCACGCCCCGAACACTTGAAGTTGTATCATACCGGCCCGCGGCGGCAATCTCCGCATCGCCGCACCAGCCGCAATTGGGCGGTTTTCCCGTCCCTCTCCCGGTTGCAGCCTGAAAATCCCCTGCTATACCCCTTGCTCCCGCTTACCTGCGCTCGTTCGCAGGAGTGAGCTCAAGGAGTGACCCATGTCCGATCCGAAATCGCCTGATTCCAAGTCCGACCAGCAAAAGTCCAATTTCCAATACAGCCTCAGCAACCTGAAGCCCGCCACCCCGGTCGAGAAGATCACCATCAGCTTCCCAGACGGCGCCCGGCGTGAATTTCCCAGGGGCACCACCGGTCTCGACATTGCCAAGGGCATCTCGCCCTCGCTCGCCAAGCGCACCGTCGCGATGGCGCTGAACGGCGACCTCGTCGACCTCGACGATCCCATCACCGAGGACGCCAAGCTCGAGCTCGTCGACCGCGACGACCCGCGCGCGCTGGAATTGATCCGGCACGATTGCGCGCACGTGCTCGCCGAGGCCGTGCAATCGCTGTGGCCGGGCACCCAGGTCACGATCGGTCCGGTGATCGAGAACGGCTTCTATTACGACTTCTTCCGCAACGAGCCGTTCACGCCCGAAGACTTCGCCGCGATCGAAAAGAAGATGCGCGAGATCATCGGCCGCGACAAACCCTTCACCAAGGAGGTGTGGGACCGCGAGAAGACCAAGCAGGTGTTCCGCGACAAGGGCGAGGCCTTCAAGGTCGAGCTGGTCGACGCCATTCCCGGCAACGAGCCGATCAAGATCTACTACCAGGGCGACTGGTTCGACCTCTGTCGTGGTCCGCACATGACCTCGACCGGCAAGATCGGAGGCGCCTTCAAGCTGATGAAGGTGGCGGGCGCGTATTGGCGCGGCGATTCCGACAACCCGATGCTGACCCGCATCTACGGCACCGCCTTCGCCAAGCAGGAGCAGCTCGACGCCTACCTCAAGCAGATCGAGGAGGCCGAGAAGCGCGACCACCGCAAGCTCGGCCGCGAGCTCGACCTGTTCCACTTCCAGGAGGAAGGTCCGGGCGTCGTGTTCTGGCATCCCAAAGGCTGGAGCATCTTCCAGGCGCTGATCGCCTATATGCGCCGGCGTCTCGCCGGCGAGTATGACGAGGTCAACGCGCCGCAGATCCTCGACAAGTCGCTGTGGGAGACCTCCGGTCACTGGAACTGGTATCGCGAGAACATGTTCGCAGCGCAGTCCGCCGGCGACGAGGCCGAGGACAAGCGCTGGTTCGCGCTCAAGCCGATGAACTGCCCGGGTCACGTGCAGATCTTCAAGCACGGCCTGAAGAGCTACCGCGACCTGCCGCTGCGGCTCGCCGAGTTCGGCGTCGTGCATCGCTATGAGGCCTCCGGCGCCATGCACGGCCTGATGCGCGTGCGCGGTTTCACCCAGGACGATGCGCATGTGTTCTGCACCGAGGACCAGCTCGCGGACGAGTGCCTGAAGATCAACGACCTGATCCTGTCGACCTACTCGGACTTCGGCTTCGAGGGCGAATTGACGGTCAAGCTCTCGACCCGGCCGGACAAGCGCGTCGGCACCGACGAGATGTGGGATCACGCCGAGCGCGTGATGGCCACCGTGCTGAACGAGATCAAGGCGCAGAGCAACCACATCCGCACCGAGATCAATCCGGGCGAAGGCGCGTTCTACGGGCCGAAGTTCGAATATGTGCTGCGCGATGCCATCGGCCGCGACTGGCAGTGCGGCACCACGCAGGTCGACTTCAACCTGCCGGAGCGGTTCGGCGCGTTCTACATCGACGCCGACGGCGCCAAGAAGGCGCCGGTCATGGTCCACCGCGCCATCTGCGGCTCGATGGAGCGTTTCATCGGCATCCTGATCGAGCACTATGCCGGCAGCTTCCCGCTGTGGCTGGCGCCGACACAGGTGGTCGTCACCACCATCACCTCGGAAGGCGACGAATACGCCAAGCAGGTGCTGGCGGCGTTGCGGCGCGCGGGTCTGCGGGCGGAGATCGATCTGCGCAACGAGAAGATCAACTACAAGGTCCGCGAGCACTCGCTGCAGAAGATCCCTGCCCTGCTCGTCGTCGGCAAGAAGGAGGCCGAGACGCATTCCGTCTCCGTCCGCCGGCTCGGGCGCGACGGCCAGACCGTGATGCCGACCGCGGAAGCGATCGCCGCTTTGGTCGACGAGGCGACGCCGCCGGACGTGCGGCGCCGTCAGCGCGAGGCGGCGTGAGCTGTCCCGGTTCGTAGCCCGCATGAGCACAGCGACATGCGGGAACAGTTTCCCCGGGTGTCGCTTGCGCTCACCCGGGCTACGGGCGCTGCTATGCCGATAGGCTGGCCGCTGCATCCGTCGCACTCCCATCCCGGCCCGCCGCCTGCCGCGCCACCTCGGCGCATTCGGCCATGTAGAGGAACATCGTCGCGAGCATCCGCTCGATCGCCTCGCGTCCCCTTGGCAGGATGGTGATGGCGTCGGTGCCGCGGACGAGCAGGCCCTTCTCCTCCGCATCACGCAGCAAGGTCAGCACGTGCTTGCGCGACACCGAAAAACGCGTCGCCAGTCCATTGATGGAGAGCGGCACGGGACCAGCGGGCGGGAACCGCTGGTCCGGCCCGGCGCCTTGGGCCAGGCTGAACAGGATCACCATGCCCGCGGTCCGTTCGGCAAACGGCTCGAGCTCCGGCGCTCCCTCGAGGATCCGGACACCGGCGATGAAGCGACGGCCGAGCTCGAGCACGAAGGTCTTCACGAAGGCCGGATCGTTCAGCGCCGCCCGATAAGCCACGGCGGCCGGCAGCACCGCGCTCATCGCGTCGAACTGCACGCCCCACCGCTCACGATGCAGCGCGATGAGCTTGTCGGTCGGCACCAGCGGACGCCGGCGTCGGTCGAGATTGGAGGCGGACGCGACCAGCCCGGCCGCGCGCATCAGCGCCAGCATCGCCTCGCAGCGGCCGCGGCTGCACAGGCCGAGCCTGACGCACATCTCCTTCATGGCGCCGACGGTGAGGCCGAGCTCGCCATCGCGCTGCTCGGCGAAGTGCAGGTACAGCGCGACATGTGGAAACAGCGCCCGCGCCCGGTCGCTCAGCAGCGCATTGAGGATGCGGTCGCCCCGATACAGCCTGATCGCCGATGCCGTCGACGCCCGCATCGCCCGTGCGAAACCAGCCATCCCGCGCAGCCGCGCGACGGCGTCAGGTGACGGAATCAGTGCGGTCATCGGCACGTCAGATCTTGCACTCGAGGCAACTCCCGGCGGATCTCTTAGCACTATGTTTTTACCGGCCCGCCCAAGGTTCGACAATTCGTTGGGAATATCGTGCTTCGGACAGATGGCCGCATCGGACGTGCCCCGATCCGCATCGTCCCGCGCGAAGTCTTCGCCGAAACCCGCAAAGGCTGCAGCACCGGGTGCAGTAGAACCGATCAAAACGCCGTTCCGTGGTCTCGTTGCAGGCGAAGGCGCATGCTATCTGTTCCGCGTGCAACCAACGAGACATCACGACGTGACCGATGCGATTGAACTGCTGAAGACCCGCCGCTCCGTGAAGCCGCGCGAGATGAGCGGCCCCGGCCCCTCGCCCGCCGAGCTCGACACCATCCTGACCATCGGCGCCCGCGTGCCCGACCATGGCAAGCTCGCGCCGTGGCGCTTCATCGTGTTCGAGGGCGACGGCCGCCGCCGCGCCGGTGAGGTCATCGCGTCCGTCTTCGCCAAGAACAACCCGCAGGCGAGCGCGGCCGAGCTTGAGGTCGAGAAGAACCGCCTGATGGAGGCGCCGCTGGTGATCGGCCTCGTCAGCTTCACCCGGCCGCATCCCAAGGTGCCGGCCTATGAGCAGGAGCTCTCCGCCGGCGCCAGCGCGATGAACATCCTGACCGCGGCCACCGCGCTCGGCTATGGCGGCTGCTGGCTGTCCGGCTGGTTCATGTTCGATCGCGATGTGATGAACGGGCTCGGCCTGAAGCCGCATGAGAAGCTCGCCGGGCTCATTCATATCGGCAAGCCGACCAAGCCGAGCGAGGACCGGCCACGCCCGGCGCTGGCGGAGATCGTGACGCGGTTCTGACAACGCAGCCCGCAGTCCGTAGCCCGCATGAGCGAAGCGACATGCGGGGACGGTGTTCCCGGGGTCGCTCCGCTCGCCCGGGCTACGCGCCGCGCACTCGTCAACCATCACGCTGCCTTCGACGACCGCGCGCCGAACTGCGCCAGCAACCCCGCGATCTCCGATGCCGGCTTTGCGGCGCTGAACAGAAAGCCCTGGACCTGGTTGCAGCCTTCGGCGCGCAGCCAGTCGAGCTGATCCGATGTCTCGACGCCCTCGGCGGTGGTGATGATGTTGAGGCTCTTGCCGAGGCCGGAGATGGCCCGGACGATGGCGAGGCAGTCGGAGCGCTGCGCGAGATCCTTCACGAAGGAGCGGTCGATCTTGATCTTGTCGAACGGGAAGCTGCGCAGATAGCTCAGGCTGGAATAGCCGGTGCCGAAATCGTCCATCGAGATGCGGATGCCGAGCTGGCGCAGCTGATGCAGCGTCGCCAGATTGGCCTCGGTCTCCGCGAGCAGGATCGACTCGGTGATCTCCAGCTCGAGCCGCTCCGACGCCAGCGCCGACTGCGCCAGCGCCTGGACCACGACCTGCACCAGGTTGCGGCTGCGGAACTGCACGGCGGAGAGGTTCACCGCCACCTTGATGCCATCGGGCCATCGTGCCGCCTCGTGGCAGGCCTCGCGCAGCACCCATTCGCCGAGCGGCACGATCAGGCCAATGTCCTCGGCCACAGGGATGAAGTCGGCCGGCGAAATCATGCCCTTGTCGGGATGGCGCCAGCGCAGCAGGCATTCGAAGGCAGAGATGGCGTTGGTCGCGACGTCGACCAGCGGCTGGTAGTGCAGCTCGAACTCGCCATGCGCGAAGGCGCGTCGCAGATCGTGCTCCATGTCGCGCCGCTTCTGCGCCTGGCGGTCCATCTCCTTTTCGAAGAAGCGATGCACGCGGCCGCCGTCCTGCTTGGCGCGATACAGCGCCATGTCGGCGTTCTTCATCAGCTCCTCGCAGCTCGCGCCGTCGCCCGGCGACAGCGCGATGCCGATGGAGGCGCCGATCACGAGCTCATTGCCGTCGATGTCATAGGGCGCGCCGAGCGCCGCGATCAGGCGGGCGGCACATTCGCTCGCGTCGTTAACACCGCTGCTCTGGCTGATGATCACCGCGAACTCGTCGCCGCCGAGCCGCGCCGCCAGCTTGCCGCCATGCATCTGCTGCGTCAGGCGGCCGGCGACCGCCTGCAGCAGCCGGTCGCCCATCGGATGACCGAAGGAGTCGTTGACGGTCTTGAACAGGTCGAGGTCGATGCACATCACCGCGATGCGCCGGTCGGTCGCGCCGGCGCCGTCGAGCTCCTGCGTGAGGCGCTGCTGGAAGAACTCGCGGTTCGGCAGGCCGGTCAGCCCGTCATGGTGCGCCATGTAGGCGATGCGCGCCTCGGCGCGACGGCGCTCGGTGATATCGACGATCGCGACCAGCACGCCGTCGCGGCCATCGAAGGTGATCTCTCGGCCGTAGGTCAGCACCTCGATCTCGCTGCCATCGGCCTTGCGATGGCGCCAGTCGCGATGAAACAAGTCACCGTCGGCAAGCCGCAACAGCGCGTCATCCAGGCTTTCCCATTCGCCCGGCGGCCAGAGATCCCAGACGTTCATGCAAAGGAGGTCCGCCCGGCCGTAGCCGTAGTGGCCGACCATCGCATCGTTGACATTGAGGATCTGCGCGGTCTTCGCGTCGAGAATGCACATCGGCACCGGATTGGCGTCGAACAGCAGCCGGAACGAGGCCTCGCGCCGCTTCAGCGCGGTCACGTCGGCAATGGTCAATGAGATGATGTCGCCGAAGGCGTGGGCACCGAGCCTGAGACTGCGGGCCTCGCTGTCGAGCTCGAACTGGTCGCTTCGCCCCTGCGTGACGACGTCGAACAGCCGCGCCATCACCTCGGGCGTGCACAGCATGTTGCCGCCCTGCTTCAGCCGATGCCATTGCAGCGTCGCCGACGGCAGCCTGAGCAGCTCGGCCGCCGCGCGATTGTGATGGACGACCTGAAAATCGCAGGGCATGCCGACGCTGTCGCGGATGGTTGCGAGCGAGACCACGCCGTCATCCGTCGTCGAGAAGATCGCATCGAGCAGATTATATTGCGCGTCGCGCTCGTTGACATAGGTCCCGACCAGCGTGCTGCCCCACCGCGAGTTGGTCGGCAGCGCCAGGACGTCATAGCTGCGAACCATGCCGTCGCGCACGCAATGCGCATGGGCGAGATAGGGCTGGCCGCTGGCGAGCGCGCAGTTGGCGGCCTCCACCAGCACGGTGGCGCAATCCGGCGACACGGCCTCGACCGCGACGCCCCAGCGTTCGTCCTGCAACCATTGTTGGACGTAGCGGCCGCTGCGCGAAATCTGCAGACCGCCGTCTTCGTTGTTGAGCACCGCGATATGATCGGCGAGACGGCCGAGGCTGCCCAGCATGACGTCCTCGTAGCGCGGCAGGCGCTGGCCGGGCTTCAACGCGGCCTGCCATTTGCGCCTGAGCACCGGGATGTCGTCAAACAGATCGCTGCTGATCGTCGTCAACGCCTTGGTCGTCGCGGCACTCATCATTCCCACTCAATCGCCACCCTGTCGGTCCCGGCGGTATCTGAAGCAGACGCGGCTTTAACGAGCTGTAAATGCATTGGCTTCGCGCGTGGCGCGCAGCGATTGTGACAGTTTTAAGTGGTTCCATGGTTATCGCGCATTAGCGACTGTGACAGCATCGCTTCACGTTCGTCGCCTATGTCGCAACGGCGAGGTCGATACCGATACGGCATAGATGCGGATGTGAACCTGCGATCTCGCGACAATCTCTGCCCGAGTTTTGCTGATCGAACCGCCCTCTTCGAACAGAGGGCGCAGGAAGGGCCGGACCTCGACTGAGGTCCGTGGCCCGCCTGCGAAAAAATGCAGGCGGCAGGTACCACGGGTCAGCCGGAAACCCGGCCCTCCCTGCGCGATGGCTGAACGGCTGCTTCGCGTTCTCCCTGGTGCGCCGGGCTTTCTGGCCACCATCCCCACGCGAAGCGAAGCCTCAACGTGAGTTGATATCAGCATCGGGATATCAGGACCGCGCGACTTGACCGTGCGCAGCGAATTGTTCGTCGGCGCGAGAGACCCGCGCTGCAATCCACCACGCCCACCGCTCCCCGCCTCGCGTCTCGTGACGACCGCGATACGCCCCTCATCTCGAGGCGGGATGCGCGGAAAGATCGACCTGATTTGCCCGACGACACAAGAACGAATAACTGCGACAAAGTAACCCGACAGGCAGATGTGGCACGACTTAGCGAGTCGTGTCGCGCACCACTGCTTCGACAATCACCGCTGTCGTCCCGGCCTTGAGCCGGGACCCATAGCCACCGGCCGCGGTGATGCGGACCACTGACAGCTACGTCCCCCGATAGCATCCGCGGTATGGGTCCCGGCGTTCGCCGGGACGACACCCGTGGTCAGGCGCGCTCCTGCCAAAAACGCTGTTCTTGCATCAGTCCTCCTCCAGACGGATGCCTGCGTCGCTGAGCGCCCGCATGATCCGCTCAATGTCCTCCGGCTCGACCGTGCTGCCCGCGCAAAGCGCGTTGAGTTCATCGAACGTGATCCAGCCCTTGCGCTCGCCGATGGCGATGGCATTGCGGATGATGTCGGATGTCTGCATGCGGCTCTCCCCGGAGATTGGCTCTCATGGATGGTGGGGAGAGTCGGTTTGCCCCTGCGAACTTTCGCGCGTCCTACCGCGCGAGCACCTCGACCTCGCCGTCGACGCCGTTGACGACGCTGAAGGAGCGCTCGAACACCTTGCCTTCGTTCTTGGCGATGGCGCGGTAGTCGCCTTCGGACAGCACGACCTTGGGGAAGGCGCCGATCGATTCCTTGATCACGTCGCCGCCGGGGTTGATGACCGACCAGGCCGTGTTGGCGAGCGCCTCGCCGCCCTTGTCGGAGACGAGCTTCAAGGTGATGACCGCGGCGCGATGCGTCACCGTGACATCGGTGAGCTTGCCGGCCTGGACGCGGATGTCGGAGCGCACCACCGAGTTGGCGTCGCCATAGTTGGAGACGATGTAATAGGTCCCCTCCGGCAGCATCAGCATGTCGCCGGCGGCGACGTTCGGCACCAGCGGCGCCCGCTCGCGGCCGTCGAACTGGCTGCCCTTGTAGATGGCAAACGAGATCTGGTTCTGCGGGATCTTGCTGGTGCCGACCCTGCCCTCGAGACGCAGGCCCCCGGCCGGCAGCACGAAGGATTCGCGATCGGTCTCCGTCTTCAGGTTTACGGACCTGACCGCGCTGACGAGGCCGAGCGCGACATGAACGACATAGGTACCGGGCGGCAGCACGATGTTCGGCGTCGCGCCGCGATCCTCGCGCAGCATCTTGAAGGCGCCGGATTCGTCCGGCCGGTCGGCGAACACGCGCCAGACCAGCCCGCCATTGATGTTCGGCAGGTCCTTGCCGAACCGCGCCGACAGCGACAGCACGCCCTGATTGGGGGCTGCGGCCGGCGGAGCGGCAACCGGGGGGATCGCAGCCGGCGCGCCGGGTGGAATCGCGGCGACCGGCGGTCCCGGCAGCGCCTGGGGTGCCGGCGGCGGAATGGGGCCGGAAGGTGGTGCCAGGCTGACCGCTGCCCCGGGATCGGGCACCGAGGCCGGCGGAACCGGCGGCGGCCGGTCGCTGAACAGTTGCGCTGCGGCCGGCGACATCGAGAGCCCGGCCAGCGGGCACGACAAGGCGAGCACAAGCCATAGCCGCCCGCTGCGCCGGAATCTGGTGAACCCGCGACCTGTCGTCATCGTCCTGCTTTTGACCGAAAACGCGGCAAATTCAAGCCTCTACTCAACTGTCCCCGAGGAACCGCATGAGCGGCGTGCGACTTGGTCGCATTCTCCGGCGGTGAGCCGCCGGGGCGCGCAGTTCCGTCCAGGGGAGCGTTCACATCAGCGGCATCCGATGCTTCCGTCGACCCGGCATAAAGGATGCTTCTGGTAGGCTGGTGCTAGGCTGTCATGCGTCATGAGTCCGTTGCCGACTCATTGCACACAGTATGCGTAGGCGTGGAGATCTCGGTGCTGGATATTCTGAAAGGACGCCGTGCGAGCGGAACCGAAGGTTCCGATGTCGGTCTTGGGACGATCCGCAAGCCCGTCATCGGCTTGGCACTCGGCGGCGGTGCGGCGCGCGGCTTTGCCCATATCGGCGTGCTCCGAACCCTGATGGCGCACGGCATCGTGCCCGACGTCGTGGTCGGCACCTCGATCGGGGCCGTGGTCGGCGGTGCCTATGCGGCCGGCCAGCTCGATACCCTGGAGGAATGGGCGCGCAGCCTGCAGATGCGCAACATCCTCGGCTATCTCGACATTCGCCTCAATGGCTCCGGCCTGATCGGCGGCGAGAAGCTCGCCGCCCAGCTCGAAGCCTCGCTCGGCCGCGTCACCATCGAGGAGCTGCCGATGAAGGTCGCAACCGTGGCGACCGAAATCCGCACCGGTCACGAGATCTGGCTGACCCATGGCAGCCTGGTCGATGCGATGCGCGCCTCCTACGCCCTGCCCGGCATCTTCGCGCCGGTCCTGATCGGCGACCGCTGGCTGGTCGACGGCGCCATGGTGAACCCGGTGCCGGTGTCGGCAGCGCGCGCGCTCGGCGCCGAGATCGTGATCGCCGCCAACCTGTCCAGCGACGTGTTCACGCATTCGACGACGATCTACTCGCATGGCCAGCCGGTCGAGGTGCCGGAGACGGTGATGGAGAGCGCGCCGCCCAAGCGCCGCTTCGGCAGGCTGTTCTCGCCAGAGCGCGCGGTGAAGCGGCAGTTCTTCGGCGGCGGCGGCCGGCCGGGCATCTCGTCGGTGATGGTCGATGCCTTCAACATCATGCAGGACCGCATCACCCGCGCACGTCTCGCCGGCGATCCGCCGGACCTTCTGATCTCGCCGCGCGTCGGCCAGATCGGCTGGTTCGACTTCCACCGCGCGGCCGACCTCATCGCGTTCGGCACCAGGGCGGCCGAACGTGCGCTGGATTCGATCCAGGAGACCATCGGCCAGGCGACCGGCGCGGTGACGCCGACCGGCGGCGGAGCGACGACTACGCCGTCTTGATGTACTGACGCAGGGCTTCCTGCTCGGTCTCGTATTCCTGGACGCGCCACTTCACGACGTCGCCGATCGAGATCAGGCCGACGACGACGCCGCCCTCGATCACCGGCAGATGGCGGAACTTGCCGTTCGTCATCACTTCCATGATCGAGGCGACGGTATCCGCCGGCTTGCAGCTCACCACCCGCCGCGTCATCACGTTCGACACCGGCTCGGTCAGCGCCGAGGCGCCGCGCTCGCCGAGCGCGCGGACGATGTCGCGCTCGGATAGGATGCCCTCCATCCGGGAGCCCGACATCACCAGCACCGCGCCGATCTTGCGGTCAGCGAGCCGCTTGGCGGCTTCGGCGAGTGTGGTCTGGGACTCGACGCTCTCGACCTGATGGCCCTTGATGTCGAGGATCGCACGTACTGTCATTGCTCGTCTCCTTCAGGGGCCGGTGTGCCTTCTTGAGCGAGGCGTCGTTGCGGCCGATGCTTCCAGCGATCGTCAGTCAAGCGAGTCTTCAATCAACAGTCTGGCAACGCAACGGATCCAATCCTCCCGATCACGCTTTGGTTGCATTGCACTCGGCAGGCTGGCCTGCGCGGCACAAAATGGCCTGCTTTCGTTCATCCGGAATCGTGCTCCGGTTGCAGTGGACGCAAATGATGAATGAAATCACCTGCGCTCGCAAGCGCAGGATTGCGGCAACTAACGGTCGACCACGTCGGACGGTAACGCAGGCGCAGCATCGTCACGCACATGCGGGGTGGGATCGAACAGCGCAAACAGGATCAGGCCGGCGATGAAGCCGCCGATATGAGCCTGCCAGGCGACGTCGGCGCCCTCGGCGCCGGGCGTGATGCCGCCGATGCCGAACACGATGTTGACGCCGAACCACACTGCCAGAAAGCCGAGGACGCGCGGATTGCGCAGCGCACGCGACAGCGACAACGCCGGAACCCTGGCCGCCGCCTCGGCATCGCCGCGAGTGAACGACAGGAAGCTGCCGCTCACGAAGGCAAAGCGCATCGCGGCCGCCATGGTGCCGGACACCGAGGCCGAGGCGCCGATCATCGGCGCCAGCGCGTGCTCATGGGTGAGCAGATGCGCCAGCGCACCGGCCGCCGCCGTCACCGCCATGAACAGATAGAACCGGGCCGCCCCGAAGCGGCGCGCGAGCGCGCTGCCGAATGGCAGCAGCCACAGCACGTTGAAGCCGATATGCGCCAGATTGGCGTGCAGCAGCGAATAGCTGACGAAGGTCCAGATCTTGGCCGGCGTGCCGCCGGGAAACGCCCCGTCCATCAGGGTCTGGTCGTATCGTTTCGGGACGAAGGCGAACAGGTCGATGATCCAGCCGTTCCACTCGTCCGGCAACAGGACGCGCAGATGGATCACCGCGATCAGCAGGATGTAGGCGGTCAGTGCGCCCGGCAGATTGAGGATCGGCTCCCGCGCCTGCTGGAGCGGCGGATCCTGCGTGAGGTCTGACGAGGAGGAATCCAACGGAACGCGCGCCTTCGACGAGAGGAACAGATCCGTCAGATAGGCGGCCTTGGCCGGCCTGTGCAAGCGCACGGCGGCAGAGTTGATGTGCGGCGCGGTGGCAGCGGTGGCGAAAGGGCGGCGGATCCGCAAAAAGAACGAGGGAGGGTCCTGAGAAAACCCTCCCTCCGAGACTTGCCGGCCTTTGCCGCGTCCGGAGCGCCCGGGGTTGTTTTCCCCACCCCGCCCCGTCGCGACGACCAGACTTGTTTGACGCCGCCTGCGTGTACCTCACCGTATCGCGGCGGACCTTCCACCGTCCGGCCGCGATCTGATGAACGCATTGTTAACGATCGCTCGGCGGCCGCCAAGCTCATCGTTAATTTAACCTTAACGCGCGGAAGGCCGGGGGAAAGCCGGCACGATCGCACCATCGGCATGGACGCTGCACCGCCCCTCCTGCGAAAACAAACCAGGGAGGCGCCTGGACGAAAGCGGGACAGCAATGTTCCCCGTGACGTCGAGGGCGCGAGGGGTCATCGAGATGAAACATCCGTCCAATCGCGAGCTCTTCGCCTATTGGAACGACAGGCGCGGCCATGCCAAGGCGCCGGAGCGCTGCGACTTCGAGCCGTCGGCCGTGCGCGAGCTGCTCGGCGACATCTTCGTCTTGTCCTGCGACGCCGACAGCGGCTTTCCGTTCCGCATGGCCGGCACGCGGCTGTGCGCCCTGCTCGGCGGCGACGTCAAGGACAGGAGCTTCCCGGCGCAGTTCGCGCCCGCCAGCCGCCGCGAGATCGAAGAGATCACGATGGTCGTGTGCGAGGAGACGCTGCCGGCGATCGCCGGCGTCAAGGCGCAGGGACCGGATCGCACGACGGCGCATTTCGAGCTGCTGCTGCTGCCGTTCGCGCCCCGCGCGCATGAGCCGATCAGCCTGACCGGCCTGCTTGCCCCATTCGAGACGCCGCGAGGCGCGCTCGGACCGCTGGAGATGGTGTCATGGCGCTACATCCATCCGCCGGCCGAGCCGATCGTGCCGCGCGCGCTGCGCAAGCTCGCGCTCGCCCGCGGCTTGATGGTGTATGAGGGCCTGCGCTGACTGCGGCGCGCGTAGTTAGGACTTCTGTGCAGAAGCAACCGCAAATACTCCAATTGCGTTACCGCTAGCGGATTGTTGTAAGGGCCGAGAGTTTCGCCTGGAACCTTTCGCGCACCTTCTCTGCCCCGCTCTTCGGGTCTTTGGCTATGAGTGCGTTGACGACGACGAGGCCCTTGCGATAGGCGTCGACGGCGTCTTGCAGGGAGCGGTCATCTTTTCCCGGCTCGCTCTGCTCGCGCGCGGCGTCACCGATGCGCTCGTAGCCTTCCGCCAGCTCAAGTTGACGCTTGCTATCGTCGGGAAACCTTCCCGCGAGCTGCAGCCGGATTTGCAGACCGGCATCATATTCCTTGAGCGCGTTTACGAAGTCGTGCTGCCTTCGCCAGACGCTCCCAAGCCTATCGTGCGTGTCGGCTACGTCGCGCGTCCATGCCACTTTATTGAGGTCCTTTGCGGTGATCTCCTCGCGAATTGCCAGAGCACTGCGGTATCTTTCGATCGCGCCCGCCGGGTCCTGTTCTGCCACCGAATCGCCGATGATGACGTATTGCCGGGCGAGGCGAATTTTCCAGTCGACCTTGTCGGGATCGTCGCGGGCGAGGCCGGCTGAGAGGTCGAGCGCCTTCTGAAAGTAATTCAGCGCGTCTTCGAGCTGGCCTTGCATCTTGTGCACACGGCCGATCTGCTCGTAGATCTTCGACAAATTGGATCGATAGATGTTGTTTTTCGGCTCCCTGCCGACCAGGGCCTCCCGTATGGTCATTGCCTGCTCGTATTCGGCCAGAGCTTCCTTCAGACGATCGTGCGCAGCAAGGACATCGCCGATCCGGGTCCGAGCATCCGCCACGGCCTTCTGCGCATCCGGATCGTTCGGGTCCTGAGCCAGGAGAACGGTGCCAATCGCAAGGGATTTCCGGTACCAATCCAGGGCACCCCTCCAGTCCGTATTCAGGAGACTGTCCGCAATCTTGTTCTCGACGAATGCGATTCTTAGGCGCGCTGCGCTGTCCACGGGATTCTTGTCAGCCAGCTGCTGCGCAATCCGTAGCGCGTAATCAAGTTCCGCTGCGGATCGCTTCAGGTCACGGCCCTCGAAGGCATCTCCGAGTCGGAACGCAACCGCATAACGCAGCTTCTTCCACTCGTCGTTCTCGGCGTCGTTCTCGAGGAGCCGGTCAACCAGGTGTTTCGCCTGTTCGATTTGTGTTATGGCAGCGTCATGTGCTCCAACCAGTAGGTACACATCCGAGAACTTCGTCAGCAGATTGGCGCGATACTCCATGACTTCCGGCCGATTCTCGACGGCATCGAAGATCTTCTCGGCGCCGTGCAGCAGCCGTTCCGCACTCGAAACCTGGATTGCGCCGGTATTGAGCTGATCCTGAATTACATCGAGCACGCTCCCGACGACGGAAAATGCACTTTTCGCGCTCCGCAGCGCGGATTGCTCCTCCAAATACGCCTTTAGCCAGCCCGACACCGCAAAAACGAGCAAGGCCGCCATGACAATCAGCGCGCCGTTCCTGGCGCGGGAATATCGTCGCGCCTGCAGCTCGTTGTGGGTCCGACTGGCCGCCACGAGCTCCTTGAGCTCCGGCGCGCCCTCCATGTAGGACGCCGCGTCGTCCAGAGCGGCGCCAGAGAGCAGGTAACCGGCATCCAAGCCGGATGCCTGCCAGCGCTGCGCCGTCGCGATGAGCTGCAGCTTCGCCTTGGACCGGTCCCGCTCGTCCTGCAGCCAGTCGCGCAATCGCGGCCAGCCATCGATGAGCGCGCTGTGGGCCAGATCAAAACGATCGTCGTCCCAGCCGACGCCTGGGCTGCGCCGGATGAGCTCGGCATCCACATATCGCTCCAGAACATGGTCGACGCGACCGGCAGGCGCGATCTGCACCAGAACGTCCCGCCGCACCCGGCGGCGGATGAACCCCTCCACGTCGGGCTGCACCAGTTGCAGGAAGACGCACCTCGCCGCCGCCTGGTCGTCAGACGTTAGACCGGCGTAAATCCCTTCTGCTGTACGGATCAGAGCGTCTCGCGGCTTACCCACCTTATGATAGGCTTCCCAGGTGATGCGGTTGCGCTCGCGCTGGTCCCACAGCCTTCCCAGGGTAAATTGCAGCATGGCCAGCGCGCCCGCATCGCCGGCAACGCTCTTGGCGAGGTCTTCGACGATTCCCTCGTCGAACTTGAGCCCGACCGTGGTGGCCGCGCTCTCGATGATGTGCTGCACTTCGGCGGCGCTGGGCGGCGCAAGCGAGAAGCGCGCGGCCGGATTCTCCCCGAGTGACTTGAGTGCAGCGAGCTGAAGCGCCGGTTGCTGGTACCGTTCCTCGATGATGAGGATGGTCCGGTCCGGCTGGCCACGCGTTCCGATCAGTGCCTGAACAAAGCCCTCCCTCGTCTTCTCGTCCGAGCAGATCGTAAAGATCTGCTCGAGCTGGTCGACAACCATGATAACGGATCGCCCCGGAAATACGCCGTCGAGCAGGGCGCCAAGAAGCTCTGGCGAACGTTCGAGCTTCTGCTTCTGCTCGGTGATCCATGTTTCGCGTTTGGGTAATGCGGGATTGGCGGCGACCTCATATATGCTCGTGAGCAACGCGGCGAACGGATCCGCTCTCGGAACTACGACCAGAACGAGCGGGCTCTTGCCTTCCCCGGCAAGCTGCGACTTCATCCTTGGGATGGCGCCGGCCATTACGATCGATGTCTTGCCGCTTCCCATCGGGCCGGCGACGAGCACGGCACGCTGCTGGCGAAGCTGCTCCAGAAGTTTTCTGACTGCCTCCTCGCGTCCGAAAAAGCGTCCCGCGTCGTCTTCGTCGAATGGATTCAACCCAATATATGGATTGGCAGCGCTGGTGAGGTCCGGGGCGTGCGATGGGTCGAAGGGGGCGAGGGCGGGCAGCGTGGCAGAGAGAGCCTCCCGATCGCCGGCCGAAAACTGATACGACGTCCAGTAGGTAATGATGTTCTGGGCAGCCTCGCGGTCGGCCGGTGAATCTATCCATCGTCCCGCCGCCTGCGCCCGATCGATGAACTTATGGACGTCGGCAAGCAGATCTTGGTCGTTCTCTCGATCGCGGGCCGCGCGCATCAATGCGATGTGTTCGGCGCGCAATTCGGTTAGCGAGGTGAATGTTGACGGCACCGATCCTGAGGCGTCCGGCGCAACTTGGTGATCTTTCGACATGGCTCACACCTTGTCAGACAGTTCTCGCAAAGGCTCACGGATCTTCAGGATGTCTCCACACTGCGCCTTGAGATCTCGATCGACATTGAAGAAGTGAAGAAGCGCCGTATCGCGGAATAGTTTGAAATTTCTGCGCAGCGTGCCGAAATTGGTGACGTGACTGGCGATCGTCTCGTCGACCCGGCTGGCGTACTCCTTCGCATCCTTCGCCCAGTCCGCTTCAGCCTGCGTGGATGCGATCTCGTCGACGCGCGACTTGATCGCCGGCCAGAATTCCTTGAACAGGTCGAGCGATTCCGGTGTGTTCTTTTCGATGTTGTCTTCGGCCTCCCAGAAATCCTTCTCGATTCTCTGCCATTTGTCGTGTTCCGCAACCCGGCTACTCAGTTGCGACTTGATGTTCCTCAAAGATGCGATCGCCTCTTGAAGGTCGGCAGCCGACGCATCCCCTGCCGGCTTGGCGGCGACAGCATTCGCGAGGATTTCGCTCAGCTCTCTCAACGGGAGCTCTTCGGCATATCGGTTGAGCGAAGCGTTGACCCTGCTCTGTTCGGAGACGATCACGCTCCGAAACGGGAACACCGCAGTGATCACATCGTGCGTATCCTCGTCGCGAACGGCCTTCCGCAATTTCGGAATCGCCGATTCAAGCTCCTCTACCCAGCCCCGCACGTGCGTCCGATCGGCGCCGACCTCCGGGAGCAGTTCGGCCGCCTCGCGCACGCGGCTGCAGATTTTCGCGAGGTCGATGACGTGTTGTTGGAGCCCGAACGATGCTTGCGGATCGCGCCCCAGTTCCTTGGCACAATCGATGATCTCGCGGTAATGTCGCAATTGGATGTCGTGCAGGCAATCGTGCAGCTCCTTGTAGTGAAAGAGGGCGTCGATTCTGCTGCTGACCTGGTCGAGCGTTTTGCGCGAGGCGGCGACGACGGAGCGTATCCCGGCGTCCTCCTCGACTTCCCGACGCAGGCTATTGATCCCGGTGTTGAGGGTCTTGACGCTGGCCAGCGTAGAAATGCGCTGTAGGTGTTCGCCGACAACCCTCTGAAGGGCATCGTTGGACTGTTGATCCTTCCAGTTCTTGATGCGATTGAGCAGGTCGAGGAGCCGTCCATCCCGCTCGACCATGTCCAGAAGATCGAGAACAACGTTCTGCTTCGGTTGCTCCCAGGTCAGTCGATCGGAAACGTCTTTACCCATTGTAAAGCGAACCAGGACCTTCAGATCGTTCATGTTGAACGCGTCGCAGATGCTATCGAGCAGCATCTTGTCCAAGAGAGATTCCGACCCTTTCGCGGAGCCGGCAGCGGCTGTCTCGACCATTGGCCTCTACGTCCTTTCACTCGAAGCGAAGCGAAGCGGACCCGGCGCATCATGGCGCCTCGAACTCGATCTTGCCTGCAAGCCGCTGGCGGATCATTCCAATCGGAATGCCCTGATTGAATTTCGGCGAGCCCCAGGCAGGGTCGCCCATGTGATGCATCGCAACCAGCGACCATTCCATATTGAAGCACGGGGACCCCGATGAGCCTCGGTCGCTGTTGGTGGCATAGCGAACCCGTGTGCCGTTGCCGTTCACGCCGAGCACAGCTTGCGTGTCCACGGCGAGCTTCAAAGGGCTCCCGTCCGGATGCTGGGCTATCAGCAGCGGCATGTCGGTCTCAAGTGGCGGCTGTGTCTTGGGCATTGCGATCCAGCGCCGTCGCGGGGCACCGGAGCCGGCGTTCCTGTCGATCGGTTCGTTGCCGATGGATCGCGCCAAGCGCGCGAGTACGAAATCGAGTTCGTCGGCCGCTGGAAGATCACGATCCGGCTGACCGTCGGCCTCGGCCTGGCTGTAACGCGCGAAGTCGATGCGCCAGTCTGAAGCGTGTAGCGGCACGACAACGCCTTCCGAGCGCGAGCCGTCGGTGAGAACCTTGTAGTCAAAATGGCAGGCGACCGCGGCCGGACGTGCCGTCCCCTCGATCGCGGACTCGAGCACGTGATAGTTGGTCAGGATGAGATCCGGTCCGATCAAGAACCCGGTTCCCATCGCGTTGCCGTCGAACTCAATGCGGCAGACTTGGCCCTCGATCTGTGCCATGCATCCCCGCCACACGCCCATATCGAAGGTCTTAAGTCGCGGACGCACGATCGCTTCGAGGCCGCTTGCGGTGGCATGCTCGGGTGCCGCGGTGACGGACTTGCCCGCGTTCTGTACCGACATCGTCGGCGCCATGCCGAATTTCTCGTAGAGGCGTCGTATCTTCTCGTGGTCAGGCCTCGTAAGATATGCAGCGCGTGCCAAATCGACGACGATCGTCGCGCCTTTTCGCTCCGCCCAGTCGATCAGTTGAAACGCCACGTAGTTGTTCGGACCGGGTGTAACAATGTCTTCCAGACGTTCGTTTAACCGAACGCGGACCATCATTTCCAATTCTCTAGGATTGAACGCTGCGACAAGCGCTTCCTGGAACTCGCCGAAATCGATGCCCGGTATCATCGCACCAACTCCTGCGCGAAGTGAGGTGCCGCCCGCCGACGACCGGCACGCGACGTCTCGTTGAAGCCGATGGGCTCGTCGTCTCGGTGCCCCTCATTGCTCCATAGAACAATGTGCTGCGCTCAAGCTCTACTTTCAAGAGCGTTGTTTACGGTATGTAACCTCCCGCTGAACTCACCGGAGGGACCGGAGGCCGCCAGATCCGGTCTGGAGAGTGTGGATCTTGTCGCGACGACCTCTGGTCGCATCGCATGCGGGCCACGCGATCGGGGCTACGTCCCGCGCCTCACCGCGAGCCGGTCAGCGGGGTGAGCAGACTGCCGTCGGGAGCGAACGCGGCGACGTGATCCGAGATGACGAACGAAGTAAGATCGCGTCCGACGACAAGCGGGCCCTGATAGGCCGTGCGCGTGCGCGCGACCAGCGCATCCTCCGGCACGTCCTGGACCGGCTTCACGGTCGCAAACACGATGTGCGAGTAGACTGCGAGCTTCGGCTTCGCCTCGCTGAAGATCCTGCCGGCCTCCTCGGGCGAGGTGTGGTGGTCCTGGATGGCACGGTAGTTCGGATAGGATGTGAGCAGCTCCGGGTCGATCACAGCGACCTCATGGATCAGAAGATCGGCACCCTCCGCCGCCTTCTCCACCCGCGGATCGGGCTTGGTGTCTCCGGACAGCACGACCTTCTTGCCGTCGAACTCGACGACATAGCCGAGCGCCGGCTTGATCTTCTCGCCGTGATTGACCTCGATGGCGCTGACCCTGACGCCGTTACGCTCGTAGACGATGCCCGGCCCGATATCGGTCGCGGCGAAGGCGACGCCTTCGGGCGGATAGTGCTCGTCATCGATGCGGATGCGGATGTCCTCGGAGAAGGCTTTGGTGAGATTCTCCGTCATCGCCACTGTTCCCTTCGGTCCGAACACGACCATCGGCCCCTTGCGCGAGGCCCAGGGCGTGCCGATCCATCCGCTCAGCCACATGTCCGGCAGCCCCACCACGTGATCGGAATGCAGATGGGTGAGGAAATGCGCGGTGATGCTGCCGAGTGGGATGTTCTTCTGGAACAGGCGGATCGTGGAGCCGCGTCCGAGGTCGAACAGCAGCCGCTCCGGCCCGGCCTCGATCAGGGTGGAGGCGCTGAAGCTCGACAGGCGCGGCGTCGGCGTGCCCGTCCCGAGCAGGGTCACCTTCATCTCGGCCGCCGCGGCCGGCGACGATCCAACCGCTGCGCAGACCACGACTGCCACGGCTCCCAACCAACTCCGCATGAACGTCTCTCCCGTCTTCACTGGTGTCATTGGCGCGATGCAGCGCCTGCCCACTCTATCAGCTCGTCAAAGGCCGTGGCAGCGTGCGGCAGGAGCACAACGTAACGCTGAATTAACCGTGCAGGACTTAGTTTCAACACTGGATCATCCGGCACGCTAAGAGCCGGCTTTGAGTGGCGAAACATGGCGTTGCCGAACAAAAAACTCTCTCTTCCGGCCGCCGAGGAGCGCCGCCGTTTCCAGCGGGTCAAGGTCCACCTGCTCGGCCGCTACATGCTGCCGGACCGCCGTGAGTTTCCCTGCCAGGTGATCAACATGTCGCCGGGCGGCCTCGCGCTGCTCGCGCCGGGCATCGGCAATGTCGGCGACCGCGTGATCGCCTATCTCGACCATATCGGCCGTGTCGAAGGCAAGATCACCCGCATCATCGACAACGGTTTTGCGATGACGATCGGCGCCACCGCGCGCAAGCGCGACAAGCTCGCCGCGCAGCTGACCTGGCTCGCCAACCGCGACATCCTCAACCTGCCGGAGGATCGCCGCCACGACCGTATCATTCCGCGCAACCCGATCGCGGTGCTGACGCTCGAGGACGGCACCAAGATGACCTGCCGCATCATCGACATGTCCCTGTCGGGCGCGGCGATCGCGGCCGAGACCCGGCCGCCGCTGAAATCGCAGGTCATGCTCGGCCGCGTGCAGGCGCGCGTGGTGCGAAATCTCGAAGGCGGCTTCGCGATCGAGTTCCTGCACGCCCAGCTCGCCGAAACGCTCGAAGACAGCGTTACCGCGCGGTAAAGCCGCAAGCCTCTGAAATCCCGCAACTTCACGGAGCACACGGCGTCCGCCACCGCGGGTGCCGTGTGGCGTTCGGCCAGCGCACAGGTGGTCCGGCGCGGTTAATGGCTGGCGGGCAAAGCGCGGCAGACCCTGCAACGGCAGCGGTTCCCGGCTTAATGCCGCGCATTCGATTCAACCCCGAACGATTCAAATTTTAGCTAAGTTTGATTCAAGTGAAAGTCGAATAAGCCCTTTGTTTTACTTGGATTTGCGTCAAATCCATCGTGGCGATTTAGCGGCAGCGAAAAATCTTTGTGAGACACATGGTCCCAACGAAAACGGGGGGCCAAAAATGGTCAAGCGGACGGGACAGGCAAAAGGGTGGGCGGTCGCAGCCTTCCTGATGGCGATGGGCGGGATGGCGCATGCCGGCGATGACCGGGTGCTCTATGCGAGCCTTGGCGACACCGCACGGGCGCCGATCGGCTGGGTCGAGTTCTGCACCGAGACGCCCGAGGAATGCCGCGGCGGCGCGTCGCAGCCCCGCGACATCGTGCTGTCCCAGACCGCCTGGCGCGATCTGCTAAAGGTCAATCGCTGGGTCAACGAGAACGTCAAGCCCATCACCGACATGGACCATTGGGGCGTGGTCGAGAAATGGTCGTTGCCGACGGACGGCTACGGCGACTGCGAGGATTACGTGCTGCTGAAGCGCAAGCTGCTGATCGATGCCGGCTGGCCCCGCGAGGCGCTGCTGATCACGGTGGTGCGCGACAAGAAGGGTGAAGGACACGCCGTCCTCACCGTGAAGACCGACAAGGGCGAATACGTGCTCGACAATCAGAACGAGAGCGTCGTCGCCTGGACCGAGACCGGCTACCGCTTCGTCAAGCGGCAGTCGCAGGGCGATCCCAACGTCTGGGTCTCGCTCGGCGACGGTCGCCCGGCAGTGGCCACCGCCAGCGCAAGAGAACGCTAAGGCGTCCGCGAACGCTGATCAGAGAGGCGAGACACGAATTCGAGTTACGCGACCCGGTCACATCCCCACCCCTCCCCGTCCCAGACCGGTTCGCGCGCGGCCAGGCCTCCCCCAAGGCCTGGCCGCAACTTTTTTGAGCCAGCCGAAATTCACGAAGACCGCTTGAATTCCACGGCTTGGCAGCACCGTTCCGGTCCCGCTCGCCGATCCACCCGTCACTTCGGCCGCTCGGGCCAGGCCCGACTGACCTGATCGCGCAGTCCGCACGCGAGGCGCAAGTCCATCGGTATACTCGTTTTTTTGAGGAACTGGCGGCCGCTGCAGCCCCGCCATACAATCCAAGATCAGTTATGTTCCGCATCAACACGCGAAGATTGATCACGCTGAGACTGTGGTGCTAGAGTGCTTCCACTTTAGCGCGGGGCATTGCTATGGGGATGAACCTCGATGCCGTGATCTACTTGCAGCGGAACGGACATCTGACCGGCAGCAAAAACAGAATTCTCGATATCGGGCCGCAGACCATCTATTTCGCGCGCGCCGAGCAGATCACGGAAATCGTCGAGCGCCTGGGACAGCCGCGTCCTGACGCAATAACGGTTGATCGGCTCGTCCACTTCTCGACGCCAAGAGCGGACGAGAGAACGACGATGCTTTCCGAGATCACGGATCTCGCAAACATCGAATATGAGGCGATCGATGTTTGTCCCGGGCTGAAGAACACCAACATCCTGGATCTCAACTTCGACGAACTCCCTTCGCAGCTCCGTGGCCATTTCGACGTGGTTCTCAACTTCGGCACCACCGAGCACATCGTCAATCAGTGGAACTGTTTCGAAGTGATGCATGACGCCATGAAGGTCGGCGGCGTGATCTACCATCAGCTGCCAGCGAGCGGCTATCTCGACCACGGATACTTCTGCTACACGCCGCTGTTCTTCCGGGAGCTTGCCCAGGCCAACGGCTACGAGATCGAGTGCCTCGCAGTCACCCATGCGGGCGAAAACCGGATCGACGCTCTCGGCATCACTTGTCTAGGCGGCGATACGATGTTGAATGAGCCGGCCCATCTCGCCGAAAACAATCGCGTCCCCCAGCTCAATCTTCACGTCGTCCTGCGGAAGACGATCGACCAGGCGTTCCGCCCCTCGCTCGAGATCGCTACGACCCACAGCCAACTGAGCGAAAGGATGCGAGCTCGCTACAGCGACCTCCTCCAGTTGCAGGATCGCATCGAGGCACTTGAGTCGGAACTCGGCAGAACGGTGAGCCCCCGCCTTACCCGCTGGCTGCAGAAGAACTACGCTCTGCTGCGTGGGAGCGGGCGCGCGCCCGTCCGGCTGCCATAGCGAAAGGTGGCCTACCGTTTCTCGAATTGTGATGCCAGAGAAGCGTAGCTGCATCAGTATCTGCCATCGGGCGCAGCCGCGCCTTCAATCGACCAGGCCGTGGCAAAGGCTGCGGCCAGGATCTCTCGCGCGTCGGGCACGATCGACTGTCACCGTGAATCTCTCCACGACGCCGTGCTGAGAGCAGGCCGAGATGCAAGCGCCCGCCGTTAGAGGCCAGCGGCGATCTCGACCGTCCTAGCTTCATCACCCGCCAGGAAGCGCGGAGGCTTGGGCCGGCAATGGACCATTGTTCAAGCACGTCTGCGGCAGTCGGTCGAACGCGCGAACAAACTCCGACGAGAACCGCTTCGAGCTGTCAAATGACAGATGAGCCTCGTCGACGAAGGTGAGATCGTCGCCGGTATCAGCATCGATATACATCGCCCCGATCGTCTCGGCGAGTTGCTTGGTCGGATCCGGCTTTGGCCAGATTTCGGTCGTCGGCATCGGGACCAGGACGACACAGTCGGCAGGCATGCCAATTCGCTTCAAGAAGTTGTTTGCCTCGATCGCCGAGAGCGGCACATTGACCTGAAAGTCCCGCAACTGGCTCCGACGAACTCGCGGGCGCTGGCGATCCGCCATCAGCACATCCCGCCAACGAAAATAGCCATCCACTGAGGATCTGAAGGCCGTCGGCGCAATTCCGCAGTCGACAAACCGTAAATTGCATAGGGCTGGCTGGGCCCACATCTCCCCCTTCTTGACCAGAGCCCGCCCGAGCTCCCATCCATCATGCAGCGCGGCCAAGGCGGGCTCGCTTACCCGATCGTTGAAATAGGGATCGACGCCAATCACCAGCACACGCGGACGCAGATGGTGCTTCACCGCAAGCGCAGAGAAGAACGTCTGCTGGTCCTCATAGCCGAATCCGAGATTAAACTGCCGTAGACCGCGTGCGGCAAAATACGACCGCACTTCGGCCGTGCTGAAAGCAAACATCGTGCGGCTCGACCCAGTAAAGACCACATCGGCTGCCTTGAGGTTGGCAAGCGCCCTGCGCTCGATCCCGAACCAAAACGCAGCATGCTCGAAGTCTCCAAATCGGCGCGCACTGCAGTAGCTGATGAACTGATCAGGCTCCGGCGCCGGCTTGCATCCGGCGATCGAGATCCCCCTGCCGCTATATGCGATCGAAGCCGCCAGGCAGCCCGATACAATGACCATGGCAATATAGATCAACAGCCAAAGTTTGTGCCCATCACGCACGCACGCGCCCCCTGCCGGCCGGAACAACGGTTAGTAAATACCACATGGCTGGCCATCACGCGCAAAAAAATCGACTTAAGATTGAGTTCAGAGTCTTACGCAATCAATAACGGTATTTTTATACTCATCTAAGCCGAGTTTCCGACAAGCCGTGGTGAGCTGCCGGAACAAAAAAAAGCCCCGCGGCGCGGGGGGCGCGGACTTCGTAGTTCGGCGTCTTGCCGTGGGTCGCGGACGGTGGGAGGCACGTCATCGCCTCGCGTAAGGCCGTCTCGATGCGCAACTTTTTTTGGCCTTGCTTTGACGATATGTCGCAGGCGGGGCGCGGCAATGGCCGGCCAACCTTGTTTTCCCTCGACCGTCGGGTTTAGGTTGTCGGCATGATGATGATCCTGCGAAGCGCGACCCTGCTGGCCGCGGCCCTGACCCTGGCGAACTGCTGCATGTCCGGCACCGGCTGCTCGGGGCCGCTGGCCTCGGCCGGCGCACCTGCAGCCACGCCGGCGATGGCCGCTGCGCCCGCCGTGATTGCCGCGCAGCCGACGAGCGCTGCGGCCGACTGGGACGGCCGTGTCGCGACCTCCGACGCCGACACCGAGATGGTGACGGAGCCGGACATCGGCACGCCGCGCAAAGGCGCCAAGCGCCGTGGCGACTCGCGGGTCGACGTGATGTCCGCGCAGTCGAGCTCCGGCTATCGGGGCCGGATGAGCTGGGAGGAGGAACAGGCGGCCGACCTCGCCGACGAGGCCCGCCTCAAGCAGAAGCTCACGATCTGCCGGAACTGCAGCGCAACGCAGTAAGCATCTGTCCCGCCGCATTTTTCGGCTGGTCGCGGCCGCCGCAGGGAACCGGCATGGTGCATGGCGCGGCCGCGCCCTTTCGGACTTGCAGGCCTCGCTTTTGTCGGATTTCCTAATCAAACCTTGACGACTTGGTTCGTCCGTCAGACGCTCGATTTGCGGGCTGGGCGAACAGCGTTCTCTGCTCGAGTTTTCGCCTCTTCCAGTTTTCGGGAGGAGCATCCGAAGCTTTTTCAATTTGGGTGGTTTCGTGATGAATCCGGTGACGCGCGACACCAGACGCTACCCCGAGAAGCTCAGCCCGAGCCCCGTCAAGGGCGCCCAGCCGATCGCGCTCGCAGCCGCGACGCTCGTGGTGCTGGTCGCGGGCATCGGCGGCATCATGTTGTGGCGTGCCCATGGGGGGGCGCCGGAAGCCGAGCGCGGCGCGGTGACGCGGCAATTGCAGGCGCGCACGGTACAGGCGTCTGAGCAATTGGTGGAGAAGACCAAGGGCCTGGAAGCCACCCAACAGGAATCGATCGATCAGCTGCAGATGATGCAGGAGCAGATGCAGAGCATGCGCCGCCTGCTCGCCGCCCAGCAGGCCGACACCAAGCGGCTCTCGGACCAGGTCTCGACCTTGAAGGACTCCATCGACGGCCTGCGCCAGTCCTTCGCCAGCACCCAGAGCTCGGAGCAGGCCGCGCCGGCCCCGCGCAACCGCAGCATCCGCACCCGCGCCCATGCCAGCCGCAGCGGCCATCGGCATCGCCGCAACCGGTCCTGATATGGCCGGTCCTGACACCTTGCTCGTAGAATTTCCCGCCGAATTTTCCCGGGCCCCTGTGAAGTGCTTCACAGATTGAAACCGGGAGTCACGCCATCCTGCCTTCACCGGATGGCGAGCCAATTTCAGGATGGCACAGGGCCAATTTCAATATCCGGGGCTGGCAAGGTCGTTGGCGCCATACTGCGCCGACGGCCTTGTTCTTTGTGGGATCGCGTTCGACCGCCCGGAACAGACCCGACTGCCGCGGCTCTCCGGCTGGTGACTTGCATTTCGCAGCCAATTCTCGGCTCAATGCGCCCGCAAGACGCAGAGGAGCCCCCATGTCCGCCGATCCAGCACTGACCTCCGATGTCATCGGGCTGACCACGGTCGCCCCCTTCTCACGCCGCGGCTTCATGACCGCGTCCGCTGCCGTGACGGCCGGCTACACACTGGCTGCCGGCCCGGTGCGGGCCGAGGTCATCACCACCGACAGCAATGGCCTGAATGCCGGAGATGCGAAGATCAAGGTCGGCGACCGCGACATGCCGGCCTATTTCGCCCGCCCCGCCAGCGCCAGCAACCCGCCCGTCGTGCTGGTCGCGATGGAGATCTTCGGCCTGCATCAGTACATCAAGGACGTGACCCGCCGTCTCGCCAAGCTCGGCGCGTTGGCCGTGGCGCCGGACTACTACTTCGGCAGCGGGACCGACCTCACCAAGATCACCGAGATCAAGGACCTGCTGCCGATCGTGAATACCAAGCCCGACGCGGAGCTGATGTCGGACCTCGACGCGACCGTGGCCTGGGCCAAGTCGCAGGGCGGCGACACCTCGCGCCTCGGCATCGTCGGCTTCTGCCGCGGCGGCCGCAACGTATGGGAATATGCGGCGCATAGTTCGGCGCTGAAGGCGGGCGTCGCGTTCTACGGCCCGCTGATCGACCCGCCCAATCCGGCCTGGCCGAAGAGTCCGACGCAGCTTGCACCCGAGATGAAGGCGCCCGTCCTCGGCCTCTACGGCGAGGCCGACACCGGCATTCCCGTCGCCAGCGTCGAGGCCATGAAGGCCGCGCTCGCCGACAACAAGAAAACCGCGGAGTTCAAGATCTATCCCGGCGCGCCGCATGGCTTCCACGCCGATTATCGCCCCAGCTATCGCAAGGACGCCGCCGAGGACGGCTGGGTGCAGATGCAGGCGTGGTTCAAGAAATATGGCGTGCTGAGCTGACGGCCGCCGCCCGGGCGAGCGAACCGGGGCAGACTGCCCTTCCCCCCCCGCGAGACGTCCCGCATGTCGCTTGCGCTCATGCGGGCTCCGGGCTGTCGGCGGTTAGCGCAGGCGATGATCGTCGCGACGGATCTTCGCCAGCTGCCTGCCGCCCTGCTCGAGCTCCCAGGCCATCCAGACCAGCGCTGCGCCCAGGCTGACGACGACGCCCATGAAGACCAACGTGAGTTCAGGGGATGTGAGTGTGTTCATCATGCCTGGATCCCATGCAAGCGTTGCGCCAGCTACTTCTCCGTTGCGCGCTGCCGATCGGAGCGACAACAAAAGGTGACGAGATGTCGTTAAGGCGAAGTGACCGGATCGGCCGGTCACCTCGCCCAAGGTTCATTCACACACCTCGACGTTCCGATAGCGCCAGCCGTGCGCCGTGCGCACGCGCTTGCGGGCGACGTAGCAGCCGCCGAGATCTTCGTAGGTGTACGGGTAGTAGTAAGGATAGCCTCCGTAACCGTAGTAGCCGGGATAGCCGAAGCCGAACCCGATTCCGAAGCCGGGACCAAAGCCATGATGATAACCGAATCCATGATGGAAACCGCCGCCATGAAAGCCGCCCGGCCCGCGCGCCGATGCCATGCCGGGCACCATCGCCGCCGCGATCACGGCACCCGCCAGCAATCCCATCAATCTCTTGCGCATCGATCCGTCTCCAAATTCAACCGGCATGACAATGTCATTGCACTCGGTACTCTCAGCCGGATGTCTGTAAGCCGAATTTGGAACGGCGCGGGGGCAACCCCGCTCACATCTGCGCGATCTCGATGTCGTTGCGTGACGTCCGGAGCCGCGGGCAATATTCAGCAACCGCGGCAGATGCTCTTGACCTTCCGGTCGACCGTCTTGTTCTCCTGCTGAATCTGCTCATCGGTCGCATCACCGGCGTGGTTCGGTCCCGTTGCCGCGGTGCCTCCCGCCGCTCCGCGACCCGTGCCGGTCGTGACGCCGGAATTGCTCGACCCCGACCCGCTCGCGCCGGAGCCGGACGACTGCGCCGTGCCGAGGCTGTTAGTCCCGTTGGTGCCTGCCGCCCCCGGTTGCGACAGCCGCGAGGGATTGTTGCCGCTTCCGGCTTCGTTCTGCGCGTTGCCGAGACCGGCGGCGCTCCCTGATCCCGCGGCGATACCGGTCGTGCCGATGCCGGCGGCCCCCGCACCCGGCGCGCCGCCGCCAGCGCCTCCTCCACCGCCCGCACCGCCTTGCGCGAACACCGCTGTGGCCGTGCTGAGGCCTGCAATCACGATCAAAGTGCCCAACGAAAATCTGGCCATGTGACCGTCTCCCTTTACGCTTCAACCCGACCGGGCGGACCGCGTTCCGGAACGAATGTTGATCGGAGAGGATTGATGGGGCGAGGAGACCGAGGAGCCGTGCGCAAGCTGATCGCCTTCGACGAGGACACGTTCGGCAAGCTCAAGCAGCTGGGCCGCGATCAGATGCTGAGTCTGCAGGATCTCGCCGACGAGGCGTTCATGGACCTGTTGGAAAAGCACGGCGTACCGGCGGATCTGAAGGACGCGCTGCGCAAGAGCGCTGCGGAGGATGGCGATGGCGCAGGCAAGCCTGCGCGCAAACGGAAAAGCGAGACCGACGACAAGTCCAGAAACCAGTCGAAGCACAAACCGAAGCAGAGCAGCAGGACATCAGCATGAGCACCGACCCCGATCCGTTCGAGCAGGGCGAGCGCGCCGCGCGCGAGAACATTCCGGCCGAGGCCAATCCCTATCACGACGGCAGCGAGCAGCATGCGCTGTGGGCGAGCGGCCACGAACGTGTCGCCAGCGCAGCCGAGGCTGGCGAGTCCGAAGGGACGGAAGGGACGTGAGCGATCTCCGATAGCCCGACAGTTCGATCGGCGGCGAGGTCAGCCGATCTTCTTCAGACCCTTGGTATAGCGCGGTCCCTTGGCGACATAGGCCTTGGCCGCGATACCCATGCGCTCGACCTGCACCGGCTCCAGCGTGCGCACGACACGCGCGGGCGCGCCGATGATCAGCGAGTATTCCGGATAATCCTTGCCCTCGGTGATGATGGCGCCGGCGCCGACGACGCTGCCGCGGCGGATGTGCGCGCCATTCATGATGATCGAGCCCATGCCGATCAGGGCGTCGTCCTCGACCGTGCAGCCGTGCAGGATCACGTTGTGGCCGACAGTGACATTACGGCCGACGCGCAGCGGGAAGCCGGGATCGACGTGACAGGTGGCGTTGTCCTGGATGTTGGAGCCTTCGCCGATCTCGATCGAGTCATTGTCGCCGCGGATCACCGCGCCGAACCAGACGGTGACCTCCTTGGCGAGCTTCACCCGGCCGATCACGGTGGCATTGTCGGCGATGTAGTAGTTGCCGTCCGCCGGCAGCTCGGGCGCCTGCCCGTCGAGTTCGTAGATGGCCATCGAGGTCTCCCGTTCGCAGGTGACCTTGGCACAGCCGCCAGAGCGATTTCAAGCAACCGCCGCGGCGGCGCCCGGCACGGGAATTAGGCCAGCACGCCCGCGGCGCGCAGCGTCATCACCACGAAGGTGCCGCACATCATGCTCCAGAAGCCGGCGATCACGGTCGCCAGCATCACGAACTCGAAGCGACGGCGCTCGATGCGGGCGCCGCGCAGCGTGTTGCGCATGATGATGAAGGGCGCGGCGAACACCAGGAACGGCACCGCGGCGAAGCGCCGGGGCGTGACGCCCTCCTGCAGCAGCTCGAAGCCCGGCGGACGTTCGGCATACGCCTGATAGCCGCTCGCCAGGGCACCGGCCAAGGCGAAACCGATGAGGAGCGAGAACAGGGAATTGAACGCCTCTGCCGACATCGTACGCACTCACACACTTGCAGAACAGCCCGATGCTGGTTTGGCAAAAAGTGCTCGCGCCCGCCACATTATCCTTAAGGAACGGTTAACGGCGGCCGCAGCCGGTGCGCGGCTCCCTGCAGGTAAGTTTCTGCAGAATGCCGCATCGCCGTGGCATAGTCGCCGCTGATTCGGCCTTGAGATCCCTACCCATCATGACGATGTTTTCGGTCCGCAGTGCCCGCCCTTCGAACGGACATGGCCATGCCGTGCCGATCATCCTGGGCTGCGTGCTGGCGGCGGCGGCGATCGCCCTCGTTGCCTACCTGCTCTGGCCGACCTGGCGCGCCAGCACCTTCAAGGGGCCCGAGCGCCTGCCGGTCAGCATCGGCAGCACCGTGTTCAACGTGCCGGCGGCCGCCATCCGAGTGAAGATCCAGCGCCACACCGGCCCGCAGGAGCGCGTCGATCTCGGCTTCGAATATCCCTCGCTCACGCCGCCCGAGGCGCCGCATCACGTCAGCGCCGACCAGATCGATCAGGCGCCGCACCCGATCGATCGCATCTTCGTCTCGATATCGGCGCATCACGACGCGATGTCGCCCGAGACGCGACTGAAGACAATCTATCCGCGCTACCTCAATCCAGTTGCCGTGTCGGTGCAGGACGGGCTGAGCTTGCGAAGCTTCCGCGCGGGCACACCGTACGACGTGGAGGATCTGTTCACGGCCGAGCAGCCTTTGCTGGTCGCCCGCTGCACGCGTGACGCCGCCACGCCCGGCATGTGCCTCAGCGAACACCGCGTCGAGGGCGCGGATCTGATCTTCCGGTTTCCGCGCAGCTGGCTGTCACAGTGGCAGGACGTCGCCGCCGCAATGGAGCGGCTGACGGCGCAGATGCATGCGACGAAGTAGTCAGTCGTAGCCCGGATGAGCGCAGCGATATCCGGGGTCTTTCGCCCAGCGCTGAACCCGCATGTCGCTTGCGCTCATGCGGGCTACGCGCTCTAGGACTTACTCCACCAGATCGTCTTCCAGGATCGCCATCTGGAACTGGAACGAGCGATCGTCGTCCTCGTCGTCGACGAACAGCACGCCGATGAACTCCTCGCCGATATAGACTTCGGCGGAGTCCTCCTTCTTCGGCCGCGGCACTACACGGATCTTGGGATTGCCAAACACGCGCTTCAGATACGCGTCGAGCTTCCTGACTTCCTGAACGTCCACGGTGATCTCCAATCGACAGCGAGGTTTGCGGATGATGAGGACGTTGCAGCGCGAACGTCCGTGTCCTTGTGATTTCGGCATTGTGATTTCGACATTCCGGCCCACCGATCGAGGCAAGACGAGCCGGCGATGTCGAACGACCTGAAAGGGACGCCGTGGATCTCACATTCACTCCGCCAAGACAAACGGCGGATCGTCAAATCCACAGACGCTGATGTGTTGGCACGAATTTCCCTGGATGAGAAGGTCTTGACTTCGCTGTCGCCGACGCGCTCGCGGCTCAGATCCCGATCGCGTTGATCATCTGATCCATGGTGCGCGACGGCTCCGCACAACCGGCCTCGCCGACGATCTTCGCCGGCACGCCTGCGACGGTGACGTTGTTCGGTACCGGCTTCACGACGACGGAGCCGGCAGCGATGCGCGCGCAATGACCGACTTCGATGTTGCCGAGCACCTTGGCGCCGGCACCGATCAGCACACCATGACGAATCTTGGGATGCCGGTCCTCATTCTCCTTGCCGGTGCCGCCGAGCGTCACGCCATGCAGAATCGAGACGTTGTCCTCGATGATGGCCGTCTCGCCGCAGACGAAGCCTGTGGCGTGATCGAGGAAGATGCCGCGGCCGATGCGCGCCGCCGGATTGATGTCGGTCTGGAACACGGCCGAGGAGCGGCTCTGCAGATAGAACGCGAAATCCTTGCGACTCTTGCGATACAGCCAATGCGCCAGCCGGTGCGTCTGCAGCGCGTGAAAGCCCTTGAAGTAGAGCAACGGATCGATGAAGCGCGAGGTGGCGGGATCGCGATCGTAGACGGCGACGAGATCGGCGCGAAACGCATGGCCGAGGTCCGGCTCGTCGCGCAGCGCATCGTCGAAGGTCTGGCGGATCAGGTCGCCCGACAGCGCGGAATGATCGAGACGATCGGCAACCCGGTGCACGACCGAATCCTCGAGCCGGCCGTGGTGCAGAACGGTTGAATAGATGAAGGTCGCGAGTTCAGGCTCGCGGCGCACGATCTCTTCTGCCTCGTGGCGGATCCGATCCCAGATCGGATCAAGCGTCGCCAGCTTGCTGCCCTGCTGCGGATTGGTCTGATGCATAGCCATGGCTGCTTCTCGCAGTTTCAGTGGGCGGGCCTTATAGCACGGCGCAGGGAACAATGTCCTCCGCGGGCTGCGCGAGGCCGGCGATCCATCCCGGCCAGCCCGCCTCCCAGAGAACACGGGATTGAGACATTTCCGTTACGCCCCGCCGGTGACGTCCCGGTTGCGCCGCCATACGGTTCGGCACCGCCGTCGGCTCAAGGTGGGCAGCAGGAACCCGAAATCAAGACGATCGTGGCGGAAGAAGCGGCGAACACCGTGGCTGCGGCAAAAAGGAACCACCCGGGCACAGAAGGCCGACCATTCCCCCGTTCAATCCCGGGATCGGCTTTACCATCCATCGCTCTGCGTCTACTAGTGAATATCGCCCTGACCATATTTCGGCCATGGTGCTCCTGATCGGGGGGACACGGGTATCAGTAACACTCAGATCCTGGACGAACGCACGACCGAGGCCGGATCGGCCTGGCTCCCCGTCATCGTCATCCCGCTCTTCCTGGTCGCGCCGGCGCTGTGGAACGGCTACCCGCTGCTGCAGTGGGACACCGGGGGCTATCTCGCGCGCTGGTACGAAGGCTATCTGGTGCCGAGCCGCTCGACCGTGTTCGGGCTCTATCTGCATTGGGGCGAGGGCTCGAGCTTCTGGCTCAATCTTGGTCTGCAGGCGCTGGCAACGCTCTGGATCCTGCAGCTCACCTTGCGCGTGTTGGGACTGGCCCAGCCGCTGCGCCTGCTCTGGATCGGCCTGCTGTTGGTCCTGACCACCGCCCTGCCCTGGCTCGCCAGCATGCTGCTGACCGACATCTTCGCCGGGCTGTCGGTGCTGGCGCTGTACATCATGGTCACGCAGGCACGCCGGACCTCCGTGCTGGAGAAATGCGCGCTGTTCGGCTTCGTGGCCTTCGCCTCCGCCACCCACAGCGCCACGCTCGGCGTCCTGTTCGGCCTGTGCTGCGTCGGCTGGATCGCCTATCCCCGGCTGCGCCGGCAGATCGCGCTCTCGGGCCTCGTCCAGGCCAGCATGACCATCGTCGCGGGGGCGGCGATGCTGCTCGCGGCCAACTTTGCCCTGTCTGGCCAGCTGGCGTGGACGCCGGGCGGTACCGGCGTCGCCTTCGGCCGCATGCTCCAGGACGGTATCGTGGCGCAATATCTGAAGGACCATTGCGCCCGCCAGAAGCTGAAGCTCTGCCCCTATCGCAACGAGCTGCCGCCCACCGCCGACGACTTCCTGTGGGGCAACAGCATGTTCAACAAGCTCGGCCGCTTCGAGGGCATGAACGACGAGATGGGCTTCATCGTGAAGCAGTCGCTCACGGCCTACCCGCTGTGGCAGGCCAAGGCGGCGGCGATCGCGACGGCGGAGCAACTGGTTCATGTCGCGACCGGCGAAGGCACCAGCGGCTGGGTGCCGCACACCTATGGCATCATCGAGCGCTACATCCCCTCGCAGGTCCGGGAGATGCGTGCGGCGCACCAGCAGCATTGGGAGATCAATTTCGCCGTCGTGAACTGGCTGCACGTGCCGGTCGCGCTGGGCTCGATGCTCGCGGCAGCAGCGATCGCCGCTCACGCGATCTGGCGGCGGCGGCGCGACGACGTCGCCCTGCTCGCCAGCACCGTGACGCTCGCGCTGCTCGGCAACGCCGTGATCTGCGGCGTGATCTCCGGCCCGCACGACCGCTATGGCGCGCGGCTGGTGTGGATCGCCACCTTCACGGCGCTGATCGCAGCCGCGCGCTGGTTCGGCGGCGAGCGTGCGGACGTGCCGACGGCATGAGGGCCCCGCAGCCCGCATGAGCGACAGCCGAAGCCACGAGGCTTCGGCGAAAGCGAGATGCGGGTTCACGCGCGCTGCTCCGGAGAACCCGGGCTACGCGTTCAGCGCCGCGCCAGGAAATCCACCACGCCGGCCTTGTAGACCTTGTCGCCGACCGCGCGCATGTGGTCGCGGTTGGGAATGTCGAGCACCTCTGCGCCCGGGATGAGCGCACCGAGCGCGGGCCCCGAGCCCGACACTTCGTCCGTCGTGCCGACCGCGACCAGCACCGGCACCGCGATGCGGCCCGCCTCCTCCCGCGAGATCAAGCCGCGCGAGCCGCGCATGCAGGCAGCCAGCGCCAGCCGGTCCGAGCGGGTCTGGTCGGCGAAGGCGCGGAAGGTGCGTCCGACCGGATCGGTCACGTCGTCGATCGACGGCGCCTCGAGTGCCGAGGCGACGTTCTCGCCGGGTCCGCCGCCCTCGATCATCGCCATGCCGATGCCGCCGAAGATCGCCGAGCGCAGGCGTTGTGGCGTGCTCAAGGCAATATGCGCGGCGATGCGGCCGCCGAGCGAGTAGCCCATCACGTCGGCGCTGGCGAGGCCGAGATGATCCATCAGCGCCGTGACGTCGCTCGCCATCTCCGCGATCGAATACAGCGCGGGGTCGTAGAGCTTGGCCGAATCGCCATGACCGCGATTGTCGAGCGCGATCACCCGGCGGCCGTCCTTGCGCAGTTCGGAGATCCAGGACGGATAGACCCAGTTGACGTTCTTGGTCGAGGCGAAGCCGTGGACGAGCACGATCGGATCGCCCTCCCCCTCGTCGATGAAGGCAATTTCAACGGCGCCGTTGTGAAAGCTCGGCATCGGTCGCGTATCCCGGAATGTGCAATGATTGATCTTGGAGCCGTAGTCTAACCGCAGGGCGCGGCCGCGACCAGTTCGGGACGGACCGCAGCGGCCTGCATCAGGCGCAGGCGGCGCCGCTTGCTTCGGTCGAGCCAGGCCTGGGTGGCCCGCTCGGTCATGGCCTTGAGCGAGGCAACGAAGCTGAGCAGCGTCATCAACGCGCCGAACAGCCACAGCGCGAGATTGAACGCGCCCGCGGTCAGCAGCAGCGCGCCGCGGCCGAGCAGCTTCAGGATCGCGCGGGTCTGCCCGCCCTTGGCCTCGGCCAGGCGGGCCGCACGGGCAATATCCTTCGGCCCTTCGGCGAGCTTGAGCGAATCGAGCGCGCCACGCGTGCCGGCCTTTTCGGTGATGCGGCCGACATCCTTGGCGAGCCGCACCAGCGCGCCGGCCTTCTCGGCGCGGAACGCAGCCCGGATCGCGGTCGCGGTCTGGCCCGGCCGCAGCACCGAGCCGGAGGCCACCGCCTGCTGCAACATCGGCGCATCGACAACCTCGCGCGCCGAGCGCCCGGCCCAGGCCGCCAACCCTTCGCCGAGCCGGCCGACTTTCCGCGCATCCTTGACTAGCGTCAGCCCGGCGCGCACCGGCGCGGCGGTGCCGGCCGAGGCATAGGTCGCGGCCGTGACGGCAAGGCCCGCAGTCGCGAGACCCAGCACCAGCCGGTCGGTCTCCTCGCCCATCACCAGATGCTTGCCCTCGCGCACCGCGTCGCGGATGTCGCCGAACACGAAGAGATCGCCGGCCACGGTGCCGGACAGGCTCGCGACGTCATCGGCCTGGCCGGTGACGAGCCCGCTGGCGAAGCGCTTGGCGACACTCCCCGGCGCCTTCTCGGCGGCCACGGCATCGCTCACCCGCTGGATCAGCGCCTCGTCGAGCGCAACGCGATGATCCTGTGCGAGCGCGACGAAACTCCCGGCGAGATCGGGATCGCCAGCCGCGAGCGCATCCTCGATGTTGCGAGCAATCCGCGCCGGATCGTTCTGCAGAACGGACGCGATCTGAAGCTCCGACAGCCTCGCCGGATCATCCTGCGCCACGATGATGGCTCCGGCCCCATAGGCGTGCGGCCATATCGCAGCGCCGACCGCGGCGCTGACGGCAAGCCCGGCCAGCGCCAGACTGATTCCCAGCTTGATTCGCTTCGAGATCACGCCGCTTTCACGTTTTCGCGGGGACGATGCCGAAAGACATAGGATGTCCCGTGCCTGACACAACGGCCCCGACGAAAGAAGGGCTTCTCGGCGGGCCTGAGTTTGTGTCGAATCCACAGGCCACAACATAACGGCGTGCGTTGCACCAAACGCGGGTTCCCAACACTAGGAATTGGCCTTAAGGCTCAGTATGGTCGCGCCGTTTTCGACGCGTGCGGCCCTGCGACCTCAGTCCCGTCCTGCTCCGTCGTGCTGACCGCATACGCTCCCGTTGCCACGCGAGGTGATACCGATGGCCGATAACATCGTCCCGCATTTCCACAATGATGCCGGTGTCCCCGTCATCGAGATCGGCTCGCATGAGTTCATGTGCGTGGGCGCCAATCCGCCGTTCGATCATCCGCACGTGTTCCTCGATCTCGGCAACGACAAGGAAATCATCTGCCCGTACTGCTCGACCCTGTACCGCTATGCGCCGGACCTCGCTGCGGGCGAAGCGCGGCCGCCGGAATGCGTATTGAAGGACGTTGCCTGATCGGCGTGTCGTGGCATCGCGTACCGTCTATGTGGCTGGAGCCGGGATTGGCGGCCTGACGGCTGCGCTCGCGCTCGCCACCAAGGGCTTCCGCGTTGTCGTGCTGGAGAAGGCCGAACGGCTCGAGGAGGTCGGCGCCGGCCTGCAGCTGTCGCCCAATGCCAGCCGCATCCTGCTCGATCTCGGCCTGGGGCCGCGGCTGACCGCGCGCGCCGTCGTGCCCGACGCCGTCAGCATCATGAGCGCGCGGGCCGGCGGCGAGATCGCCCGCCTGCCGCTCGGCGAGGCCGCGAGCCAGGCGGCTGGCGCGCCCTATTGGGTTATCCACCGCGCCGACCTGCAGGCGGCGCTGGCCGCGGAGGCGATGGCGCATCCGGACGTCGAGCTGCGGCTCGGCTGCCAGTTCGAGGACGTCGCCGCCCACGCCAAGGGCCTGACCGTGGTGCATCGCCGCGGCAACGAGCGCCGCCAGGACGTGGCGCTGGCGCTGATCGGCGCCGACGGCGTGTGGTCGGCCGTGCGGCACCATCTGTTTCCGCAGGTCCGCGCCGCGTTTTCCGGCCTGATCGCCTGGCGCGGCACGCTCGACGCCCGGCAACTGCCGCGCGAATTGACCGCAGCGCGGGTGCAGCTGTGGATGGGTCCCGAGGCCCATCTCGTCGCCTATCCGATTTCTGCCGGCCGGCAGGTCAACGTGGTCGCGGTGGTGCCGGGGACCTGGAACCGGCCGGGCTGGAGTACGGAGGGTGATCCGAGCGAGCTGAAGGCGGCGTTCGCCCCACCGCGCTGGCCTGCGACGGCGCGCCTGCTGCTCAACGCGGTCGACGGCTGGCGCAAATGGGCGCTGTTCGGCGTCCCCGAAGGCATCGAATGGACCGACGGCAGCGTCGCGCTGCTGGGCGATGCCGCGCATGCCATGCTGCCCTTTGCGGCGCAAGGCGCGGGAATGGCGATCGAGGATGCGGTGGTGCTCGCCAAGAGCCTGAGCGAGGCACGCCCGGACGGTCCCGGCGCGATCCCGGCTGCGCTCAAACGCTACGCCAAGCTGCGCCGTCCGCGCGTCGGCCAGGTGCAGCGCACCGCGCGCAATCAGGGCCGCCTCTATCACATGACCGGGCCGCTGGCGCTGGCCCGCGATCTCAGCATCAAGGCGCTCGGACCGCAGCGGCTGTCGGCGCGGCAGAGCTGGATCTACGACTGGCGGCTGTAGGTTGCCGCTGCGGCTGCGGTCAGTAGACCGAGCCGTCGCGCGGCAAGATCGATGGTGCGCCGGAATTGCTCGAGGCCATCGGCCGCGCATTGCGCGCCGGCTTGACCGGCTTGCCACCCTTCGCGGCCACCGGCGCCGGCGGCGTTTCCACGCATTTGTTGCGGCGCCAGGCCTCTTCGGCGAATTGCGACTGGCCCCTGATGGCGACGTAATCGTTGCGATACGCGACCTCGGCGACGATGGCGCCGCCGGCTCCGGTCTCCGCCTTGGCCATCAGGCCCTGCAGCTCGGCCGCGCGCGCCGCGAGCGCCTTGCGCTCGGCTTCGAGCTGCTTGCAGTCGTAGAGATCGTATTTGGCCGGATCCGCGAAGGCCGTCGACACGCTGTCGCTCATGCCGGCGCAGCCTGAGAGCAGCCCTCCCAACACGAACAGTCCTGCGGCGAGCGCGAGACAGTGGTAAGCTGGGCGATGGCAGTCGGTCGTCATGAAGCCTCGATGTTGCAGCCGTCTTAGAGCCTTGTGCCGTTGATGACCGGAGACGGGCCGGTCAGCAAGGCCGCCATCCGACCGGCAGACCGACCGCCGGAGCGCGCCGCCGCCCATTTCGTCACCCTCACCCCCGCCGCGGGGTTTCCGCCAGAATCGTTTTTTCCAGGTGCCTGCGTGCCTTACAACGACCGCCTCGTCCATGTCTTGCATCATGCCGTCGCCGACCTGTCACTGCAGACGTGCCATCAAGGACGTGGCCGATCACGTCGGCTTGGACACCATCTCAAGCAGGTGGTGACGGCCGGATTGAGGCTTTACCAAGGCAGCTCGGCTGGCTTAAGCAAAGGATGAGCTGAGGGGCTGCGCGCAACCTCATTCCCGATCACCGGATGATGCGCTAGGTCTCTGATCCCAAAGGCGGACGTGTCGCAGGCAGGAGCCCCTTCCCTCGCTCGGTGATCGCACAAGGGGTGCTTCGGGCACCTGACCTCGTCGGCCGCGCCTCCCCGTGCTCCATCGCGGGATGCTTGCGGGGAGCAAGTGAGACAGAGTCTGTCCGGGACGGCGCGCCAGCCACGGAGCGCCGCCTTGGACGAGATCAACGGTCCGCGCCGCCGATACGAACGAAGGTGCGCGATCCATTGCAGATCTGAGCGTACTGGTTGCCATCCGAACGGCTGACCATCAGGACGACCGGCGCAGGCTGGGCGACCGTGATCGTCCGCGCGCCCTCGCCGATCAATCCACTCACGTCTGCGACGTCCGACACTTGCGTCAGCCCCGCGATCGGACCGGTGAGGATCGTGTGGCTGTAGGTACCCGGCACCAGCTTAAGCGATACTCTCTCATCGGCGGAGATCGTGTAGGTGAACTGGTATGAGGTCACACCCGTCTCACCTCCACCGGTGTCAACCGTGAAGTCCTGGACGTTCATCGTCCCTGTGCCATCGGCGTGAAGCACCATGACGCCTTGGACGGTGAAGGAGAAGAGCTTCAGGGGGCCGCCCTTTGGCGTAAAGTTCGGGTTGAATCCGAGAGCGGCCGGATCCCGGATGCACAATGATTTGCCGGTCAACGCATAGGTTCCGCGTAGACGGACATGATCATCCGCAAACGCGGTCGTGCTCGCCATCGCGGCGGCGACGACCGGAATGAAAAAGCGGTGCATGAGCTACCTCCCCTGGTCAGAACAATGGCTCGCCCGTGTTCTCAGCGATCGTCGTCGCTGATGCGGGTCATGATGAGCGATCCGTTGCAGATCCGCGCATACTGGGTTCCGTTGGAACGGCTGACCGTCAGGACGCTCGGCGCCGGCGGCGAGAGGATGATGGCCAGCGCGCCCTCGCCGATGAATCCGCCGGTGTCGGGAACGTCGACGACCTGCGTCAGCCCGGCGTTCGGGCCGGTCAGCGTCGTGGAGCTGTACGTGCCCGGGACGGCCTTGACCGACAGCTTGCCACCGGGGTCAATCGTGTAGTTGATCTGGTAGGAGATATCGCTGGTCGTCCCTTCGCCGACGTCGACCGTGAAGGACCGGCTATTCACCGTGCCGGTGCCATCGGCGCGAAACACCATGACGCCGTCGACGGTGGTGGCGAAGAACACGACCGGACCCTTTGGCAAGAAATTCGAATCGAATCCGATCGACGCCGAGTTCTGGATGCAGTCCGATGCGCCCGTCATCGCATAGGTCCCGTGGAGCCGACTGGGGCGATCATGAGCAAACGCGGCCGCGCTTGCAGTGATACCGACGAGGACCAAAATAGAAGAGCGATGCAAAGTAGCCTCCCTGATCGAACGATCGCCCTTGCGTGGGCTGGAGGTATCATATGCCGCAAAGATGACGATTAGTCGTTGTTAGTAAACAAGGCTGCAAAATAGCGCCGCACCCGCAAGAGTTGAACGCTCTGCGGCAGTTTCTCATGCGAACAGCTCGACGCCAGCAGGCGCAATCTTCACATCAGTCCCCGCTCCTCGTGCATCCACAGCCAGCCGTTCCGGATCCGAGCTGTGGGCGGGCTGCCGTTGCGGGGGTTGCCATTGGGCTGAACCAAGGCCGTTCAGATATCGGTGCTTCGAGCCGAAATCATCGGCCATCTCTGGCGAGAGACGGCGGCGTTTCGTCCAAGGGAGGCCCATTCCTCTAGCGCTTGCCCCGACAGACGAAAAACGGTAGCGAAATCAAAGCGCGGACGTGGCGGAATCGGTAGACGCAAGGGACTTAAAATCCCTCGATGGCAACGTCGTGTGGGTTCGAGTCCCACCGTCCGCACCAACGCTATGCGCGCCTTCCTTGACCGCCCTGCCCGGCTCAGTTCAACGCCGCCAGCCGCTCGAGCTCAGCGAGATCGGTGACCTCCAGCCTGCCCTCCGAGATCGTCAGGATCTTGCGATCGCGAAACAGCGCCAGCACGCGGCTGACATGGACCGATGTCAGGCCGACGGCGTCGGCGATGTGCTGCTGCTTCAAGGGAAACGGATAGCGGTGATTCTGCATCACGCCGTTCGCCGCGACGCGCCGCATCAGGCTGAGCAGCAGATGCGCGATCCGACGCTCGGCCGGACGCTGGCCGAGAACGGTGATGAGCTCGTAGGAAGCCCGGCCGTTGTCGCCGAGAGAGCGGAACACCTCCATCATGACCAGCTCGTCGGCGCGACACTGCTTGCGGACCTCCTCGCCATCGAGCCGGCTGACCTGGACTTGGGTCAATGCCTTGGCCGAGAAGCTCATGCCTTTGGCGAAGATCGCCGCCGGCGAGAAGATGTCGCCCGGCAGCAGGAAGCGCAGGATCTGGCGGCCGCCATCCGACAGCTGGATGTAACGGAATGCCCAGCCGGTGCAGAGCACGAGCACATCGTCGCGCGCCTCGCTCTGGCATTTGATCTGCTGGCCCGCCCGGACGGTGAAGAACTGCTGATGGAGCCGCGGCAGCGCCGACTGCTCGCCGCAGGCATTGAACAGCGCGGCACAGAATCCGGAATTGAGGTGAGTGCAGGAGGCGCAGCGGGCGGCTAGATCGGGGTCTGATCGCAGCATCAAGGGGGGTGCTTGTGTCCAATCTGTCCGCAGGGCCGGCTTCGTCGCGCGGCCGTCGGCACGCAGCGGCGGCCGCTCCGAGTGAGCGGATGCCGAAGCCTCCGGCATGCCTGACAGCTAAGATGGAACCGGTCCGCAGCGATATAACTTGGATTAATGACGTGGTTGAAAGTCGCGCATTCGTCCGCCCCAGCGGCCTTCACGGCGCGATCAGTCGTTTGGACGCGGATCTCACGCCCAAGCAATGATCGACGCGGCTGGCGCCTACGCCGCCTGCGCTCGCGCCGTCAGCTCCGCCATGGTGCTGGATTTGAAGCTCGGCCGCGTCTCCAGCCGGTCGATCCAGGCGACGAGATTGGGATGGCCGGCGGTCAGCTCCGCCCAGTCCGGCGTCAACGACAGAAAGCTCGCCTGCGGCGCGGCCTGCAGATCCGCCAGCGACAGATGATCGCCGACCATGAACGGCTGCTCGCCGAGCAGCCGCGACAACTCGGCGATGACGGTTCTCGCCTACGGCATCGCGCGCGCGATCGCGGCTTCGTCGGTGGTCGTGCCGAAGAATTGCGGGCCGACGATGCCCTGGAAGATGATGACGTTGCAGACGCCCTGGAACAGGTACCAGTCGCTGATGTTCATCACCTGGTCCATACGCGCGGCCTGCCTGACGTCCGCGGGCGTCAGAGCCGGCTCGGGCAGCATGCGGTCGAGATAGCGCAGGATCGCCTGGGTCTCGTACAACACGAAGCCGTCATGCTCGAGCACCGGCACGCGCCCGAAGGGATGACGCGCCAGATGCGCCTCTCCCTTGGAGTCCCCCGGCGCCAGCGCGGCGAGCCGATACGGGGCGCCCTTCTCCTCCAGTGCGATCAGCATGCTGCGCCCGAACGGGCTTCCCGGCACGGAATGGACCACGAACTCGGACATCACGGTCTCCCCACTCTTATGATGATTTGCTCACGATGACGTCGGCGACCGCTCGGCCTCGGCCACGAAACGCTGCAGCAGCCCCGGCCAGCCGCCTTCGACGTCCCGCCGCATCGATGCGCCCGCCTCGCTGCCCATGGTTTCGAACTTGTGGTGCAACAGCTCGACGCGGGTCACGTCCGCGCCTTCGACGACGAATTGCACATCGACCTCCGAGCGCATCGCCGCGTTCGGCTTCCACTGCGCATCGATCTGCCACAGCATGACGAAGCGATGCGGCGGCTCCCATAGCGTGATGGTCGCGACCGTGGTCGCCGTGCCGTCCTCGGCGATCTCGAGCCAGCGACCGCCGAGCTTCGGCTCCAGCAGCACCTTCTCGATCGGCTTGCGGCCGACCCCATGCGTATGCGGCCACCAGCGCGTCAGGCCGCGCGTGAAAACGTCGAACGCATGGTCGATCGGCGCCCGGACATGGACGAGCTTCCGAACCGGCGCGACCACGGCACCCTCACTCATCGATCCTCCCTTTCGTCTGCCGATGCGTGCGCTCCGCCTCGATCTTGAAGGCGAGCAGTGCGTCGTCCCAGAAGCTGTCGAGCCAGTCGCGGAGCTCGGCCAGCCCCTCACGGCGCAACGAATAGATGCGCCGCACGCCTTCGCTGCGCTCCTCGACCAGCCCGGCATCCTTCAGCACCTTCAGATGCTGCGATACCGCCGGCCGCGACACCGGCATCCCGGCCGCAATCGCATGGACCGGGCGCGGCCCGCCGCGCAGCCGCTCGAACACCTCCCGCCGCGTGGGGTCCGCCAACACGTTCAGCGTGGTTACGTAAGTCATAACTTACGGTAAGCCACAACTTACATAAAGGTCAAGGGCAGCAGGTCGGGGGAACGCGAGAGCCCAGATCCCTGCAGATCTCGCCACCACCGGTTGCAGGAAGAAACCCGCCATTAACCACAACCGAACCAGGGTGGAACCAACGGCCGCCGGCGTCCGGGCCGGTCACTGCGTGTGACGTCGCTCAGGCCAGCCGGGCTCGCCATCAATGAGAGGCACGATGCTGGGATTCCGCCGAAAGAACGACCCGTCGGATGCCGCGCCCGCGTCCGAGGGCGCCGCACACGACGCCTTCCAGGACGCGCTGGCGCAGTGCCTCGGCGACTGGGCGGACGGCAAGCTCAATCGCGATGTCGCAGGTGTCGATGCTGCCGCGCTGCGCGCCAAGCTCAAGCCGCAGCTGATCGAGGCCATCCATCGCCTCGGCACCGCGCTCGCGGCCCGCGCGTCCCAGGATCTCGATTCCATCGTCGACCTCTGCATCAACAGCAACGAAGCCTCGATCAGCGCGGCGCGCCTGATCGGCGCCTCCAACAATCAGTCCGAACGCTGTCAGAGTCTCGCTTCCGCATCGGTCGAGATGCAGGCCTCCGTACACTCCATCCGGTCGACGTCGACCGAAGCCGCCGCCGAGGCCGCCGCGACCCGCCAGGCCGTCGAGAACAGCGTGACTGCGGTGCGGCGGACGCTGCAGACGATGAACGGCATCGCAAGCTCCGTCCGCGACACCTCGGCGAAGATCGCCGATCTCAGCGCCGCCTCCGCCGAGATCGGATCCATCGTCGGCACCATCGACGCAATCGCCAATCAGACCAACCTGCTGGCACTCAATGCCACCATCGAGGCGGCGCGCGCCGGCGAATTCGGCAGGGGCTTCGCGGTGGTCGCAGCCGAGGTCAAGAACCTGTCGCAGCAGACCACCAAGGCGACGGAGGACATCAAGGGTCGCATCGAGCGGCTGCAGGCCGAGATGAGCGGCATCGTCGAGGCCATGGCCGGCGGCGCCAAGGCGGTCGAGGTCGGCATGTCCGAGATGAACGATCTGGCGCAGGCGATCGACCAGGCCGGTAGCAGGACCGCGGTGGTCAGCACCAAGATGGACGAGATCTCCGGCATTCTCGCCGAGCAGTCCGCCGCGACCGACGAGGTCGCGCAGGGCATCACCATCATCGCCGATCTCGCGACCGCCAATGCCAACGAGGTGATGTCGCTCGCGGACACCATGGGCAAGACGGACGCGAAGGTCGGCAAGATGCTGGGCGAGATCGCCAAGCTCTCGCTCGACAACCAGGTGGTGAGATTGGCCAAGGCCGATCACGTGATCTGGAAGAAGCGGCTGGTGGACATGTCGGTCGGCCGGCTGCAACTTCGCGCCGACGAGCTCTCCGATCATCACACGTGCCGGCTCGGCAAATGGTACTATGGCGAAGGCGGCCAGCGTCTGGCCGGCGATCCGGCATTTCGCAACCTCGAACGCCCTCACGAGGCGGTGCATCGCCACGGCAAGGAAGCCGCGCGCCTGTTCAGCTCAGGGCGCATCGATGAAGCACTCAACGAGATCGGCAAGGTCGAGGTCGCTTCCAGCGAGGTGTTGGCGGCGCTGGACGAGATCAAGGCATGACCGGGCGGTCGTAACCGAGCGAGATGCGCAGCCCGGATGAGCGGACCGACATCCGGGGCCTCGCGCGCTGCGGCGGTGAACCCGCATGTCGCTTCGCTCATGCGGGCTACGAAGCGCTACATCTCGTCACTCGCTCTTGTCGACGTTCCAGAACACCGGCACGGCCTGCCCTTCCAGGACGCCGGTGATCGATTTGCGCCAGGCGCTCGGCATGAACCATTGGCCGAGCGGCACGTAGATCACCTGGTCGTAGACCTCCTGCTGAATCTGGGCGGCGATCCGCTTCTGGTCCTCCGGCTTCGTGGCCTTGGCGAAGGCGTCGCGGAGCTCCTCCATCTTGGGATCGTCGGGCCAGCCGAACGGGCTCTTCTGGCCGCGCGCGCCGACGAAGGTGCTGCCGATCGGATTGCCGGAGTCGGCGATCACCGAGTTGGTGAAGAACATGTTCCAGCCGCCCTCCTTGGGCGGCTTCTGGCTGGCACGCCGCGTCACCACGGTCTGCCAGTCCGTCGTCTGCAGATCGACCTTGAAGCCGGCCTCGCGCAACAGCTGCGCGGCGACCACCGGCTGCGCCTTCAGGGTGATCGCATCGCCCGGCGCGAGGATCACGACGGGCGTGCCGTCATAGCCGGCCTCGGCCAGCAGCTTCTTGGCCTGCTCCATGCCGTTGCCCTTCACCAGCGTCTCCGAGCCGATGTCGGATTCGAGCGGCGTGCCGCAGCCGAACACGGCGCCGCAGATCGTGTAGTACTTGGTGTTGCCGACGAGCGCGTCGAGCACATCCTTCTGGTTCAGCGCCAGGAACGCCGCACGGCGGATCTTCACATTGTCGAACGGCGGAAACAGGAAGTTCATGCGTCCCAAGGTCTGGTAGCCGAACTTGTTCAGCACGTTCATCGAAAGATCGGCATTGGCGGCGAGCACCGACTCGAGGTCGAGCGGCGGGAATTCCATGAAGTCGATGTCGCCCGCCTGCAGCGCGTTGACCGCCGTCTGCGCATCGGGCATCGAGACCCACTCGACGCGGTCGACCTTCACCACCTTGCCGCCGGCCGTCCAGCTCGGCGGCTCCTTGCGCGGCACGTAGTCGGTGTTCTTCTCATAGACCGCCTTCACGCCCGGCTGGAATTCAGCCTTCACGAACTTGAACGGTCCGGAGCCGATCTGCTCTGAAATCTGCTGGTTCGGGGGCGTCTCGGCGAGACGCTTCGGCATCATGAACGGCACGTAGGAGGACGGCTTGCCGATCGACTCCAGCACCAGGCCGTAAGGCTCCTTCAGCTTCAAGGTGATGGTCTTGGCATCGGTGGCCTCCAGCGAGGCCGTGGCCTCCATCAGCTTCTGGCCCATGCTGTCGTTGCGGCTCCAGCGCTTCAGCGAAGCGACGCAGTCCTCGGCGGTGACCGGCGCGCCGTCGTGCCACTTCAGGCCGTCGCGCAAGGTGAAGGTGTAGGTCAGCTTGTCGTCCGAGACCTTCCACTCCGCCATCTGCGGCTGGACCTGAAACTTGGCGTCGGTCCCGAGCAAGGTGTCGTACACCATGTAGCCGTGATCGCGCGTGATGTAGGCCGGCGTGAACACGGGATCGATGACGCGCAGATCCGAATGCATCACCGCCGTGATCGTCTTCTTGCCGGCGGCGAGGGCCTGGGTCGTCACGCCCGCCATCGACACGGCCATGACCGAGGCGACGAACCATGAAACGAGCGCGGATGAGGTCCGGCGCGGAGTATGTGACATGCGATCTCTCTTGGCGTGGCTTCCATCCGAGGGCCCTGATACCGATCAAGGCCTGATGAGGCGTCTTGCGTCGCGTCTCAAACGCGGAGCAAAGAGTCTCGGCAAGGAGATTTGCAGCAGTTCCATCGCAGGTCAATCGCCATGGGCGCATGGGTCACCGCATCGCACGGATGCACATAGCGCGGCTGCGACGATGGCGTCCCGCCATCTGGAACTCGGCTGCGCCTGGTCCGTTATGCGCAGCAGCAAGGAGCCTGATGATGCCGAATGAAGTCACCAAACCGCGGGACGGTCGACATCCGGCCATGCCGATTCGCACCGATAAGAACCCGTCCCAGGATCAGATCAGCCCACCCTTGATGGTCGAGGGTCTCGAAGCGGTGCGCGATCCGCACTGCTGAAGGGCGCTAACGCACGGGCGAATGCAGGAACAAAAAAGAGACGCGGCGAAGTTTCCACTTCGCCGCGTCTTTGTTTGCGTCACGAGTGCGTCCGCCGCCTACTCGCTCTTGTCGACATTCCAGAACACCGGTGTCGCCGGGCCGTCGAGCACGCCAGTCAGCGATTTGCGCCAGCCACTCGGCAGCAGATATTGTCCGAGCGGGATGTAGATCACCTTCTCGTAGTTCTGCTTCTGGATTTCGGTGGCGATCTTCTTCTGCTCGTCGAGCGAGGACGACCGCGCATAGGCGTCGCGCAGCTTCTCGATGTCGGCATCCTCGGCCCAGCCGAACCAGCCGCCCTTGGTGCCGCGGCCGCCGATCGACACGTTCGCCACGGGATTGGCGACATCAGCGCCGACCCAGTTGGTGAAGAACATGTTCCAGCCGCCCTCCTTCACGGGCTTCTGGCTGGCCCGCCGTGTCACCACCGTCTGCCAGTCGGTGGCCTGCAGGTCGACCTTGAAGCCGGCCTCGCGCAACAACTGCGCCGCCACCACGGGCTGCGCCTTCAAGGTGGTGACGTCGCCCGGCGCCATGATCGCGATCGGCGTGCCGTCATAGCCGGACTCGGCGAGTGCCTTCTTGGCTTCCGCCATGCCGTTGCCCTTGATCAGCGTCTCGGCGCCGACATCGGTCTCGAGCGGCGTGCCGCACACGAACACGGCGCCGCAGATCTTCTGATACTTGTCGTTGCCGACGAGCGCGTCGAGCACGTCCTTCTGGTTCAGCGCGAGGAAGGCCGCGCGGCGCACCTTCACGTTGTCGAACGGCGGGTTGAGGAAGTTCATGCGGCCGAGCGTCTGGTAGCCGAACTTGTTCAGCACGTCGATCTTGAGCTCGGAGTTCGACTCCAGCACCGGCAGCATGTCGTAGGGGAGGTTCTCCATGAAGTCGATGTCGCCCGATTGCAGCGCGTTCACCGCGGTCTGTGCGTCCGGCATCGTGATCCACTCGACGCGGTCGACCTTCACCACCTTGCCGCCGGACGTCCAGCTCGCCGGCTCCTTGCGCGGCACGTAGTCGGTGTTCTTCTCGTACACCGCCTTCACGCCCGGCTGGAATTCCGCCTTGACGAATTTGAACGGGCCCGAGCCGATCTGCTCAGGAATCTGCTGGCCCTGCGGCGTCTCGGCGAGACGCTTCGGCATCATGAACGGCACCAGCGAGGACGGCTTGGCGATCGACTCCAGGACGAGTCCATAGGGCTCCTTCAACTTGAGCACGATGGTCTTAGCATCGGGTGCCTCCAGGCTCGCCGTGAAGTCCATCAGCTTCTGGCCCATGCCGTCGTTGCGGCCCCAGCGCTTCAGCGAAGCGACGCAGTCCTCGGCGGTCACCGGCGTGCCGTCGTGCCATTTCAGGCCGTCGCGCAGGGTGAAGGTGTAGGTCAGCTTGTCGTCGGAGACCTTCCAGTCCGCCATCTGCGGCTGGACCTTGAAATTCGAATCGGTCGCCAGCAGCGTGTCGTAAACCATGTAGCCATGGTCACGGGTGATGTAGGCCGTCGTGAATCCGGGATCGATGACGCGCAGATCCGAATGCATCACCGCCGTGATCGTCTTCTTGCCGGCTGCGATGGCCTGGGTGCTCAGCGCCGTCGAGAGCGAAAGCATGGAAACGGCGAGGCTCGTCGCGAGCGTCAGACGTTTCCAGCGCGGGCTGTGGAACATTACGAGGTCTCCTGAGTGGATGGTTTGACCTGAAACTGATCAGATCCAGATCATTCGTTGGGCGTGCAGATCAATCCTTGTGCGAACTAACATGCTGTAAGTCGCAAGCTTTCGACAGTTGCAGAGGTCGCCTTTCGCGTCAATCCGCATTCAGCGCATGCGGCCCGTGGCTGACAATGCCGTTAACGTCTGCATAGCTTTCGCTTTACAAAGCGCGCCCGCCTGCGTCTCGTGTCATGAGATCGCGACAATGCCTTGAGAGAGCACCAATGAATCCAGCCCATCTTCCCTTTGATACCGAAATCATGCTGCAGGGCTTGCGCGGCTGGGTCGAGTGCGAAAGTCCGACCTGGGACGCCGCCGCGGTGGAGCGCATGCTGGATCTTGCCGCGCGCGACATGGCGATCCTGGGTGCGACGATCGAGCGCATCGCCGGGCGCCAGGGTTTCGCCGGCTGCGTGCGCGCCCGATTCCCCCACCCGCGGCAGGGTGAGCCCGGCATCCTGATCGCCGGCCACATGGATACCGTTCACCCCGTCGGCACGCTGGCCAAGCTGCCTTGGCGCCGCGAGGGCAACAAATGCTATGGGCCCGGCATCTGCGACATGAAGGGCGGCAACTATCTCACGCTGGAAGCGATCCGCCAGCTGATCAAGGCCTCCATTGCGACGCCGCTGCCGATCACCATCCTGTTCACGCCGGACGAGGAGGTCGGCACGCCTTCGACCCGCGACATCATCGAAGCCGAGGCGCAGCGCAACAAATACGTGCTGGTGCCCGAGCCGGGCCGTCAGGACAACGGCGTGGTGACCGGCCGCTACGCCATCGCCCGCTTCAATCTCGAGGCGATCGGGCGCCCGAGCCATGCCGGCGCGCGGCTCGGCGCGGGTCGTTCCGCCATCCGGGAAATGGCGCGACAGATCCTCGCCATCGACGGCATGACAACGGAGGACTGCACCTTCTCCGTCGGCATCGTTCATGGTGGCCAGTGGGTCAACTGCGTCGCCACCACCGCCACCGGCGAAGCGCTCAGCATGGCGAAACGGCAGGCCGACCTCGATCGCGGCGTGGAGCGCATGCTGTCCCTGTCCGGCACCACCGACGACGTGACCTTCAAGGTGACGCGCGGCGTGACGCGGCCGGTGTGGGAGCCGGATTCCGGAACCATGGCGCTGTACGAGAAGGCGCGCGGCATCGCCGAACAGCTCGGCCTGTCGCTGCCGCACGGCTCGGCAGGCGGCGGCTCGGATGGCAACTTTACCGGCGCGCTCGGCATTCCGACCCTCGACGGCCTCGGGGTGCGCGGCACCGACATGCACACCCTGAACGAGCACATCGAGATCGACAGCCTTGCCGAGCGTGGCCGCCTGATGGCGGGGCTGCTCGCGACCCTGGCGTAGGACTGCCTCCGGGCAAGATCTCGTAGCCCGCATGAGCGCAGCGACATGCGGGGTCATCGCCGCAGCGCGCGAGACCCCGGGGTCGCTTCGCTCTCCCGGCTACGCACCGCCTGCTGCGCAGCAGCACGGTTTCATTTTCCGGGACCATGACGGTGAGTAGACAACGGCTCCACGGCGCGCGCATGATGGCATGCGGCTTGCAAAGTTTCCGCGCGAAGGTTCGCCGCAAAGTGCTGCGACTTTGTTCGCAAATGCGACGGTTCGCGCGGATCACGAACACCGTGTCATCCTGCGCGCACGAGCAGACCAGCGAACACCGGAGACCTTGAAAGCGATGGATATCGGTGACATGCACACTCTCTCACGACGTTGCGCGCGTCGCCCCAGCACCATGAAGGCGGTTCTCTCGAGATGATCGGTTATCTGCTTCGCCGCATCCTCGCATCCATCCCCGTGATGGGCGTGGTGGCGCTGTTCGTCTTTCTCCTGCTGCGGCTGACGCCGGGCGATCCCGCCGCGATTCTCGCCGGCGACAACGCGACCCCTGAGCAGCTCGAGCGCATCCGCACCACGCTCGGACTGAACGAGCCGCTCTACATCCAGTTCTTCACCTGGATCAATCAGCTGCTGCATGGCGATCTCGGCGTATCGCTGATCTCGAAGGTGCCGGTGCTGCAGATGATCGGCCAGCGCATCGAGCCGTCGATCTCGGTCGCGATCTCGACCATCATCCTGTCGATCCTCGTCGCCGTCCCGCTCGGCGTCATCGCGGCCTGGAAGCACGGCACCTGGATCGACCGTTTCGTGATGGCGCTTTCGGTGATCGGCTTCTCGGTGCCGGTATTCGTCATCGGCTACATCCTGATCCAGTTGTTCGCGATCAACCTGCGCTGGGTCCCTGTCCAGGGCTTCAAGAGTCTCAGCGCCGGCTTCGGCCCGTTCTTCGAGCGCATCATCCTGCCGACCTGCGCATTGTCCTTCATCTACGTCGCGCTAATCGCGCGCATGACGCGCGCCGCGATGCTCGACGTGCTCGGCGAGGACTTCGTGCGCACCGCGCGCGCCAAGGGCGTCAGCGAGACCGCGGTGCTGTTGCGCCACGCGTTGCGAAATGCGGCCGTGCCCGTCATCACCGTGATCGGCTCCGGCTTCGCGCTGTTGATCTCCGGCGTCGTGGTCACCGAGAGCGTGTTCAACCTGCCCGGCATCGGCCGCCTCACCGTCGACGCCGTGCTGGCGCGCGACTATCCGGTCATCCAGGGCATGATCCTTCTCACCTCGTTCATCTATCTCGCGGTCAATCTCCTGATCGACCTCGCCTACACCCTGCTCGATCCACGCATCCGCTACTGAGGCCCTCATCCGATGGCGATCGTTACCACCCCTGAGCCGTCGATCCCGGTCACCACGCGACTGGGTCCCCGGTTCGGCTTTCTCACCTCGACCCCGATCATCGCCGTGGCGACCGTCTGCCTGTCGCTCATCGTGTTGATCTCGATCCTGGCACCGCTGCTGGCGCCGCACGATCCCGTGCTGCTCGCTCCGGCGCAGCGGCTCAAGCCGTCGAGCGCGCAACACCTGCTCGGCACCGACGCTTACGGCCGCGACCTGTTGTCGCGCACGATCTATGGCGGCCGCATCTCGCTTCTGGTCGGCGTCGGCGCCGCGATCATCTCGATCGCGATCGGACTCGTGATCGGCCTCGTCTCCGGCTTCTTCCGCTGGGTCGACGCCATCCTGATGCGCGTGATGGACGGCCTGATGGCGATCCCGAGCATCCTGCTCGCCATCGCCGTCGTCTCGCTGTCGGGCGCCAGCGTCGGCACCGTGATGATCGCGATCACCATCGTCGAGATCCCGCGCGTCGCGCGCCTGGTTCGCTCGGTCGTGCTGACGGCACGCGAGGAGCCCTATGTCGAAGCTGCGATTTCATTGGGCACGTCGATGCCCAAGATCATGTGGCGGCATCTGATGCCGAACACGATCGCCCCGCTGATCGTCCAGGGCACCTACATCTGCGCCGCCGCCATTCTCACCGAGGCGATCCTGTCGTTCCTCGGCGCCGGCATCAGCCCGGAGACGCCGACCTGGGGCAACATCATGGCCGAGGGCCGCTCCTACTTCCAGATCAAGCCATCGCTGATCTTCTGGCCCGGCCTGTTGCTGTCGATCGCCATCCTCTCGATCAACCTGATCGGCGATGCCGCGCGCGACGCGCTCGACCCGCGCATGAAGCAGCGCGAGGCCGGCAAGTGACGGCTATGCCTGGGGCGAACCGAAAAACGACGACGTCATTCCGGGGCGCGTCGGAGACGCGAACCCGGAATCTCGAGGTTCCGGGTCTGGTCCTTCGGACCATCCCGGAACGACGACACAGAGAGCTTTGAAATGACCGACACCATCCTCGACATCGACAATCTCGTCGTCACCGTCGGCAAGACGAAGAACCCGAACGGCCCGCGCATCATCGACGGCGTCTCGATCAAGGTCGAAAAGGGCGAGACGCTCTGCGTCGTCGGCGAAAGCGGCTCCGGCAAATCGGTGACGTCGCTGACCACCATGGGCCTGTTGCCGAAGAACGCGCTGCATGCCGTCGGCGGCAGCGTCAAGCTGGTCGGCGAAGAGCTGCTCACCGCCAGCGATCGCCGGCTGCGCGAGCTGCGCGCCACCCGGATGGCGATGATCTTCCAGGAGCCGATGACCGCGCTCAATCCAGTCGTGCCGGTGGGCCGCCAGATCGACGAGGTGCTGCGCGCCCATACCTCGCTGGACGCGCGGACGCGGCGCAAGCGCATCCTCGACATGATGGAGCAGGTCCACCTGCCCGACGTCGAGCGCATTTTCGGCTCCTATCCCCATCGCCTGTCCGGCGGCCAGCGCCAGCGCATCATGATCGCGATGGCGCTGGTGCTCGAGCCGAAACTCCTGATCGCCGACGAGCCGACCACCGCACTCGATGTCACCACGCAAAAGCAGATCCTCTCGCTGATCCGCGAGTTGCAGCGCGATCACGGCACCGCCGTGCTGTTCATCACCCACGACATGGGCGTCGTCGCGGAGATCGCCGACCGCGTCTCGGTGATGCGCCAGGGCCGCCTGGTCGAGACCGGGCCGCTCGACAAGATCCTGCGGGCGCCCGAGATGGACTACACGCGCAACCTGCTCGCTTCCGTGCCCAGCCTGATCCCGCGTCCGCCGCGGCCGGACAGCACCGAGCCGGTGGTGCTGGAGACCAACGAGCTCGGCAAGGTCTATCGCGAGCGTTCGTTCCTCGGCAAGGCGCGCGAAGTCGTCGCCGCGCAGAACGTCACGCTCACCCTGCGCAAGGGCCGCACGCTCGGCATCGTCGGCGAAAGTGGCTCCGGCAAGTCGACGGTGGCCCGCTGCATCGTCCGGCTGATCGATCCGACCTCCGGCGGCGTCCGCCTCGCCGGCCACGAGATCTCGATCCTGACCCGCCGGCTGCTGCAGCCGCACCGCAAGCGGATCCAGATCGTGTTCCAGGATCCCTACCGCTCGCTCAACCCGCGGCTGACCGTCGGCGAGAGCATCGCCGAGGGACCGGTCAACTACGGCACCTCGCATGACAAGGCGATGGCGCGGGCGCGCGAGCTGCTCGAGCTGGTCGGCCTGCCTGCGGACGCGATCTCACGCTACCCGCACCAGTTCTCCGGCGGCCAGCGCCAGCGCATCGCCATCGCCCGCGCGCTCGCGCTCGATCCCGACGTGCTGGTCGCGGATGAAGCGGTGTCTGCGCTCGACGTCTCGGTACAGGCGCAGGTGCTGGAGCTGCTCGACGAGATCCAGCGCCGGCTCGGCATCGCCATCCTGTTCATCACGCATGACCTGCGCGTTGCCGCGCAGATCTGCGACGACGTCGTCGTGATGCAGAAGGGGCGCATCGTCGAACAGGGTCCGGCCGGCGAGATCCTGACGCATCCGAAGGAAGCCTACACGCGCGCGCTGCTCGAAGCGGCGCCGGGACGGAACTGGGACTTCGCCAACTTCCGGCCGGTGTCGGAAGCAGTGGCGTAGCAACGCCACCACCGCCGTCGCTGCAAGCGGTGAAGCAATCCAGACTGGATATCTAGACGGATCCTGGATTGCTTCGCAGCGAGGCAATCCAGGCGGCCCGGGGACTCTGAACTGCGTCGCTGAGCCGGCAAGGACCCACGACGAGACGCCACCGCGCCAACGCGCCGTCATCGTGGCCCGCATGCAAAACGGCATCGCTCGATCGCTTGCGTGGGCCGCGATACGCGGTCTAACGTCATCGCACCACCAACAGCCTGAGGCGGAGTGATGACGCGCGTCGCGATCGGCGGCTTTCTGCACGAGACCAATACATTCGCACCGACGAAAGCGGACTACGACGCGTTCATGCATGGCGGCGGCCGCGCCTCGATCGCCGATGCGGCCTCCGTGCTCACGACGATGCGCGGCATCAATGCCGGTCAGGCCGGCTTCATGGCAGTCGCGGAATCCTACGGCTGGGACGTCGTGCCCACCATCGCCTGCGCGGCGAGTCCCTCGGCGCATGTCACCAGGGACGCGTTCGAGCGCATCACGACCGTGATGGTCGAGCGCATCAAGGCCGCCGGCCCGCTCGACGGCGTCTATCTCGATCTGCACGGCGCGATGGTGGCCGAGCATCTTGACGACGGCGAAGGCGAGATCCTGGCGCGCGTGCGCAAGGTGATCGGCCCGAACGTGCCGCTGGTCGCGAGCCTCGATCTGCATGCCAACGTCACGCCCGAGATGATGGCACATGCCGATGCGCTGATCGCCTACCGGAAATATCCGCACACCGACATGGCCGACACCGGCCGCGCCTGCGCGGAGCACCTCGCGCTGCTGCTGCGCGCGAAGGAGCCGCTCGCGAAGGCATTCCGGCAATTGCCTTTCCTGATCCCGATCAGCTGGCAGTGCACCAACGACCAGCCGACCAAGGGCATCTACGAGAAGCTTGCGGCGCTGCAGAGCGAGGCCGTGCCGACGCTGTCGTTCGCGCCCGGCTTTCCCGCCGCCGATTTCGCGCATTGCGGCCCGAGCGTGTTCGCCTATGGCCGGACGCAGGCCGACGCGGACGCCGCGACGGATGCGATCGCGGCGATCGTCGCGGGCCACGAGGATGATTTCGACGGCCGCATCTACACGCCCGATGACGGCGTGCGCCATGCGATGACGCTGGCGCAGACGGCGACACGCCCGATCGTGATCGCCGACACCCAGGACAATCCCGGCGCGGGCGGCGATTCCGATACGACCGGCATGCTGCGCGCGCTGGTGCGCAACCGCGCCAGCCGCGCCGCGATCGGCATGATCTACGATCCGCAAGCGGCGCTCGCCGCGCATGCGGCCGGCGAAAAGGCCACCGTGACGCTGTCGCTCGGCGGCAAGAGCGGCATTCCCGGCGATGCACCGTTCGAGGAGAGCTTCATCGTCGAGAAGCTGTCCGATGGCCGCTTCGTCGCACCGGGTCCGTTCTACGGCGGCCGCAGGATGGAGATGGGCCTCTCGGCCGCACTCCGCATCGGCGACGTGAGAGTCGTGGTCTGCTCGCACAAGGCCCAGCTCGCCGACCAGGAAATGTATCGCTTCGTCGGCATCGAGCCGACCGCGCAGGCGATTCTGGTCAACAAGAGCTCAGTGCATTTCCGCGCCGATTTCGAGCCGATCGCGGAACATCTCCTGATCTGCGCCGCGCCCGGCGCGATGCCCGCCGATCCCTCCACTTTGCCCTGGACCAGCCTGCGTCCGGGCGTCCGCCTCAAGCCGAACGGCCCGGCGTTCAAGGCTTAAACCTCTCCAGGGAAACGCACCCATGCCCACCATCGATCGCATCCAGGCTTACGCCGACGAACTCACCGCCATCCGCCGCGACCTGCACGCCCATCCCGAGATCGGCTTCGAGGAGACGCGGACCTCCGGCATCGTCGCCGAGAAGCTTGCGCAATGGGGCATCGAGGTGCATCGCGGCCTCGGCGGCACCGGCGTGATCGGCGTGCTCAAGGGCAAAGGCGATAGCGGCAAGAGGATCGGCTTGCGCGCCGACATGGATGCGCTGCCGATGGAGGAGAACACGAACCTGCCGTGGCGCTCGACCATCCCCGGCCGTTTCCACGGCTGCGGCCATGACGGCCACACCACGATGCTGCTCGGCACCGCGCGCTATCTCGCCGAGACCCGCAATTTCGACGGCACCGTGCACTTCATCTTCCAGCCGGCAGAGGAAGGCCTCGGCGGCGCGCGGGCGATGATCAAGGACGGCCTGTTCCAGAAGTTCCCGTGCGACGAACTATACGGCCTGCACAACGCGCCCGACCTGGAGCATGGCGAGATCGCGATCCTGCCCGGTCCGGCCATGGCCGGCGCCGATTTCTTCGACATCCGCATCTCCGGTTACGGCGCCCATGGCGCGATGCCCGAGCGCTCCAAGGACGCGGTGGTGATCGCGACCAGCGTGGCGCAGGCGATCCAGACCATCGTCAGCCGCAATGTCGAACCGCTGCAGGCGGCCGTTGTCTCGATCACGCAGATCCATGCCGGCTCGGCCTACAACGTCATTCCCGGCGATGCCTGGCTGTGCGGCACCGTGCGCGCGTTCTCGGACCCCGTGCGCGCGCTGGTGCGCGAGCGCATGCGCGCGATCTGCGCCGGCATGGCGGCGGCGTTCAATTGCGAGATCGATGTCGACATCCGCGACACGTTCAGCGTGCTGGTGAACCAGGAGGAGCAGTCCAAGGTCGTCGAGCAGGTCGCGCGCACCGTGGTCGAGCCGTCCAAGGTGCTGACCCGCTCGACGCCGAAGATGGGCAGCGAGGATTTCGCCGACATGCTGCAGACGATTCCGGGCGCCTATTTCTGGGTCGGCCATAACGGCTCGGTGCCGGTGCACAATCCCGGCTACGTGCTCGACGACAAGATCCTGCCGATCGGCGCCAGCATGTTCGCCCGCATCATCGAGACTCGTCTGCCGGCAGCTTAGCGCTGATCTACGTCAATGAGCGGGCGCGAATTGATATGAACTTCGGCAACGGAGCACCAGCATGCACAAGCCCGCCTCTGACGACATCACGTCGCTGCACGATCTCTCTGCGGTCGACCTGATCGCGGGCTATCGCGCGCGCCAGTTCTCGCCGTCCGAGGTGATGGACGACGTGCTGGCGCATGTCGCAGTGTGGGAGCCGCATATCAAGGCGCTGTATCTGCTCGATGTCGACGGGGCGCGGGCGGAAGCGAAGGCCTCGACCGAGCGTTGGGCCAAGGACGAGCCGGCAGGCGTCCTCGACGGCGTGCCGGCGACGGTGAAGGACAACATCGCCACCAAGGGCCAGCCGATGCCGCTCGGCGCAGCCAGCGTCACGCGCACGCCGCTCGCCGCCGATGCGCCTCCGGTGGCGCGGCTGCGCGAGGCCGGTGCGATCATCTTCGCCAAGACCACGATGCCCGACTACGGCATGCTGTCGTCGGGCCTGTCGAGCTTCCATCCGCTGACGCGCAATCCGTGGGACCAGCGGATGAACCCCGGCGGCTCCAGCGCCGGCGCGGGTGCCGCGGCCGCAGCCGGCTATGGCCCGCTGCATGTCGGCACCGACATCGGCGGCTCGATCCGACTGCCCGCGTCGTGGTGCGGTCTCGTCGGCCTCAAGCCGAGTTTCGGCCGCGTGCCGATCGATCCGCCCTATGTCGGCCGCGTCGCCGGGCCGATGACGCGCATCGTCGACGACGCTGCGCTGATGATGAGCGTGCTGTCGAAGCCGGACAGGCGCGACGGCACCAGCCTGCCGCCCTCGGACCTGCACTGGAAGGTCGCGGAGAAGCCGGTGCGCAAGCTGCGCATCGGCCTGATGCTCGATCTCGGCGACGTCGGCCAGGCGCTCGAGGAGCCGGTGCGTACGACGACGCTGGCGGCAGCCGAAGCGTTCGAGGACGCCGGCGCCGTCATCAGCGAGGTCAAGGGCTTCCTCACGCGCGAGATGCTCGATGGTCTCGACAATTTCTGGCGTGCGCGGCTGTGGGACGATCTGGCGCGGCTGGCGCCCGAGGTGCGTGCGAAGACCCTGCCCTACATCCTGCAATGGGCCGAGCGCGGCGCGGCACTATCGGGCGTCGAGGTCATCAGGGGCTTCAACGTCACGATGACCTTGCGCGCCGCCGCAGCAAGACTCTTCTGCGACTACGACTACATCATCTCGCCGGTCTCGCCCGGCGTGAAATTTCCCGCCGAGTTCGCCTCGCCGCTCAACGATCCTCGGAAGCCGTTCGAGCACATCACCTACACCGTGCCGTGGAACATGTCGGAGAACCCGGCGATCTCAGTCAATGCCGGCTATGACGCCGACGGCTTCCCGATCGGCCTGCAGATCATCGGCCGCCGCTTCGACGACGTCGGCGTGCTCGGGATGGCGAAGACGTTCGAAGGATTGCGCAGCGAGCAGCGGCCGTGGCCGTGGCCGGTGGCGCCCTGACGGATTCGTAGGGTGGGCAAAGGCGCGTACACGGCGCTATCCACGCTCACCGCTGCTGACGGGCGCCGTGCCCACCGCCGGACCATCGGTGAAAATGGTAGGCACGTCGCCGCGCGCGATGCGCGCCGCGCCTTTGCCCACCCTACGGAATACCATACGCACTTGCCGCATGGCCTGATGCTTGCGCATCGGTCCGGAATGACGTTTCTAACAACGAGAACAACAACACATCAGGAAACGCCCATGGCCTACCAGACCATTCTCTACGACGTCGCCGACAAGATCCTCACCATCACGCTGAACCGGCCAGAGAAGCTCAACGCCTTCACCGGCACCATGATGGAGGAGCTGATCGACGCCTTCGATCGCGCCGACAAGGATGACGGCATCAGGGCGATCATCGTGACCGGAGCGGGCCGCGCCTTCTGCGCCGGAGCCGACCTCTCCTCCGGCGCCGACACCTTCGATCGCGATGCCAAGCGCGGGCCGGTGAAGCGCCACGCCGATGGCCGCGTCGACTATTCTGATCCGCAGGTGCGCGACGGCGGCGGCCAGGTGACGTTGCGCATCTTCAAGTCGCTGAAGCCGGTCATCGCCGCGGTGAACGGCCCGGCCGTCGGCATCGGTGTCACCATGCAACTCGCGATGGACATCCGCATCGCCTCGGAGGGCGCGCGGTTCGGCTTCGTGTTCTCCCAGCGCGGCATCGTGCCGGAGGCGGCGTCGAGCTGGTTCCTGCCGCGCATCGTCGGCATCTCGCAGGCGCTGGAATGGTGCTACACCGGCCGCGTGTTTCCGGCGCAGGAAGCGCTCGCCGGCCGTCTCGTCAGCAAGGTGGTGCCGCCGGAGGAACTATTGCCCACCGCCCGCGCCCTGGCGCGCGAGATCGCCGACAAGACCGCGCCGGTGTCGATCGCGCTGATCCGCCAGATGATGTGGCGCATGATGGGCGCCGACGATCCGATGGAGGCGCACAAGGTCGACAGCCGCGGCATCTACGCGCGCGGCCGCTCCGACGACGTCAAGGAGGGCGTGGTGTCGTTCCTGGAGAAGCGCCCGGCGCAGTTCAAGAACACCGTCACCGCCGACATGCCGGACTATTTCCCGTGGTGGGACGAGCGGGAGTATAAATAGAACGCTGTCATCCCGGACAAGCGCACGGCACGCGCGCGCCGATCCGGGATCCATAGCCACCGGATGCCGTTTGGCGAAGAACGACGTCCAGGGTGCCGCACGATGGATCACGCGGTATGGGTGCCGGCGCAGAGGCCGGGACGACAGCGAGTGGCGCCCCCGCGTCACTCCATCATCAGCGCCGCGATCATCAGCGCCACGCGCCCGGCCGCTTTCGTTCGATGAGCAGCCAATCCCATCGCGGGCGATCGCTCACGCCGCCTTGATGCCGCGAATGAATTCATCGACATGGCGGCGCATGCTCTCGGACTGGCGGAGCAGTTCCGCCGACGCCCCGAGCACCTGGCTGGCGGTGACGCCGGACTCGTTTGCGGCGGCCGTGACCTGCTGGATGTTCTGCGAAATCTCGTCGGTCCCCTTGGCCGCGTGCTGGACGTTGCGCGCCATCTCGCGCGTGGCCGCGCCCTGCTCCTCGACGGCATTCGCGATCGACGACGCGATCTCGTTCAGCTCGCCGATGGTGGTGGTGATGCCGCGGATGGCCCGGACGGCCTCGCTCGATACCTCCTGCATTCCGGAGATCTGCGCGCGGATCTCGCCCGTCGCCTTGGCGGTCTGCTCCGCGAGCAGCTTCACCTCGCCGGCGACGACGGCAAAGCCGCGGCCGGCTTCTCCCGCCCGCGCGGCCTCGATGGTCGCATTGAGCGCGAGAAGGTTGGTCTGGCCGGCAATGTCGCTGATCAGCCGCACGATGTCGCCGATCCGCTCGGCCATGCTGGAAAGGCCCTGCACGGTCTCGTTGGTCCGCTGCCCCTCCGCAGCCGCCTTCTGCGCGATGTCGGCCGACTGCGTCACCTGACCGCCGATGCCCGCGACCGAGCTCGACAGTTGGTCCGTCGCCGCGGCCATCGTCTGCATGTTGCTCGATGCGGCCTCGGTCGCCTGCGCGACGCTGCTCGCTTCACTGCAGGTCCGGCTCGCCGTCCGATTCATCACGGCGGCCGTCGATTCAAGCTGTGCCGAGGCTGAGATCACGCTGTCGATCACGGCCGCGATATCGCCGCTGAAACGGTCGGTCAGCTCGCCGACGCGCTTGGCTTTTTCGGCGCGCTGGCTCATCGCTTCCGCATCCCTGGCGGCGAGCTCGGCGCCATGGATCATGTTCTCCTTGAAGACCTGCACTGCCCTCGCCATCAGACCGACCTCGTCGCGCCCATCGACCGCGTCGATCGCGGTGCTCACATCGCCCTTCGCCAGCCGCGTCATCGTATCGGCAAGCGCGTTGATCGGCCCGGTGATGCTGCGCGCCAACGCAACGACGATCGCGAGGCTCAGCGCCAAGGCGAGCAGCAGCAGCGCGCCGACGGCGGCGAGGCTGGCCGTGGCCGCGGCCTGCTTGCCGGCCATCAGCTCGGACAGCTCGACGGCCAGAGCGTCTTCGACCTGCTTCAGGAGATCGATCCGCAGCGTGGCCGCATCGAACCAGGCCTTGCTCGCGAGCCCTTTGAAATCACCGCTGACGCCGCCCTGCTCCACCACCTTGCGCATGGCAACGACGCCGTCGATCGCCGGTCCGGTCATCGCCGCATCGAACGCCGCGCGCCCTCTCGCCGAGGCGGCGGCGCGAAATGCCGCGAAATAACTGTCCTGTGCTGCAGCCAGCCCTATGGCACGCGCATAGGCGGCTTGCTCGAAGCGACCGGCGGCAAGGCCTCCCGCCACGACCGCGCGCTCCAGGCCGGCGCGCTCCTTGCCCTCGGTCAGATTGCCATAGGCAATGATCGCCTTGGAGATGTCGTCGTCATCGCTCAGCGCCGATATGCCGTTGATCAGGCTGATCAGCCGGCTGACGATCTCGGTGAGCGAGCTGACCGCCACCACCGGCGTGACGGCTTGCGCATCGATGTCGCCGCGGCGGCGATCGAGCTGCGTCAACGCCTGTTCGCTCGCCTGCGCCGCCTCGGCCAGTGCGGCGCTCCGGCGCAGCCTATCCAGCGCAGCAACCGCGTGCGCGCGCTCGCCATCGGTCAGCTTGCGCTGCTGATCCAGCTCGGTACGCATCTGCGTGCCCTTGCTGCTGAGAAATGCCGACGACATGCCGCGCTCACGCTGCAGCTCATGAACGAAGCGGCTGAGCCTGCCGACGGCGTCCGCCGCCGGCTGGATGCGCGTCATCTCGACGCGCACCGCCCATTTCGTGGAGATCTCGTAGGCCGCCAACGCAGCCAGTGTGACGATGGGCAGCAATGCAGACAGGGCTATGCGGTGAAGTATTTTCGACGTCTTCAACATGATCGGCCTCGACCTGTCCGATCACTCTATGAATCCAGTGGTAAAAAAATACACAGCCCGGTCCGCCCCATTTTTGGGCATTCGCCTGCCAACTAATCCATCACCAGCGCGACCCGTCCGATCGCCTTGCGCTCGATCAGAAGCCGCATGCCCCGCGCGTAGTCCGCGAACGGAACGCGGTGGGAGACGTTGGGCCGCAGCTTGCCTTGCTCGGCGAACGCGAGCAGTGCCGCCATGCGTCGCTCGCCCAGTTCAGGATCCTTCCGCACCGCCTCGCCGGCGCGGACGCCGAGCACGCTGGCGCCTTTCATCAGGATCAAATTGGTGCGTGCGAGCCCGATGCCGCCGGTGAAGCCGATCACCAGCAGCCGCGCGCCCCAGGCGATGCAGCGGACGCTGTGCTCGAACACCTCGCCGCCGACCGGGTCGAACACGACGTCGACGCCCCGCCCGTTCGTGATGCGCTTGACGGCGTCGCGGAACGGCTCGCGCGCATACAGCACGAGATGATCGGCGCCACGCGCGCGTGCCACCGCGAGTTTCTCCTCCGAGGACGCTGCTGCAATGACCGTCGCGCCCAAGAGCTTGCCGATCTCGACGGCGGCGAGGCCGACGCCGCCACCGGCGCCGTGCACCAGCAGAGTCTCGCCGGGCTTGAGCTGGCCGCGATCGACCAGCGCGTGATGGGCGGTGCCATGGCCGGCGAGATAGGTCGCGCCTTCCGCGTAGTCGAAGGTCGACGGCAGCGGCGTGAGCTGGCTCCCCGCCACCACCGCCTCCTCGGCGTAAGCACCGAAGCGCATGCGGACGATGACCTTGTCGCCGACGGCATGGCCGGTCACGGCGGCGCCGATCGCGATGACATCGCCGGCCGCCTCCACGCCGGGCGTGAACGGCAGCTCCGGCTTGAGCTGATACTCACCCGCCGCCATCAGGATGTCCGGGAAATTGATGCCGGCGGCGCGGATCCTCACCCGCACCTCGCCGTCAGCCAGCACACGAGACGGCAAGCTTTCGAGCCTCAGCTTCTCCGGCGGGCCGAGCTCGCGGCAAACGATCGCCCGCGCCATCAGCCGTCGCGCCCCTTCGCCCTTGCCAGCGCTTCGCGGATCAGCGGCAGCCGATCGTTGCCGAAATACATGTCGGTTGCATTGACGAAGATGGTCGGCGAGCCGAAGCCGCCGCGCTTGACGACCTCCTCGGTGTTGATGCGCAGCTGGTCCTTGATGCCCTGCTGGGCGATGCCCGCGAAGAAATCCTTCGGGTCGATGCCGACACGCCGGCACACCTCCGTCAGCACCGCATCCTGCGAGATGTCCTGGTCCTCGCCCCAGTAGATCTCGAACACGGTCCGCGCGAACGGCACCATGTCCTGCCCAAGCCAGATGCAGCCGCGCATCGCCTTGACGCTGTTCACCGGGAACACCGTCGGCGGCATCTTGATCCTGAGCCCGGCCGAGCGCGCCCAGTCGTCGAGGTCCTTCAGCATGTAGGCCGCTTTGGCCGGCACCGGCTTCTCGCGTTGCGCATAGACGCTGGGATTGACGGTGTTGAAGATGCCGCCGACGAGAATGGGCCGCCAGACGATGTCGACGCCGAATTCTTTCGCGAGCGGCTGGATGTTGTGGAAGGCGAGATAGGTCCAGGGGCTGGAGCAGTCGAAGAAGAATTCGATCATTGAGTGGTCCCGTTCTTGCTGTCACTCCTCATCCTGAGGAGCGCGCATCGCGCGCGTCTCGAAGGATGAGGCCTGTGCGGCGGCCTCATGGTTCGAGACGCGCCTACGGCGCTCCTCACCATGAGGGTCGTCTTCAGCCTCTCCCCGTCATCTCCTTTGCGCGCGCGCCGAACATCACATGACGCGACTGCTCGTTGAACGGCTCCTTGACGAACTTGCCGATCGCAAGCCCGGCCTGCAGCTGCGGCCGCGCGCGCAACGTCGCGTACCAGCGCTTGATGTCGGGATAGTCGTCGAGCGTGAAGCCCTGGGCCTTGTGCGTCATCATCCAGGGAAAGCAGGCGATGTCGGCGATCGAATAGTCGTCGCCGGCGACATAGGCGCCGGTCTTGCCGAGCTGCACGTCGAGCACGTGGAACAACCGTGCGACCTCGTCGCGGTAGCGCTGGATCGCATAGGGAATCGTCTCGGCAGCATACAGCGCGAAATGGCCGTGCTGGCCCATCATCGGCCCGAGCCCCGCCATCTGCCACATCACCCATTGGATCACGCGCGAGCGCGCCCGCATCTCCGAGGAGAGAAAACGGCCGGTCTTCTCGGCGAGATAGATCAGGATGGCGCCGGTCTCGAACACCGGGAACGGCGCGCCGCCGTCGGCCGGCGCGTGATCGACGATCGCGGGAATCCGGTTGTTCGGGCTGATCGCCAGGAACTCCGGCTTGAACTGGTCGCCGGCGCGGATGTCGACGGGAATGACGGTATAGGGCAGCCCGAGTTCCTCGAGCATGATCGAGATCTTCCAGCCGTTCGGCGTCGGCGCATAATGGAGATCGATCATCCTTCCCCGATTCCTTCCCCGGACCATTATGCCGCGCTGCGGAACACGCGAGGCGACTTCGTTCTTCTGTACCTGAAGGGTAAGCCATGGCAGACAGGCGCTCAAGCCTGACCGCCCCATACGCCGACGGAGAGTTCGACCATGCTGTTTCCATCGACCATCGCAGGCTCGCTGCCGAAGCCGGAATGGCTGGCCGAGCCGAACGTGCTGTGGGCCCCGTGGAAGTCGAAGGGCGATGAGCTTGCGCGCGCCAAGCGCGACGCGACCATTCTCGCGCTGAAGCTGCAGGAGGATTCCGGCATCGACATCCTCACCGAGGGCGAGCAGTCGCGCCAGCATTTCGTGCACGGCTTCCTCGAGCGGGTCGAGGGCATCGACTTCGCGCACAAGGTCGAGATGGGCATCCGCAAGGACCGCTACAAGGCGATGGTGCCGCAGGTCGTGGCGCCGTTGGCGCTGAAGGGCCGCGTCCACGGTGACGAGGCGCGGATCGCGCGCACGCACACCACGCGCGCCGTTAAGTTCACCCTGCCGGGGCCGATGACGATCATCGACACCATCGCCGACAACTACTATGGCGACCGCGTCAAGATGGCATTCGCGTTTGCCGAGCTGTTGAACCAGGAAGCGAAGGCGCTGCACGACGACGGCATCGACATGATCCAATTCGACGAGCCCGCCTTCAACGTCTACATGGACGAGGTGCGCGATTGGGGCATCAAGGCGCTGGAGCGCGCCGCCGAGGGGCTGACCTGCCCGACGGCCGTGCACATCTGCTACGGCTACGGCATCAAGGCCAACACCGACTGGAAGGAGACGCTCGGCGGCGAGTGGCGGCAGTATGAGGAGACGTTCCCGGTCATCGACGCCAGCACCATCCAGCAGGTCGCGGTCGAATGCCGCAATTCGAAGGTGCCGATCGAGCTGCTCGGCCTGCTCAAGAACAAGATCGTGCAGGCCGGCGTCATCGACGTCGCCAGTGACGCGATCGAGACCGCCGAGGACGTCTGCAAGACCCTCGAGGACGTCATGAAGGTGGTGCCGAAGGAGAACATCATCGCCACCACCAATTGCGGCATGGCGCCGATGCGGCGCGAGATCGCCGAGGCCAAGCTGATGGCGCTCGGCACCGGAGCCAAGCTGGCACGGCAAAGGTTTGCGTAATTCGTAGCCCGCATGAGCGCAGCGACATGCGGGTTCAACGCAGCACCGCACGAGACCCCGGATATCGCTTCGCCCATCCGGGCTACGAGGCTTGTGCGCTCGGATGCAGCACGGGCCGAAAGCCGGCCTCCAACGTGCGCAATGTGGACGGTGGCGTCAGCAGCCGCGGCGCCGTGAGATCGTCGCGCGCAGCACCGTAGCCGGTAAAGCACCAGGGCAGCGCCCTGCCCTGCACGACCAGGAAGCATTCTTCGTCGACCTGCACCATCGCGCCGTCGGGCAGCTCGCTCCACGGCATCGGCAGCGGATGCAGCCGCTTCCTACCGCGGTCCAGCCGCTCACGATGCAGCACCGCGTCGATGTCGGACGCACGAACATCGCTAACGCCATTCCCCCGCTGCCACGCCGCGCGAAACCGGTTGGCGTCGTCGCGGCGGCAGTAGAAGCAGGGGCGATGGCCGGCGGCGAAGGCGGTGGCCTCGTCGAGAAAGAACAGCTCGGTCCAGCTGCGCCGTGCCATCACCTCCCGGCGGCGGCCGCGGAAGTCGCACAGGCAGACCAGCCAAGCGGGGCTCGACCAGCGCTTCCGCAGCAGCGTCTTCGTCGCGGGATCATGGATGATGCCGCGATTGCCGGTGAACAGGCCGCGATGCGGCGTGGCGACGATGTCGCCGGTCGGCGTGACGCGATTCTGCAGAGGCATCCGTCTCCTCCGCCTTCGGCTCCGGAGCAGGCGAATAGCGCGTGGCGAATAGCGAATAGGGCAACCACCAGCCCCTATTCCCTATTCGCTACTCCCTTATCCGCCATTCGCGCCCTCCTCACGCTGCCCCGTCGCGCAGCGGTGGCGCGAAGGACAGCGCGGTGTCCCAGGGGAAGAAGATCCAGGTGTCCTGCGACACCTCGGTGATGAAGGTGTCGACCAGCGGCCGGCCCTTCGGCTTGGCGTAGACGGTGGCGAAATGCGCGTCGGGGAGAATCTCGCGGACCATGCGTCCGGTCTTGCCGGTGTCGACGAGGTCGTCGACGATCAAGAGCCCCTTGCCGGTGCCGCCGCCGAGCTCCGCGGTGTCGTTTGAAATCCCCTTGAGGACCTGGAGCTCGCCCTGCTTGGTGTGGTCGTAGCTCGCGATGCAGATCGTATCGATGACCCGCACGCCAAGCTCGCGCGCCACGATCGCCGCCGGCACCAGTCCGCCGCGGGTGATGGCCACCACGGCATGAAACGGCCCGATCTCGTTCAGCCGCCAGGTCAGCGCCCGGCAATCGCGATGAAACTGGTCCCAGGACACCGGGAAGGCCCGGCCCGCGCGCTCCTCTGCACTCAAAGTCTTGTCTGGCATCTCATCTCGTCCGTGAGTTCTCGAAAGCTGCACCTGCTTTAGCGCGTCACGTTGAGCCCGGCGAGCATCTCCTTCACGGCTGCCATCGCGGCCGACAGCTTGTCCTGGTCGCGCGAGCGCACCACCAGATGCGTATTCGGCTTCTGGTCCTCGTCGATGAAGGGATAGCTGCCGATGATGGTGTCCGGGTGCGCCTTGGCGATCTCGCGCAAGGGACCGCCGATGTCGCCCTCGCGCGCATTGGCGCGCACCGTTTCGGACAGCATCCGCACGCCCGATTTCAGCTTCGGCGCCACGATGTCCATCATCGCCTGCATGATCGAGGGCACGCCGGCCATGACGATGACGTTGCCGAGCTTGAAGCCCGGCGCCAGGATGGTCGCGCTCTGGATCAGCTCGGCGCCGTCGGGGATGCGCGCCATGCGCAGCCGCGCCTCGTTGAGCTCCTGCTCGCTCCAGCGCTCTCGGAAGCGCGCCACCACCTCGGGGTGATGGTCGATGCCGACGCCGAACGCCTTCGCGATCGCATCCGCGGTGATATCGTCATGGGTCGGACCGATGCCGCCGGTGGTGAACACATAGGTGTAGCGATGCCGCAGCGCGTCGAGCGCCGCGATGATGTCCGGCTCGTCGTCCGAGACCACCCGGACCTCCTTGAGGTCGATGCCGAGATTGGTGAGGTATTCGGCGATGAAGCCGATGTTCTTGTCCTTGGTCCGGCCGGACAGGATCTCGTCGCCGATGACCAGCAACCCCGCGGTGACGATCTCGCTCATGGTTTCTCCTCGCATCTGCCGTCTCTTTTGGCCCGCCACGGCGCCAATGTCATCCGGAACGTCGCAGTCTATGCCGCGGATTTGAGCACGACGCAGCCGGTTTTTCGGGCACGGCTTCAGCAACCCCCACGAAATGCCGCAGGAGAATGCATATCGCGCTGGCCCGGCCCTTGCTACCGTCATGCAGAGTCATGCAGTGTATGGCGAGGCTGGGACACACGGGCATCTATGGCAGTTGCGTTCGACGAAATGAACGAGCCGGGCGGCGAGGTCCGTCAGGCTTATCAGGAGCTGTCGCGGTGGCTGAAGGAAACGCCGCCGGAGGCGCTGGAGTATCGCCGCCACGAGGCGGAGCTGCTGTTCCGGCGAATCGGCATCACCTTCGCGGTCTATGGCGAGGCGGAGGCGCAGGAGCGGCTGATCCCGTTCGACGTCATTCCGCGCATCCTGTCGGGCAAGGAATGGGCGCTACTGGAAAAGGGGCTGAAGCAGCGCGTCAAGGCGCTGAACATGTTCCTGCGCGACATCTATCACGGCCGGGACATCCTGCGCGCCAACGTCGTGCCGGATGACCTGATCTTTCAGAATCCCGTGTTCCGCCCGGAGATGAACGGGCAGGACGTGCCGCACGACGTCTACGTCCACATTGCCGGCATCGACATCGTCCGCGTCGACGCCAACGACTTCATCGTGCTCGAGGACAACGCGCGCACGCCGTCCGGCGTGTCCTACATGCTGGAAAACCGCGAGATCATGATGCGGCTGTTTCCAGACCTGTTCGCGCGCCACCGCGTCGCGCCGGTCGAGCGATATCCGGACGAGTTGCTGTCGGCGCTGCGCTCGGTCGCGCCGCTCAGCGCCTCGGCCGAGCCGACGGTGGCGCTGATGACGCCCGGCATCTACAACTCCGCCTACTACGAGCACTCCTTTCTCGCCGACAAGCTCGGCATCGAGCTGGTCGAGGGCCGCGACCTCATCGTCAAGAACGATGAGGTGTTCATGCGCACCACCGAGGGGCTGAAGCGGGTCGACGTGATCTACCGCCGCGTCGACGACGACTTCCTCGACCCCCTCACCTTCCGCCCCGACTCGGCGCTCGGCGTGCCCGGCCTGATGTCGGCCTACGTCGCCGGCAATGTCACGCTCGCCAACGCGGTCGGCACCGGCATCGCCGACGACAAGGCGATCTACTCCTACATGCCGGACGTCGTGAAGTTCTATCTCGGCGAGGAGCCGATCCTGAAGAACGTGCAGACCTGGCGCTGCCGCGAGCCGCAGGATCTGTCCTACGTGCTCGACCATCTCGGCGAACTCGTGGTCAAGGAGGTGCACGGCTCGGGTGGCTACGGCATGCTGATCGGCCCGGCCGCCACCAAGGCGACCATCGAGGCGTTCCGCGACAAGCTGAAGCGCGAGCCGGAGGGCTTCATCGCCCAGCCGACCTTGGCGCTGTCGACCTGCCCGACCTGCGTCACGTCAGGGCTGGCGCCGCGCCATGTCGATTTGCGCCCGTTCGTGCTCACCGGACGCGACCGCACCACCATCGTGCCGGGCGGCCTCACCCGCGTGGCACTGAAGGAAGGCTCGCTGGTGGTCAATTCCAGCCAGGGCGGCGGCACCAAGGATACATGGGTGCTGGATGAGTAAGCCTCGCCTCACAAACCTTCGATCCATACTTGCCTTTCCCGCCACCGAGGCGGGATCACTCCGCAGCTTGTAGATTGCCCATGCTGTCGCGCACCGCCGAAAACCTGTACTGGCTGGCCCGCTACGTCGAGCGCGCCGAATATCTCGCCCGCACCATCGACGCCACCTTGCGCGTCACCGCTCTTCCCGCGGCCTATATCGGCAAGACCAACGAGTGGGAGTCGGCGCTGATGACCGCCGGCGTCAATGCCAGCTTCTACGAGCACTACTCCGAGGCCAACGAGCAGAACGTCGTCGAGTATCTCTCGTTCAATCCGTCGAACCCGTCCTCGATCAAGAACTGCATCGAGGCCGCCCGTCTCAATGCCCGCTCGGTGCGCACGGCGCTGACCTCGGAGATGTGGGACACGCTCAACGGTTCCTGGATCGAGCTGCAGGAAGTCTGGAGCAAGGGCACCAAGACCCGCGAGGATCTCGCGCGCTTTCTGCGCTTCGTGCAGGAGACCTCGCTGCGCTTCGACGGCTCGGCCTACCGGACGATGTTGCGCAACGACGCCTACTGGTTCTCGCGGCTCGGCCTGCATCTGGAGCGCGCCGACAACACCGCGCGTATTCTCGACGTCAAATATCACGTGCTGCTGCCCGAGGACGAGCATGTCGGCGGCCCGCTGGACTATTATCAATGGACCTCGATCCTGCGTTCGGTGTCGGCGCTCACGGCCTATCACTGGGTCTATCGCGAGACGCTGAAGCCCTGGCTGATCGCGGACCTCCTGATCCTCAACGACACGCTGCCGCGCTCGCTGGCGAGCTGCTACGGCAACCTCGTCCGCAATCTCGACCAGATTGGCGTCGCCTATGGCCGCCAGGGGGCGGCGCAGCGCCATGCCCGCGGCGTCCGCAATCGGCTCGACCACTCCAACATGGACGATATCTTCCAGCGCGGCGTGCACGAGTTCATCCAGGAGTTCATCGCCGACAATTCGCGACTTGGAGAGATCATCACCAAGCAGTATCTGATCTGAGCGCCGGAGCGCAGCGGAAACAGCGATGGGCGGCCGTCGGACTGTGTCTGCGAGACCACGTCCGGCGCCGGGCGCCCTCCCCTTCGCCCGAGGGGTCCTCCTTCCCCCTTTCAGGGGGAGGTGAAACGAGCTACCGCGGACAGCACATCTGACGAAGACTGGTCGACCGCCATGCGCCTGCGTATCTCCCATTCCACCACCTACCGCTACGAGCCGGCGGCGACCGGCGCCATCCAGATCATTCGCATGACGCCCGGCAGCAATGACGGCCAATATGTGGCGGAGTGGCAGATCGACGTGTCGACCGATGCCCGCCTCGACATGCATGAAGACGCATTCGGCAACGTCACCCATGTGATCACCCATGGCGCACTCGAGGACCTCACGATCACGGCCGAAGGCCTGGTCGAGACGCACGACACCGGCGGCGTGTTGAAGGGAGCGGACGAGCGCTTCCCGCCCAGCTTCTTCCTCCGGCAGACACCCCTCACAGCCGCCAATGCCGCCATGGCCGCCGTCGTGCGCGATCTGCGCGCGGAATCGGACAGCGACGTGCTCGGTCTTCTGCACACCCTGATGGTGCAGGTCTACGAGCACATGACCTTCGACGAGGATCCGACCCACAGCGGCACCTCGGCGGCGGAAGCCTTCGTGCTGAAGCGCGGCGTCTGCCAGGACTATGCGCACATCTTCATCGCCTGTGCGCGCGCCGCCGGCATCCCCGCGCGTTTCGTGTCCGGCCACTTCCTGCGCTCCGATGGTGCAGTGCACCAGGAAGCCGGCCATGCCTGGGCGGAAGCCTATGTGCCGAATCTCGGCTGGGTCGGTTTCGACGCCGCCAACTGCATCTGCACCACCGACGCCCATGTCCGGGTCGCCATCGGGCTCGATTATCTCGGCGCCGCCCCGGTGCGCGGCACTCGCTATGGCGGCGGCACCGAGACGCTCACCGTGAAGGTGAAGGTCGAGCAGGTCGGCCGCGGCGGTCCGTCGCAATCGCAGTCGCAGCGGCAGTCCTGAATTCCGGAACCGCCGGCCTTCCCGTAGCCCGCATGAGCGACTTGTCCGCCGAAGCCCGCAAGGGCGAAGGCGGAAGCGACATCCGGGTTCACCGAGACAGCGCGTGAGATCCCGGATGTCGCTCCGCTCATCCGGGCTACGGAAGTGCGGGGTTGGACGAAGGGGCGATTTTCGCTAGTAATTCGCGCAATGGCTCGAGGGGACTGAGATGACCTATTGCTGCGGAATTCTGGTGCGTGACGGCTTGGTCATGATCGCGGACACCCGAACCAACGCCGGTCTCGACAACGTCTCGACCTTCCGCAAGCTGCACATCTTCTCCAATCCGGGCGAGCGCATTCTCGCGATCGCCAGCGCCGGCAATCTCGCCGTCAGCCAGTCCGTGCTGTCGACGCTCACCGAAGGCATGGAGGATCCAGAGACCGGCGAGGTCGAGACCCTGATGAACGCGCCGACCATGTTTCAGGCCGCGCAGCGCATCGGCAAGGCGATCCGCATGGTGCACGCCACCGAAGGCCCGGCGCTGAAGGCCGAAGACATCTCGTTCGATGTCTCCTTCCTGTTCGGCGGCCAGATCAAGGGCTCGCGGATGCGGCTGTTCATGGTCTACACCGCCGGCAACTTCATCGAATGCACCACCGACACGCCCTATCTGCAGATCGGCGAGCACAAATACGGCAAGCCGGTGCTGGACCGCGCCATGCATTACGACGTCGAGCTCTACGAGGCGTTGAAGACGGGCCTGATCTCGATGGACTCGACGATGCGCTCCAATCTCGGCGTCGGCCTTCCGATCGACGTGCTGGTGGTGCGCGCGGAGGCCTGCGAGGCCGACCTCAACCACCGCATCGAGGCCGGCGAGCCCTATTTCCACGATCTCCGCTCGCGCTGGTCGGCGGCCCTGCGCGCGGCGCACAACAACATTCCAAGGCCGCCCTACAAGACTCAGAGCGAGTCGAAACACTGAAACTGCAGAACACTGCAAGACACTTGAATTGAAGGTGAGGAAACATGGCTGAAGCGGCAAAGAAGATCGCCCTGGTGACGGGCGCAGGCACGGGGGTCGGCCGCGCCGCATCGCTGGCGCTGATGAAGGGCGGCTTCACCGTGGTGCTGGTCGGCCGCCGCAAGGAGATGCTGGAGGAAACCGCGAAGCTCGGCGAGCCGGGCATGAGCCTGCCCGTCCCCGCCGACATGACCGATCCCGCCTCGATCGCGGCACTGTTCGACACCGTGAAGTCGACCTACGGCCGACTCGACGTGCTGTTCAACAACGCCGGCATGGGTGCGCCGCCGGTGCCGTTCGAGGACCTCACTTTGCAGCAGTGGCAGTCGGTGGTGGCAACCAACCTCACCGCGCCGTTCCTGTGCACGCAGCACGCCTTCCGCATCATGAAGGATCAGTCGCCGCGTGGCGGCCGCATCATCAACAACGGCTCGATCTCGGCGCATGCACCGCGGCCGTTCTCCTCGCCCTACACCTCGACCAAGCACGCGATCACGGGTCTGACGAAAGCGTCGAATCTCGACGGCCGCGCCTATGACATCGCGGTCGGCCAGATCGATATCGGCAACGCCGAAACGCCGATGACCGAGCGCATGGTCGGCGGCGTACTGCAGCCCGACGGCCGCATGATGCCGGAGCCGCGCATGGACGTGAAGGCCGTCGGCGACGCCGTCGCCTACATGGCCGGCCTGCCGCTCGACGCCAACGTCCTGTTCATCACGGTGATGGCGACCAAGATGCCGTTCGTGGGACGAGGCTAGCTGTGGAGCCTCAGGAGGTTGTCCTCGGTTAAACCGAGTCTGCTGATAGGCGGCTGGGAGTTTATGCCGCCGT